>NZ_KE384218.1:0-420623 GCF_000424645.1 Gillisia sp. JM1
GTATTCAAAAATAGCTTAACCACATTGCCTATGGGTGGTGGTAAAGGAGGATCAGATTTTGACCCAAAAGGGAAGTCTGACAATGAAGTAATGAAGTTCTGCCAAAGCTTTATGACCGAATTACAACGCCATATTGGAGCAGATACAGATGTACCTGCTGGAGATATAGGAGTTGGTGGTCGTGAGATTGGATTCTTGTTTGGACAATATAAGCGTATTAGAAATGAATTTACTGGTATACTTACCGGGAAAGGTCGTTCTTACGGTGGATCTTTGATTCGTCCAGAAGCAACAGGTTACGGGAATGTTTATTTCGCACAAAACATGTTGGCATTAAAAGGAGATAAGTTAGAAGGGAAAACGGTAGTGGTATCAGGTTCTGGTAATGTTGCGCAGTACGCTGCAGAGAAAGCAACACAACTTGGAGCAAAAGTGATCACTATGTCTGATTCTGGAGGATATATCCTAGATGAAGCTGGTATAGATGCTGAAAAATTAGCATTTATAATGGAGCTTAAAAACGAAAGGCGTGGAAGAATTTCTGAATATGCTGATAAGTTTAAAAGCTCTAAATATTTTGAAGGACAAACTCCTTGGGGTACAAAATGTGATATTGCATTGCCATGCGCTACTCAAAATGAGTTACACGAAGATGATGCTAAGCAATTGGTGAAAAACGGCTGTAAACTGGTTGGAGAAGGTGCTAACATGCCAACAACTCCTGAAGCTATAGAGGTATTCCAGAAAGCGAACATTTTATTTTCTCCAGGAAAAGCATCTAATGCAGGTGGTGTAGCAACATCTGGTCTTGAAATGTCTCAAAACTCTATGAGATATAACTGGACTGCAGAAGAAGTAGATAAAAAGCTTCATGCAATTATGAAAGATATTCATGATGCCTGTGTAGAGTATGGAAGTGATGGTACAGGAAATGTAGACTACGTGAAAGGAGCAAATATCGCTGGTTTCGTAAAGGTAGCAGATGCTATGCTTGCGCAGGGAGTAGTATAATTTCATTTATATTATAGAATTACGAAAGCCGCTATTAGCGGCTTTTTTAATTATCTTTCCGCAAAATTTCAGTCATGGTAGTTAATACCAACGCAATTGTAATAAGTGCCTTAAAATATGCAGAGGCCGATTTGATCGTGAAATGTTACACGCAAAAATCGGGACTTAAAACATATATGTTGCGGGGGATCTTAAAATCCCGAAAAGGGAAATTCAAAACCTCCTTATTTCAGCCATTAACTCAGTTAGATTTGGTAGCAAACCATAAGAATAAAGGTAGTCTGGAATATTTGCAGGACGCCAAGATCCTGGTTCATTATCAAACGCTACATACCGAGGTGGTTAAATCTACTATGGTGATGTTCCTTTCTGAAATGCTTAAGAATACAATTCATGAAGAAGAAGAAAATGAAGAATTGTATGATTATTTAGAAGGAGCTATAAATTGGCTGGATACCCATTCAGACATAGCAAATTTCCATCTTTTATTTCTTCTCAAGTTAACCCAATATCTAGGTTTTTACCCTGAAGATTCAGAAATAGAACTTCCATATTTTAACTTAATGGACGGTGTTTTTCAGCATTCTAAAATAAATGGATATTGTGTAAGTGGCGCAGTTTTAGAAAACTTAAAGTTGCTATTGGGCACAAATTTTGAGGCATTAAATGAAATAAAGCTAACAAAATCTAACCGAGCTGAGCTTTTAGAATTATTGCTTAACTATTATATGTTACATATAGAATCCTTTAAAAAGCCGAAGTCGCTTACTATCCTACACGAAATCTTCAATTAAATGCGATCAATTTATACTAGCTTATTTTCGCTGCTATTTTTTACATTATCATTTCAAGCCCAAGAGATCACAATTTTAGATCAAGTAACCAAGAATCCAATTGGAAATGTTGCTATCTATAATCTCAATAAGTCCAAAAGTGTACTTTCCAATTTGAAAGGAGAGGCTAATATCTCTTTATTTTCTATAGATGAAAAGTTGATCTTTCAGCATATTTCACATTTGGAGAAGCGAATGTTAAAGTCGGAAATAGGTAGGAATTATGAGGTTTTTTTAGTGGAAGATGAAAATATGTTACAAGAAGTGGTGCTTTCAGTAGCTAAATTTGAGCAGGACAAAAAAGATATTCCGCAACGAATTGTAAGTATAACTTCAGAAGAAATAGCTTTTTCAAATTCACAAACTTCCGCAGATCTTTTAGAAAGTACTGGGAGTGTGTATGTTCAAAAAAGCCAGCTTGGCGGTGGAAGCCCCATGATTAGAGGGTTTTCTACCAATCGCTTATTAATTGCCGTAGACGGAGTTCGAATGAATACTGCTATTTTTAGAAGTGGTAATGTTCAAAATATTATTTCTATAGATCCACTTGCTGTGGAAAGAGCTGAGGTTATATTAGGCCCGGGATCGGTGGTCTATGGAAGCGATGCTATTGGAGGGGTGATGAATTTTTACACCTTGAAACCTTCTTATTCCTTAAATGGCGGCACTTCTTTTAATGCGAATGCGTACACCAGATACGCTACTGCAAATGACGAAAAAACCGCTCATGCCGACTTTAATATAGGTCTTGAAAAATGGGCTTTTTTAAGCAGTGTTTCTTATTCAGATTTTGGAAATCTTAAAATAGGAAGTAACGGCCCTGAAGAATTTTTAAGACCTGAATATGTGACCCGAATTAATGGAGAAGATAGAATTGTAGTAAATAAAGACCCAAAAGTTCAGGTTCCCACTGGATACGATCAGATCAATCTGCTTCAAAAAGTAGCTTTTATGCCTAATAAAACTTGGGATTTTAGTTTAGGATTAATTTATTCTGAAACTTCTAATTATTCCAGATACGATCGTTTGGTGCAAAAGAGAGATGGAAATTTAAGATATGGAGAATGGTATTATGGTCCTCAAAAGTGGTTTTCGGGGAACTTCAGTATCAATAAAAAGGGAAATGGAAAAGTGTATGATAAGCTTCAATTTACTGCTGCTTATCAGAATTTTGAAGAAAGCAGATTCGACAGGAAATTTGATGATGAAACGCTTTACATAAATACCGAAAATGTCGATGCCTATTCCGCTAATTTAGATTTTGAAAAGAATTTTGGTGATAATAAACTCTTTTATGGGGTAGAGTATGTTCTAGATGAGGTTAATTCCACAGGAAAAACCAGAAATATTCTTACTAATGCTGAAGGTGGCAATCCATCCAGATATCCAGATGGTTCAACATGGCAATCGCTGGCGGCATATTCCAGTTATAATTGGAAGCTAAATGAAGATTTAAATATTCAATCTGGTTTGCGTTATAATCATATAATTATTAAAGCAGATTTTCCAGCTTTAGTGCATGATTTTCCATTTGATAACGCAAATATTAATACGGGTGCGCTAACAGGAAGCGCGGGTCTAAGCTGGCGCCAAAATGGAAATACAGAATGGAAATTAAATTTCTCTACTGGTTTTCGAGCTCCCAATATAGATGATATTGGAAAAATTTTCGATTCTGAACCCGGTGCAGTGGTAATTCCTAATCCGCACTTAAAACCGGAATATGCCTATAATGGAGAGCTTGGAGTGAAATGGAAAGTGTTTAAAATTATCACTTTAGACTTGGCTGGCTTTTATACGTACTTGGATGATGCTTTAGTGCGTAGGGATTATGATCTTGAGGGTACAACCACTGTAGAATATCAAGGAGAACCAAGTAGAGTACAAGCAATGCAAAATGCTGCAAGTGCGTATGTTTATGGTTTTGAGGGCGGATTGGAAGCAAGACTTTCAACCAATTTAAAACTACGTTCTCAGCTTACAATTACCAAAGGAAAAGAGGAACAGGATGATGGAAGTAAAGCACCGCTTAGACATGCGGCTCCAATTTATGGAAATACACATTTGGTTTGGACAAAAGATAAGTTGAAATTGGATCTTTTTTCAGAATATAACGGACGCTTGGATTTTGATGAGCTGGCTCCTTCGGAACAGGGAAAAGCTTATTTATATGCAGTAGATAATAACGGTAATCCATATTTTGCAGATTGGTATACTTTAAATATCACTGCGAATTATCGGTTTTCTGACCATTGGAGCACTACAGCATCTATAGAAAACATAACAGATCAGTTATATAGAACCTATTCCTCCGGGATATCATCTGCGGGCATAAATTTTATAATAGCAGTGAGATACAGTTTGTAGATTACTTGTTTAAAAACAAATTATAGCAAATATTTTATTCGACTAATTCTAGACTTCTTTTAAAACAATTGAATATAGAAATGGCTTTTAGCGTTGGCATTTATTTTTTCCAGTCATATTTTGTATGGTCGCAACCACATCTTATTTTTTTCGCAACAGTATCATAATTCTTTAAAGAAACCATTGGTCTTTTACAATCCGATTGTTCGCAGATAAATATTTTTTCTAATTCAAGTATATCAGCCCAGAAAGCTTTTAAATCACCAGCTTTTGGATTGAATGTACTTGCGTGTGATAAGCTATTCAAGATGGGAGAAGCTAATATCTTGTCAATCAAAGTGAATTGATTTTTTAACTCAGGGCTACATACTTTTATTTCAGATTTGATACGAATTATTAACTCGTGTGGCATTCTATGCTCATTTGTTCCATTGTAATTAAAAGATACTTTAGCTTCAATGTTAAATGCTATTTCTTTTAGTGAAAATTCTAAGTATCTACGAATAGGGTTTCCCAAATCTGCGACATTGCTTTCTGCTAAATTCTTTTCAATTCTTTCTTTTAATTCGCTTGGTTCTTCTTCAAGGTATGTTCCTTTATCTTCCGTCCATTTAATCTCGTTTATTAGCCAATTTTTATTTTTTGCTAAAGGGCTAACAATATTTGTGAACCAATCTTCTTCGTGAGTAAGTAATATGATTTGATATTTTGAGAATTTTTCAAAAATAAGTTCTGCAAATCTTTTTCTGTGGTTCGAATCAAAACTTGAAATAACATCATCAAGAACAATAAATTCATTCTTTTTGTTAAAGGCATTTACAGAAGCCAAGAAGAATGATAATCCAAAACAGTTCAAATGTGATTCACTAAAATATTTTTGAGGAGGAGAAACCCAATTTCCATTGTATTTGTATTTTATTGTTATTCCTATTAATTCGTCTTCTTCTCCAATAGTTTCAATTGCAATGTCTTGAAAAGGCTCATCAGGATTCATATCTTGGTAATATTCATTTATTTTACCAGAGAAAGCTGATATGAAATTTTCAAGTCCTTCCTTTTGCCTTTTTACAAATTCATTGTAAATAATCTCTAAAGTCTTACGTTGTTTTTCAAGTTTCACTTTCTGCTTTTCAAATTGCTTTATTTTTAGAAATGCGTCTTTGGAAGCAGAAATATTTGAGTAAAGAACTGCGGAATTATCCTTTTTAAAAATTTCTTGTATTTGCTTAATTCTTGTTGCTATTCCATTTTGAAAGTCAAAATCGGTTGCTGATAATTTAATTGTTTCAGCTTTAGGTATTTTGTTTCCTGAAGTTACTCGCTCTAAACTCGATTTTTGATATTCAGCAATTTTTCCTTTTAAACCTACAAATCCCGTTTTAATTAGTTTGCTTTCATCTGCTGTAATTAAGCTTTCCGAAAGAACCGTATCAAGTCTTTTTATTCGCTCTACGGTTATTGTGTTTACTAACTGCTTAGCTTTATCAAAAGATGCTTTTTTCTTAGAAGATTCTTCAATGGCTTTTAACCTACTTGCAATTTCTGTACGGAGTTCTTCTACATTTTTTGGTTGTAAACAAAGCGGACAACTTGCTTCTTTATGATACTTTTTTGATAAAACGGTATCTCCTGTTTTTAGTAATTCTCCTAAAAAGGTTTGCATAATGCTCTCAACATCATTGGCAATCACTTCAAATTCATCATAATATTGCACATATTCAGAACCAATAAAATCAATCTCCGCTTTAAGTGTATTTAAAACGGTATTTGCTTTTTCTAAAAATGCTAATTCTTTATTTAAATTATTGTTGGTGGAATTTTTTAAGTGACCAAGAATTTTATTAATATCCTCCATTTCCTTAACCTCAATACCAGTTTTGAGAGGTTTTATTTTCTCATTTATCTTTTCAATTAGATTTTCTTCTTGACTAATGGAAGCACCTAATTTTTCAATTAGTTTTTGTTTTTCATTGTTTATTAGCGTTTCAAAATTTTGATTCTTGATTTCTGTCTTTATGGAACTGTAACTTTTTCTAAGGACTTCTTTTTTCTTTGTTACCTCTGAAAAACCTATTATATCAGACAAATATTTTAATTTGTCCCCTTTTGTGGTATCAATGAAGTCTGTAAGATATTGATAACGCAATAAAAGGTTTTCTTCTTTTGAGCTGTCTAAATATTGCTTGAAAATATCAGAAGCATTTGAAAAATCTGTAGTTAATTTATCTCGTTTATTGAACAGCGTTTTGGAGCAATCTAAATCAGGTTCTTTAACAAATGAGATGTTTACTTTAGAAATATCATCAGCATTAAGAGTTGAATTTCTTAAAGCATCTTTTAAATCTATTTCGCTGTTGCTTGATAAATGTGAAACTCGGTTTGTATAAAACCATTCAATAGAATCAGAGATACTGCTTTTACCTGTTCCATTGTCGCCATAAAGCAAAATAGATTTTCCATTTAGCGGTAATTCTAAACTGTCTTTCGCACCTCTAATCCCTTTGATGGTTATGTTATTAATCCTTGTCTTCATCTCTCAGTTTTTGAAGTTCATTTTTAACATTAGTATCTGTCAACTTATCATTTTGATATAGTTCCGATAGCATTTTTGCTATATCGACATCTACATTTTCAATTTCGTCAATTTCGTTGAAAAAATCATCTAATATTTCTTTACCAGATTTCACTTTTTCTGCCATAATCGTTTATTTAAAATATTTCCAATCAATTTTAAAACTGGAAGTGAGTGTTTTGTTTTGAATTTCAAAACCAGATTTGTTATTGCAAATTGGGTAAACACCATATTGTTCCACAAAATCCAAAATGAAATAACTTTCCAAATCTTCAATTCGGAACTGCCATGAATTTTTGAGCATTTCAAAATTGATGTAGGTAAATAATAGAGGTTCAACTTTTCGGTAATTGGTTAATCCTAAATTTTTTGATTTACCACCAAAATGTCCCAACAAACGATTGCCTATACTATTGGTTTTCCTTTCACTCATACCGATATACAACAACTTTGACTTGTCAAAAGGATATTGAATATCAATAGATTGTGTAAAAATAAAGTACAAACCTGCAATACCATTTAATGGTTTTATATTGGATGCCTCAAATGGTTTTGGACTGTCAAAATATATTGTAATAATATTTTCGTTTAATTGATTAGTCATATTTAAACCTTACATTTTGAGTGATATAGGCAGATAGTCCGCTACCAGTTCTTGCTAAAGTTTTCATCTGCTCAACGTGATGTCTTCCAGCTTTCAAATGGCTATAGGTATATGATTTTCCTTCTTTGAACCATACAATAATTCTATCATTTTCGATTTGAAAATAAGTTATAGGTGAATTCCCTCTTTTATTTGAATATTTTTCCATTCGTGGTTTTTAAAAAGCATTAAACTTATCGCCCATAGCGTGTTTTAAATTCCATTTTTTGGTGGTGTCTAAGGCACGTTCCAGTACAATTAGTTTTTTATCTGTTTGGGTTTTAAAATGGACTACAGTTTCGTCTGCAATAATTACATCTAAACAGATTAGAGTTTCTTTATCGCCATCTGTGGCAAATAGAATTTCATTTTTCTTAAATTCCTCTTGTTTAGTTAGGGTGTAATTGAGTTTGAAACCGTTTTTGATTAGTATTTCGGTTATTAATTCATCTTTGTTAAACGCATTAACCAATTGAGCTTCTTTGTCTTTGATGTATTTTTTGAGCAGTTCAATATTTTCTACATCAGACAATTCAGGATTTGGAGCGTATTCTACTCTTGGGAAATTCGATTTTTGAAGTTTGAATACTTTAAATCCTAAACCTTTCAATTGCTCTTGTTCGCTTTCCTCTTTTTTAAACAAGTCAGGTGTTGCTTCTTTCTTTGCTTTAATGATTTTTTCAACTACTCGTTTGTTACGCTCAATAGTGATGTCGCTTATTTTTTTGTAACCGGCTTTGAAGGCTTTACTTTTTTCATCTGTTTGTTCAGGTAATTGAACCAAAATATATTTACGATTTTTACCATCTTTATTTATGGATGATATTGCCTGCCCTAAAGCTCCTGAACCTGCAAAAAAATCAAGAAAAATATCATCATTATTTTCTTGTTCATTAATTGTAAATTGTCGAGTTTCACAAGGTTGTTGATGGAAGTTGATTAAGATCAGATTGTAAACTTAGGATTTTATTTTTAAATTCATTGGGTGTTGTTTTAAATAATTCAGGTTCTATTTTGTACCATTTTTCAACTGCTTGAAAAGGAGTTTTCACATTAAGTTCTTTTCTCAAAGAACCATGCCTCCTGTACAAATTATAGTAGCACAGGAACTCCATCATATCCTTCCCCATCTGCTGTTTGTTTTGATATTTTATTTTTAGGATGGTATTGTTTTTAATCGTTCCGTTGGCTCTTTCCACCATACCGTTCGTTTTTGGTGTTGCTGGTTTTGTAAGCCTATGTTCAATGTTGTTCTTCATGCATTTCACATCCATTTTAGAAGGCTTGTCACAAAGTTTTCCTTTTTTGGACATAATAAGCCTGTTGGTGAATTCAAGTCCATTATCGGTTAAGATATGACTGATATGGACCGGAAAGAAATCCAGGCATTTGTCCATGAAATCTTCTGTGCTCTCAGCCTTTTTGTTTTCATAGACCTCATAGAACATAGTCCTGGTGGCCCTATCTATTGCCACAAATAAATAATATGACTGCCCTTCGAATTTGGGCAAATAGGTTACATCTATATGTAGGTACCCTGGTTTGTAGGCTTTGAATTTTTTGGCAATATCCCTCTTTTCCTGAGGTACTTTATTGATGTTTTCCTTCACAAAACAACGGTAGACAGAACTTCTTGAAATTGCCGGGTTACCCTCCAACAAAGATTCCCAGACCTCATCAATGGGTAGCCACGTGGAACTCCTCAAACTTATGGCAAGCGCTTTTTCCAAATCGGTCAAAGCATATATAATGTTATGGGGCGCACAGGAAACATCTTGGACGAAATCCCTGTTTTTCCATTTTGAAATAGTTTGTTTGGAAACGTTGAACCTTGATGCCAATTCGGAATTTGTAGCAGAATTGGTTTGAATTTGGGTACGAATATTTATATTCGTAGTGGCATTGAAATGATAGATTTGTTGCATAATTATTTTTATTTGTGGTAAAACAAAAATAATCAACTTTTTTATCTGACCCTTTCGGGGTTTTCTTTTTCGGCTACGCCTTCAAAGAAAACCCCGAAAGGGATGAAATGCCATCAACATTGTAGTGAAACTTTACAGTAAATGATAATAAATATTCTAAAAGTGCTGTTGGTTTAGGAAAACTAAAAATCCCTGCACCAATTAAAGATTCAACTTCTTTAGTACCATCTTGATTAAATGGTCCATTTAGAACAGTTATGGGTTTCCCTTTTCTAATATTTCCATTCTCATCTTTTAAATACACTTTATTCCTTACACTATATTCTCCGTCTTTTTTCTTTTTAAAAACAACTTCATAATTTTTGATAGCTTCAAGTAGCCTTGATTCTTCCCACACCCATTGTTTGCGTGGCTTAATAATTTCATTATTATATTCAACAGTATATTTTAAGTTTTCACGGTCATCCATACTTTTTGTCATCAATGGTTGTGTAACATAACCACCTCTTGTAGAGTATTTCTCATCTTTCCTTTTGTCATACTCTGCAATTTGCTCTTTAGTTAAATCAGCTTCAATATTTTTGATGATTTCTTTTGAATAACATAGGATATACTCGTGAACTTCAATGAATCCTTTCGTTTTTGCTCCTGCACCATACTTATTTTTCCAGCAAAATATTCCAACAAAATTTTCCTCCCCAAATACTTCATCACATAATTTACGTAAATGATGTACTTCATTATCATCAATAGACATTAGAATTATTCCATCTTTTTTTAATAGTTGTTTAGAAATGAGTAATCGGCTATACATCATATTGAGCCAATTGCTATGAAAACGCCCATCAGTTTCTGCGTTGGTGTCTATTTTAAAACCATTTTCGGTTATTTCAGCATCTTCCCAATATTCCTTTTTGTCTTGGTTAAATTTATCAGAATACACAAAGTCTTTTCCTGTATTGTATGGTGGGTCTATGTAAATGCACTTTACTTGTTCACGGTAACTATTGCTTAGTAATTTCAATACCGCTAAATTTTCTCCTTCAATTATTAAGTTGTCACTTTCGGCAGGGTTTACACTTCTATTTTCATCATAAACAAGCGTAGCATCAGTAGGTGTAAAAGCTTCACGCTTGGCATTGCTTTTGCCAAACCATCTAAATTCGTAACGTTCGGTTTCGTTTACGCTTTTAGGGTCAATTACTTTTTTGAGTTCGCTAACGTTCAGCTTGCCATCATTGGTAAAAAGGTCTGGCATCAACTGTTTTAATTGTTCCAGTCTTTCTTTGTTCCAATCGTGAGATTGTACGTTTTCCATTGGGTTGCTTGTGTCTTCTATATTTTCCATCAGCCTATTTCTTTTTAGTTTTTGACTCTTTTAAAACCTTTTTTTCATCTGCATTTAGCTTTCGTTGTAATTTTTTCACATCTTCTGCGGGAGCTAAGTTTTCTGGAACAATACCTCTTTTAGTAAGCATATTTCTTACCGCAAGATTATTGTCAATATGTTCTTTTTCTATAGGGTTTTGCCCATTCAAATCTTTACTCTGTACATTTAAACCTGTCATTTCTGCTGCAAGGTCTTTTGCTTTTATACTTATGGTAGGCAAAAAATCTGCAACTGGACGAGTTGTTGGAACACCCATTTTCTTTTTAAGTGATTGTGTGTTTAAACGAAAAAGTGCTTGGTCTCCTTTAGAACGAATAATGGCAAACCCTTTTCCGTCAATACCTCTTTCGTATAATACGCCTGATAATTTTTTTTCGGTTTGGCCTAGTTTCTCACGGGCTTTCACCCGTTCATTTTCAAGTAATCGTTGTTCGATAAGTTCAGACCTTCTGGTCTGAATTGCAAAATAATTTTGTGCAAAAGATATTTCTTCTTTTCTGCTGTCTCCATTTTGGGCTATTAAATAACAAGCATAGCGTGTTAAAAGAATATCGTCAATTTCTTTTTGTGCACCTTTGGGCATTGGTATCGTTTTCCTGACGTCAGGAAAATGATTAGAAACTTCTTCTCCAGCATTAGTACAAGCATTTTTTCCTTTCTGAATTACTTTTTCAAAATTTTCCCATTTGCTATAACCCAAAAGGGATTGAAGCTCTCTTGCACTCCAACATTCAATGCCTTCTAAATCTGAAGATGCAGATTCAAATTGAGTAAAAAGTTGTTTTATTTCGTCTGATTTCATTGTTCAATATGTTTATTAATGTCTTTTGAAGCTTCTGTTTTAAAATATTGATAATCTTTAACAGGTGCTTTGTATTGTACTTCTACTCCTAATGTGGCAAAATGCTTAAGGGCACATTCTATTTTATAAATCTCACTTTCTTTTAGTGATTTTTTATCGTTAATGTCGTTTGTTCCTTTGGTTTCAATTACAAAGTAAAACTCACTTTCTTTTCCATCTCTCAAACTTTTACGTTTCATTACAATACCAAAGTCGGGATTGTAGTTTCCAATAGGAGTAGGGATTTTGTAGTATGCAGGCAGTTTCATAAAGCAAATGATTTCATCATCATTATCTGCTCCCAATGCAAAACTTCTTTCTATGTCACTATCAGTAAGCATACGGTTGTAAAAACCTCTATTTGGCGTATCTCTATAATCTCCGTAATCTACTTGTTTTACAAAATCGTTAAATTCAAAAGGAAAGGTTTCGTCTGTTAAATGATAGTTTAAACCTCTAATCATTTCTTCTAGTTCAATATTCTTAATTAAAGCAGATGCCTGGTGAATAAATTGCGGAGGATTTTTAGCAAAATTTTCGTGATTTGTTTCTCCTATTATTTTGAAGGTTGTGATGTAACTTAAACCTGTGTTTTCACTTATTTCTTCTATTAGGTCTAAAGCTGAGAAATGAGCCTTTAGCTTGTAATTTTGTTTTCCTCCATATTCATCTTCAATGCCCTCTTCCGAAATTGAACCTATGGTTCTGCTACTTACTTCCGCTACATAATCAGCAATTTCAATAGTATGTAAAGCATCTTTACTTCTTTTAATCAATGTTGCTTCATCAAAACTTACGGTGTAATTTGTTTTCTTAGCTAAAGCATTCCAGAATCGTTTAAATGCTTTATTTATAGTGTCATTTTCGCTACGCTTAAATAAAACTTCATTTTGTTTTTCTCCTTTGTGTGTATGGGTCATTCCAGCACCTGCATCTGGTGTTCCGTAAACCTCTTTTATTTCCTCTTGATATTGCGTTACAAAAGTTTCGTAGGTTTCGTTTGGAATTACTGTTAGTTGATTAATTCGGTCAGCTTCATCTACATTTAATTTGTCATAAATACGCTGTCCGTTAGTATCTACACATATTCTTAACCCTCTACCAATTTCTTGACGTTTTTTGATTTCAGAAAAAGAGTTGCTTAATGTTGCAATATTAAAAATGTTAGGGTTATCCCAACCAACACCTAAAGCAGAGTGTGAAAATATGAACTCAATTTTATTTGAAATGGAAACACCAAAGCTTAACAAACCTTTTTTATCTTTTAGAATGGCATCAAAAACGTCTTTATTTTTCCGCATTGATGTTTCATTATCTGTAAACTCATTTTTTGTGGTTTTGGCAAAATATGAACCTTGAATCATTTCAATATGTTCTGCTGTTGGTTCTTTGTTGTCGTGAAACTCTGGGTATATTTCTTTATACTTTTCAATGAAAAGGTTCTTGATTATTGGATCATCACTTACATAATTGGCAACTTTATCAATAAAAATAAGCGAAAGGCATTTTATGCCTTTTTCTTGTAGTTTTTGTTTTTTTGTAAAGTGACGAAGTATTAGCCATTCTAATTGTAAAGCCCAAATACTTTGCACATTTCCAGAAGCTTGTTTTTCAAAAATCTCAACTCCATTATGAAAACTAACAGACCATTTTCCAGTTCTTAGACTTTTATTAATTCTGCTAATTGTGTATTTTAAATAACTTGGGTTGTTCGTTACTTTTCCTAAGTTATCTCCATCTTTCAGCCATTTAGAATCCTTAAATTCAATCTTTCCACTTGTCGATTGATGCCAAGCTTTAATTTTTGCTTGAATCGGATTTTTTCCGTTTTTGGTTTCCGAAAGTTCAAGTTTTAAAGTGGCTTCATCATTCTTTTCGGTAACAGTTAAAACTTCAATCTTTTTTACTAAACCTTGTTTGTAACTGTCGTAAGGTGTTAAACGATACAATTTGTTTTTTGAAACTTTATGTGTTGCAGAATATCTGATTTTAAATAAAGGATTTAATTTAGCTATTTGATTGATAGAATTCGGTGTGTCCATTCCCTCTTGAGGTTCATCCATTATGATAATTGGATTGGTTCGTCCAATAGCTTCAATAAATGGGATGTTTGCAAAAAGGTCTTCTCTTTTGGCTTGGTTCAAAATTTTGTCTTCTGAATTGAAAGAAGCTAAAGTCATTACCATTATTTGCGGATGCTGTTCCTCAACAAAATTGGTAACTTTGTTCAGTCGTTTACTGCTGTATTCAAATGCTTTAGGTGTAAACCCATAAATTTCTTCCAGTTGTTCTTCAAAAATCGAAAGTGTACTTAAAACTCCTTGTCTAATAGCAACTGAAGGAACAAGAATGATGAATTTTGTAAATCCGTAGTGTTTAAACATTTCGTAAATGGACTTAATGTAAACAAGCGTTTTTCCTGTTCCTGTTTCCATTTCAATGGTCAATTCACGCATTTCTTCAAGTTTCGCAATGGCTTCATCAATTCCATTTTCAAGTAAAATAGATTTGATGTTTTCTGTCAACTGCTCATTTGAAAGCGTACAGATATTTGCACGAATACCATCCGTACAAGCATTATCAAATGTGTTTTTGTCATTGCCTTCAAAAACATTTACAACAGATTTGATTGCGGTTTCTTGATATTCTAATAGTTCTAATTTTAATTCCATCAATTTCCGCTTTTATTTTTGCTTATGTACTTCATTTTTTGCTCAGCTACTTTTAATGCTTTGCTCCCAAGCTTTTCATCTTTTATTTCGTACAGTATTTTTTCGCTCAGATATTGAATAATTAGATTGTCTTTGTCTAAATTCAGTATTTCGGCAAGTTTTAGGATTTGTTCTTTTGTTGCTTTTCGTTCGCTTCTTTCGATTTTACTGAGTATAGCTGTATCAATATCGAGTTCAGCAGAAACGTGTCGCAGGAGCAACCCTTTTTCTTCCCTTTTTTCTCTAAGAATTTCGCCTGTAGATTTGTTATTTTTCATTTGTGAAATATCAATTGATTAATTACACTTGACAATTAATGTCAAATGTAATCAGCCTTTTTCTATATTCAATGAATTTGTGTTCCGAACTTATTAACAGTCGGTGAGCGGTGGGAAAAAATAACTCTTTTGGTTTTTAAGGTGTTGGATTATGTGTAGGGAAAAACCAAATGTGCTATTTGTGCGGTTGGCTTTCAGCTTTTGTAAAACTTGTTTTAGTATCCCAGTAAAATATGGAGGAGACCCTGAAACAAGTTACCATTGATGTATTTTCTAAGAATCTGGAAAACGCTCCTTTTAATCGATAAAGATTTGCTTAATTTTTAGGATTGTTCATTTTTTTGCTTGTCCAAGAAAACGAACCAAAAAAAGGACACTTTTTTGTAGGTGTTTCCAATTATGCTACCGCATAATTAGAACCGTACTTCCCCAGCTAAATTTTCTCCAAGGCTTCGAAAATTTTTCGCCGGGGAAGCACTACACTTGTAAAAAAGAAGTTCTAAAAAAAATCGATTAGGAACCATCATGCGTCAATTTCCTACGCTAGATAAATTTTTTTATCACGGGTCTCCGGGTGACGAGAAGATCCGATAGCTCATTGGGGACTAAAAGGATATATAAAAACCACAAATTTTCCAAAATATTGTTGCCATTTATGATGGTCGCTTTTTAACCAATAACAGCCTTCTCTTTTCTCAAAAATCGTTATTTTCGCAATTCAAAAGAAATTACGATATAATGAGCGCAAAGTTCCCTGAGTATAAAGGACTTGACTTACCAAAAGTTGCTGAAGAAATTCTTAACTACTGGAAAGAGGATGAGATTTTTGAAAAAAGTATGAGTGCACGCGATGGTGCACAGCCATTTGTGTTTTTTGAAGGACCGCCTTCGGCTAATGGCCTTCCGGGAATTCATCACGTGATGGCGCGTTCTATTAAAGATATTTTTTGCCGATATAAAACTCAAAAAGGATTTCAGGTTAAAAGAAAAGCAGGTTGGGATACTCATGGCTTGCCTATAGAGCTTGGTGTAGAGAAAGAGCTTGGAATTACCAAAGAAGATATAGGAACTAAGATCAGTGTAGAAAAGTATAATGATGCTTGTAAGAGTGCAGTAATGCGTTATACAGGAATTTGGAACGATCTTACAGAAAAAATGGGCTATTGGGTAGATATGGAAGATCCATATATCACCTACAAATCCAAATACATGGAAACTGTCTGGTGGTTGCTTTCAGAAATATATAAGAAAGGCCTTATCTATAAAGGATATACCATTCAGCCATATTCCCCAAAAGCGGGAACAGGATTGAGTTCACACGAATTGAATCAGCCGGGCACCTATCAAGATGTCACAGATACTACGGTAACTGCAATGTTCAAGGTGAAACCAGAAAGTTTACCAGATTTCCTTTCAGAAGTTTCTAACGAAATCTACCTTACAGCTTGGACAACTACTCCGTGGACTTTGCCATCTAATACCGCATTAACGGTGGGATTAAAAATAGAATATGCGCTGGTTTCTACTTTTAATCAGTACACTTTTCTGCCCAATTACGTCGTGATGGCTAAAAATCTTGTGGAAAAACAATTCGACAAGAAATTCCATAAAATTGAAAATAAAGAAGCACTGAAATCTTATAAACAAGGAGATACAATTCCTTATTTTGTAGAAAAGACTTTTAATGGAGCAGATTTGGTTGGGATAAGATATGAGCAATTAATGCCTTATGCTCAACCTTATAATAATCCTGAGAATGCTTTTAGAGTGATCGCTGGAGATTTTGTGACTACAGAGGATGGTACCGGAATCGTACATACCTCCCCAACTTTTGGAGCAGATGATGCTATGGTTGCAAAACAGGCAGTGCCAGAAGTTCCGCCATTATTGGTAAAAGATAAAAACGATAATTTGGTTCCTCTTGTAGATCTTCAAGGGAAATTTAGAGAAGAATTAGGCGAGCTTGCCGGGAAATATGTGAAGAATGAATACTATGATGATGGAGAAGCCCCGGAAAGATCTGTAGATGTAGAAATCGCAATTCAATTAAAAGAAGACAATCGTGCTTTTAAAGTTGAAAAATATGTGCACAGTTATCCTAATTGCTGGAGAACTGATAAACCTATTTTATACTATCCATTAGATTCTTGGTTCATTAAAGTGACCGAATTTAAGGATAGAATGTTTGAATTAAACCAGACTATTAACTGGAAGCCAAAAGCTACTGGAGAAGGAAGGTTTGGAAATTGGTTAGCCAATGCAAACGACTGGAATTTATCTAGAAGTAGGTATTGGGGTGTGCCATTGCCTATCTGGAGAACAGAAGATAGAAAAGAAGAGATAATGATTGGTTCTATTAAAGAACTAAAAGAGGAAATGAGCAAAGCTGTTGAAGCTGGCCTTATGACCAAAGATATTTTTGCTGAATTTGAAGTAGATAATTTCTCCGATGAGAATTATGACTTGGTAGATCTTCATAAGAATGTTGTAGATACTATTACTTTGGTTTCAGCTTCTGGAAAGCCCATGAAACGAGAAGCAGATCTTATCGATGTATGGTTCGATTCTGGTTCTATGCCTTATGCACAATGGCATTATCCTTTCGAGAACAAGGAAATGGTAGAGAACGGCGAGCGAAAAGCAGATTTCATTGCTGAAGGAGTAGATCAAACTCGTGGTTGGTTCTATACCCTGCACGCTATTGCCACTATGATCTTTGATGACGTAGCCTATAAGAATGTTGTTTCTAACGGATTGGTGTTGGATAAGAACGGACAAAAAATGTCTAAACGGCTTGGAAATGCTGTAGATCCCTTTGAAACATTAGCCGCTTTTGGACCAGATGCTACAAGATGGTACATGATCTCTAATGCAAACCCATGGGATAACTTAAAATTTGATATTGAAGGAATTGCAGAAGTAAGCAGGAAATTCTTCGGGACTCTTTACAATACCTATTCTTTCTTCGTTTTATATGCCAATTTGGATAGCTTTAGTTATAAAGAGGAAGATGTGCCAATGAAAGACCGCCCGGAAATTGACCGTTGGGTACTTTCAGAATTGCATACGCTTATTGAAAAAGTTGACAAATTCTATGAAGAGTATGAGCCAACTAGAGCTACGAGAGCAATTTCAGAATTTGTTCAGGAAAATTTGAGCAACTGGTATGTTAGGCTAAGTAGAAGAAGATTTTGGAAACCAGCCCGACGAGGACATTCTGGCGGGGGAGATTACGAGCAAGATAAAATTTCAGCATATCAAACCCTTTATACTTGTTTGTTAACAGTTGCTAAATTAGGATCGCCAGTAGCACCATTTTTTATGGATAAGCTTTACAAAGATCTAAATGAAGTTTCCGGAAAAGAGCAATTCTCTTCGGTGCATTTAGCAGACTTTCCTGTTTTTGATAAATCGATTATCGATGAATCATTAGAGCATAAAATGCAAAAAGCGCAAACAATTTCATCTTTGGTACTTTCATTACGTAAAAAAGAAATGATCAAAGTTCGTCAGCCATTGCAACGCATCATGATCCCAATACTAGACCCAAAAGAAAAAGAAGAGATATTAGCCGTTGAAGACCTTATTAAATCTGAAGTAAATGTAAAATCTATAGAACTAATAGATGATGCTTCCGGTTTATTAATAAAACAAGCTAAACCTAATTTTAAAGTGCTTGGGCCTAGATATGGTAAGGATATGAAAGCAGTAGTTGAGGTTATTAACAATTTTACTGTAAGAGATATAGAAACTGTTGATAGAGATGGTGAAATAACTGTTGAAATTAACGGAAAAATGATTAATTTGGCATCCAAGGATGTTATTATAACATCACAGGATATTGAAGGCTGGTTAGTTGCTAGTAGCGGAGATATTACAGTGGCGTTAGACGTGAGCATATCTGAAGAATTGAAAAAAGAAGGAATTGCCCGGGAATTGGTAAATAGAATTCAGAATTTAAGAAAAGATTCCGGCTTGGAAGTTACCGATACCATAGATGTGACCCTACTTAGAGATGGCATTGTCGAGGATGCTGTACAACAAAATATAAAGTATATTAAAAACGAGACACTCACTGCAAATCTCGAGTTTGCAGATGTAATTGAAGTCGGAACGGAAATAGAATTCGACAATATTGTTACAAAGCTGAGTATTAAAAAACATTAAGCCCATGTCAACAGAGATTAAAGAACGTTACAACGATGCCGATCTGGCAGAATTCAAGACCCTGATTTTGGGAAAGATCTATAAGGCACAAGAGCAACTAGATCTTTACAAAAGTGCATATATGAACAACGGTAACAATGGTACCGATGACACATCTCCTACTTTCAAAGCTTTTGAAGAAGGAAGTGAAACATTAAGCAAGGAAGCGAATTCACAGTTGGCTATTAGACAAGAAAAATTCCTAAGAGATCTTAAAAACGCTTTAGTGCGTATTGAAAGTAAAACCTATGGAATTTGTAGAGTTACCGGTAAATTGATCGCAAAGGAACGTCTTAAATTGGTTCCACATGCTACTTTAAGTATTGAAGCCAAAAACCTACAGGCCTAGGCTACAGATTTCTAAATAAAATAAAACGCTCCAGTTAATGTTTTACATTAGCTTGGAGCGTTTTTTGCATTGAACTCGTCATGAAATTTTGACTAACTTTTTTAATTTTCTTGCTTAGCCTTTTCGCTTCCGCTCAAAAAGACACTTCTAAACAATTAGGTGCAAAGGAGATTAAAAGTATATATATAGATACCGATGAGGTTTTTAAGATCATTATAAAAACTTCAACAAATAGCGATCTGATTTCTATTTCAACTCATTCTGAAGGAGAATATTTTAATGATATTGCCTTAAATACTGAAGTGAGAGAAAACGCTATTTATCTAACTACCAAATTTCGTGAGATCTTAAAAAGTGGTTTTGATAAGTTGAGCGCGCATAAAGTGTTTTCATTAGAGATTACCTTAGAGATCCCTGAAGAATTGGAGGTTTTTGTAAAATCTAATATAGCATCGGTAGAAGCCGAAGGAGTATATGACTCAATTCAAGTTCAATTAAACTCGGGATATTGTAATCTTTCTAATTTTACTGGGAACGCCCTAGTTAACACTTATAATGGAGCAATAACGATACAAACTAGAGATGCAACCGTAACCGCTTCTTCTAGAAATGGAAAAGTTATTCTACCTTCAGTTGATAGTGGAAAGCATGTAATAAAAGCCACCTCCATCAATGGAGATATTAGAATAGTAGAAAACTAAATAATATTAGTATTTTTGACCCGATTTAACTCAATCCATACATGTCTTTAAAAAAAGCTTCGCTAATTATAATTTTGCTCCTCTTAATAGATCAGATCTCTAAAATATATATTAAAACTAGCTTCGTTTTAGGAGAAGAAGTTAAGGTGCTGGACTGGTTTAGTATCCTATTTGTAGAAAATGAAGGTATGGCTTGGGGAGCCAAGATCCCAGGAGAATATGGTAAATTATTGCTTACGCTTTTTAGATTAGGAGCTATAGTTGGGATTGGGTATTGGTTATGGGATTCAGTTAGAAATAATGGTTCCCGTATTTTGATCACTGCTATCGCATGTATCTTTGCAGGTGCTTTTGGGAATATAATAGATTCTGTCTTTTATGGCCTTATCTTCGACGATAGTTACGGCCATGTAGCGCAATTTTTGCCTGAAAACGGTGGTTATGGCACATTATTTCACGGAAAGGTTGTAGATATGCTTTATTTCCCGTTATATGACGGGGTATTGCCAAATTGGATTCCGTTCTGGGGTGGAGAAAATTTTTCTTTCTTTGATCCGGTATTTAATATTGCAGATACAGCAATAAGTGTTGGAGTGGGGTTATTATTGGTATTCAACAAGAAAGCATTTCCTAATAAAAAGGAAACTGAAGAAGTAGGGTATTCTTCTTAAGCAACACTAGCAACTCTGTCGAATATTTTTTCAAACTTCTTTAGTTCAATTGGCTTAATCAAATAATCTGTAACCAGATTAAATGATTTTGCTCTCTCAAGATCTCTTGGATCTATAGAAGAGGATACGACATAAAGAACAATCTTTTTGTCGAATTGGTTTTTGATCTTGATAAATTCTCCTAAGAACTCCCATCCATCCATTACAGGCATGTTTAGGTCTAAGAAAATGATATCTGGTAACTTTTCTTCTGTCATATTGGTTAGAATTATCTTGAAGTAATCTAAGGCTTCCAATCCATTTTTGAAAATCAATAAATTTTCCGATAATTTTTTAATTTCGATGATTTTGCGTACCAAGTTCACGTATATTTTATCATCATCAATAATACACGCTAGCTCCATTTTTTGCCCCATTAAGATCTAGAATTTAATTTTAAACGTTGTTCCAATATTCACAGTACTGGTAACAGAAATAGACCCTCCCATCGTTTCCACCTGATTTTTGGTGATAAACAAGCCTATACCTTTAGCATCTGGATTACGATGAAATGTTTTATACATACCAAACATTTTATCGCCATATTGGTCCAGATCTATACCAACCCCATTATCGCTTATCTCTATAAAATTCTGGTCGTTAACAGAGTAGGTCTGTATAAAAATAACAGGGACTCTTCCAGGTTGTTTATATCGAATAGCATTAGTTATTAAATTTAGTAAAATACTTTCCAAGTATTCAGGAATATACGAAATTTCTTTTAGAGCCTTAAATTCGGCTATTATTTTGGCGCTTTCTCTATTAATTAATGAAGAAACAGAAGAAATAACAATGTCCAAAGATTGCTTGAAAGAAACAAGAGTGCGCTCTTTCTTCAAAAGATTTTGATGCGAAACCATATCATTTAACCTTGAAATAGCAACATCTAGATTTTCTGAAATATCCTCAACGTTTTCAATAAGATCAATTTTATCTTGTGTGTTTTTTGCTTCATTCAGCAATTGCACCACCAAACTTAAATTACTGCTATGTGATCTTAAATTATGAGATACCACGTGCGCGAAATTGAACAATCTGGAGTTTTGTGCAGCAATGATATCTAAGGAATTCTGCAAATTAAGCTCATTGCTTTTATTTTCATCTATATTTTGTAATACTCCTCGAATCCCAATAATTTGTTGCTCCTCATTATAAACAGGTTTCCCGGTAGCTTGCACCCAGAATTCGCGTCCATACAGGGTTACCATTTTGAGCTCTGTCTTAAAGGGAATCCCGTATTTCTCACATTTTTCGAAAATATAATTTGCCTGTTCTTGATGCTCGGGAGCATAAAATTGTAATCTTTTATCGTAGTCTGGATTAAAATCCTTTGGGCAGTCCAAGATCTTTTTGGTGACATCGTCCCAGTAAATAGATTTTGTGGTAATATCTATATACCATCCGCCGGTCGTGGTCATTTCAGCCGTTTCCCGATAATAGAAGAAATTCTCCTCTATAGTATATTGGTCTCTTTTGGATTGATGGATATTTACAAATAGCAACACCGCAGTTTCTATATTGTTGCTGTCTTTTCTTTTCAAATTTCGACACTCAAACCATCTAAATTTATCATTCTTGAGCTTCAATCTAATTTCCTGATTTAGATCTTCAGAGCCTAAAGTTAGATTTTCAAAAGCAACCCGATAATCATACCGGTAATCCTTGTGAAGGACGTTGTTCATAAAATGTTCAAATATGGAATAATCAGTGGGAGGAGTGCCAACCAAAGTTTCAAAATGATCGGACCAGCTAATTTCTTTTGTAAGGAGATTAATCTTCCAATAGGCAATGTCAAAATCTTCTAAAATATTATTTAACTGAAGGTCGTTGAGCATCAATTGTTAGTTGGGGAATTTAAATGTAAGCTAATGTTAAAAATTTACCAAATATAGTTGGTTATTTTTTAAATCTATATGTTTTTTTTGGTGTAACACAGTAATCTAATGCAATATCGCTAATTTCTAGCTCTGGGATCCTATTTTCAGCTTCAAAAAATGAAACCCCAACTTTTATAACATCAGGTTTGCATGAAGCAAGAAAAATATCGTAAAAGCCTTTCCCGTAACCCAATCTATGCCCATTTAGGTCGAAAGCCAATAATGGTACAAAAACCACATCTATTTTTTCTGAAGAGATCTCTATTCCATCAACAGGTTCAGGAATATTCCATTTATTCTTCCTTATAACTGTCGTATCTGTTAGTAAAAAATTGTGGAGTTTTCTTGTGTTAAAAATGCTTTTCGAAAGAATTATATTTTTATCTTTTCCCTGTAAAATATGAAGAATGAATTCGGTATTAATTTCTTTTTTTTCAGTAATACTTAGAAATAAATGATAATATTCCAGATCCCAGATAGGTAATTCAAGCAATTTGTTAGCGACCTCAAGACTAAACTCCTCAATTTGATCTGGCGTCAATTCATCCCTCTTCAGCACATATTTTTTACGCAGATTATTCTTCATGGGCTAATTTAGATGGGATGGATAAATGAAATATAGCATCTCCCTGATATACAATTGGAGATTCGTTCACATTAATGACATAGCCTGTATAAGAAGCAATTACTTTATGCCTGAATTTTCCATAAGGATCTGTAATAGTAGCTATATATTCTCCTTTTTCTACATGTTTACCACATGCTATCTTTATATGAATTAAACCGCTATATTTTGCACGCATCCATGTGCTATTTTCAATAATAATACTGTCCAAAGGCGGATCCTCACAAACAAAACGAGGTTTTAGCATTCCCATATGTTTAAGAACTCTCATAGTTCCATCTACTCCGAACTTTGCAATATCCTTATTGCTATCCAGGGATTTTCCACCTTCAAATAACAACACGGTTTTGCCTAATCGTTTACACGTTTCTCTATATGATTTCCCAATAGTCTTGGAGTAATAGGTGAAAGGCGCATTGAAAATTTTAGCAAATTTCTTTCCTTCTTCGTCGTCTTTTTGAATTCTTATTTGTGCCACATTAAATCTACTTGCCCCTCCGGTATGAAAATCCATACAGAAATCAGCTACCGGAAGTATTTTTTGCACGAACTGATATGCAAATCTACTTGCCAAAGAGCCATTTTTGGTTCCTGGAAAAACTCTGTTAAGGTCTCTTCCATCGGGGAATTCACGTGAAAGATTTAAAAATCCAAATACGTTTACAATAGGAATACAAATAATAGTACCAATAACCGGTTTATTTATCCCTTTAGAAATTAGCTGGCGCACAATTTCCACTCCATTTATCTCATCTCCATGGATACCTGCGGTAATTAATATAACAGGACCTGATTTTTTAGAACGTTCTATTATTACGGGAACCTCTACGGAAGTAGTGGTATATAATTTAGCCATATTTAGGTTGATGACAGCACCTTGACCAGGTAACATTTTCTTACCCAAGATCTCTAAAACATTGTTTTTATCTATATGAGCCATATTTACGAATGTCTTTCTATATATCTAATAATGGATTTTGCAATATCTTTCCCTGTAGCAGCTTCTATCCCTTCCAATCCCGGAGACGAATTTACTTCTAATATAAGTGGTCCTCTAGAACTTTGCAACATATCTACTCCCGCAACTCCCAAACCCATTGCTTTTGCTGCTTTTATGGCAGCAGCCTCTTCCTCATCGCTAAGTTCTATAAGGCTTGCGATTCCTCCCCTATGAAGGTTAGATCTAAATTCTCCTTCTTTTCCCTGACGTTTAATGGCGCCTACAACTTGCCCATCTACTATAAAGGCTCTAATGTCTGCGCCGCCTGCTTCCTTAATAAATTCCTGAACAATTACTCTTGCCTGTAAACCATTAAATGCTTCTATCACAGATTCTGCTGCATTTTGGGTTTCTGCTAAAACTACTCCCAAACCTTGGGTTCCTTCCAATAACTTTATAATTAAGGGAGCGCCTCCTACATGAGCGATCACTTCTCCCACATCTTTAGAGTAGTTGGTGAAAATTGTTTTTGGCAATCCCAATCTGGCTCGGGATAGAATTTGTAGACTTCTTAACTTATCTCTGCTGCGCATTAAAGATTGACCCGAGGTAGTTGTAAAAACACCATTCATTTCAAACTGGCGAACTACTGCAGTGCCATAAAAAGTAATAGACGCACCAATCCTAGGAATCACAGCATCTGTTTCTCCTAAGATTTTTCCCTTATAAAAAATAGAAGGTTTCTTTTTCTCAATAATGAGATCGCATTTAAGAGGATCTATAACCTCTACATGATGCCCTCTTTTTTTGGCAGCTTCAACAAGTCGCCTAGTAGAATAAAGACTGCTATTTCTTGACAGTATTTTTATGTTCATTTAATTTTCAAATTATAAGAGACATCTGTTAATTCTGGGTCAACAATAAATTTTTTAGTAAGGAATTTTCTGCCTATCAATACGGGATAACGCATTTCTTGCCGAGCAGACAAAGAAAGCGAAATTTTATAAAGCTTATCAAAAATTTTAATAGTGGATTGTACTTGGAACCGCTTCTGAATGATGCCGTTACTACTTTTTACAAAAACGATATCATAATCCTTAAAAATGATCTCTGTTCCATTATAAAGCGGATGTTCTTCATCTAAAAAAGTACAGTGTAGTGCATCTTCTTGTTCCACAATATTGTTACAATGGATAGAGGAAGTGTATGCTCCTGTATCAATTTTTATCGCGATATTTTCCATTTTCAACATTGGAAAATCGGCTTTATCAAATTTTCCTATTAGTCTTTTCTCCATGGCTGCAAGTTACTAAATTGATTAATGGGATTTTTTAAGGTTCTCAATATCTATTTGTAAAAAAAAAGAAGCTTCATGAAGTAAGGCGATTTGAATTTGAATCCCTCATTGAGGGTTTAATTCCCCGAGTTTCTTAATTATATTAAATACCCAGAAAAATTTAAAATTTACGGGAGCCTAAAGTTTAATGCTCCCGGGAATATGTAATATATTTGAAAAAATGGAAACACCTCCTTTAAAAATACAAATACAAACGCTCCCCGACAGTCCGGGGGTTTATCAATATTATGATAAGAATGGCAGGATTCTTTATGTAGGGAAAGCTAAGAACCTCAAAAAAAGGGTTTCCTCTTACTTCACAAAATCTCATGATAGCCATAGGATAGATGTGATGGTAAAGAAGATCCATGATATTAAACATATTGTGGTGAACTCTGAAACCGATGCGCTGTTGTTGGAGAACAATCTTATAAAGAAATATCAGCCTCGATTTAATGTAATGCTGAAAGACGGTAAGACCTATCCTTGGATCTGTATTAAAAATGAGCGATTTCCTCGAGTGTTTCCCACAAGAAGGTTAATAAAAGATGGCAGCGAATATTATGGCCCTTTCACGAGTTTTAAAACGGTAAATACGCTGTTAGATCTTATTAAAGGCTTATACCAGTTAAGAACCTGTAATTATGACCTGGCTGAAGAAAAAATAAGAAACGAAAAATACAAAGTCTGTTTAGAATTTCATTTAGGGAATTGTAAAGGCCCTTGCGAAGGTCTGCAGGAAGAAAAGAAATACAACGAAAATATAGAAGCGATCCGGAATATCGTAAAAGGTAATTTTAAAGATTCATTACAGCTATTTCATATTCAAATGAAAGAGCATGCTGAAAAGATGGAATTTGAAGATGCCCAAAGGATCAAGGAAAAGATCCATATTTTAGAGAATTATCAGTCTAAATCTACCGTTGTAAATCCTAAGATCAATAATGTAGATGTGTTCTCTATTGTGAGTGATGAAGGATATGGGTATGTCAATTTCTTACAGATCTCCCATGGTTCTATCATTCGTTCTCATACAATAGAGATGAAGAAAAAACTGGATGAGACAGATAAAGAATTACTGGAACTTGGAATAATTGAAATAAGACAACGCTTCAGCTCTATGTCCAGAGAAATATATGTGCCATTTAAAGTAGATGTTGGGGAAGAGATAAAGATCACAGTCCCAAAATTAGGGGATAAAAAGAGCATCATAGACCTTTCTAATAGAAATGCAAGGTATTACAGGCAGGAGCAATTCAAACAAATGAAAATTGTAGATCCAGACAGGCATGTAAACAGGATCATGGCACAAATGAAAGAGGATTTGCGCCTAAGTGTAGAGCCTAGACATATAGAATGTTTCGACAATTCCAATATTCAGGGAACCAATCCAGTGGCAGCCTGTGTAGTTTTTAAGAATGGAAAACCAAGCAAAAAAGATTATCGCAAATTCAATATAAAGACTGTAGAAGGTCCCGATGATTTTGCCTCTATGGAAGAAGTTGTATTCCGAAGATATAAACGTTTGCTTAATGAAGAAGAACCTTTGCCGCAATTAATAATTGTAGATGGAGGAAAAGGGCAACTTTCTTCAGGCTTAAAGGCTTTAGATGATTTAGGATTAAGAGGAAAAATAGCGATCATTGGGATTGCAAAGAGACTGGAAGAATTATATTATCCAGGAGATTCTATTCCGCTATATCTAGATAAAAAATCTGAAACTTTAAAAATAATTCAGCAATTACGAAATGAAGCGCATAGATTTGGAATTACTTTTCATAGAAATAAGCGAAGTAGTGAGGCTTTAAACACAGAGTTAGAATCTATAATTGGGATTGGAGATAAGACCGTTGTAGAATTATTGAAACATTTTAGGTCGCTAAAAAGAGTAAAAGAAGCTACCTTAGAGGAATTAGCACCCGTAATTGGACTTTCCAAGGCGAGTATCATCTATAATAAATATCATCCCGAATAAATGAAAAATTTCCTATTGCTTATCATTCTTTTACTTGCCTTTTCTGGATTTGGGCAGGAAAAGGAGGAGGCAAAAGTAGGATTGGTATTAAGTGGGGGAGGAGCCAAAGGCTTGGCACATATTGGAGCTTTAAAGGTAATTGAGGAGGCAGGAATCAAAATAGATTATATTGGAGGAAGCAGTATGGGTGCCATAGTTGGCGCATTGTATGCCTCAGGATATACAGCTAATCAACTAGATTCCATTTTTCATGAGATCAATTTCAATATCTTAATCCAAGATGATATTCCACGTAGTTCAAAAACTTTTTACGAAAAAGAAGATACCGAGAAATATGCATTGACCTTACCATTCAATAATTTTAAGATTGGTTTTCCTTCGGGCTTATCAAAAGGGCAAAACATTTATAATTTAATATCTAAACTTACGCTTCATTTAGGAGATGTAAGGGATTTCAGCAAATTACCTATACCATTTTTTTGCGTTGCGGCAGATATGGAAACCGGAGAGCAAGTGATATTGGAAAGTGGATCACTGGCAAAAGCAGTTTCAGCAAGTGGTGCAATTCCTTCTGTATTTAGTCCGGTGAATATTGATGGTAAAATTTTGACAGATGG
The DNA here is from genome assembly GCF_000424645.1 of Gillisia sp. JM1. Classification (NCBI taxonomy): domain Bacteria; kingdom Pseudomonadati; phylum Bacteroidota; class Flavobacteriia; order Flavobacteriales; family Flavobacteriaceae; genus Gillisia; species Gillisia sp. JM1. The sequence goes on from NZ_KE384218.1 coordinate 27,908, forward strand.
AGGGGTAGTTAATAATTATCCGGTGGCCGAATTAAGAAAACGGGGCGCAGATATAATAATTGGTGTAGATGTGCAGGATAGTTTGGCAGATAAGGAAGAGTTAAAGAGTGTATTTGAAATCCTTACCCAAATAAATAATTTTAGAACTATCGCTCATATGGAGGAAAATAGAGCATTGACAGATGTCTATATCAAGCCAAATATAAAAGCATTTAGTGTGCTCTCTTTTGAAAAAGGAGCTGCGATTATAGATTCTGGAGAAGTAGCTGCAAGAAATAAATTGAAAGAATTAAAACTGATAGCTACTAAACACAAATCTGAAAAAGTTTCTAGAATAAAAATCAAACCTTTAGATAGTATTAATATTAGCTCTCTTAGTATTAAAGGCAACAACAGTTATCCTCGAGCTTATATTTTGGGGAAACTGAATTTAAAATACGATTCCAAATATACGATAGCCGATTTGTACGATGGAATAAATAAGCTTTCTGCCACCGGTAATTTTAATACAATAAATTATAATATAAATACAAAAGCAGATTCCTATAACCTGAATTTGCAGTTGGAGGAAAGCCAGAACAAGACATTTTTAAGGCTCGCTTTACACTACGATAATCTTTATAAAAGTGGTGCTTTAATAAATTTAACCAGAAAGAGTTCTTTAGTTACAAATGATGTAACCTCACTGGATGTTGTTTTAGGAGATAATTTCAGATATAATTTTCAATATTATATAGATAAAGGATATTACTGGAGTTTTGGAGTAAAGTCCAGATATAACAGCTTTAATAAAGGAGTCCCTTTCGATTTTGTTGATGCGAATGCCAATGTAGATGGTATTGGAATTAATAAGATCGAGGTAGATTATCAGGATTACACAAATCAACTTTACATAGAAACCCAGTTTCAACAAGTATTATCTTTTGGTGTGGGGCTCGAGCATAAATATCTTAAAGTTACTTCAGAGACTTTAGGAGATTTTTCTATGACCGGTAATCCAAATGGGACTTTTGAAAAAAGCAATTATTATAGCAGCTTTGGCTATTTAAAACTGGACAGTTTTGATAATAAATATTTTCCTACCAAAGGGGTTTACTTTAAAGGTGACTTTCACCTTTATCTATTCTCTTCAGATTATAATAATGACTTTAATGAATTCTCCATAGCTAAAGGAGCAGTGGGTTATGTTTTTAGTCCTTTTAATAAATTTACAACCAAAATATCTTCAGAAGTAGGATTTAGAATAGGACAAGCGGGGCCAAATTCTTTAGATTTCTTTCTTGGGGGCTACGGGAACGATTTTATAAATAATTTCATTCCCTTTTACGGGTACGATTTTATAAGTATTTCTGGAGATAGCTATATAAAAAGCATGCTAGAACTGGACTATGAGATTTTTAATAAAAACCACATCAATCTAAGTGCCAATTTTGCGAATGTAGAGAACGACTTATATTCTTCAGGGAACTGGCTCTCTACGCCAGATTATACAGGATATGCAATAGGCTACGGTTTGGAAACTTTTTTAGGACCCGTGGAAGTGAAATATTCTTACTCTCCTGAGATCAAACAAAATGAATGGTTTATTAGCTTCGGATTTTGGTTTTAAATGCATTGGCATTGCAAGCAAAAAAAAGTATTTTTGTGCTAATGAATTTTATCACTTCCATATCACTTACTTTCCTATTCCTCCTTCAGGGATTTGGACTTACGTTGGATTTGTGTTGTGAATTGCCGAAAATCTCCAATCTTTTAGCACACTACGAAGAACATAATGAGGCTTTTGGAGACTCTTTTTTGGAATTCTTAGAAGAAGATTATTTTAGTTTTGATGGTGCACAAAGTCATCACGAAAATTCAGATCATGAAGACTTACCATTCCAAGGGAGTCATCATTGTTGTGCCCATTCTCTGGTTTTTTATTCTTTAGATACAGAATATGTGATATCTCCTGAAATTGTAGAGTTAAAACCGCAATATTCATTTTATAATTCTGAGCTCTATTCAGAATTTTTAGACTCCCCTTTTCAGCCCCCAAAAGTATAATTCAGCAAGGGTTTTAGTAATACTGTTTTTAAGCAGCCAATTTTTTGGTGTTTAATTTAGTAGTCTTATTAAACCTGATTCTTTAATTATTTTTTTCAATTAATATTCAGCTTAATTATGCTTAAAAGTATTATAAAATTTTCCATCACCAATAAACTGGTGATTGGCTTACTCACTTTTGGATTGATGATCTGGGGTGTTTATTCTTTAAATCAGTTGCCGGTAGATGCCGTGCCGGATATCACCAATAATCAAGTACAGGTAATTACTACCTCTCCAAATTTAGCTGCCGTAGAAGTAGAAAGACTCATTACTTTTCCTGTAGAAATTACTATGGCAACAATTCCTGAAATTGAGGAAATACGTTCTTTTTCAAGATTTGGACTATCTGTGGTTACCATAGTTTTTAAAGAAAAAACAGACATCTATTGGGCCAGACAACAAGTGAATGAACGGCTGACTGAAGCCCAAGCTCAGATTCCGCCTTCTGCAGGAAAACCCGGGATTGCTCCATTGTCTACAGGACTTGGAGAAATATATCAATACGTAATCACTACTAAAGAAGGTTATGAAGATAGGTATGACGATAGAGAACTGAGAACAATTCAAGATTGGATTATTAGGCGCCAATTATTGGGCACCCCGGGAGTTGCAGATGTTAGTAGTTTTGGAGGCCATCTTAAGCAGTATGAAATTGCAATTGCACCAGAACGTTTAAATGCCATGGATGTTTCCATAGGCGAGATCTTTAAGGCTTTAGAATCTAATAATGAAAACACTGGAGGAGCTTATATTGAAAAAGGCAATAACGCATTGTTCATTAGAAGTGAAGGTTTGGTTAGCTCTTTGGAAGATATTGGAAATATTGTAGTAAAAAACAATCCTAGTGGAAGTCCAATTTTAATTAAAGATGTAGCTAAAGTCCAAATTGGAAGTGCAGTAAGATATGGTGCCACTACCCGAAATGGAGAAGGGGAAGTGGTAAGTGCCATTGTAATGATGCTTAAAGGAGCAAATTCTGCTGAGGTTATAAAAAGCGTTAAGCTTAAGATGGAGGAGATTAGGAAAACGCTTCCAGAAGGGGTAATAATAGAGCCCTTTTTAGATCGAACAAAATTAGTAGATAAGGCAATCGGTACGGTAACTACAAACCTGGTAGAGGGAGCTCTAATTGTTATTTTCGTTTTACTGCTTTTGCTGGGAAATCTAAGAGCGGGACTCGTTACTGCCTCTGTTATCCCGCTAGCTTTGCTTTTTGCCTTTGGAATGATGCATGTCTTTGGTGTTTCAGCAAATCTTATGAGTTTGGGAGCTATAGATTTTGGATTGATCGTAGATGGAGCTGTGATCATTGTAGAAGCGACACTCTTTCATTTAGGAGCCCTAAAAATTACCAGAAAGCTTACTCAGCAGGAAATGGATGAGGAAGTGTTTCAATCGGCTAGTAAGATCAGGAACTCCGCCGCATTTGGCGAAATAATTATCCTTATTGTTTACCTACCTATTTTGGCTTTAGTAGGAACCGAAGGAAAGATGTTTGGTCCTATGGCACAAACTGTGAGTTTTGCCATTTTAGGGGCGTTCATTTTATCATTGACCTATGTGCCCATGATGTCTGCTTTGGTTTTAAACAAGAATGTTAAGCACAAACCAAATATTTCAGACAAGATCATGGCTTTTTTCAATAGAATTTATTCTCCTATGATAAAGCGGGCAATGAATTTGAGAAAAGGGGTTTTATTAATCACTTTAGGATTGCTCATAGTTTCCTTGTTTGTTTTTCTGAATATGGGAGGTGAATTTATTCCAACCTTAGAAGAAGGGGATTTTGCTGTAGAAACTCGTGTTATTACAGGGAGTTCGTTAAATAATACTATTGCAGCAACCACTAAGGCTGAAAAGATATTATTAGACAACTTTCCTGAAGTAGAGCAAGTGGTTTCCAAAATTGGATCTGGGGAAATCCCTACAGACCCAATGCCTATTGAAGCTGCCGATCTTATGATAATCTTAAAAGACAAAGGCGATTGGACCTCGGCTTCTTCCAGAGAGGAACTTGCAGATAAAATGAACGAAGCTTTGGAAGTGATTCCTGGGGTGACCTTTGGTTTTCAGCAACCAATTCAAATGAGGTTTAATGAATTGATGACTGGAGTGCGGCAGGATGTTGCTATCAAGATCTATGGCGAAGATTTGAATGAATTATCCGATTACGCCCGCCAAATTGGAAATATAGCCGAAAATGTTGATGGGGCTACCGATATTTATATTGAGGAAGTTACCGGAGTAGCACAAATAGCGATTAAATTTAAAAGAGATCAGATAGCTAAATACGGATTAAATATCAGGGATATAAATCAAAGTATTCAAACAGCTTTTGCCGGAGCTTCTGCCGGATTGGTTTATGAAGGTGATAGAAGATTTGATATGGTTGTGAGATTGGACAAACAAAATAGGAACAATCTTGAAAGCGTTCAGAATTTATACTTAACTGCTCCCGATGGGAGGGAAATTCCCTTGAATCAGGTGGCAGAGGTAAATATAGAAGATGGCCCTTACCAGATTCAGCGAGACGATACCCAGAGAAGGATTGTAGTAGCTTTTAATGTTCGTAATAGAGATGTAGAAAGTGTAGTAGAAGAAATAGGTGCAAAGATAGAAGAGCAAATAAGCTTTGCTCCAGGTTATACCGTTGGGTATGGGGGACAATTTGAAAACCTTCAGGAAGCAACAAAAAGACTGAGTTACGCAGTGCCATTAGCTTTATTGCTCATATTTATTTTATTGTATTTCACTTTTGGATCTATAAAACAAGGGATTTTAATTTTTACCGCGATCCCGCTTTCTGCGATTGGCGGTGTGTTTGCGCTCTATGCTCGAGACATGCCTTTTAGTATCTCTGCAGGTGTTGGTTTTATTGCACTTTTTGGAGTTGCTGTGCTAAATGGAATTGTCCTTATAGCTGAATTTAACCGACTTAAAAAAGATGGGGTAACAGATGTTTTCCAAAGAGTGTATCAAGGTACAGCCACCAGATTACGACCTGTAATTATGACTGCTTCTGTAGCATCTTTTGGATTTCTTCCAATGGCACTCTCGGGTTCCGCAGGGGCAGAAGTACAGCGACCATTGGCAACGGTAGTAATTGGAGGTTTAATTTCGGCTACTTTGCTTACTTTAATAGTGCTTCCTGTATTGTATTATTATTTTGAAAAAGGATGGAGAAAAACTCCTAAAGCAGCGATCTTAATAGTGATTTTTGGATTAGGCTTCGGAAATGTTGGCTTTGCTCAAGAAAAAGATCCCCTAAAAACATATTCAACTTTAGAGGAATTAATAACTACAGCGATTCAAAATAATCCAGAAATAGAGGCAGCTAAATTTAAAACAAAACAAGTGGAAGCCTTAGCAGGCAATTCCTGGAATCTTCCTAAAACCGAATTCAATGGAGAATATGGCCAAAATAATAGTATTTATGATGATGATCTTCGGTTAACCGTAAGTCAGCGTTTTGAGTTTCCTTCAGTTTATATAAATAGATCTAAACTGAATAATGCTGAAGTAAAAAGCAGTGAGATTTTGGAAGCTCAGTCAAAAAATGAATTAATAGCACAGGTAAAGGCTGAGTATTATAGCCTTTTGGTTGAAAAAGGAAGGCGAGAGATCTTTCTTAAACAAGACAGTATTTATTCTAATTTTAATAGAGCCGCAGAGATAAGGTATAAAACCGGAGAGAGTAATGTTCTTGAACGTGCTACTGCGAGTTCCAGAGTTGCAGAAATTGAAGTGCAACAAGAAGAAAATCGAGTTGCAATTAGAAGACATCAAAGAGAATTAAAGACGTTGCTGAATTCAGACGAACTGATAGATGTTCCTTTAATAGCAATTCAATTTTTGGGAGAGCTAGAAAAAGCTATGCCTCAAAAAGATTCTATAAACAATCCAAGGCTTGCTTATTTTGCACAACAAATAGAAGTCTCTCAATTAGAAAGGAAAGTGGAACGCGCGAAGCTTTTACCAGATCTAAGCATTGGGTATTATAATCAATCTTTTAATGGCCTTGGACAAAATCTAGCGGGAGAAAATGTTATGTATGATTCTTCTGATAGATTTTCTGGAGTACTATTTGGGATTTCACTTCCTATCTGGGCAAAACCTCAACTTTCTAAAATTAAAGCAGAAAGATTTAAAACTATGGAAAGGGAAGCAACCTATCAAGCTGTAAATAATAGGATAGCTGCACAATATGTACTCCTTCTGGAAAAATTAGCCCAGCTTCAGACAAACCTTGAATCTTATAATGAATATGCCCTTCCCCAGGCCAAATTGATCTTTAAGCAGGCTCAAAGAGGCTTTAAAGAAGGAGAAATAGGATATGTAGAATATATTCAGAGTTTGGATAGAGCTGCAAAAATAGAGTTGGATTATTTAGAGATCATCAATCAATTCTACCATACCAAAACAGATTTAGAATTCATTACCGGAAATCAAAACTAAAAGCATAGAAATGAAAAATATAGTATCAAAAATAGCCTTAGCAATTCTTTTCATCTCTATGCAGAGTTGTGGGGAATCTACTTCAGAAGAAAAAATAGAGGAAAAAGCCGAAGAACATTCAGAAGAGAATGAAAACCAAATTGAACTTACAAACGAGCAGCTTAAGAATACCAATATAGAATTAGGTAAAGCCGAAATGCGTTCTCTAGGAAACGAAATTAGTGTGAACGGATTTATAGATGTTCCGCCACAAGGAAATATCTCCATTAATATCCCTTACGGTGGATTTTTAAAGTATACAGAAATGTTACCTGGAACAAAGGTGAAAAAAGGACAATTGTTAGCGGTTATAGAAAACCCAATGTTTATAGATATTCAGCAAAATTATTTGGAAACATTAGCAAAAGGAGAATACCTGAAAACAGATTTTGAGCGACAAGAAATCTTATATAATGAGGAGGTTTCTTCGGCAAAAGTGTATCAACAAGCTAAGAGTATGTATAATACCAATAGAGCTCAAATTAATGCAATGGAAGAAAAATTGCGATTGATAGGAATAAATTTAAAAAGTCTGAAAGCAGGTAAAGTTAGTTCTGCAGTGAATATTTATTCTCCCGTTACTGGGCAGGTACGTGAGGTTTTTAGCAATATCGGGAAATTTGTTGGCCCGGAAGATATTATCATGGATGTTACAGATGCTAAGGATCTACATGTAGAACTTACCGTTTACGAAAGTGATATTACAAAAGTTCAAACAGGTCAAAAAATAAGATTTAGCCTAGCTAATAAACCAGAAAGCTGGAAAGAAGCTGAGGTATATCTAATTGGAAGTGGCGTTCGTGACGATAGAAGTATTACAGTGCACGGTCACTTATTAAAAGAGTATGAAGATTTATGGCCTGGAATGTTTGTAAATGCGAGGATTGAGACGGGAACTTCAGATAGTTATACACTGCCAGAGGATGCTGTGGTGAGATTCAACTCTAAAAACTATATTTTTATTAGCAAGGAATCCAATAAGGAGAATGGTGTTGAAAAGCATAACTTTGAAATGGTAGAGGTAATAACAGGCTCCTCTGAAGCGGGAATAATACAAATAGACCAGGTGGAAGAAGGGTTTGATATTAAGAGCGCCTCTATAGTAATAAAAGACGCAAATACCTTGTTAGCGACCGCTAAGAACAGTGATGATGGCGGTGGACATGGGCATTAATCCCTCATAGAGGTTTTAATTCCCGAGAGGCCTGCCCGAAACATTCAGGCTGGCCTGCTTTGAATTTTTAATAACAGTACCTCTTGGATAATTATAGGGATATATCTCCGGGGATGCCACCGAGGTTTTCGATTAGATAAGCTAAAATGATAAAAAACATCGATAATTTTTTGGAGCAAAAGAAAATAAGGCCCACGGCCATGCGTATCCTTATTTTTAAATTCTTAGAAGGTCAAAATGTGGCTACAAGCCTTACAGATATTGAAAATGCTTTTGATAAGTCTGAACGTACCACTTTATACAGAACCCTTAAAACTTTTGAAGAGCACGGGATTGTACATACTATAGATGATGGATCGGGAATTAATAAATTTGCACTTTGTGAAGAGAACTGTAATTGCGAGGTAGACACAGATCTTCATTTGCATTTTCATTGCAACAATTGCGGAGAAACGGTTTGCTTAACCAATCATAAGATCCCACATATTAATTTACCTGAAGGCTATTTGGCCGAAGATGTTAATTTGGTAGTAAAAGGCATTTGCGAGAAGTGTAACAGGCTTTAATGCACTACAATTGCAGTCTAATGAGCTGTATTTTTGTAGAGAATAAATTCAGCCTACATGTCAAATGAAAAGATTGTTTTAGAAGATGCAACCCCAGATTGTTGTGGATCGTGTGAATCCCCCTCTGAAAGGTCAAAATTCAAACTTTATTCTCCAGCCTTGTTCAGCTTTCTAATGCTGGTAGTTGGCTTAATTATAGATAACTTTTTAAACACTAGTTTTTTTGATGGCTGGCTTAGAATTGGTTGGTACTTTTTAGCCTACCTCCCTGTAGGTTATCCAGTATTGATGCTTGGGATTAAAAACATTCTAAAAGGTAATTTTTTTACTGAATTCTTCCTGATGTCTATCGCCACAATTGGTGCTTTTGCCATTGGTGAATATCCGGAAGGGGTTGCAGTTATGTTATTCTATGCGATTGGTGAGTTGTTCCAAGGCTCGGCAGTTAAAAACGCAAAATCTAATATTAAAGCACTATTGGATGTTAAACCAAATATAGCTTCAGTTTGGAGAGACGATCATTATATACAAGTACATCCAGAAAAAGTAAAGGTTGGAGAGAAAATTCAGATTAAATCTGGAGAGAAAATTCCGTTGGACGGAAAGTTGTTGTCAGAAAAAGCTGAATTAAATTCCGCAGCACTTACCGGGGAAAGTAAACCATTAATTGTTAGAAAAGGAGAAACTGTTTTAAGTGGTTCTATCAATTTAAATGGAGTGATTGATGCTGAAACCACAAAAATATTTAATGAAAGTGCGGTTGCGAGAATTATAGAATTAGTGCAAAATGCAAGTTCCAGAAAGGCCAAAACAGAGCTGTTTATCAGAAAGTTCGCCAAAGTGTATACTCCTATTGTAGTGATATGTGCAATCTTACTCACAGTACTGCCTTATTTTATAGTAGATAATTATATTTTTTCAGACTGGCTTTATAGAGCGCTTATATTTCTTGTAGTTTCTTGTCCTTGCGCTTTAGTGATATCTGTGCCTCTCGGATATTTTGGAGGATTGGGAGCAGCTTCAAAAAAAGGGATTTTATTTAAAGGCGCTTCTTACTTAGACACAATCACTAAGATCAATACCCTGGTGATGGATAAAACCGGAACGGTTACCAAAGGGGTTTTTACTGTACAAGAGATTGAAACTAATGGAATTGAAAAAGAAGAATTTCTAAATTATCTAGTTGCAATAGAGAATAAATCGACACACCCTATAGCTCGCGCTATAGTAGAAGGAACGACGAGCACTCAAAATTTTTCTGTTGGAGAGGTTCAAGAAATTTCTGGGAAGGGATTGGTTGGTAAGGTAAATAGTAAAAACCTGCTTGTTGGAAATGCCAGTTTGTTTAAACAATATAAGGTTGATTTTCCAGTCTCAATTCTTAGTATTGTAGATACTGTTGTTATAGTGGCTATAGATGAAAAATATGCGGGTTATGTAACCGTCGCAGATGAATTAAAGGAAGACGCTAAAGAGAGCATTTTACAACTGAGGAAATACGGGATTAATAAAATCGTGATGTTGTCTGGGGATAAGGATTCTATAACCCAAAAAGTTGCTAAAGAATTGGGGATTGATATAGCTAAAGGAGGTCTATTACCAGAAGATAAACTGAAAGAAGTTGAAGAACTTAAGAAACAACTAGGAAGAAAAGTAGCTTTTGTAGGAGATGGGATAAATGATGCTCCGGTTCTAGCTGTAAGTGATGTTGGAATTGCTATGGGTGGTTTAGGTAGCGATGTTGCTATTGAAACTGCAGATGTAGTGATACAAACAGATCAGCTTTCTAAGATCTTAACTGGAATTAAAATTGGGAAATCCACCAGAAATGTGGTGTGGCAAAATATTGGGCTAGCCTTTGGAGTAAAAGCTATAGTCCTAACTTTAGGTGCAATAGGAATGGCAACTATGTGGGAAGCAGTTTTTGCAGATGTTGGGGTAGCATTTTTAGCTATTTTAAATGCGATAAGACTTCAGAAAATGAAATGGGATTAATTGCTGTTTTTAATCACCTAAACCAAGATTTAAGCATAATTAAAGTAATATATCCTGGATGCACTCTTCCTACTTTTAAGGCTTCTTTAGTATATTTTTGATAAAAAATAGCGATATTTGTTAGAATTGATAGCAAACTTCACTTAAGTAAGTAACTAATTTTATTTACTGAAGTTTTTAACCTAAAAATGAGATCTCATGCCATTTTATCATAAGTTGGGGAAAATTCCACATAAACGCCACACGGTTTTTAAAAAGCCAGATGGCAGTTTGTATTCAGAACAGCTTTTCGGAACCATTGGTTTCGATGGGATGTCTTCCAATTCGTATCACGAGCATAGACCCACACAGGTTAAGGAAATTAGAGGTAGCTATAGTGTTAAGCCTAAAATTGCTACGGAAAACAATATAAAATCTTATAGATTTAGAGGCTTTCAAGTTATTCCACATCCAGATTATTTGGAAAGTAGAAAAGTGATGCTTACCAATAGTGATGTAGATATTATATTGTCATCTCCACAGAAATCTACAGATGACTATTTTTATAAAAACACTGATGCAGATGAGCTTCTTTTTATTCATAAAGGAAGCGGAAAATTAAGAACCCATCTAGGGAATTTGGATTTTAAATATGGGGATTATTTATTAATTCCTCGTGGTGTAATTTATAAATTGGATTTTGATGACGAAAACAACCGTTTGTTTATAGTAGAATCCAGAAGACCTATTTATACTCCTAAAAGATATAGAAACTACTTCGGGCAATTACTGGAACATTCTCCATTTTGTGAGCGTGATCTTAGACAGCCATATGAATTGGAAACGAATGACGAAAAAGGAGATTTTCTGATCAAGGTTAAAAAACAGGGCGAGATCTTCGACATGATCTATGCTAGCCATCCTTTTGATGTAGTTGGTTACGACGGATATAATTACCCGTACGCTTTTTCAATACATGATTTTGAACCGATAACAGGAAGAATACATCAGCCACCACCAGTACATCAAACTTTCGAGACCGATGCTTTTGTGGTTTGTAGTTTTTGCCCAAGAAAGTATGATTACCATCCAGAAAGTATTCCGGCGCCATATAACCATAGTAATATAGATAGCGATGAGGTATTGTATTATGTAGATGGAGATTTTATGAGCAGGAATGATATTGAAGCTGGGCATATTTCGTTACATCCAGCGGGCATACCACATGGGCCACACCCAGGAGCAGTAGAACGCAGTATCGGCCAGACTGAAACTGAAGAGCTAGCAGTAATGGTAGATACATTCAAACCTTTAATGGTTACAGAGGAGGCTATGAAAATTGCTGATGACACATATCATAAATCATGGTTAGATCATTAATTGATGGATAAAATGGAAAATATTTCAGTTCAGGCTAGAGCGATGTGGTAAATTAGATCCACCAGATTGCGAGAAAGAGATTGAATGGATTCAAAAATTAAAACAATGAGCAAAAAGATAGAATCAGTAAATTACGGATTAGATAAAATATTTGAAGGAGCGCAAGATTTTTTGCCACTCTTAGGAACAGACTATGTAGAGTTGTATGTTGGAAATGCTAAACAAGCAGCGCATTTTTATAAGACGGCATTCGGTTTTCAATCACTAGCTTATAAAGGACTAGAGACTGGAAGTAGAGATACCGTTTCTTATGTGTTAAAACAAGATAAGATTAGACTAGTTCTTACTTCGCCATTAAATTCTAAACAAGAGATTAATAAACATGTTGTAAAGCATGGTGACGGAGTTAAAGTAGTAGCGCTTTGGGTAGAAGATGCGAGATCTGCTTACGAAGAAACTACTAAGCGTGGCGCTAAATCTTTTTTAGAGCCAACGGTAGAAAAAGATGAGAATGGAGAGATTGTAAAAGCTGGAATTTATACTTACGGGGAAACCGTACATATGTTTATAGAGCGTAAAAACTTTAATGGAACATTTTTACCAGGTTATGTGAAGTGGGAGTCAGATTATAATCCAGAGCCTGTCGGGTTAAAATATATTGACCACATGGTTGGAAATGTAGGCTGGAATGAAATGAACATTTGGGTAAAATGGTACGAAGATGTTATGGGCTTTGTTAACTTCCTTTCTTTTGATGACAAACAAATTCATACCGAGTATTCAGCTTTAATGAGCAAGGTGATGAGTAATGGAAACGGAAGAATTAAGTTTCCTATTAACGAACCTGCTGAAGGGAAGAAAAAATCTCAAATTGAAGAGTATTTGGATTTCTATGAAGGACCGGGAGTTCAGCATATTGCGATGGCTACAGATGATATCATCAAAGCAGTTACAGATCTAAGATCTAGAGGAATAGAATTTTTATCTACACCTCCAGATGAATATTACAACGCAATCCCTGGAAGGTTGGAAGAATTTAGTCATGAGCTCCATGAAGATCTTAAAAGATTAAAGGGTTTAGGGATTATGGTAGATGCAGATGAAGAAGGCTACCTTTTACAAATTTTTACCAAGCCATTACAAGACAGACCAACGATGTTTTTTGAGATCATTCAGCGAATGGGAGCAAAAGGTTTTGGTGCAGGGAACTTTAAAGCCTTGTTTGAGTCGATTGAGAGAGAGCAGGAATTACGAGGAACATTGTAGAAATATTTAATTATTTGTAGACTTAGTTGTATAAGAACCAAATAATTGCCGACTTGATAAATTTTGAGTTAAAGTTTATTTTGAGCTTGTAAAACAGAGTAAATCTCCAGACTTTTGCACCGCAATTCTGGAGTGGTTACCAAAATTGAATTAAATTTTTCATAATTTAAGTTTTAGTTGGTTAATAAGATAAAAATCCCATCATTAATTTGATGGGGTTTTTTAGTTTTATACATTTGGAATGGAAATTGTAATTCTTTCTTATCAATAAAACTTTAAAAAGTTCATTAGGTGTAAATTAAAGCTCCAATACATGAAAAATAGATTTACAATTCTCTGTCTTCTCCTATTAGTGTTGCCATTAAGTTCGTTTTCTCAGAAAGCTTTTCAAGATGGGGAATGGTTTAAATTCAGAATTCACTACGGTCCTTTTAATGCTAGCTATGCTACAATTGGCGTAAAGGAGACCAGTCTTAATAATAAAAAAGTATACCATATAGTAGGTAAGGGGAAATCTACAGGTTTGCTGCATTTGTTTTTTAAAGTAGATGATAATTATGAATCTTATGTGGATAAGAGAACAGGATTACCATATAGATTCATTCGGAAAATAGATGAAGGAGGGCATACTAAAGACCTGCAAATTGAGTTTGATCAAGACAATAATAAGGCTGAAGTGTTTGATAAGAAACACAACGAAAAGAAAACCTATACTACAGAGAAAAATGTACATGACATGTTATCTGCATTTTATTTTGTTCGAAATGATATCAATCCAAGTAACCTAAGTGTAGGGGATGAGCTCCATTTAAATATGTTTTTCGATAAAGAAAACCATGATTTTAAATTAAAGTTCCTTGGAAAGGAAGTTTTGAGCACAAAATTTGGTAAAATTGCCACTTTAAAATTTAGGCCATATGTAATGGCGGGAAGGGTTTTTAAGGAGCAGGAGAGTCTTACTTTTTGGATAAGTGATGATAAAAATAAGATCCCAGTAAAAATCCAAGCAGATCTGGCGGTTGGATCACTTGCAGCAGATCTGGAAGAATTCAAAGGTTTGAAACATCAGTTAAAAATTATAATGAATTAAAAGAATGAATGAAATTAAACCCGAAATTGCTGAAAGAATTTTATTACTTGAAGAAAAATTCAAGAATTCTGGTCAGGATATGGGTTCTTATCTAGATGGGCTTTTGTATGATAAATACCTTACCTATTGGGATTATATTAGTTTAGATACCTTGTTAAGTTTACAAAATCCAAAAACTCATTTCCCGGATGAGGAAATATTTGTCACCTATCATCAAATCACAGAGCTTTATTTTAAGCTGATTTTACATGAGCAAAAGCAAATAATTGCTTCAGAGAATTTAACGGCCGCTTTTTTTACAGAAAAATTGATCCGGCTAAATAGATATGTAAGAATTTTGATCAATTCTTTTGATGTGATGATTAAAGGGATGGAAAGAGAGCAGTTTTTAAAGTTTAGAATGGCTTTATTGCCAGCTAGCGGATTTCAATCGGCACAATTTCGAATGATTGAAATTAATGCAACGCCACTACAGCATTTAATTCCTTTTAAGGAGCGTCATAATTTTTCTTCAGAAAATAATATTGAAGAGCTTTATGAGAATATTTATTGGAAAAAGGGCGGGATAGATCTTTCTACGGGTGAAAAAACACTCACCCTCAAGCAATTTGAACTTCGATATACTCCAAGGTTCTTGAGAATTGCAAATCAGGTAAAAGGAAAAACACTGTATCATAAATACCTGCAACTTCCAGAGGAAGAAAAAAACAATCCAATATTAATTGAAGGCTTACGAAACTTTGACACAAACATTAATATTAATTGGTTGTTAATGCACATGGGGGCGGCACATAGATACCTTAATAAGGATAATAAAACCATTTCTGCCACGGGTGGAACAAATTGGAAGGAGTATTTACCGCCAAGTTTTCAGAAAAACAGTTTTTTCCCGAACTTATGGAGCGATGAGGAATTTAATAACTGGGGAAAAGAATGGGTAACACATATGTTTAATTCACAAAAACAAGATTGAAGTTGAAGAATTTAAAATATTTGCTTTTAATAGTTGTTGCATTTACTGCATGCAAGAAGGAAGATAATAGTAAAAAGAAAATAAGCGAGGTTAAGATTGAAGAAATAGTTCCTGTAATAGAGGAATATGGTTTTGTGCTTAATGACTATGATGTTATTAGAGATACCATACGATCTGGGGACAGTTTTGGAGAACTTTTAGATAACCAAGGTGTTAGTAGGTCCAAGGTCTATGAAATCACAGAGCAGGTAAGCAATAAAACTTTCAATCCTAAAAGATTAGTGGTTGGTAAGCCTTATGTAATTCTGAAAGCTAAGGATTCTATAGGTACTCCAGAGTACTTTATTTATGAGAACGATAAAATTGATTATACCGTTGTAAATATCGGAGAAAATATTGCAGCCTTTAAATCTCAGAAACCAGTTACCATAAAAAGGAAAACCGTTTCTGGGGTTATTGTTAGTAGTCTTTCTGAAGCGATATCCAATCAAGGCCTAAGCGTGCTTTTATCACATGAATTAAGTAGCATCTACCAATGGAGTATCGATTTTTGGAAGCTGCAAAAAGGGGATCAGTTTAAAATGGTTTATAATGAGCGTTTCATTAATGATAGCATTTATGCCGGAATAGAAAGTATTGAAGGAGCCGTATTTGTACATCAGGAAAAACCTTATTATGCATTTAGTTATGTGGCAGATCCTGAAAAGGGGGACTCAGATTTTTATGATGAGGAAGCTAGACCTTTACAGAGTTTCTTTTTAAAAGCACCATTAAATTTTAGTAGAATTTCCTCTAGATTTTCAGGGAATAGATATCACCCGGTTCAGAAAAGATGGAAAGCCCATAAGGGAACAGATTATGCGGCGCCACATGGAACGCCAATCTGGTCTACTGCGAATGGGACCGTTATTGCGTCTAGTTATACAGGTGGAAATGGAAATTATGTAAAAGTGAAACATAATGATACTTATACGACACAATATCTTCATATGTCCAAACGAAATGTGAGGGTTGGGCAACGAGTAAAACAAGGAGATGTTATTGGGTATGTTGGAAGTACAGGGCTTGCAACTGGACCTCATGTATGTTATAGATTTTGGTTGCGAGGAAAACAAGTAGATCCTTTTCGCCAAAACTTACCGGCAGCAGAGCCTATCGCAGATAATTTAAAAGAAGATTATTTTGCTTCTATAAAATTGACAAAAACAAAATTAGATAAAATTCCATTCAAAGAAATTTAATAATGCTGAATATAGAGCCTACCACCACACTTGCTTGGACAAAATTGCAGGAACATTTTGAAAAGATAAAAGAGGTGGAAATGAGCCAGCTTTTTTCTGAAGAGACTGAAAGATTTAATGATTTTAGTATTCATTGGGAGGATTTTTTAGTCGACTTCAGTAAGAATAGAATAACTAAAGAAACACAACAACTTTTGCTGGATCTTGCAGAAGAATGTGGCTTGGAAGAAGCGATCAAGTCTTATTTTGGAGGGGAAAGCATCAATAGAACCGAAAACAGACCAGTATTACATACTGCTTTGAGAGCGAAGAATTCAGATAGCGTACTTGTTGATGGTGAGAATATAATTCCTGAAATTTTTGAGGTAAAAGCTAAGATGCAAGCATTTTCTGATGCTATTATTTCTGGGAGCACAAAGGGATATTCTGGATTAGCATTTACAGATGTAGTTAATATTGGAATTGGAGGTTCAGATCTTGGACCCGCAATGGTTACTGAAGCTCTAAAATTTTATAAAAATCATCTTAATGTACATTATATTTCCAATGTAGATGGAGACCATGTTCATGAAACTTTAAAGCCTTTAAACCCAGAAACTACTTTATTTGTAATTGCGTCTAAAACTTTTACAACTCAGGAAACATTAAGCAACGCGATCACCTCTAGAAAGTGGTTTTTAGAGACCGCTTCACAGGAAGATGTTCAAAAGCATTTTGTTGCAGTTTCCTCGAATGTTCAAAAGGTCGAAGATTTCGGAATTTTGAAAGATAATATATTTCCAATGTGGGAATGGGTTGGAGGGAGATTCTCGTTATGGAGCGCTGTAGGCTTATCTGTAAGTCTCGCAGTAGGATTTCAGAAATTCAATGAGCTTCTGGAAGGTGCAAATAAAATGGATCTGCATTTTAAAAGTGAGCCTTTTATTAAGAATATTCCTGTGCAATTGGCTTTATTGAGTGTTTGGTATAATAATTTCTTTAAAGCTGAAAGCGAAGCGGTTATTCCGTATTCTCAATATCTTCAAAAATTGCCAAGTTATCTTCAGCAGGCAATAATGGAAAGCAACGGGAAGAGTATAGATAGAAATGGAAATCCTGTATCCTACGAAACAGGTAATATTATTTGGGGAGAACCGGGCACTAATTCCCAACATGCTTTTTTTCAGTTAATACATCAAGGCACCAAATTGATCCCTGCAGATTTCATTGGCTTTAAGAAATCTTTATTTGAGGATAAAGATCATCATGATAAATTGATGGCCAATTATTTTGCTCAAACAGAGGCCCTCTTAAAGGGTAAATCTGAAGACGTAGTAAAAAAAGAATTAACCACTCAGGGGCTGAAGTCAGAGGAGATTGAGAAATTAATTCCATTCAAAGTCTTTGAAGGGAATAAACCCACCACTTCACTTTTAATTGATAAGTTAACTCCTGAGAGTTTAGGCAAATTGATTGCGATGTATGAACATAAAATATTTGTTCAGGGAGTAATCTGGAATATATTTAGTTACGATCAATGGGGAGTGGAATTAGGGAAACAATTAGCTTCTAAAATTCTTACCGAAATTGAGACCTCTAAGGTCTCTAGTCATGATGATTCTACAAAAGAACTGTTAAATTTTTATTTAAAGCAATAGGTTCCTTATTGTTAATAAATTCTTAATAGATTTAAGCGCTTCAGTGAGAATGGTTTGTGTGAAAATGTTATGTTTGCTGTGGTTAAATGTTAAATTCTGAAATCTTAACATTAAGTTAAAGTTAGATTTTAAGAAATTGACTTCTTTTGCCGCGAATTATAAACTAAACACACAAACAATTAAAGCATGAGGAAATTATTAGTCCTAGCATTGTTTTTAACAACTGCTACAATTTTTGCTCAAGGAACCCTTACCGGTACGGTAATGGATTCTGAAATGAACGCCCCGTTACCAGGAGCAACCGTAATGATCGTTGGAACCAACAACGGTGTCACTACAGATTTTGATGGTAAGTTTTCGATAAATGTTGAAGCTTCTACAGGAACTGTTGAGATTAGTTTTATTGGTTTCGAAAGAAAAAGATTGAAATTTACCTTGTCAAATGGTGAAACAAAAAATTTAGGCAATATTGCTTTGGGAACTGATTCCAATGCGCTTTCTGAGGTTATTGTAACAGGAATTGCAGATTTGGCAAAAGACCGTCAAACTCCAGTAGCTGTTTCTACTATTAGAGCTGAAGAAATTCAAGAAAAATTAGGAAATCAAGAATTTCCTGAAATTTTGAGTACTACTCCTTCAATCTATGCTACTAAGCAAGGTGGTGGATTTGGAGATTCACGTATTACAATTCGTGGATTCGATACGCAAAACTCGGCGGTAATGATTAACGGTATTCCTGTTAACGATATGGAGAATGGTGCTGTATATTGGAGTAACTGGGCTGGTCTTAGCGATGTTACTACTGCAATACAAGTACAACGTGGTTTGGGTTCTTCTAAACTAGCAGTTTCTTCTGTGGGTGGAACAATTAACATAGTAACCAGATCTGCTGATAAAGTAGAAGGTGGAATGGTAAAAGTATCTGCTGGGAACGATGGATATTTAAAAACTTTAGCTTCCTATAATACAGGTTTAGGAGATAATGGTTTATCTGCATCTTTCCTTTTAAGTCGTACTTCTGGAGATGGTTATGTAAACGGGACAGAATTTGAAGGCTATAACTATTATATAGGTGTTGGTTATAAAGCTAACGAAAACCATGAATTCAACTTCATGTTGACAGGTGCACCTCAACAACACAACCAAAGAAGTTTCTTTACACCTTTGTCTAGTTATCTTGAATATGGTAAAGACGGGGAGCCAAATGAAAAGTTTAACCCTGATTTTGGATATAGAAATGGTGAAGAATTTACTTTTGCTGGAAACTTCTATCACAAACCAGTAACTTCATTAAACTGGGAATATAAAATCTCAGATAAATCCAAGCTTTCTACTTCTGCATATGCTTCATTTGGTCGTGGTGGATCTATAGGTTCTATAGGTAGAATTAATGGGAATCAATCTTTTAGATTACCAACAACAGAAGAAGGTTTGCTTCCTATAGACGATATATTCGCATGGAATTCTGGTCAAGACGTTCCTTCCTTAGGAGATCCTAGAGAAACTTATTCAGGTGAAGGAGTTTATCAAGGACAATATGTAAATACTGGTAACAGGGATCGTAGTGCAGAAAATGGAATGTCTCAGCGTTCTTCTGTAAATTCTCATAACTGGTTTGGGATTATTTC
The DNA here is from genome assembly GCF_000424645.1 of Gillisia sp. JM1. Taxonomy (NCBI): domain Bacteria; kingdom Pseudomonadati; phylum Bacteroidota; class Flavobacteriia; order Flavobacteriales; family Flavobacteriaceae; genus Gillisia; species Gillisia sp. JM1. The sequence continues at coordinate 47,419 of NZ_KE384218.1, forward strand.
AAATTTTGAAACTGAATTAAACGAAAATTTAACTTTAGATTTTGGAGCAGATTTAAGATCTTATAAAGGATTTCATTACAGAAGGTTAGTAGATCTTATGGGTGGCGATGTATATGTTTCTAATGCAGACAGAAACAACCCTAATCGCTTTTTGACTGAAACTTATGAGCCTACAATTGGGAATACTTTAAATGTATTCAAAAGTATCGATGATGAAGAAAAAATCGACTATAACAATGAAGGCTTAGTAAGATGGGCAGGGGTATTTGGTCAGTTAGAATATATTAAAGGAAAGGTTTCTGCTTTCGTACAAGGATCTGTTTCTAATCAAGGATTTAAGAGAATTGATTATTTTAATGAAACTCCAGCAAATCAGGAAACAGATTGGGAAAACATTCTTGGAGGAAACATAAAAGGGGGTCTTAACTATAACATAGATGAGAACCATAATGTTTTTGGAAATATTGGATACTACTCTAAGCAACCATTGTTTGATGCTGTTTACCCTGGTAACAGTAATGATTTAAATGAAGACCTGAAAAACGAACAAGTATTTGGAGTTGAGTTAGGATATGGATTCCGTTCTCAATATTTCAATGCTAATGTGAACCTTTATAGAACTTCATGGGCAGATAGATTTGAAACAGCTGGAGCTACATTCTTCAGAGATACGGATGATGAGATTAGAGGAACTGCAAATTTGCGAGGAATTACTCAAGTACACCAAGGTATAGAATTTGATTTCTACGGAAGAGTAGGAAATAAATTTAAATGGAACGCAATGCTTTCTGTAGGGGATTGGGAGTATAAAGACAATGTAGAAGCTAATTTCTTTGATGACGCTCAAAATCCAATTCAAGGTGTAGATGCAGGTATTCTTAACTTAGATGGAGTGAAAGTTGGTAATGCGGCTCAGCTTACTGCAAGTGCAGGTGTAGATTATACAATTATCGACAATCTTAAAGTAGATGCTACCTATAGATTTGCAGATAACTTATATGCAGATTATGATGCTCCAGATGCATTAAATAATGAAAATTTTGATGTGTTTGAATTGCCATCATTTGGTTTATTAGATTTAGGAGTTTCATACGGTTTAGATCTTCGAGAAAATAGATTAGGTTTTAGAGTAAATGTAAATAATGTTACAGATAATATTTATATCTCTGAATCAAATACTAATAGACTAGCTGGTCCTGATGATACAACTTACGATGGGATAAATGTTAGAAATAATGTTTTCTTTGGATGGGGAAGAACTTGGAATGCTGCAGTTAGTTATAAATTCTAATATCTTATAACAATATATTTAAAATCGCCTCGGGAAACCGAGGCGATTTTTTTAATCAAGAACCTCGGGGAATTAAACCCTCAATGAGGGATTAAAAAAACTATATTTACCCAAAATAACAACTATGTACGAAACTATTCAATTTATACACTCTTATTGGGCATATTTAGTGCTTATTGTTCTTGTTGTAGCATCAGTAAACTCAATTATTGGTTATGCTACCAATAAAGAATATGGCGCAACCAATTTTAGAATTGCATTATTCACCCTTATTGTTTCGCATTTACAATTGCTTATTGGTTTAGTGCTGTATTTTACCACTCCTTATTTCAAAATGTGGGGTGAAGTTGGAATGGGCGGAGTAATGAAGGATTCGGTTCTTAGATTGTATAATGTAGAACATCCATTAGTTATGATCTTAGCCATTGTTCTTATTACAATGGGATACTCAAAACACAAGAAAAAACTTACCTCTAAGCCAAAATTCAAGATCCTGGCTATTTTTTATACGCTGGCTTTAATCTTAATGCTTTCAAGAATTCCTTGGAGTTCTTGGTTGTAGTGAAGTTATAATATAGTGAGATTTCAGGTTGAGCTTCTCGAAACCTATAATTTTAGTGATTTTTAAAACATTCCGTCTCGATAGGTATCGGGAGAGTAATCTCATAGTTGTCGAGAGATTCTTCACTTCATTTCATTGCGTTCAGAATGACAAATATTAGAATTGTCAGGTTGAGCTTCTCGAAACCTATAATTTTAGTGAATTTTAAAATATTCCGATTCGATAGGTATCGGGAGAGTAATCTCATAGTTGTCGAGAGATTCTTCACTTCATTTCATTGCGTTCAGAATGACAAATATTAGAATTGTCAGGTTGAGCTTCTCGAAAACGATAATTTTAGTGAATTTTAAAATATTCCGATTCGATAGGTATCAGGAGAGGAATCTCATAGTTGTAGATAGATTCTTCATTTCATTGCGTTCAGAATGACACTTCAAGAATATTTTTATAAAAAATAAATAAAAAGCCTTACTAGAAAGTAAGGCTTTTTTTATGCTAAGCTTTTCCGTTCCATTCAGCATAGAACTGATCTAAGAATTGTTTCATATATAGATGCCGCTGTTCTGCAATAGCCTTCCCGGTTTCGGTATTCATTCGATCTTTCAGCAACAAAAGCTTTTCGTAAAAATGATTGATAGTAGGTGCCATAGAAGCTTTGTATTCCTCTTTGCTCATTTTAAGATTTGGTTGAATCTCCGGATCATACAAAGTTCTTCCTTTAAATCCACCATAATTAAAGGTTCTTGCTATTCCTATTGCGCCAAGTGCATCTAGTCTATCTGCATCCTGAACAACTGCAAGTTCCTTAGAGTAGAAAGATTGCTTGTTGTTTCCTCCTTTAAATGAGATGTTTTCGATGATATTAACAACATGAACAATTACATCTTCTGTAACATTCTGAGTGCTTAAAAAGGCTCTAGCTACTTTTGGCCCAACAGTTTCATCTCCATTATGGAATTTAGAATCGGCAATATCATGAAGCAAGGCACCCAACTCCACAGTTAAAAGGTCTACCTCTTCTGTTGCAGCAATTAATTTTGAATTATTTAAAACTCTAAGAATATGAAACCAATCATGTCCTCCTTCAGCATCTTTCAAAGTTTCCTGAACAAAAAGAATCGTGTTCTCTATAATTTTTTCTGAAGTCATACTAATGGAAATTGAATTTATGGGAATAAAATTTTCTACAGAATATCTGCAATAATGGTTCGTTCCACCTTTGCAATAATGCTAGTTACATCGTCTGAATTTGCCAAAATTGGTTTATGTATCTTCATTTTAATACCATGGCCAATTCCTAAGGGGAAGCTTCCGTATTCGAACAATTTCCAGGAATTATTGATGGTGATCGGCACAACTAAAGCATGTGGCATTTTTTTTAACAAGATCTGTAAACCAGTTCCTGCAAATTTCTTGGGTCTTCCATCTCTGCTTCGTGTGCCTTCTGGAAAAATAACAGCAGAATGATGAGTTTTATTTAGATAATTCGCAAATTTTGAAATAATTACTATAGCTTGTTTGGGGTTCTTTCTATCTATTAATGCAGACCCTCCATTTCGAAGATTGTAGGAAATTCCGGGAATTCCTTTTCCCAGTTCTTTTTTACTGATAAACTTTGGATAATGTTTCCTAAGATACCAGATGATTGGCGGAATATCGTAAAGTCCTTGATGATTAGAAACAAAGATACAAGGCACATCTGTTGGGATGTTATGCGGATTATCTACTGTAAAAGTAGTTCCCAAAATATTAAGGCATCGCATAAGGGTAAAATTAAAAACATCTACAGAAGTTTTATGTGCCTCTTTTCCAATAAAGGTAAAACAGAACCATTGGATTCCATGAAATACCACTAAGGTTAAAAAGAAAAAAAAGTAAGATATAATTGAAAGGGGATAAGCTAGTATTTTCTTCATCTTAAATTGTGATTGCAGCAAAAATACATTTTTATGGAATAATGAGAAATGCTTTCTTTAATCCATTTTAATGCAGTCGCCATCTACACAGCCAATTGTTTGTGGTGGAGAAACTATACTGCAGTCACTCATTATTCCGTTTTGTTTATTGTAGGCAGCTTCAGCAGCAGTATAATTTTCAACTAATTCCTTTAGTTTGTCCAGATTAACTTCAGAAGAAAACACCAGATAGCCTTGTGGACCGCCACAAGCTTTACTTCCGTAGGCCATATAGCTGCATTGTGAATTTTCAGTACAATTTTTTGAGGCTACTAAATTGGTGATCTCTTTAAATTGCAAATCCAAATCCAGTGTGCTTACTTCTTGAATCTCTTCTGAATTTTGGCAACTTCCTGTTGTTCCTATCAATAGTAAAAGAAGAATTAGGATTTTCATTTCTGTTTGAATTTTTCTGGTTAAAAAGGAAAGATACTAAAAAACCAACTTCCAGATAGCTGTGCTAAAATATCTAAATAAATAAGAGCATAAAAAAAAGCCGATCTTAATTAGATCGGCTTAGTATATTTAGATATCAAGAATCTCAGGGCAAACCTATAAGGTCTGTTCCGATGATTCGTGAGGAAAATACTTTCAAAGAATTCAGGCATCCCGATAGCTATCGGAACGACAATCAAATCCCCAATGAGGGATTAACAAAACTCGTTGAAAGCACTAGTTAAGTTTTCTGCGATCATCTCTGCAGGACGTCCTTCAATATGGTGACGTTCTAACATATGAACTAATTCTCCATCTTTAAATAATGCCATACAAGGGGAAGAAGGAGGGAAAGGGATCATGTAGCCACGAGCCTTATCTGTAGCCTCAGAATCTACACCTGCAAATACGGTTACCAGATTATCTGGAGTTTTGCCATTTTGTAAAGAGACACGAGCTCCTGGGCGTGCATTAGCAGCGGCACATCCACAAACTGAATTTACTACTACCAAAGTAGTCCCTTTTTTTTCCATAGCAGCATCAACATCTGCAACGGTATGTAATTCTTGAAAACCTATATTCGTAAGGTCTTCTCTCATCGGTTTAACTAAATCTGCTGGATACATATATAGAGTTTTTATTATAATTTATAAAGGGTAAAGATACAAATTAACTTTAGCTCTTCATATCTCAATTTCCTATATACTAATAGGCTCTATTTATAGATATCAAAGACAAGTTTATGGGATATGGTCTCTTTAATACCTATTCAAAATAGTATATTTGCCACTTATCAAGTTGAAATTTATGTTTAAATGGATATTAGCCTTTGTAGGCTATATGTTTTTCAGATACCCGGGAGCAGTACTGGGGTTTATATTAGGAACTGTAATAGATAATTGGAATCGTTCTTCAGGAGGATTTACATCGGTTTTTAAAACCGAAAGCAAAACGGTGTCTCCTGGCGATTTTGAATTGAACCTCCTTTCTTTAGCCTCCTTGGTAATAAAGGCAGACGGGCAAGTATCTCAGTCTGAAATGGATTATGTGCGAACTTATTTTGTGCGTGCTTATGGAAAAGAGCGTGCAAATGCTACTTTTCGCACCTTTAATGAAATTATAAAGGACAGGGAGATCTCTGCTCAAAGAATTGGACTCTACCTGCAGCAGCGCACCAAATACGAAGTGCGGTTACAGATCTTGCATTTTCTTTTTAGTATTGCACAAGCAGATGGATCAATTTCAAGCGCTGAAGTTTCAGAATTACAATCTATTGCAGGCTTTTTAGCGCTGAACAATAGAGATTTTGAGAGTATTAAAGCAATGTTCTTTAAAAGTGCCGATAATGCCTATAAGATTTTAGAGATCGAAAAGTCGGCTACAGATGCAGAAGTCAAAAAGGCATTTAGAACCATGGCAAAGAAGTATCATCCAGACAAACTTCAGCATATGGACGAAGCTTATAGAAATGGAGCTCAAGACAAATTCACGAAAGTCCAAGAAGCCTACGAGCAGATCCAAAAAGAAAGAGGAATTTAGATTTTCACTACTAGATTTTATCTTAAGATATCAAGCAATTGTTTTGAGGTATAATATTCAAAAACCCGGGTTTGTACGGTAAATCGTTCATCTAGGATAATTGTTGCCGGTAAGGAAAAAGGTGCATTCTTACGAGAGGCCAATAAAAGAGGGAGTTCGTGAATTCCATTTCGTTGGGTAAGCGACAGTTTATTTACAAATTTAATTTTATCAAAGCTTATAGTATCAGTGATTTCCACATCCATCTCTACGGCATAATAATCTGAATTTATCTTCTTTATCACTTCTTCCTTAGTGAATATTTCCCGTTCAATTTTTTTGCAATATGCGCACCATTTCGCGTGAAAAAATATGAATACAGGCTTAGGCTCTATTTGTAATGCCTGCTCAAGTTCAGTCCAGGTTTTCCAATTTATTTTATCCTTGTTTTGCGCGGTTGTAATGGAAAACCCTAACATAAAAATGTATAGAAAATAGAATTGTTTTTTCATAATATTCGCTTTTTTAGAAGTCGCCAAATTTTAAGCCTATAAAGAAGGTTCTTGGCCTGTTGGGACCATAGATATAATCTGAATCACGAAGCGCACCTTTATCAAAATCGTCTTGATAACTATCAAAAATGTTTTGAATACCACCACTTAACTCCACGTGAAAATTTTCTATGGGATCGAAATGGTAAGTGATTTTTGTGGTCATATCTAAAAAGTCTTCAGTATCCACAAGATCTAAAAAGCCAGATTCGCTTACAACTCTCGGCGCGATCATGGAGCCAGTATAACTACCAGTAACGTCTAAATTTAAAGCTTCATTTATAGCCCAGTTAGCCGTAATGAACCCATAGACATTAGGAGAACGAACAAACTCGTCCAACACCACATCCTGTTCCCCAGGAACGCTTCCGTCTGCTTCAAAAAGAAGTTGGTCTTCTTGGTATATAGAGCGCTGAATGGTGGCACCTGCCTGAAACATTAAATCTGGGTTTGGCGATACGCTAAGTTCTAAATTGGCACCTGCAACATAAGCACCAGAACCATTACGGGATTCTTGTAAAATAGAACCGTTAGGAAGTGAATTTCCAGTACTAACAATGGTAAACGGGTTTTTTAGAGTAGTATAAAAGCCTTCCACTAATAAATTGGTCTGTGTTTTATTGTAATCTTTGGTAAAGTTGAGTGAAGCGGTATAGGCATTGGAAAATTCACTTTCTAGATCATCGGAAAGAATTACAAAGCGTTGTTCACCTCCTACCGATGAAATATGCAAGTCCTCGTTAAAGGCTTGTGGAGCCCGGAAGCCTCTGGCATAGCCACCTCTAAACTGTAACTCGTTTGTAATATTGTATAAAATCGTTAGTCGTGGACTCAATACTGTTTCTGAAACATCTGAAGAACGTTCCACATTTTGAATGGTGTAGAAACCATCTACGTTTACGTGATCTATGCGTGCGCCTAGCAACGCAGTAAAAGCCTCTACAGGTTTCCACTCGTATTGGGCATAAAGTCCCAGACTATTCACTTTTTGATCCACTAAGCGGTTATATCCCGGGATAGCATCATCTGTATCGTTAAGCTGATATTCTATCCCAGCGGTGATAACATCTTCATTGTTGAAATTATGAGTGTATTTAGTTCCAGCAACAAGAGCCAAATCTGTTGTCTTTCCAAAAGCGTTGTTTGCAGCTGTAGAATCAGCTCTGGTACGTCCGCCCCCAAGACCGCCATAATAACTGTCTCTATCTGTATGTTGTACGGAGATATAAACCGAACCTGAATTTTTTCTTGTATCATCCCAAAGTTCGTAATCCAGTCCTGAGAATACTGTTGTATGGTCTAATTCTTCAGTAATATCGGTAAATTGTGGAGCTAATTCTATGCGATCACCTCCACGCCTGTATTCTCTTATTCCTGTAAAATCGAATCCTATACGGCTATTGTCATTAGGTCGTAAAAAAGTTTTGGCACCAAGGGAATTGTTGGTAAGCTTCGTGATTTCACTAAAGCCATCTCCATTGGCATCATATGCGTCTCGATCTCGAAAAATTCCATATACCGTAACACCACTCGATAAATCTTCACTTACAATAGATCCATTGAGATTCACATTTCGATCTGCCGATTTTCCATCAATAAGTCCCAAATCTGTTTTTACCTCCCAACTGTCGTTAATGGGTTCTTTGGTAATTACATTTACGGTGCCGGCAATCGCATTCGAACCGAACAGTGCAGAGCCACCACTGCGCACAACCTCAACACGGTCTATAATACTAACAGGTATTTGCTCCAGGCCATAAACGCCATTTAGGGCACTAAAAACAGGACGACTATTAACGAGCACCTGGGTATATTGCCCTCCTAGACCATTGAGTCGCACTTGGGTAAACCCGCAGTTCTGGCAGTTGGTCTCCACCCGCACCCCCGGTTGGTAATTCAAACCATCGGCTAAGGATAGGGATTGTGTGGCATTAAAAAGTTTTGGGCTAAGCACTTTTACAATAACAGGAGCTTCTTTTTTGCTTATCCGGTTACGGGTTGCACTTACCACTACCTCATCCAGCCCAAAGGTGTCTACGGTTAAAGAAAAATTCATGGTTAGATTTTCGCCTGCTATAATACTAATTTTTTTTCTTTGAGTACGAAAGTCCTGAAATTGCACAACGAGCGTAACTTCTCCTTCGGGCACGTTTAATGAATAATTTCCATCAACATCTGCATCAGTTCCAGCGGTTCCTCCATTTATATAAATAGTGGCAAAGGGAACTGGATTGTCATTAGAAGTAATCGTACCAGAAACACTGGTCTGGTTATTTTGCGCAAATGCAAAAGAACAACTTAGAAAAAAGGGTAGTAATAAATGTTTCATCAACTTTAATTTTTAACAAAGGTATAATTTATTTTTAGATTAGTCTAAAAATTGTTTTATCGAAATAAAAAATGTAGTTTAGCAAGCTCAAAATCAGGTTTATGTTCAGTCTCTCTGAAGAAAATTATTTAAAAGCGATTTTTCATCTTGAACGTACTTATCCTACAGGGGTTAGTACCAATGCCTTGGCAGAAGAAATGAGCACGAAAGCTTCCTCGGTAACAGATATGATCAAGCGACTATCTGAGAAAAAATTGGTGGCTTATAAAAAATATCAAGGTGTTATGCTTAGTGAGTTTGGTAGGCAAACTGCTGTAGACGTAATTAGAAAACACCGTCTGTGGGAAGTGTTCTTGGTTGATAAACTGGGATTTGCCTGGGATGAAGTACATGAAGTAGCAGAACAACTGGAGCATATTAAATCTGATAAATTAATAAAAGAACTCGATAGATTTCTAGATTTTCCGAAACGGGATCCTCACGGGGATCCTATTCCGGATTCAAAAGGAAATTTTGTAACCTCCAATAAGGTATTGTTAGCCGAATTAAAGAAAGGAGAGTCAGGAATTTGCATTGGAGTAAAAGATTCCTCTCCAGAATTTCTTCAATATCTGGATAAAAATGGAATTGCGTTGGGAAAAGAAATCAACATTTTGGAAAAAGAATCTTTCGATCAATCCATGCTTATCAAATTAAATGGGAATGAACTTAAGATCTCTAATGTGATCTCGAGTAATTTATATATTAAAACCTCTTAGATTATGATGGAAACTATTATTGCTTACATGGAAAGTTTAGATCCAATTTTAGCGGCACTTTATGCAACACTTTTTACTTGGGGGGTTACTGCACTTGGCGCTTCTTTAGTATTTTTCTTTAATAAGATGAATAGAGCTTTTTTTGATGGAATGCTTGGTTTTACTGGTGGAGTTATGGTTGCGGCCAGTTTTTGGAGTTTGCTGGCTCCGGGAATTGAAATGAGTCCCGGAGAAGGTTTTGTTAAAGTTATTCCTGCTGTTGTGGGTTTTACCCTGGGAGCTTTTTTTCTTTTTGGTCTCGATAAAGTTCTTCCCCATTTGCATGTAAATTTTAAAATGGATGAAAAGGAAGGTATTAAAACCCCTTGGCATAAATCTACTTTATTAACCCTAGCCATTACATTGCATAATATTCCTGAAGGATTAGCCGTGGGAGTGCTGTTTGGAGCTGCTGCAGCCGGTATTGAAGGTGCTAGTATTGGAGGTGCTGTGGCACTCGCTATAGGGATTGGACTACAGAATTTCCCAGAAGGTTTTGCAGTAGCAATGCCCTTACGCCGGCAGGGCCTTAGCAAATGGAAAAGTTTTAATTTCGGACAACTTTCAGCGGCGGTAGAGCCTATAGCCGCAGTGCTTGGGGCTTGGGCAGTATTAACTTTTGAACCAATTTTACCTTATGCTTTATCATTTGCAGCCGGGGCTATGATTTTTGTAGTGGTGGAGGAAGTGATTCCTGAATCTCAGCAGGAAAGATTTACCGACATTGCAACTATGGGATTTATAGGAGGTTTTATAGTTATGATGACTTTAGATGTTGGTTTGGGCTAAAATTTGCAACAACCAGTTTTAATTACAGTCTTTAAAATAAAATTGGTTATGAAATATTGTTTGGTACTTGTGTTTTCTTTGATAATGGGTTCTTCATATGCTCAAGAAAACGATTCTATTGTACAATTTTATGCTGAAATAAATGCTGGTGAGCTGTTCTCTTTTGAAAACAAATCTATTCAGTTCAAAAAAGTAATCTCGGATTCTAGATGTCCTAAGGATGTTACCTGTGTTTGGGCCGGAGAAGCGAAAGTAATGCTCGCTATTCTAGAAAACGGAAAACTAATTGAAGAGAAAATAGTCACATTAAATGGACAAAATCCATTGGATTTTAGCTTTTTAGGTCTGGAAGATATCTATTCTTTAAAAGCGCTAGATCTAATTCCTTATCCAGTTTCTAGTCATAAAATTAAAGATTCAGAATACTGTCTAAAAATTCAATTAAATAAAAAGGTAGAAAAATAAATCAGGAATTAGCTGCAACCACAACCTGAAACGCCACAGTCTTTCTCAGATTCCTTTTTACTTTTTAAAAAGGCTGGCTTCCACACAAATTTTGTGATCACATATCCAACAGAGATCAAAAAGGTGATAAATACTAGTATGTTTTGTAATACGTCCATGATACTTATTTAAGTCGGTTTACATTTAAATTCTTACACTATTTTAAAAGCTGAAAAGCAATTAATGCCACTACGTAGGCAAATGCGCTCATAATTACCAGTTGTAAAATGGGCCATTTCCAGCTGTTTGTTTCTTTTTTCACAATTGCTAAGGTGCTCATGCACTGCATGGCAAAGGCATAGAATAATAATAAACTTATTCCGCTGGCAAAAGTGAATAATGGGCCACCTAAAATGGGATTCACTTCTGCAGCCATCCTATTCTTAATGGTTTCTTCCTCATCGCTCCCCACGCTATAAATAGTTGCTAAGGTTCCAACAAAAACCTCACGAGCTGCAAAAGAACTCACAATAGCAATCCCTATTTTCCAGTCGTAACCTAAAGGTGTTACAGCAGGCTCAATCCCTCTTCCGAGAATTCCTATATAAGAATGCTCCAATTTATAAGAGGCTATTTCTTCTTCTAAATCAGAATCGAGATCAGCTTCAGCATTATAGGTAGAAGTTACAATTTCTTCAGCATTATTAAAAGAATCTCCAGGTCCATAACTTGCTAAAACCCATAATATAATGGAGATAGCAAGTATTATTTTCCCCGCACCAAGTACAAAGGACTTTGTTTTCTCTACCACATTGATCGCTACATTTTTGACCATTGGCAGCTTATAGTTAGGCATTTCTATCACAAAATAACTCTTACTCTTTATCTTCAAAATCTTGTTAAGAATCCAAGCGGAAACAAGGGCCGTTCCAAAACCAAGTAGGTACAAGAGCATTAATGTTAAGCCTTGTAAATTAAAACCTAGGAAGCTTTCGTCTGGGATTACCAAAGCAATTATAATTAAATAAACAGGTAGCCGAGCGGAGCATGTTGTAAAAGGAACCACCAGAATGGTGATAAGTCGCTCTTTCCAATTTTCGATGTTCCTTGCAGCCATAACAGCTGGTATTGCACATGCGGTACCAGATACTAAAGGCACTACACTTTTGCCGCTAAGTCCAAACCTTCGCATAATTCTATCCATCAAGAAAACCACTCGGCTCATATAGCCGCTTTCTTCTAGTAAGGATATAAAGAAGAATAAAAACGCGATCTGCGGAATAAAAATTACAATTCCGCCTAGTCCCGGAATAATTCCTTCAGAAATAAGATTGGTAAAAGGTCCCGCGGGCATCATGTTTTTTGTCCATTCGCTTAATGATGCAAATGTGGAATCTATAAAATCCATAGGGTAGCTGGACCAATTATAGATAGCCTGAAAAATGAGTAACAAGACCATAAAAAAGATCACATATCCCCAAACTCGGTGGGTTAAGATCCTATCTAATCTGATTCTAAGGTCCGTTGCAGATTTTAGATCTACTTTTAAACCTTCTTTCAATAATCCATTTATAAACTGATACCTTAAAATGGTTTCTTTTTGCTGAAGCCTTTTAAGGTCACTATTGCTTTTAGTGTGAAAGCTATTACCATTATCTAAAGAATGCCTGTTTACATTCCCAAAATTTACATCTTGTGTGATAACTAACCAGAGTTTGTATAAAGACTGATTTGGAAATGCCTTTCTTAATCTTCCAAAATACTCAGGGTCCATAATGGAGGCATGCAAGCAAGGTTCAGTAGAAATTTGGCGGTAATTAAGGATCATTTCCTTTAGTTCCTCTATTCCGGTGTTTTTTCTGGCACTTACCAGTGCGATCTTTGTGTTTAATTTTTCTTCTAAAAGGCCAATATCCAATGATATTCCTTTACGCACCATTCTATCTGCCATATTGATAACGAGAATGGTAGGTATTTCAAGGTCTTTTATTTGGGTAAATAGAAGTAGATTTCTTTTCAGGTTTTCTACATCGCTTATTACGACTGCAACGTCTGGGAAGTCCCTATCGTTTTTATTCAGTAAAAGTTCTATAACCACATTCTCATCTAAGGAAGATGCATTTAAACTGTAGGTTCCGGGGAGATCTAAAATATGTGCTTTTAGGCCTCGGGGAAGTTTACAGACTCCCGATTTTTTCTCTACCGTAATTCCCGGGTAATTCCCAACTTGCTGGTTTAAGCCAGTAAGTTGATTGAAAACAGAAGTTTTACCAGTATTTGGGTTTCCAATTAACGAAACATTAATCTGTTTCCCCATAGTATTATATTAATTCTATTTCTATAAGCAACGCAGTCTCTTTGCGAATTGCCAAATGGCTCCCGTTAATGTTCAAATACATAGGATCTCTAAAAGGGGCGGTTTGCACCAACTCTACTAAATTTCCTGGTAAGCAGCCCATTTCTAAGAGTTTCAAAGGAATTTTATCTACGATAAATTCTTTGATGATCCCTCGTTGACCACGCTGTAAATGAGCAACAGTTAGCTTCATTATTATTTAGATTGATTTTAAACAAGGCAAAAATAACTTAAAAAAAAGTCTTAGAAAAGTTTAGGAAGAAAAAGTATAATCGCTAGTATTCAGCTTTTAAAATTTCAATATCATCCAAGAGATCATCTATAGCTTCTGCATTGGTGCCATCATAAAAACCACGTATTCTTTTCTCTTTGTCTACCAAGATAAAGTTTTCGGTATGTATCATATCATAAGGGCCGCCATCACCATCACTTTTAGTGGCTAGATAAGACATCCTCGCCAATTCATAGATTTGCTTTTTATCCCCCGTAACTAAATTCCATTTAGCATCATTCACTCCTTTTTCCAAGGCATACTTTTTAAGCTGAGGCACACTGTCTGCCACCGGAATAACGGTGTGAGAAAGCAATAGCACCTCTGGATCGTCTTTTAAACGTTCCTGGATATCCAGCATATGCCCAGTCATGATTGGGCAAATTGTAAGGCAGGTTGTAAAGAAGAAATCTGCTACGTAAATTTTGTCCTTATAAGTGTCTTGGGTGATTGTTTCTCCATTCTGATTCTGTAGATTGAAGTCGGCAATCTTGTGATATTTCCTCACAAACTGAACCGTAGTATCTACTAATTCTGAATTCACCATATCGGGTTGAAAGACAGGTAATTTTTTCTCCGGTTTCAGCAAAGTATAAATGCTAGAAATAATTATAATTGAAAGAATTGCCATCACTATGGCAAGGGGCTTGTATTTAGAGAAAAACTGAAGCATTATAAATGATTTAATGCAAAATTAAAGCCTTCTAACTAAATACGTGCAAGGGAAGTACTAAAATTTTTGAAGGGAGCATTTCGGGAGATCTTTATACTTTTTTAGGAGCTATTAAAAGGTTACTTTTGTGCGATTTAAAATTTGAAGCAGAGAGAATGGATCCATTTTTAATAAAAGCAATACAGTTACTTCTTAGTTTATCCTTATTAATCGTTTTACACGAGTTTGGACACTTTATACCAGCCAAGTTATTTAAAACCCGAGTAGAGAAATTCTACTTGTTTTTCGATGTAAAGTTTGCGCTTTTCAAGAAAAAAATAGGTGGAACCGAATATGGATTAGGTTGGTTACCACTTGGTGGATATGTAAAAATATCCGGAATGATAGATGAGAGTATGGACAAGGAGCAAATGGCGCTTCCTCCAAAACCTTGGGAATTTAGAAGTAAACCGGCTTGGCAACGTTTAATTATTATGTTGGGTGGAGTTACCGTGAACTTGGTTCTTGGTTTCCTTATTTATATGATGGTATTATTTGTTTGGGGAAGTTCTTATGTAGGTCCAGAAGATATGCCACGTGGATTTGCAGTTGCAGAAAAGTTTAAAACATTTGGTTTTGAAGATGGAGATAGGATCTTAACAGTGAATGGCGAAGAATTTGAAAATAGTGTGGATATTAACCGTTTTCTTTTTATGAGGGACATAAAAGAAATTACAGTGATCCATCAAAATGGTGAAGAAGAAACAATTTCTGTTCCGGAAGGTATAGGTTCTCAAATGTTCCAAGAAGGAGTTATGCAACCCTTTGTACCTATTCAGAATGCGGTTTTAGATTCTGTAATTGCAGATCTTTCAGCTTATAAAGCAGGTTTAAGAAAAGGAGATAGTTTGATCTCCGTTAACAAGCAAGAAATCGGATATTGGCATGAGATAGAACCAATAACTTCTGAAAATAAGGAAAAAGAGGTAGAAGTGGTCTTTAAAAGAGATGGAGATATCATGAGTGTTATGGTGGCTCCAGATGCCGATGGATTGCTAGGTGTATATAGTAAAAGAGATTTTAACGTGCAAACTAAAGATTATGGTCTTGGTGAAAGTATTGAAGCAGGCTTTAACTATGGGTATTGGACACTTCATGACTATGTTGCACAATTTAAATATGTATTTACTGCTAAAGGGGCAACCCAGGTTGGTGGTTTTGGGGCAATTGGAGGCCTATTCCCGGATGCTTGGGACTGGAAAGGCTTCTGGTTGGCAACGGCTTTAATTTCTATCATACTAGCTTTCATGAATATCTTGCCAATTCCGGCATTAGATGGTGGACATGTGGTGTTTTTGCTTTACGAAATCATTTCAGGGAAAACTCCTAACGAGAAATTCATGGAATATGCTCAAATGTTTGGATTCTTTTTATTGATCGCATTGGTATTGTTTGCTAATGGAAACGATTTATATCGCTGGTTATTTGACTAATAGAATTTAACTAATTCAGCAGCAAAAATTTTTATCAAAAATTAGAAAAAAAAGTGGTTTTTTGTTTTGTAGGCATTTAAAAATTGATTTATATTTGCAACCGCTAAAGAGAAATATTTAAGTCTCTATGGCAGGTCCAGATTAAGAGTCAGGATCTTTAAAAAGAAAAACGTTCTTAAAGAATTATAAAGTACAGTTTCCTCCTTAGCTCAGTTGGTTAGAGCATCTGACTGTTAATCAGAGGGTCCTTGGTTCGAGCCCAAGAGGAGGAGCACAAAGCCTGACAGAGATGTCGGGCTTTTTTGTTTTTTATACTTTTCCAATGGTGTCATTTGAGTGGAACATTTCCTATATTTAGGATATTATGACTCAAGAGCCCTTTTATCTTCATAAATTAGTTGATGGCAACTTTATTCCTTTTAAGGAAGACTACTCAAATTTTGAAACCATTAAGCTCGAAAATGAGTTTGTAGATTTGCAGCTCCATCCAAAATACTCTCAAATTGCTCTACCTAAAATTATAAATGACTTAATTGACGATTTTTTTAGTTTATATGGTAATCTTGAATTAAAAAATTCCTTAGTTAATATAATAGCTGGTTCACAAAATCTTTATCGAAGACTAAAAGATGCTGATACTAATGTTAATCTATTTTCTGACTTTCAACATGAAAAAAAGGATAGAAGGGCACTTTTAGAACTACTAGAGAAATATCACTTCGAGGAAAAGGACTTTGTGAAAGAAGTTGTTTTCAAAAATGAAAAGAGATTAAGAATTCAAAATTTTTTCACTATTAAAGATATATGTGATGCATTAATCCAACATTACGAATTGAATATTGAGAGTCGTGAAGAATTTGAAAACAGGAAAAACGAATTATTGAGTGAGACGAATCAAATCAATTACGATAAATTCACTGGTTTTTGCAGATATCTTACCTGTACAGCACTAAAAAACCTATTTAATTCAATAGCACCTACAAATAATGAATTATTTGAGATTATTGCAGTTTTCTTGAACTGTGCTCAAATTCCACGTATAAGTAATACAGATTATACAATAAGTCCAAAATTCAAAGAAAATCTATCTGAAATAGATGGTTACCAGTATATAAGAAATATTCTGAACCGCAAATACAGCTTCACAATAAAGTAACTTAAAACAAATTTTCTCCAAAACGGATAAAATTCTGTTTCGAACGGTTCAATTTTAACCAAACATCTTTGTAGAGAATAATTACACTTACGTGTACTAAATCATGCAATTATGAAAGAGTTATTAGTTGAAATTAAGAAGATCTTGTTAAATCAACAATTGAATTCAAAAGAGATCTTGAATTCAAAGGAGGCATCATACTATTTAGGTATAAGCCTTAATAGCCTATATCAATTAACTTCAACAGGTAAACTTACCCATTACAAGCCTACAGGAAAACTTATTTACTTCAAAAAGCAGGATTTAGACGCATTTCTCTTGAAGAATAAGATTGGAGAATTGCGAAGTTTTTAAATATAAAATATTATTAAATCATTAAAAATGAATTTTAAAAAAATTCAGAGTGAGGTTTATGAAAATTTACCTCCTTTAATTAAAAATCTCACAGATCCTTTTGAAGGCAGAGAAAAAGATGTAGTTCTACTTTCAACATTGGGAGTAATAAGCAGTGTACTTCCAAATGTTCATGGTATTTATGACGGTAACAAGGTTAGTGCTAATTTTTATTTAATGGTGTTAGCACCACCAGCATCAGGGAAAGGTGTCTTAAGTTTTTCAAAGAATTTAATAATTAAAATTAATAAAGAAATTTTAAAGGAAAGCTTTAAGAAGCAAAAAGAATGGGGTAAAGAAAAAAACAGAAATGGCGGAGGAGCGGATTATCCTCCGTTTAAAGTAAAAATCATTCCTGGAAATATAAGTTCAGCAGATCTATATGATAAAATTAAAAACGCCCATCATGGAGCAATAATTATAGAATCTGAAACAGATACATTAAATGCAATAATGAAACAGGATTTTGGTGATTTTTCAGATGTTTTAAGAAAGGCATTTCACCATGAAGATTTATCAATAAGTAGAAAAGTTGAAAAGCAATTCGATATTATAGAGAAGCCTCGACTTTCACTGGTACTATCAGGAACTCCAGATCAATTAGGACCTTTTATTAAAAGCACAAAAAATGGTCTTTTTAGTAGAATAGCTTACTATTTTTTTAATGAAATAACTGAATTTAAAGATGTTTTTGCTGAAAGAGAAATTAATATCAAAGATCTCTTTTTAAAGACAGGAGATGAGATTCACTCTATGTATTATAAGCTATTGAATAATGAATTTTCATTACAATTTAAATTCACAATTGAGCAAGAATTAAATTTTGTTTCAGAGATGAGGATAATTTATGATAAAATAACTCATACAAAAGAGATAGATTTTATTGCGTCAGTAAAAAGACATGGTTTAATAATGTTTCGAATAGCAATGATTTTAAATGTTACAAGGCAACAACCGGACCTCAATACAAATGAAAAGTTAATATGTACAGAAATAGATTTCAAGAATAGTTTAGAAATTATTAGAACTCTTATTGGTCATGCATATAGTGTTTTCACCTTAGACAAGAAGTTTTTACTTCCTTCAATTGAACAAGATGTTTTAAACGATCTTTCTTTAGTATTCACTTCAGAGGAAGCTGTAAATGCAGGTTTATCTAAAAATATTAGTGAAAGAACTATATATGATAAGTTGAATAAGTGGAGAAGGCAAAAACTAATTATAAAAATGACGCATGGGAAATATAGAAAAGCTAATAACTAATAATATAACCTTCATTTTATGCAGTTTATGCATTTTCAAATATAAATTAATAAAACTTAAAAAATAAATGTATGCTACATTTTCAATACATACTTAAACAAAATCCTTTAGCAGATGGCACCTTTAGAATTGCAATGAGATTGATTAGAAATAGAAAAAAAAAGGTAATATCCCTAAAATATAGCTGTAACCCAGATAATTTTTTTGAAGGTCGCCTTTTAAAGGCCCATAAACATTCTAAAAAAATTAATAAATATTTACAGGACTTAGAAAATAGGGTAGACGAGATCAATAATCAATTTGATCTTCAGAATATCAGATATACACTATCCGATTTAGTTGATAAGGTTTTCGAAACAAATAATGAAGAGCTAACAATTTGGGATTTGTTTGATCATAAAATTGCATCGAATGAAATAAAACCTAAAACATCAAAAGCTTACAGAGACACAAAATCATCTTTACAAAAGTTTCGCGAAGGATTGCTTTTGTTAGAGCATATCAACCCAAGTTTCATTCAATCGTATATAAACCATTTAAAAAGGAGAAACAGCAACGATGGAGGAATTAGATTTTTCATAAGACATCTTAAAGTAATTGTAAGAATTGCTATTGAAAGAAAAAAACCTTTTGTAGTCTCTAATCCCTTTCTAGAAGTTAATATTTCTAGGTATAATGGTAAACCAATTAAGAAGGCTCTTACTGCGAAAGAAATGAGTTCATTTTTAAATGTTGACTTGACTGAAAGACCTGATTTAATTAAGTCTTTTTATATAGCCAAATTTTCGTTTTACTGTCGTGGAATAAATTTCGTGGATATAATCAGATTAAAATGGTCAGATATTTCGGGTAATAGAATAACCTACCGTCGATCTAAAACTGGAAAAATATACATATTCACAATTCTCAGTCCGGCTTTAGATATTTTACAATACTTTCGAAAATTTCAGGTTAACACTTATGTATTTCCATATATAAAAAAGGAAGATTTAAGCGAGCAACAATTTGAGAATCTAAGACATAGGAGTCTTAGTAATTTTAATTCTGATATAAAAAGTATTGCGAAAATAGCAAATATTGATAAACATATAACGAGTTATGCTATTAGGCACACTTATGCGACTTTATTACATAACAAGGGAGCCTCAAGTGATGTTATTTGTGAAGCAATGGGGCATTCTGACCCAAAAGTTACCCAAAGTTATTTGAAAGAGTTTGGAGATGATATTCTTGATAAGGAACATGAAAAACTCTTAGATATTTAAAAACTTATTTTCGTTTTAACCTATAAGGCAAGAGTAATTTCTTGCCTTTAATTTTTAATATATGAAACTAACTAAATCAAACAGAAGACAAAGTAAAATTAAGATGGCCTTGCAAGGCCCTTCAGGATCTGGAAAAACATACAGCTCCCTATTAATTGCAAAAGGTTTAACATCAGGAGATTTTTCTAAGGTAGCTGTTATAGATTCTGAAAATGGCAGTTCAAATTTATACTCTCATTTAGGGGATTATTATGTTGTTAAACTGGAAGGGTATAGCCCAGAGGAATATATCAAAGCAATAGAATTGTGCGAAAGGGAAGGAATAGAAGTTATAATTATAGACTCTATAACCCAAGCTTGGGAGTTCTTGTTGAATTTTCATTCATCCCTTTCAGGAAATTCATTTACGAATTGGAATAAAATTACACCAAGGCAGAAATCTTTCATGGAAAAAATCTTGAGCAGTTCTAGTCATATTATTGCTACTATGAGAACCAAACAAGATTATGTATTACAGCAAAAAGATGGAAAGTTTATTCCTGAAAAGGTAGGCCTGAAAGCAGTGCAGAGGGATGGTGTTGAGTATGAATTCACAATTATATTGGATCTTAATATTAAACATTTTGCAAATTCAAGCAAGGATAGAACAGGACTTTTTATGGATAAACCAGAGTTTGTTATAACAAGTGGAGTAGGAAGAAAGATTAAAGAATGGTGTAACAGTGGAGTCGATTTAGACCAAATGATTAAAAGAATACACAAATGTTCTACTCACCAAGAATTGAATAGTCTATACAGTGAACTGTCAGATCACAATGCTGATTTGAATAAATATTTTGCTGAACAGCAAAACCTTATCCAAACAAATCAAATTATTAACATTAAAAACACAAGTAAAAATGGAATTAGTAACACTAAATAATTATCCAATAGACCAGGCAGATAGTGGAAGTTTAATGCTCCATAATTCATCAGAAATAGATGATGGTTTGCACCCAGTACCTCAACCCAGTCAATTTATAAAGGCTAACTCATTAGAAGTTAGCCTTTCACATTTAAAACATGACTGTATAATTCCTGTATTTGCTAAAGATAATGAGCAAACCATAAGTCACAGCGAATTTATTGAATTAGCCTACAGTGTAGTTGAGCAGTTGTTTCCTAAGGAAGTTATTAGTGCTCCACAAATAAGGGTTTCACATATGATAAAAGGAAGAACTCCAGATGGAATGGGCGTAGCAGTTAAAGCACTACAGGAGCAGCATAAAACTATCTACTATGAGCGCATGGCTTTTGTTCTTTCTTTAGAAGGTATTACGCAAATGGTAAATGGAAATGAACTTAAGCTAACAATTGGTGGAGTTAGAGCATATAATCATGAAAATCTATATGGCAAAAAAAGCATGCAAAAATTTAAATTCTTTATTGGGTTCGAAAACTTAGTATGTTGTAATCTATGTATTAGTACAGATGGATTTAAAAGAGAATTAAAAGCTTTATCAGGACCTGAATTGTTGGAGGGGATGACAGAAGTGATCAATGGTTTTCAAATTGACGAGCAATTAAAAATACTTGAATCATTTGAAGAAGTTTCAATGTCAGAAAAACAATTTGCTCAATTAATGGGAAAGGTAAAATTATACCAATATCTCCCTTCAATAGAAAAGAAAGTTCTTCCAGAGTTAATGCTTAATGATAACCATTTTAGTGCTGTTGCAAAGGATTACTATAGAGACGAGAGTTTCTGCAAATCCAATTCTGGAGACATCAATCTTTGGAAAGTATATAATCTTCTCACAGGAGCTAATAAGAGCTCTTATATTGACACATTTCTTGATAGGGGAGTAAATGCGTTTGAATTTACTCAGGGCATCTCAAAGGCAATCAATGGTGATTCTCAATATCGTTGGTTTTTGAGTTGAAGAAGGGCCCAGGATATTCCTGGGTCTTTATTTCTTTAATTAGCACGAGCTATTTTAAAATGTGATTGTTTAATATTTAAAGATTAGCTTTAGATTAAGCTTCTATAATTTATATTTGAAAAATCCAAATCTTTAAAGAATGAAATTACTTCTACTAGCATTTTCTTTATTATTCTCTTCTGCAATTGTTTTTTGCCAAACAAAGGAAGTGTTATATAATAATTCTCTTGATAAATATCTCAGCAGAGATTATGATGGGGTAATTTCCGATTTAAACATCGTCATTGAATTAGATTCAAATTACAAAGAAGCTTTATTTTGGAGAGGTGTTTCTAAGACACTTATTGATGATTATAAAGGGTCGATATTGGACCTCGATAAGGCTATTAAACTTGATCCAACTTCCTCTAAAGCGTATTTTCACAGAGGAGCAACCTATCTTCTACTTAAAGATAAAAACAGGGCTTGTGCGGATTTTAATAGAGCGAGTGAACTTGGTCATAAAGGAGTTTCTGATCTTATTTTAGTTCATTGTAAAGATTAAGAGTAGTTCTATTTAATTTGATAATCAATAGCGTTTCTTATTTTGATGTTAAGTGGCGTTAAGAACCAACCAATTTGCTTCATTAATTTCTCCGTTTTCAATTAGAGATGAACTTAATTTGTAATTTTTCTTATTATCAATATTAATCGCAATTCCTATACATGATTGGTTTTGAAGTGTATATTCTTGTAACCATTTAATATCATATTCTGATGGTTTAAAATTGTTATGCTTCCATTCCATTATCAGAATTGGAATATTTTGCTTTGTCCAAACATTTGAATTGGGCTTTTTCCAGATAATAAGGTCTTTACACACAAATTCTTTTCTATTATCTCCTTGATTTTGTTTAACTCTAACTTCTAACCCAATCTGAGAGGGATCATAGAATTCAGGGCATCTGTTTATATTTTTAACCAATTTAGAGAATGCAAATCGGCTAACCAATTCTCGTTCTTTACCAGGCCAATTCTCTTTTTGAAGTTCCCAAAAATATTCAATTAATATGTTTTTCAGAAAATCTTTCAATTAGCAAAATTATCGTTTGATGTCATATAATGTTTTGTGTAGAGCCCTTGCATGCAAGGGCACGAACTATTAAAAATACAAAACACTGCTTTAAAATTCCCAAGAATTTTAAAAATAATCAAGAAGCTAACAATGTCTTCTATACGGTGTAGATATTAGTGTTTTAATCGTTAGAATCCATCATTAAGATTTGATATTTTCGAAATTAAGACATTACATCGTGAGGTTGCTATATATTTCCCGTCAAAATCTTTAATTCCCATATATTCGTAGGTTAGTATTAATTGAATCTTATTTCCCATCCAAATGGATTGTACATCTCCAGAATTGTCATCTGGCATAGCTTCGTAGCCTTTTTGCTGAAAAAGTAAATCAAAACTTGATTTCAAATATTTGTACTCGGCTGACAAATAATCTTCTCCTACTTGTTTTTCAGTCGGTGTTACTAAATATATAAGATTAAGCACATTGTACTTAAAACCAAGACGTATTTTTCTTAATTCAGAATTAAATAATTTTTGACAACAGTTTCCAGTATAATCATAATATTTTTTTCCTTCATCTTCGCTGTTTGTGAATTTTATTTCGGCGCTCCATTTGGAATATTGGTCGTCCAGTTTGAATTCCTTAAACCCGTTTTTTTCGTCAAGAATAGTGCTTGATTTAGTCTGTGAATGACCAATTAAAGAAAAGAAAGGCATAAAAATAATTAGTAAAATTTTCTTCATCGTGTGTTATTTTTTTTTAATGCCATATAACGGTCTTGATTAAGGCAATTAGCGTGGAGTAAGTAAACGAAGTTGTTGGGTTAGCTGTTTGTTACTTGGTCTCTAAAATATCACTTTTCAATCATATGCCCGCTATTTACAGTTAACTGATATTGTGCAGTTTTATTTGTCAAACAATTTGATTTCACGTAATTCGCCATTTGTATTCCTAATACAAACTAATGATTGAACTGAATAATCTAACCTCATAATTACATGAATTGATAACGCTCCATTTTCTCTCAAATCAGTCTTAATTAATTTATAAATGAACAAATCATTGGTGTTATTCAATAAAAAATCATTTGAATCCCAAGATTTCGAAATATTTCTATCATCATCTTTGAAGTATAGAGTGATCGATTCATTTGGAATAATTTCGATTTTTTCAAATATAGTTGTGCCATTTTGTTTTTGGCAATTTACTGTATTAATTTCATTACCATTCGCTAAGTCAATATCACATAAGCTATAACTCCTAAAATCAGAAGTTTTTTTCGATTGCCCAAATATTGGATTACATAGAGAAATACAAAAAGTTAAGATTAATGCTAATTTCATAGTCGATCTTTCTTTTATCTAATTTAGATAGGTTAAAACTTGAATTTAATTTTTTATTAATATCCGTTCTTATGAAATTCCCATTGATCTAAATAGCTATTATACGTGTAATATCCGACCATAATTCCGTTGGAATTGAATACTTCATATCTTTTCAAATATTCATTCCATTTTTTTGTCAGTTTTTGATTTCCATTTTGATCATAAGTTTCATTCTGATTTAAATAGGAGTTATTTTTTTCGTAACCTTGTTGTTGACCATTTTGACTATACGTTTCTGTTCTATTCAGGTAATCGTTTTGTTTTTCATATTTGATCATATTACCTTTCGAATCATAATATTCTATTCTATTTAAGTAGCTATTTGTTTTAGCATAACCAATCATTGTCCCATTTGAATTAAAAAATTCAGTCCTATCTAAATAACTATTAAATTTTTGAGTAGTATTTTGAGAATAGGCTTGCGTTCCTATAGTTATAATTATAAGAGTAATTAAAGTTTGTAATGTTTTCATAATGGTTGGTTGATTTTAAAGTTTAATTAAATTATTTAAATAGATAATAATGAGGAGTTGAAAATTAAATAAATTACTTATACTTTGTTACGGTTTTCCATAAAATTGCCCCACAACTCATTATTCACTATCAGCTAATTTATTCGCTTGATATAAAGTCTCTTTTCCTCTACATGAATCCTTCATTCCAAAACATTTTTCGAATTTCAAATTCTTTTGTTTTAAAATTAATTTCAATTAAACAGTTGAATATGCAGATAGCTGTTATTGTCATTATTTAAAAATTTAAATAACTAAGTACTAGACTGCTTATTCATAGCCTGCATCAGGCAATACTTTTACTTGAACTCCCCAATTATTTTAACTCCCCTCAGCTTTTTTTAAGGTATTTAAGTCTGAATAGAAAAGGTCAATAGTCTTGCTTATTAGCTTTGAGTAGTGTATTGATAATTTGGAGATAGCATTTTTATAATTATAAGCTGTATTATTAGTCTTATAATCTTCCTCAATTAGCCAATTTTCGAAAATATCTTTCATAAATTTTTTATCTAAATAAAACTTTCACTACAAATAGTCTTTATGGATTGTGCATCCATCTCAACAGCTTGCTTTTGGAATTTTTCTATCTGAGACTTATGAACTAGCTGTTCTAGGGCCTCAATCATTAACTCATCAGATAGTTTTTGTTTTTTTAAGGAGCGCAAATCAGATTTTGAGTAGTCTGGTATTTCTTTTTGAAAGATGGTATTTAACTTATCAATTCTAGGTTTCAGCTCATCATTTTTCACGTTAAATAGATTATAAGCATCTCTTAACCGCTGTTGAAAATGCTTTTGTTCTGAAGTTATTTGAGTACTAGAAAAATGTAGCTGCCTTTTCTTAATTTCTTCTTTGAACTTCTTATAAATAGGCTTCAGGTTCTGAGTGTGCTTTTCAATTGGAAGCGATTGCATATTCGAATTACTTGGCTCAGCCTTTATTCGCTTTAAGATTTCGCCTAATGCCTCATTTCCTTCAGCTCCATTTTCAAAATAAAGTCTATTTAAGTTACCAGCTTTTAAGAATGCAAAAGTTCCCTTTTGCTTAGAGCTTTGGGCTGTCCTTATTCCATCTTCTAAATTGATTATTCTGTTATATTCTTTTTTGTCATCTATTTCTAACTGATTTAATATTTTCTCTGCTTCATCAAATATGGTTGAAATACCTCCGTCCACATCCAATATGTCTTCACTCATATCGCTATATATAGAAAACACACTATCCTCATTCAACTGTTCTTCATCCGAAAGAATAGCACTGTCAGAACCAAAGATTTGATGTATTTCGTTAATTCTTCGATGGACTCTCCCTCTTAAATCTAACTGCTGTTCTATGTTGTCATCAGGTAAAAAATTAAATACTTTAATTTCCTTTGCCGTACTTCCGATTCTATCAATTCTTCCTATTCTCTGAATAAGCCTCACAGGATTCCAGTGGAAATCATAATTAACTACTATGTGAGCATCTTGCAAATTTTGACCCTCACTTAGAACATCTGATGTAAACAAAATTTGTATTTCCTTTTCTATATCATTTAGTCCTAATCCATTAGTTTGAGATATTGGAGAAAACCGTCTTACTATGTCATCCTTCGCCTCTCTTTTTGATTTTGATGAAGATATTCTTTCAATTTCTAAGTGGGGATAGAGATTTTTTGTTCTTTTATATAAATACTCAACAGTCTCAGTGAATTCAGAAAAAATTAAAATCTTTTCCTTCCTATGGGGTTCAATTACAGTTTTAATAAACTGATTGAATTTTGCATCTTGAGATACATTATTAACTATAGGTTTAATGAGCTCTCTGACCTCTTTCAAGATGCTTATGTCATACATTATGGCGGCGA
This sequence comes from Gillisia sp. JM1, assembly GCF_000424645.1. Taxonomy (NCBI): domain Bacteria; kingdom Pseudomonadati; phylum Bacteroidota; class Flavobacteriia; order Flavobacteriales; family Flavobacteriaceae; genus Gillisia; species Gillisia sp. JM1. The sequence continues at coordinate 73,661 of NZ_KE384218.1, forward strand.
CTAAATCATCTTTTCTAAAATCCTCAATAGGATATTCATTTACCCTTAAATTGGAGTTTGTAATGTCATCATCAAGAAACAGAGCTAATTGGTCTGCTCTACCTGTAATAACTAATCCTTTTTCATTCACTGATCTTAGTATAAATTCATTCCTTTTTATCATTCTTTCAAGTGATGCCAAAAAAGATACAGCAGAGCTTTCAAGCCTCTTAAATAAAAGCATTTTTAAAAGACCTCTAACCAAATCTCCAAAGTGGCTAAGTCCTTGATACGTTGGTTCGTTAATTTTTCCTTTTTTCAAGAAACTAGTTAGCGCGTAAATTGAATATTGATATCTGTCTGACTTGCTTGTTTGAAATAACTTCTCAATCAAACTTGCATATATAGAGGTCTTCCCATTCAGTGCATAGCTTGCATCAATTTCATATTCAATTGTTTTTAAATTTCTTTTAGGAAATGTTAAATTTAAAGAAGCATATTTTGGGTTATTTTTTAAATCGTTTCTAGTTCTTCTAATAACGAAATTCTGAAGTAATTCTGCAATCTTTTGAGGTTCTGCTTCAAAGGTTTCAAAGTAGGTTTTCAAATTGTTAGGAGCGATGTTTAAGTCTGTTATATCACTTTGATGAAATAATTTAATTTGATGATAGATATCCCACACTGTCTTGTTTTGTGGCGTTGCTGTTAAAAGAATCACTTTTTTGCCATTTAAGTATGGGGCAAGTATTTGATATTTTTGAGTTTGTGGATTTCTAAAATGGTGGGCTTCATCTATAATCACTACCTCATAACCGTCATATTGAGGCTCATCATTTAAATTATAACTTTGGTCTTCATCTTTATATAATAACTCACTGGAAGAAAGAATATGAAAATTAAGCTGATACTGTTCTTTGTAGTCTAACCACATTTGTTTTAAGGAAGCTGGACAAACTATAAGGGTGCTTTTTCTTTTTTGTGACCAATACCAGCTAATAATAGCTAATGCTATATAAGATTTACCCAGCCCTACTACATCAGATATAAAAACTCCATTTTGAGATGTGTTTTCATTTTCAAGTTTGTTGAGAGCCATATTTACGGCGTCTTTTTGAAAAAGATAGAGATCATTAAAATTAAAAGCACTGTTATCACTAATATGGTGTTCTTTAATCTGTACTCTTTCCTTTATAAGATTATACAAAGTTTTAATATAAATCTCATACGGTGTAGCTTGTTGCTGTACCCAAGACTGCTCCACCATATCCATTAAATCGTCACTAAAAGGTTCTGAATTATTCCATATATCATCAAACCACTTTTTTACATCATCAAAATCATTTTGATTAGTAATCTTTACATTTAATTCTGTATTATTAGATAGTCCACTAATAGATAAATTAGAACTACCTACAATTGCTACCCCATCAACCATTCCTCCTTTTTTAGCATCAAAAATATATGCCTTACTATGCAGAAAACCTTTTGTATAAACCCTTATATCTATCCTATTTTCTTTTATAAGCTCCCACAATGCAGATAATCCAACCTGATTATCTTCATTCTGCTCCATATAGGTTAAGTCCTTTGCATACTCATATTTGGTTAGATTAACCTCATCTTGCTTCTGAGTTTTATTTTTTCTATTCTCTTTTCTTAATTTATGTTTTATATATTCTTCAGAACTATGACCTTTTACTAATTGCTCAACAGTTTCAGTATTAGTTCTAGTTCCTATTACTAGTTTGAGTTGCTGAACCTTGTGGAGCTTTTCCCTTATTGCCTCAAAACCACTCAAGTAAAAATAACCAACAGCCATAGAGCTAAATTCAGCTACATCTAGCATTTTATTCACCTCTGTGACTAATAGGTTGTCTTTTTTATTGTCTATTATACTCTTCATTTAATCTTCATTGTCATTAATACCCATTCTAAAAGGCAAGTCATAATTAATGATAAAATCCAGTTCTTTTCGGCTAAATTTGTAGTAGTCAGCCAGTAATTTATCTATTTTATCAATAATGGGTTTTGATAATCTGGGCTTAAACGATTGAACATTTAATGTTCCATGTTTTTTATAATTCATTATATTCATTGTAGAATTATCTTGGAGGTTTTTCATCAATTTTATGGATAATTCAGACAGTTTTTGTTTTATAATTTCATCCATTTTTGAAAGTTCAAAAGGAAATGATGCTACTTCTCTTTTATTGACATTTCTGCAATCAGAAAATGTTATATAATACCAGAAAAAAAGTGATGAACAATAAACGGAAAGGGCAACATTTCTATCAATTTCATTGCTAAATGTTAATGATTTTAATTCAGAAGTTGGTATTAATTCTCCATTTTCGTGAATTATTTTTGGCGGGACATCAAGGAATTGAACAAAATATCTCAATTTTCGAGTATGTAAAACTTTAAATTTACCTCCTTTAAAATAGTCATTCTCTATAGATTTAAAATCAGCAAGTTTTTTCAGTATGTTCAACTCAGTTTTAGAACCAATCTTAGGTATTGAACCATTATAATGAACATCAATATCTGTTTCTATGTATGATAAGTTTTCAAAAAGAGAATCCCTGTCTTCAGATTTCCATCTATTATATTTAGTAGAATTTATATAGGTGTCTTTACTTTTAGCTGTTTTACTGGATATTATAATATTTAAATGTTTATCAACTAAATCAAACAATTTTCCTGGTCTCATTGAGTATGAACTAAACCAATTGGCGTTAGAATTATTAAAAATAAAGTTTCGCAATACACCAAAACCATCAGAGCTTACTAATGATATAGGTACTATCAGCCCAATTTTAGAAAATGGATTAGTTATTTTAAAGCTACGTTCAATAAAAAATCCATATAAATCTCCACAGCTTAAGGACTCGAATCCTTGAACTTGATAGTATTTATTAACTGTACTATATCTAACATATGGTGGATTTCCAATAATCACATCAAAACCACCATTATCTAAAATTTTATTAAAGTCTATAAACCAATGAAAAGGGTTATCTATTCCAATATTGATATCACTGTTTACCCTATATTCTTGAGTTTCAATTTCATTTTTCAAATGATTTAAGGCATCTAAACTATCATCATTTTGTTGAATGGCTCTATACTCTGTTTTTAACTTGGAGAGAATTTTAATATCTTTTTTGATATTTTCTCTGTTGGATGAGGTGAACAAATCCATTGTGTAATTAGCCTCAAGATCCTCCCAACTTAGACCTCCAACTAAGGAATTGCCAGCATAAATATTGAAATCTATGTCTGGTAGTGGCTCAATACTAGTTATGTCTGGCAAATGTGAAGCAAGTTGAAGAAACAATCTTAGCTTACAAATTTCAGTAGCTTCATCTACAATGTCAACTCCGTAGAGGTTGTTTAGAATTATTTGTTTGGTTAAAAAATATTCTTCAGGGTGTTTATTAATAATCTCAATAGTTGTTGTAAGCCATTGATCATTTTCAGTTTTAGCTAGTTCTTTAAGTCTAAAAACCACTTTCTGATTTATGGGTAATAAAATGTTCAATGCTGCAAAAAGAAAAGCTCCAGAACCTACTGAAGGATCTAGTACAGATAATTCAAGTAATACTTCCCTATATAAAAATTTGAGTTCATCATAATTATCAATCTCATCAATATAATTACCTACAGCACCAATTATATCTTCATTGTTTGTAATTAATGGATTTGGGTCTGGTGCATTAAAGCCATTAGCATTCATTTTATCAAAAATGAAAGGGATAATAGTGTTCTTAGAAATATATTCAGTGATATCCTCTTTAGTGTAATATGCACCTAACTCCTTTTGATTGATGTATTTTTCGAAGATATATCCAAGAACATCAGGATTAATATCTGTATCCTCTTTCATTGGTCTATTATCAAGATACCAAGTATATCCATTTAAGAAAACCAATATTTCTTTAATGAGCTTAGGGTTAATCCCTATTTGAGTGTTAAGCGCTTTTTCCTCATAAACATCTGTAGATTTTAAAAAAATGCTATACTTTTTTTCTAAGTGATGAGGATAAAATAAACCTCCATTAAGATATCTAATAGGACCATACTTTTTTGTAAATTTTACTTTTTCTGGATTATCATCTTTTCTTGCGAAACCATAGAAGAATAAGGGTAATAGAAAATCAGAATAATAATCTTTTCCATTAGCTTTAACCTCATCAAATTTTTGAAGCAGAAAATCTGTATTGCCCTGGATCACTTTATGCTTTTGCAAAAAATAGATAAACATTATCCTGTTCATCATTACTGAAGCATACCAAGACCTATCTTTTTCATCTTCAATACCAGTTATAGCTTTTTGAAGTTTTGCGTGAATTTTTTTAAACTTGTCAAAAAACTTTTTGGTTATTTTATCACTGGTATCAAATGCTTTTTCAGCATTAATTTGCAATTCAGTTCCATCACTACTTTTAGTAACATCAAATAATTGAAGCTTTTCTTTGAAGAGTCTTGTGTTTTTACCTATCTCATCATAGGTTATTTTTTTTAGCTTAGAGGAAGTTGCATTATTATAAAGATCAAATACTTTTCCGTTATTAGAAACAAATAAAAAGTGGGCATTTGGGAAAAAACTTTTTTGATTTTTAATTAGCTTCTTCTGAAATTCTACAAGTCTATCCTCACACTCCACCACTATAATTTCGATACCATTTCCTTGATATTCTTTTGAATAATTAAGTATGTTGTGTTTACCTTCAATCTCCGGAGTAGGTAGATCATCACCTATATATTCATAATTTAATTGTTCAATAAAAGATTCATCAAGTAGGTCTTGGTATTTGCTCATATGATTGTTAAAAAGATTTGAATTATTAATTCAAGTCATTGATTAAGAAACTTATTCAATTTTAAAATTGTCTATAGAATGGAATTCAATTTTATGCAGCTGAAGCAGACAACATAAATCCAAATCTACATGAAATTTTTGTTCTAAAAAGCTTTGATGTACTTTGATTTATCCAGAGCAAAATAACTAAAATCAACTCCTTTAGAATTTGAAATTTATATAATTTCTACAGTAGACATAATGTTCTGGACTAATTTTCCATTATAATAATCTTCAGTTCCCATAAGCATTACTATATATAGTTTATTATTTATCTTAAAGGAAATTAATTTTCCTTTAAAATTTGTTCCATTGTAGGATATGGAGAAATTAGACACTTTTGAGTTATATTCATTGAAAGTATTTACTACTGGTTTTGAAAAAACTGCATTTTTAAAGAATTCAATTTGTGATAACTGGTCGTTAATTAGATCTATACCTTGTTGAATGCTGAGATCAGCATTCACTTTATTGACAGTAAAGCTATTTGGCTCCCCACTTTTTCCACTATTAATAGTCTTGTTACCGTTTGGGAAACTTTTTGTGTTGTAAAACCAGTCCGCAGGAATTTTAAAATGAATTCCACCATAAGTAACAGGTTGATCTAGGCTCTGTGCTACACCTGGAATAATAGCAATTGTAAAAAATATAGCGAAAACCAAAAGTTTAGATAGATAGTTCATGTTTAGATTTTATTTAATTACACCTTCTTTGTATTTTTCTTTTTCTATAGTTTTGTCTGTTAACAAATCGATATATTTTGTTGTACCATCTCTCAACCCATCTCTAACCCTCCGTTCTTCTCTGATATTTTCTTCTGAGTTGGTGTAAATAAAAGTACCATCAAAAAGTTCATTCTGCAAAGTCAGATATTTTTCATTTTGTTTTTCATCATCTATAAAATCGGATTGAATTTTAACACCCTGATCGTAATAGTAATAGGTCCATTCACCTGCTTTTAATTCATTAATAAAATATCCTACAATTTGCGGAATATTATTCTCGAGTAGTTGAAATTTACCATCACGATATGTGTTGTAATCATTTGAATCTGAATTCGATTGATTTCTCAATATAAATTCAAATGAGAATTCGTGAATCGCTTCATCAGCATTTACTGTGTATTCTTGAGTCATGGTCAAATCACCTATTGGATTTGTCCGATTCCATAAAGAGCCTTTATTTGTAGTGTGAATATAATCTAGCCTATCAATAAAATTTATTCCAGTGCTATCAAGAACAGTGAACTGTTTTAATTTTCCAATATTATAGATCCTTTTTTCAGTAGGTATACTTTTTGAAAAAACAGTATAATCTCCATCAAGAACACCTAGTTTGTAACTAATTTCCCTCCACAAATAATCTCCAATATATTCTTTCCATTTACCATTTTTCTTTGCATTTGTATAATGTCCAACTTCAGTAACGTAAGTTGGGTCTGAGTCTTCATTATATAAAGTTTTTTTGATCCATTCACCCTCCTCTTCGCCATATTCATAACTTCCTTGCAAAGTAAAACTGGAATTTGTATCCTTATATGAATATTCTCCATGTAATTCTCCGCCTTCGTAATTGGACATCTCATCCACCTTTACAAAAGAAAACTTCCAACAATCCTTTGATCTTTCAGCCTCTTCAGGGCAAGGTGTTTCAACCTTATTTAGATAGGATAAACGCTGACTTTTACCGTCTAGCTTACCATACTTATAGTTTTCAATCAAATAAAGTTTTCCTGAATATGGCTCAGTTTTGTCATCCGTCATATACTTAGTATAGTAATATTTCCATTGACCCTGTTTAAGATCTTTTGCATAAAATCCTTCTTCTCTCAAAGTCTTAGTGAAATCATAGTAATTCCATTTACCTGTTTTGTTACCATAATCATAATTCCCCTCTGTAAGGATTTGAAGTTTAGTGGTATCAGTACTAATCAATCCACCCATAAGAATTCTTTTAACATCTAAATAAACTTTATAACTTCCATGTAGTTTATCGTTTTTATAATTACCAATAGTTAAACTATCACCATGGGGTAATTGAAAAACACCTTCTTTAATACCGTTTTTGAAAGTAGTTTTGAATAGTACCTTTTCGTCCTCGGCTAAGGATATAGTTTTCCACAATCCAATTTTCTTACCATCTAAATATTGTCCATATTCTTTAAAGAATAATTTACCTTCATCCGTATATATATAATTGATGTGCTCTCCAGAAACTTCATCTTTTATGTAATGGGTGGTATAAGATTTTCGACCATTGGCATAAACAGTGGCTGGACCGTTTCTCATTCCTTTTAGAATTGTGTACTCTGCTATTGTATTTCCTTCCTCATCATATTCTACAAAGTCACCATTCGTATCACCTAAATAATGAGACCCTGTTTTTTTTAACTTTCCGTTGGGGTGATAAACCTTTAAATCTCCATGAAAAACACCATCTTTTAAATTATATATCATTGAAATATTTCCGTAATCATCGTACTCTATTTTTTCTCCGTTATTTGAATCAAATGTTCCGTACTTTTTAATTAATTCAAATCTGTAGCCTGTAATGGATTCGTCAAGTCTGGAGCTGCCCTCACGCTTATCGGTATTAATTTTTAGGATATAGTTTTGATTACTATATTCAGATGTGATTTCATTATTTTTTATTTTACTATCTAAGAGTTTATAGTTATAATTTTTAAGTGCCTTTTGAATAGCTGAGTAGGAAGATTTATTAAAAGTGGTGTAGGTTATTTTGTTGGGTTCCCTATCAAATGTATAAACATAAAACCACCCAGAAGCTTTATCCTCATAGGACCTATTGAAAGACCAAGTGATAGTATTGTAACGGTTTGAATCTCCTTTAGAGGATTCATAATATTCCCATCCTTTATTTAATAAATACTGATTTGCATTCTCCCAATTTTTAACTGATGTTATATTATGTAGGTCGCTCAAACTTAAGTTTTGACTGTTGACATTCAAGGAAGTAATTAAAAGAAAGATCGCAATTGGAAATTTTATTTTCATGGGATACTAAATATTGAAGTAGTTTATTAGTTGTTAAGTTGTAATTGATATTTATTCTTTAAGCTCGAGTTGTAAAACCTGCCTAATGAAGAAGAATGCTTGAATTTCTCCCATACTTCTATTGGAACATTACTATGTATATAGTAGCTTGAACTAGTTGAAATTATAAGAAATCCTTCTTGCTTATCGCAAGAATAATACTTGGCATTTTGAATCCAGGAGCTTCTTGAAGTATCAAAATCATCTTCTAAAAAAAATTCCGTTTGATGGATCTGTAATTTGGCAGAATTGAAATTTTCGAATCTTTCAGGTAAGTTTTTACAATTTTGTCCATCACAAAAAGTGAATATTAAGCATAAAAAAACAGAGATGGTAATTTTTTTCATTGCGACCTTACGTAATTTTATGTTCTGAAGGCCTATAGGGAGGGTTTTGAACATGTGTTTCAAAAATTAAAGTTAACAATTTTTAAGAAACTCAATTTTTTTTAAAGAAAATGCTTCTGCTCTATATAATATAGGTGAATATTATTCTCCAATTTCTGCAAGATAGTATATACAGGCTTCCATCTTACTAAAACAAAATTTTATCTGATTTTTTTAAGCAATGATGAATATTGGTTCTCTATAATATTTTAATTTTTTTTAAAAATTTTGTCACCCTTATAAAAACATAAATTACCCTCACAGTCAAGACCCTCATTAATTAGCGGATGGGGAACCCCCCCATACCATTTCCTAGCAACTCAAAATTCATGTCAAGTAATTAATTCAAGGTGATAGCTGAATTCAACTGATGCAGATTAAGTTAAGAGATGGTTTTTTCAACTCAAAAATTTTAGAATCATGGTAAGAATTATTAATTATAAAGAAAGAGAAGCACAGGAGGGTGAGATTTTCTATGTGCTTATACTACAAGGTGGGATAGAGATGATTAAATCACAAAATACCCAAAGGTTTTATGCGACAGCTAAAAGAGCATCTATTCCCTCAACATTTGATGAAGCTACCTGCAAAGGTTTGATTGGAACTGAAATGCCAGGTTTAATCACAAAGGTTGATACTGATCCGTATGAATATACAATTCAGGAAACAGGGGAAATTATTGAACTATCTCATAGATATGAATATTCACCTGAAGATGAGGAACCTAAAGTACCTACAAGTGAATTAAGCAATAGTACTCTAAAGGATTTCATTAAAGAAGATGAAAAATTTGAATTTTCCCGTAATGGTGTTGAGTAGTAAATAGAATTTTGGGCCAGCTGTTAAAATCAGCTGGCCTTTTTAATTAAAACATTTAAAGATGAAAGACAATTGTATATCTGAAATAAAGATTTCCTACTCTAATAAGAATAATGAAAAGACCTCAATTCATAATAGTCAAACTTCCTATAAATTACTATTGTCAAATTGGAATAAAGGGACAATAGAATTACAGGAGGAGTTTAAAATTTTGCTTCTTAATAGGGCAAATAGAGTATTAGGTATTTATCCATTAAGTAAAGGTGGAGTCTCTGGAACTCTTGTAGATCCTAAATTGGTTTTTAGTGTAAGTTTAAAATGCAATGCATCTTCTATTATATTGGCACATAACCATCCAAGTGGTAATCTAAACCCAAGTGAATGTGATAAAGCATTAACGCAAAAATTAATTAGTGCTGGAAAGTTTTTAGACATTAAAATACTGGATCATATAATATTAACAAGCAGTGGTTTTTTTAGCTTCGCAGATGAAGGTATATTAAATGCATAGATATAGGAGAATGTACATTTCATGTTTTTAGTAATAAAATAGGAAGTGTACATTTTTAAACAATAATATAAATAGCTTTATTTGTAATATGAAATATTCGTTTGAAGTAGTTAATAATATTTTAAGTGAAGTATATTCATTTACTCCAGCTCAGATTTTTGAGCACCGAAATAATATAAACTTCTACTATTTATCTTGTAACAATTGTATCAAGTGGGACTTTCATGTAATCAAAACTTTTGAAAGTAAATGGGTCTGGGAAAATCTGGATTCTAATAAAGCTGTATTTAATGCTTTAACTTTGGGTATTCTATTCCCAGAAAAAATTGAACTTCCAATGTGCAAGTGCTTTAGGAAAGCGGACTTTTGTGAAGAAAGATATTGCATCGTAAATGCAGAAAGGTTAAATAACAATATGTCTATGGAAAAAACTTATCCAGACTTATTTCTTGATATTTTAATAATGTGTGAGTCAAGTTTTATAGATTCTAATATGGTTTCAAAGTTTTATGAATATAGAGACCCTGAACAACTATATACATATAGAGTTCCTTATAAATAGCTAAAATTTAAAAAGTTCCACTATATTTATTTCTAATGCATTAGCAACAACATTTAACGTTGCAAGTGTGGAATTAACCCTACCTGCTTCCATCCTAGATAAATTTGATTTTTCAAAGTTGCATTTTGCAGCTAAATCTTGTTGAGAGATATTCTTATTAAGTCTGATTTCCCTAATACGGGAACCTACTTTTTTTTGTAAGATTTCATCTCTCATTTAGTTGTCTTAAATGACAACTCAAAAATTGTTATATATTTGGTTTAAGCGGTTATCATATATGATAACTATAATTTTAATTTTATTATTTGTGTGTTCAATCTTCTAATCTATGAAAGAAAACTCGACAGCCTACGATCTATTATCACTACTGTTTTCAATTTATCCAATATTAGCCATTGGTCTTTATATTTGGACTCTAATTATAGCTTATGAGGTTAGTTTTATAGCATTTATTGTATCTATGTTTTTACCAGTTATTTCCCAACTTTATTGGATGGTAAAATTATTTGGAGTGAATAATCTTTACTCTTGGACAGTAGTTACCATTCTAATTCTTTACATACCATATATCTTAACTCGTGATTAATCATTTTACTTTATTATAATAACTAGTTATTATTTATGATAACAAAATCAACATTTTAGATATGAAAGATAAAAAGATTGCATTTTTTGTAATATTAACTGCTTTATTATTTATAATATTTTCAATTTTTACAGCTACATCTTACTATCCAAATTCTAATAATGATCCCATATATAAATTTGTGGATTTTATTCTCTTTACAGCTAATTACGCTCATACATTATTATTTTTAATTATTATTTTATGTATCGGAATTTTTTTGTTTCTATTTATAGATGATAACAGAATAAAAAGTGTAATTAACAAAATTAAAAACTCAAAAATCGGTTAGTTTAACTAATGCAATTAACCTCAAAAATGGAGAAAAGCTTTAAATTTTATTCACAGTTCTAATCATTAGGAAACTTATTCTTTGACCTGTTGCATTATAATAGGTGATAATTTTCTTATTCTAACAAAAAATTATATGATATGAAATTCAAGATTATATGTATACTAATAATGATTAGCCTAATTAGCTGTCAGAATAAAGAAAAGCCTAAATACTCTGTAGAGGAACTTCAAATAATAAGACAAGAAAGCTATCAAAGGGATTTAGACAATAGAACATCTTTATTAAGCTTCATGAACAATATAGAAAATAGTAAAGTTCAAATTGTACTTTTAGAATATATGAAAGAGATACATAATAGTCAGTATCAGGTTATAACTAGTAAAAGTTTTAATATAGAAGAGTATGAGAGAAAAATGAATTCGGAATTGAACTTAAATATTTTAATTCCTGAAATTGCTCACAAATCTGGTTTATCTAATTCTAGCGTTAGCAAAATAATCTATGATAATACTATCCTTGAATACAGAGATGATTTTGATGCTATCTATGATGAAGTAATCGAATTAAGAGAAAGTATAAAATATCCAGATTGAACAATGATAGGTTAAATCAATTTTGAACTTTACTACATTAGTTTCTGAAAATGAAGAAAATGCAAATAATGCTAGTAGGTATTATAGTGTCTTTTTAGTGCAACATATTTTCAGTTAAATCCAGTTATCCATTACTATTAGTTTTTGAACTAATATTTAATTTGCTGATTATTAATAATATATAGGTAACAAAAGGTATCTATAAGAATTCAATTTCTGACTGTTAATCAGAGGGTCCTTGGTTCGAGCCCAAGAGGAGGAGCTCAATGAAGACAAGCCATTCAAGAAATTGAGTGGCTTTCTTTTTTACTATAGGTACAACATAGGTACAACACTTTCTTACTTTTTCTTTGTTTTTCTTTTGGTTATATTTATTAGATTCAAGTAAATACTGCCATGGAAAAATTCATTCTAAATGCCGGAAAGGTCTTGGCTAGGATACGATCCAGCATCAACTATTTCCTGGAAGATAAATTGCAAGGCAATCCGAGCCATATTTTTTATTTTTTGATGGCACTTTTCATCCTTTATATTTTATTGATTTCTGCAGTCTTCGGATTCACTGTTTTAATAGAAAACGCTTTGGCCTTTATGGTAATGGTTCTGCTTTTGGCTATCATTTTATTGTGGCTTGCCATACGCCATGAGTCAGATAAACATCTTCAAAAAGATAGACACCCTTTTAACATAGCACCGATTAAGAATTCTAAAATTCGGTACGATCTTCTCGATCTTGATGAAGATTCACAAAAAGAATTTAATAAACTGCTGCAAGGGAGAAATGTCCAAACTCCGATCAATTTCACAATTGGTAATAAAAGCGGGGAGTCTGCCAATCATAGAATTCTTTTTGTATTGTTTGATGAAGTACTGGCAGGAGGTATTCAAGAGTTTAGTGGAGATCGAAAAAAACTCTTCTTCCAATTGCTCATTAATTCTTTTCTAATGAACGGTGAATCGCTAAAAGGAAACACCTTAAAGTCAAGTTTTTCCTCTTGGAAAAATGATCAGGAAAAAATAAATTCTAAAAATCAGCGAGAATTAGTCAAACGCATGCTTGGTAAACAATAATTATAGCATAATTTCTTTCTTACGTGAGTTATCGTATTGATTTACAGATATTTGTTTTCATAAGTTTGTCCTGTACAAAAATGTAAAAGGCCTTTTACTCATTTCTAAATTTAACTTAATTGTTATGAATGAGCAAAATGAATTATTGGGATTATTAGAGGATATCAAAGGACTACTATCCCACAGAAAAAAAGTAATGAACGTTGAAGATCTGGTACTATATACCGGACTTTCAAAAAGCAAAATTTATAAGCTTACTCACTTAAAGCTTATCCCAACGGGAAACAATCCAAACATCCGGCAGAAGTTTTTTGACAAAGAAAGGATTGATGCCTGGCTTCTTGGCGATCCTGATCTTTCCGACGAGTTTCTTGAACAGCAGTTTAATAAAAAACTTCTGTCAAACAGAAAATAACTCAAATACACTATCAGATGAAGAAGACTTCTTACATCCGCGTGGGCACTTGCTATTATAAATCAGTAAATGTGCCAACTATTTCTGGAAATTTCAATAAAATCATAGTGCCTTGGAAGATCGAAACCCTTAGGACTGACCATGGTAAAGATTTTATAGGTAATATTAACAAATATGATGGCTTCACCTGTATTCCAAGCCATCAGAATTTCAAACAAGAACTCTATGGATTTTACAATACTTATAGTCCTTTGCCTTATTATCCCCAGGAGGGAAAGGTCGATTTTTCATTGCGATTGGTAAAACATATTTTTGGAAATCAATTGGAACTAGGACTAGATTACTTACAACTATTATATTCCAAGCCTACTCAAGTACTGCCCATTTTATGTTTGGTTTCCAAAGAACGGGTCACTGGCAAAACGACTTTCTTAAAATGGTTAAAAACTATTTTCGAAAACAATTTTACGTATGTGATCAATGATGATTTTAGCAGTCAGTTTAATTCAGATTGGACCAATAAATTACTTATTTGTATAGATGAAGTCCTGTTTAATAAAGAAGAACTTACCGAACGAATTAAATATTTGAGCACAACCAATTTCAATAAAATTGAGGCAAAAGGAAAGGATAAGCGGGAAGCAGAATTCTTTGGGAAGTTTATTCTCTGCAGCAACAATGAAGATAATTTTATCAAGATCGACAGCGACGAAACTCGTTTTTGGGTTTTGAAAATTCCTTCACTTAAAAATGAAGAAACTCATTTTTTAGATCATCTAGAAACTGAAATACCGGCATTTTTAAATTATTTACAGAATCGTCAGTTATCTACTCGGCATAAAACAAGAATGTGGTTTTCTACTGAAGAAATTAAAACCGATGCTTTGGAAAATCTAATGCAAAATAATCGCAGTAGGGTGGAAAAAGAACTTGCTAGCATGATCTTGAGTGCGATGGAAACTTTTGATGTGGATGAAATAGACCTTTGTCCTTTAGATGCGCTCCAAGTATTAAACCGTACCCGGGTCAAAACCGATCTTACACAACTACGGCAAATTCTTAAAAAAGATTGGAAACTAACCAATCAAGACAATTCACTAACCTACAAAAAAATGATAATCTGGCAAGATGGAGGACTAGGATTGACAGATTCTATAGGGCGATATTATACGGTAGGCAAATCCTTTTTATCAAAGAATTTTGGTGAGGAGGTACAAAACAAAGCGTGATGAGATATTGATGACACTGAGAACCTTAGTATTTGCGGATGTTGCCTTAAAACGCTCATCATTTCTAACAATTCAGCAAACTACTGAAGAAAATGCTACTAATGTATTCTTTTTTTTGATGAATGATGAGAGATAAGGAATAAGGCTAGTGATATCAAGGGTTTTCTTGCTCATCGTTTTCTCATCAAAAAAATAATGATGAATGATATCAAGTTGATTTAATAGTTTAAATAAAGGCTAATGAAAAAAGAAAAATATTCATTCGTAACCTGCGAAAGAGCCCGAAATCTTTCCATCGTAAAAACGCTGGCCAGATTTGGGCACTTTCCAAACAGGACAACGGAGAAAGAAGCCTGGTTTCTGAGTCCCCTTCGGTCAGAAACGCAGGCCTCTTTCAAGGTTTCTTTGATTTTGAACAGATGGTATGACCATGGAATAGGAAGGGGCGGAAACGTGCTGGATTTGATTGTGGCCATGAAAAGATGTTCGGTTAAACAAGCCTTAGAGTATCTGAACAAAGAAGGAAATCTTTTTTCTTTTCAGCAGCCAGTTTTAAAAAAGGAAGACTCTTCAAAAATCCAACTTCTCGAAGTGAAGCCAATTCAACATCAAGCTTTGATTCAGTATTTGGGTACCAGGAAAATTAGGTCAAAAACAGCGCAACTATACTGTATAGAAATTGAGTACAGCTTTAAGGGAAGAAACTACTTTGCTCTGGGACTTAAAAACCATCTTGGAGGATGGGAACTTCGAAATAAATTCTTTAAAAGCTCTAGCTCCCCAAAAGCCTATACCTATTTGAACAGCCATTCGGATCGTCTGATAATTTTAGAGGGGATGTTTGACTTGTTGTCCCTCGCAGAATTATCTCCTGATGAACTTATAAATTCAGATGTGATCGTTTTAAACTCACTCTCTTTTTTAAAATCAGTTTCCCATTTGTTTAAAAATTATAAGGAAGTTGATCTGTATTTGGATAATGATACAGCCGGAATTAAATATTCGGAAGAGCTGATCCAAAATCATAAGAACATGATTGATAAAAGTGATTCTTATAAAGGTTATAAAGACATCAATGAAAAGCTGATTTCAGTTAAAAGTAAAAATAAAGTGAATTATAAAAGCACAATTAAAAATGTAAAAGCCACAAGGGAGATTTCATTTGGGATAGCAAAGCAAGATGTGTCATTGTCATGACAATCTTGCTTTGCTCCCGGAGGTTGCAAAGATTTTAAAAAGAAAAAATGAAAAGGGAATATATCCAGATACGCTGCTCGATCTACGAGAAAAAGCTACTCAAAAACAGAGCGGCCAAAGCGGGAATTTCCCTTTCCGAATATCTGCGATCTACTGCTTTTCAGAAAAATATAGTAGAAAGGATTACACAAGAGCAGTTAGAATGTTATCAGCTCCTGGTTCAATACAAAAACAACTTTAGTCGAATCAGCAATATGTTTAAAAAAGGGAATCCTCAACTAGCTAAAGAAGTAAAACAGTTGTCGGAAGAAATCAGATCAAATTTAAATAATTTCAAAAAATGATCGGCAAGGGACATTCCATAGCAAGAACAGGAGCATCTATAGATTATGGATGGAATCAGGAAAAGGATGCCGAAGTAGTCCTTAAAGAATTTCTGGCCGGAGATACTCCGCAGGAAATTACCGAGGAGTTTAAGATCATCCAGTCGCAAAATGAGCGGTGTATAAATAATACCTTGAGTTTTATACTAAGCCCAACCATAGAAGATGGAAAAGATTTAAGCGTAAAAGACTTGGAAGAAATTTCTAAAAAGTTTTTAAAGGAGATGAATTTACAAAACAACCAGTCCATAGGGTTTGTTCACAGGGATAAAGAACATACTCACGTCCATATCTATACCAACCGAATTGGTTTTGATGGAAAGGCGTACAATGACAGTTTTATTGGAAAACGAAGTCAGCTAGCCGCAGACAATGTAGCAAAAGAGTTAGGCCTAACCAGGGTACGGGAAGTGCAACAAGAAAAATTACAGGAACTACAACCGCAGCGACTAGCAATAAAACAGATCAATGACAGGGTATTGGAATTCAGGCCTAAATCACTTGATGAATATATTAATAAAATGAAGGAGCAACAGGTAAAAGTGATTCCTTGCATCAATAAATCAAATCAGTTGCAGGGTTTTCGATTTGAATATAAAGGGATGAATTTAAAAGGAAGTGATGTTCATAGGTCTATGACTGGAGGCAAACTCATTGGAGAAATTACAAGGAATTCAGAATACACAAGAATGAAAGAACTGCCGAGCAGCTTAAAATTGATGGATAAAACAGTTCAAGTCAGTGCTAATATGGCAGCAAGTATAGCCAAAGGTTTTGTGAAACAAGTAATAAAAAGAAGCTTGGATACTGGAATAGGATTTTAAAATAATTAAAAGGATGAAAAAGCTAGACGAAATTATGGAACTCATGACCGATGAGATGGCCGACTTTAAAGCAGCAATTTTAGAACTTGAACTGCTTTCAAAACAACTCTTTAATTTGAGTATTCCTATTAGCACCGAGGCACTAGAAAAGAACCTGAACATTTTCTTGGAGAAACAGGAAGAAGAAAACAGGCTAAAAGATGAAGTTCTCAATGAGATAGAAAAGAAGCTAAAGCACGCCAGAATAATTCCGAATTACCTGTTGATCCTATTCGGAACACTGGGAATAATGGCATTAAGTCTATTGGGTTATTTTGGATACACAGCAAAAACAGTAGAGAAAGATAAGTTTGAAATGTACCGAATAATTTTGGAATCAGAGAATGATCGATATCAGCAATATCTTTCTATAAATCCTGAAATTAAAGATGATTATTGCCAGTGGTTGGAAGGAAAAAAGTAGGAGTTGTCATGACAATTGAGCTTGACGCAAATTTTACTAAATTTACTGTAAATGGCTTGTTAACCCCTTTAAAATCGTCATTTTTTACTGTAACCCAATCGAGATAAGTAGAATGCGCCCTATGCTGTTTTTATTTTACGCTTAACTTCCCGTACGCTATAAAAACAGCACAGGATCCACGCGCAAGTTAGTTATGGTAGATATGGGGCACTAAAAATTAATATTTTCATTTCAATTCTGATATCAAATTCACCTCCTAAAGATTGGTGATGATGATAGCGAAAAAAGCCATGTTGATTTAGAATATTTTGGACATGAATAAATCATCAATATTATGAGAGATAAGTTTTCAAGAGAAGAGTTCTTTGATCTATGTTGGAAGAAGAGTATTGTATGGTTTTGTAAGAGCTATATCGTATCCTACCAGGAATTTAAAAGTATTTGTGAAAAATATAATATTCCCCTGCCACCTAATGGCTACTGGATGAAACGAAAATATGGTAAAGAGATTAGCAAACCAATATTGCCAAAGATGTCAAATGAGCTTGATATAGAGTTGCTGATTCGAACTAAGGAAAATTCGAAGAATTCTAAACCTGCAGAAAAATTCAGTATTATAAATGATAATCATAAGGTCTCTGATTTAGAAGTTCCCAAAAGACTACCTAAAATACCTGATCCAATTATTAGGGAAATGCTTTCGGATAATCCCAAAACTCATCCAATTGTGAATAATTGCTGGGATTATACTAAAAGATATAACTACGGAAGAATTTCAGTTAATGCTACTGGAAAGCCATATAAAAGAGCTTTATGTTTTCTGAATACTTTTATTATCGTGATGAAGTCCAGAGGGCATTATTTTCTATTTTGTTATGAACGTTCTTATATAGTTATTGAAGGGGTAGAAATTTCTATTCGAATGAGGGAAAGATCAAAAAGAGTTTACGAGATCGAAAAATCGGGATACAGATCCAGTACACTAGAACCTATTGGTCTACTTAGCTTTTTAGCTGGAGAATTTTCTGGAAAAGAATGGCAGGAGACTACTAATAAAACTCTTGCGGAAAAATTACCACTCATTATTAAATATTTGGAAGGTATAGCGAAAGAAAAACGGGAATGGCATATGGAAAATGAAATTCGATTAAAAAAAGAAGCCATTGAAAAGAAAAAACAAGAAGAAATCGCAATGCTTTCTTTGATAAAGCAAAAGTCCGAACTGTGGCATGAAGCAAATAAGCTGCGTACATTTTTGATTGAGTATAAAAAGAAAGTTAATCTATCAGATGAAATAAAAGAACAAATATCATTTGGTTTGAGAAAAGTTGACTGGTTGGATCCTCTAATCCAAAAGAATGATGAGCTCTTTAAAGATTTTGATCCCTATAAACTTTTAAGAAGTCTCTGAAGAAGGACTTTTCATTTATTCATATTCTCTTAAGAAATAATGGTATCACTAACTCAAAAGCGTTCATTATATTTTAGTGTTCATTGTCACTGAACATTGTAAAACAATGAAAAGATGAGATTATTTTCGGTAACAATAACTTTAGTTACGAAGCTATTTCAGAGTTAGATCAGTTTATCAATCTCCAAAAATGTAGTCTGATTTAATTTTTAATTTGGGGATTACAATCCTTAAAAAATGGTATATTTGGGGATTACACTCCCTAAATATGATTAAAAGAGATTTAGAAAAGAAGATTAAAAATCGTTTTGGAACCGGCAAGGCGATTCTATTAATTGGTCCACGACAAGTTGGTAAAACTACACTTTTCAATAAGTTACTGGAAGGAAAAGAATATCTCTTTTTGAATGGTGATGATCCAACCGTGAGAAAATTAATTTCCAATCCGAATTTAGAACAACTTAAAAATATTATTGGGAACTATAAAATTGTGTTTATAGATGAAGCACAGCGTATAGATAATATAGGACTTACACTAAAATTAATTACAGATCAACTAAAATCTGTTCAATTACTTGTGAGTGGCTCATCTGCCTTCGAACTCAATAACCAGACCCAAGAACCGCTCACAGGCAGAAAATGGGAATATCAGCTTTACCCTATTTCTTGGGATGAATTCGAAAATAACGTTGGTTATCTAAAAGCTCAACAACAACTAGAATTGCGTATTGTATATGGGATGTATCCAGATGTCATCAATAATTTTGGAGAAGAAAAGGATATTCTAAAGCAATTAACAGATAGCTACTTATATAAGGATCTATTAAGTTATGGAGGAATACGTAAACCTGAAATTCTTGAAAAATTATTACGTGCTTTGGCTTTCCAAATAGGAAGCGAAGTAAGTTATAATGAATTAGCACAGTTATTAGGTATAGATAAAAAAACTGTCTCTAATTATATAGACTTACTATGCCAGGCATTTGTGGTTTTTAAACTTCCAAGTTTCAGCAAAAATTTACGCAACGAGATCAAGACCAATCAAAAAATATATTTCTACGATACAGGTGTTAGAAATATGATTATTGGCGATTTAAATCCATTAGAAATGCGCCAGGATAAGGGCAACCTCTGGGAAAACTTTTTGATAGCAGAACGTCTAAAGTATAATGCTTATAATGGTTCATTATCCAAAGGCTATTTTTGGAGAACTGTGCAGCAACAGGAAATTGATTATGTAGAGGAAGAAGCCGGAAAAGTAATTGGTTTTGAAATAAAATGGAACGCAAAAAGCAAAGTAAAAATCCCTAAAACGTTTGTAGAGACTTATAATACAGAAGTAAAAGTAATTACGAATGAAAATTTTAGAGAGTTTTTAAAGTAAAATAAATCGATGGGAAAAATAATTTCAGAATCAGATACAAGGGCGAATTTTATTGACCCTGAATTGGTTGATAGCCAATGGGAATCAATTCATATTGTAAGAGAATATTATTTTACTGATGGTCGAAAATTACTTGGGAATAAAAGAGGGAAACGGCTTTTCCTAGATTACCTTCTAAAATTCAACAACACAAATCTAGCGATCATAGAAGCAAAAAAGTTCGATGATCATCCTACTAAAGGATTACAGCAAGCCCTAGGGTATGCCGAAAAGCTGAAAATTAATTTTGTGTATGCCACCAATGGTCAAAGTATATACGAATTTGATAGACTTTTAGGAAAAGGAGATTACGTAGATAATTTTCCCACTCCCCAAGAATTATACGAAAGACAATTTGGAGATAAGAATCAACTCAAAAAGAAACTCCACAACATTCCATTTTTACTTACTGGAAATTTCGGCCCTCGTTATTATCAAGAAATTGCAGTAAATAAAGTAATGGAAAGTATTGCTGATGGAGACAAGCGCATCTTATTGACGATGGCCACCGGTACCGGTAAAACGTTTATTGCCTTCCAAATTGTACATAAACTTTTACAAGCAAAATGGAACATAGAAGGAGAAGAAAGAAGACCACGAGTTTTATTTTTGGCTGACAGGAATGTACTCGCTGATCAAGCGATAAATACATTCAACCCTTATGAAAATGATGTTATAAAAATTGATGGAGAAGAAGTCAGAAAAAGGAATGGCATCGTTCCTACCAATGCTTTTATATTCTTCGCCATTTATCAAGCCATTGCAGAGCGTGAGGATATTGGTGGTTATTACAAAGAATATCCTAGTGACTTTTTTGATTTAGTTGTAATTGATGAGTGCCATCGTGGAAGCGCAAATGAAGAAGGTTCTTGGCGTGCAATCCTAGATCATTTTAGTCCTGCTGTTCATTTAGGACTAACCGCCACACCCAAACGTGATGACAATATAGATACCTATAAATATTTCGGAAAGCCCGTTTATGAATACTCTCTTAAAGAAGGCATTCAAGATGGGTTTTTAACGCCTTATAAAGTAAAACGTATTACAACGAATATCGATGAATATATTCACACCAGTGATAGCAAAATCATTCAAGGTGAGGTGACCAAAGATCGTTATGAGATTAGCGATTTTAATAAAAGCATCACCATAAATCAACGTATAGAATTGGAAGCAAAAACGATTCTAAAACAAATTGGTGAAATGGAAAAAACCATTGTGTTTTGCTCCAATCAAGATCACGCTTTAGATTTAAGAGATTATATAAATAAACATAAAACAGTTGCAGATCCTTATTACTGCGTGCGTGTAACCAGTGATGAAGGTAAAAATGGACGTGAATTTTTGGAAGCTTTTCAGGATAACGATCAGGATATACCAGTTATATTAACTTCCTCTAAAATGTTGACAACAGGAGTAGATGCACGAAATGTGCGTAATGTAGTGCTAACTGCCCCTATTGGTTCTATGGTAGAGTTTAAACAAATTATAGGGCGAGGAACACGTGTTTATGATGGAAAAGATTTCTTTACCATCATTGATTTTGTGGGCGCAACCAATTTGTTTTATGATGCCAATTGGGATGGTGAAGCAGAAGATATTTCTGAGGAAACTGAGGGATTTGGTGAGGATAAGAAACCTACTAAGAAACGAGCCGAATTAGAAGCTAAAGAAGACGAAGTAGAATACGAGCGTAAGGAAAAGCTGATTGTTGATTTATCAAACGGACGGCAATTAAAAGTAACAGATATAGATATTCGTTATATAGACGAAAATGGAAAACCACTTACCGTAAGAGAGTTTTTGGAGAAATTAGTAGGAGAATTACCTGCTATCTATAAAGATGAAGCACATTTGCGTAAAATTTGGTCTAATCCAGATACTCGAACCGATTTATTGAATAAACTCGGTGAGTTAGGTTTCGATAGCCAACAACTTAATGATTTGCGAAATATGATCGCTTCCCCCGATTGTGATATTTTCGATGTGTTGTCGCACATTTCTTTTTCTTCAGAATTAATGACTCGTAAACAGCGGGTGAAATTTGTAAAAGACGATGTACAATTCTTTGAAGTTTATAAAAACCTTGAAGCCAAAGACTTTTTGGAGTTCGTTTTAAAACATTATGAAGATTATGGCATCGAAGGTTTAGAACGCAATAGTTTAGGAGATTTGGTCAAGCTAAAACTCGGAACGCCAAAAGATGCTAAAACTGCATTTGGCGATATGAACACACTTTTAGGAGCATATTATAAATTACAAGAAAACATATACAGAGCAGGATAATTATCCTTATAATAACTAACAAGCATAAATGAGCATACAAAACAGCATAGATAGGATTACAGATATTTTACGTCGTGACGACGGTATATCTGGCGCAATGCACTACACCGAACAAATTTCTTGGATTTTATTTTTAAAATTTCTGAATGACTACGAAGACAATAACGCAGACGAAGCCTTTTTAGAAGGAAAAGATTATAATTATGTACTTCGTAAAGATCTGCGCTGGAACCAATGGGCGTGCCCAAAAGATGAAAATGGAAAATTAGATGTTAAACGTGCCTTAACGGGAGACGACCTCATTGAGTTTGTCAACAACACTTTCTTTCCTTACTTAAAGGCATTTAAAAGCACAACGAATAATCCTAAAGCTTTAAGCTATAAAATAGGTGCCATCTTTGAATATCTCGATAATCGAATTGCGAGTGGACATACTCTAAGAGAGGTTTTAGATATAATTGATGGTCTAGATTTTCAAAGTAGTGATGAGCTGTTTGAGCTTTCACAAGTGTACGAAACACTTCTAAAAAGTATGGGGAACGATGGTGGTAACTCGGGTGAATTTTATACACCTAGAGCTATTATTAAAGCTATGGTTGAAACTACTGATATTAAAGTAGGCGATACAATTTACGATGGTGCTGCAGGAAGTGGCGGTTTTTTAGTAGAAGCTTTCGACTTTTTAACCGCAGGGGAAAAGAAAGAAAAATTGTCGGCTAAAGAATGGAAAACAATACAGAATGACACCTTCTTTGGACAAGAGAAAACCAGTTTGGGTTATGTAATGGGAATGATGAATATGATTCTGCACGGCATTGAAAGTCCAAACGTATTTAAAGGAAACACGCTAACCCAAAATATACGTGATTATCAAGAAAAAGATAGGCACAATGTGATTTTAGCAAATCCACCTTTCGGAGGAAAGGAAAAGAAGCAAATTCAACAAAACTTTCCAGTAGAGAGCAATGCGACTGAAATACTGTTTTTACAGCATTTTATGAAAATGTTGAAGTTAAAAGGTCGTGCTTCGATTATTGTTCCGGAAGGTGTGTTATTTCAAACAAACAATGCCTTTACCAAGGTGAAACAAACTTTGTTAGAAAACTTTAATGTGCATACTATAGTAAGTTTACCAGCTGGAGTATTCTTGCCATATAGCGGTGTAAAAACCAATCTACTGTATTTTGACAGAAAAGGAGCAACTAATGATATTTGGTATTACGATGTAACGCCACCTTATAAACTGACCAAAAACAAACCCATTCTTTACGAACATATAGAAGAGTTTGTTCATTTATTCCACTACCCCAAAAAACGCAATGCATCTAGCAAAAAGACGGATAAACCTTGCAACGATTGGACTATAAATGTAGCAGACATAAAAGACTATGACCTAAGTGCAAAAAACCCACACAAAGTTGTGGAAGTGGTTCACTTAAGTCCAAAGGAGTTGTTGACTGCGATTAAGCAAAATGATACAGAGATATCGAATTTGATGAACCAAATTGAAAGCTTGATTGATGGGTAAGTGGGAAGAAAGAATATTTGACGATTTAAAAGAATCCAATTTAATTGGATTAGTTAGAAATACAAAACAACAGTCTTTTGAATTTGAATTTGATTATTTGAAGATGAATAACATTACCAATGATGGTGAATTATATTTAAATTCAATAGTAAAAGTTAACGCTTCAAAAGATGAGCTTAAAAAATATACTTTAAAAAAAGGTGATTTTCTATTCAATACTCGAAATAGTGTTGAATTAGTAGGGAAAACAGCTGTATACGATGTTAGATCACCTAAGCCAATGCTATTCAATAATAATATAATGAGATCTAGGTTTAAAAAAGATTTCAACCCTTATTTTATTAATTATCAGTTTCAATCATCTGAATTTAAAGAAAGACTGGAAAAAATAAAAAGTGGAACAACTAACGTAGCGGCAATTTACTATAAGTCACTTAAAGACATAATGCTTAAGTTCCCACCAATAGCTGAACAACAACGCATCGTTGCAAAATTAGATGCTTTGTTTGTTGAAATAGATGATGCTATTTGTTTGTTAAAAGAAAACATAGCGCATACCCGAGCTTTGATGGGTTCTGTGTTGGATGAGGAGTTTGGGAAGTTAGAAAAGCTTTCTTCAAAAAAGGAAAAACTAAAAAACATAACTACAAAAATTGGTAGTGGTTCAACACCAAGAGGAGGTCAAAAATCTTATAAATCAAGTGGTATTAGTCTAATACGAAGTATGAATGTTCACGATTGTTTTTTCAAGGATAAAAATTTAGCTTTTATTGACGATGAACAAGCTGATAAATTGAAAAATGTTGAAATTCAAGAAAACGATGTATTATTAAACATTACAGGAGCATCCGTTGCAAGATGTTGCATTGTAGATTCAAGCTATTTACCTGCTCGTGTCAATCAGCACGTTAGTATTATCAGAACTGATGAAAGTATTTTACCTGAGTTTATGCTTTATTTCCTGGTTAGTCCTAAAATGAAGTCTAAGCTTTTATATGATTCAGCTGGAAATGCTACCAGGGAAGCAATTACAAAATCTATGATAGAATTTATAGAATTGCCTATTGTATCTATAGAAATCCAACAACATTTAGTTGATAAAATCAAAGAATCTTTTAGATTATGTGATGAATTAACCAAAACAGAAACTCAAAAAATGAGTCATTTAAAATCTTTAAAAAGTAGTTTGTTGGATCAGGCTTTTAAGGGGGAGTTGTAGCTTATGGAATACGCAAAACTAAAAACCCTGCTCAATAGTTCTGGAGCTATTGTAAAAGTACATCTAGATGATATTCGGGAAAAAGGTGAAGACTTTAATGTTTTTTCAATATTAGGTATGGAGACTAATGAAACCAAAACGCATTCTGCAATGTTGGTTGCATTATTAGATCCTAAGGGTAATCATTATTACAAAGCGCAGTTTTTAAAGTTATTTTTAGAGGAAATTGGATATAAAGATTATCAAGATGAAGATTTGATGCTTGTTAATGTAGTTGCAGAATATCATTTAGGTAAGATTCCCCAAGATCACAGTAGCGGTGGTTATATAGATATTCTAATCACATTTCCTTCAGGAAAGGCCATCGCAATTGAAAATAAAATTAATGCTGGAGATCAACGAAATCAAATGTATAGATATAGTCTGTTTAAAGGTGGAGCATGCACATTATTCTATTTAAACAAAACAGGTGAGCCACCAACAAAAGATAGTCTCTTTACTTTAACAAATAAAGATTATTTGGTTATAGCTTATAATGATCATATTTTAAAATGGATAGGTCGATGCCTTTCATGTACTAGAGAAGGATCGATTGTAGAAAATGCCATTAAACAATATCAGATTTTGATAAAAAAGCTCACGAATACTATGGAAAAACCATTAGAAAATAATTTAATTGAACTTATTGTAAATAATCTTGAAGAGGCAAAATACATACATTCTCATTATCTAAAAGCAGTAGATAGTATTAGGGAAAAATTAAGGCTTGCTGTTTTAGAAAAATTAAATATTATGCCATTGGAAGTAAAAGCGCGTCTAGGTAATGCTATTAACCACAACTATTCTCAAATATGGCTAAGTTCAGAGGCGCTTCATAAAAAAGGAGTCCAATTTGGATTAGAATCATTTTCTGGAAAAGGCAATAATTATGGACGTGTCTTTATTGGGATTTTTGATAGGAAGAATAATTATGATGCTAAAAGAGATGGTGACTACAGATTAAGTATCTATTGGCCTTTAATTAACGATATTAAAACTCCAGATAAAAATTCTTTAAATCTAGCGAGCACAATAATTTTAGAAAAATTAAGTACTGATAATGAGTATTTTGAAGAAATGGTAAATGAAATCACAATCCAAACGAAAGCTTTTGTGGAAACGTATTATGTTTTTTTAATATAGATTTAAAGGTTTGTATGCTATAAAGATTAGATTTGTTAAATCAAGCATTTCTAAGTTCAACACATAAATGCAACTCAAATTAAAATCATTGGGGGCTAGCCCCCAATGATTGGCCAAGTGCTAAATTTGATTTGTGAAGAAAAAATTCAAACAACTTAGTCAAGAACAAAGATACCAAATTGGTGCTTTGTTGGAAGCAGGAAAGAAAAAATATGAGATAGCCGATATCATTGGCGTTCATAAATGTACAATAGGTCGTGAGCTGAAAAGAAATGTGGGAAAACGAGGCCAGTTTGCTGGTGAGTATGTTCCTCGTCTAGCCCAGAATAGAACAGCGCATCGGCATAAGGCCAAAAATAAATTCGTCAAGTTGACCGACACTCTCAAAAAGCAGGCTGCTGGTTGGCTTAGAAAAGAGCAATTTAGCCCAGAATTAATTGCGGTTGAGTGGAAATTTATGGGCATAGAAGGCGTCTCGCTTGAATGTATTTATCAATGGATATGGGATTGCAAGAAAAGCAACCGAAAGGAGAATTTGCCCTATAAAGACCTCTATCTCTATTTAAGGCACGGTAGGAGAAGATTTAAACGTGGCAACTATAAAAACACCAGAGGAACCATACAGAACCGGGTATCAATAGAGAATCGTCCCGATGTGGTCGATAATCGGGAACGCTTGGGCGATGTGGAGGTGGACCTGATGATGGGGAAAGACCACGGATCTGCCTTATTGGTGATGACAGAGAGATCCACGGATCAAACCATATTATTGGGGAGCTAGAGAATTATGCATATAATTTAGTTAGTCTATAGAGGAAGAATTTCACATCCCTGACACCTCTAAACGAAGCTCTGAATTCTTTTATTTTGGCATTAAAAGATTCTGCGGAAGCATTGGTGCTTCTGTTGTTAAAATAGTTTAGTATGGTCTCGTAGTGCATTTGTACAGATCTTGCAATGGTATTGAAAGACTTAAATTCGGAATTTTCGACTTTGTTGTACCAGTGTGCCAATTTTAGCCTAGCTACATCTTTGTTCGTATTGTCTCTAAAAACATGGCTTAGCCCTTGAGAGAAGTTATATGCTTCTTCAATAGTTGGGTATAGATCAAATAATATTTCAGCCCTTTCTATTTGTCTTGCTGTCCATTTGGTTTTGGATTTGAACAATAGATATCGGCCTCTAGCGAGCAGCTGCCTGTGCGTGTCCCCATTACCGAGAAGCTCTGGTTTATATGTTTTTTCATTTTTCCTGGCTTCTTCAATAGCTTTGTTTTCTACTTCTATAATTTCCCATCTTAACCGGATACGTTCTTCTTGCACTGCTTCTGAGGCTAATTTTTGAACATGAAACCTATCTGTAACTATTTCGGTTTTAGGGAAACATTTTTTAGCGATTAAATTCATGCTCCCAGCCATATCTACAGTAACTTCTTTTACCATATTGCGCCTTTCTACGGAGATTTTCTTAAGTACTTTAATGACATCATCTGCTTTAGTTCCTTTAACAATTGCTACGATGCTGCCTTTCTTTCCCTTGGCTGCTTTGTTTGTTAGAATAGTGTAAAGCTCACCGTTGGATAAAGAGGTTTCATCTAAACTCAAATATTTGCCCAAGTTCTTTCCATAGAGCAGCCAATCTTGTGAATGCTCTTTTTGCGCCCAATCCTTGAAGTCGCTGAGATGGTTTTTGTAGTGGTACTGAAGCGTTTTGCCATTGGTCTTATAATAGTCACCAAACCGTTTAGCACTTACAGCGTGGGTATCAAGCGATACCTTTTAAAAAAGAGGCAAACTCGTTAGTTATCCGAGTGCCTTTAGCTATTAAGTTCCAATCTCTTTTTACTATCTCTCCTGTATTGACCAAGGTCCAACGCCTACGTTTTATATGGAGCAATACGGATTTACCCCTTAGTGGAAAATCTTCAACCGTTATTTCTGGTAAGAAGCCTTTGGATTGTGCTATTTCTAATTGATATTCTTTGGGTAGAATGTTCTTCTCTTCTAAATAGAAATGAACCTTGTCTGTTGATGATTTATGACTGATGATCTCAAAATATTCTAATATGCCTTCGGGCAATAAATAGCGGGCTAATTCTATATCCAAGTTCTAAGTGTTTTGCTTGCAAAGATACATTTCTCCCCAAGTTTTTATCTTGATCCAGATCCACCTTGATCACGACTCTGGACTTTTTGGAAGGCAAAGATTCCAAGGTTGTCCAAAAGAAAATAAGTGACCGTATTTCAAGGATAGGAAACAGTTGGATAAAAACAATGACCTTTGACAATGGAAAAGAGTTTGCAGGGCACGGGAAAATTGCTAAAAAACACAATGTCAAAACTTATTTCACAAGACCTTATACATCACAGGACAAAGGGACGGTAGAAAATAGGATTGGACTCATCAGAAGGTTTTTGCCAAAGAAAACAGACTTGAATTTGATCAGCGAGACTAGAATCAGGGAAATAGAAAAATTAATCAATAATCGAAGAATAAGAAAGTTTGGCTACATTAGTCCAATAGAAAAATTAAAATCAACTTGGCCAGTTGCATTTATCACTTGAACATGGCATTTATAAAAAAAGAATATTATAAATTAATAAAATGGGCCAGTGGTCGGAATGTTACGTTTTACTCAGTAAAACCTTCTAAGATATACGTTAGTTGGGAAGGATGATACCATTTTCCAAATGATTTCCCAGAAATGAGAGAGAATTGGAGATGGTTGATAACAGTGTAACAACTGTTAGCTTCCTGAAGTTGCATTGTGCGTAAAGTGTTCTAAGCATTGTAAAGATGTTTATGAGTGTTTCTACAAAGATAACAATTTCTATACCTGAAAAGAGTAGCGTCGCAATAGCTCGAGAGGGTGAAAGCTTCGAAAGGCATGTACATTCTTAACCTGCTACTATCAAAATCTGGCCCTATTTTAAAATATGGAAACGGAAGATTGGTTTAAATTAAAACGCTATCCTCATATAGGTGAACCACTATCCCTAAAAGAATACAAATGGGTCAAAGACTATGTAGAGAATCCAAAATTGATTAAAAAACATAGTTTCTTACCACTCATTCATAAATGTATAGTAACCCGTAAATATAGAGCGGATCTCACAAAGGTTCATAGGACTAAAAAAGGTGAGCGTAAGCGATTTATAAGTACACCAAAAGTCAGACATATTTACTATGCGTCTCATTTAGATTCTGTAGTTTTCTCCTATTATAATTATTTAATTAGCGAAGAATATAACAAACTAATAGAGAAAAAAAATTTTAATGATTGCGTAGTAGCCTATCGGAAAATTCCTCTTCAAAAGGGATCAGAAAAGAATAAGTGTAATATTGATTTTGCGAAAAGCACCTTCGAATTTATTTCAAATAACAAAAACAAAAAACTAACTGCAATTGTTGCAGATGTCACTGCATTTTTTGACAATTTAGATCACAAAATTTTAAAAAAACAATGGAGTAGAGTTTTAGGAGAAACCACTCTACCTGATGCTCACTATAATGTTTTTAAAGCTCTGACAAATTTACGCTACGTTGAGGGAGATCAATTATTTAATGCTTACGGAGGAACAATGTTAGTGGAAAGAGGTGTTCCTAATTCTTCGAAAAAAAAGGAGTTAAAGCGTATAGAAATTAAATCCAATACTTATTTTAAAGAGAAAAATGCTGTTGCATACTGTACGAAGGATGATTTCTTAGATAACAACTTAAATTTAGTAATATCTGCTAATAATAAGATTGGCATTCCTCAAGGTAGTCCAATAAGTGCAACATTGGCAAACGTGTATATGTTAGACTTCGATCAAGAAGTTTATGATATGGTCGATTCGATAGATGGTTATTATCAAAGATATAGTGACGATTTAATCATTGTATGCGAACAAAAATATGAAGAAGATATATTAAAATTTATCCGAGATCGGATAAAGAATTTGGCAAAACTGCAAATACAACCATCAAAAACAGCAGTATATCGATTTCAAGAAGTTGATGGTGAGTTTCAAGGTTTTGAGATAAATGAAGACTCTAAAAAACATAATTATAATAAATCATTAGAATATTTGGGATTTTCTTTTGATGGTAAACGTGTTCTTATAAAGGATGCAGGGTTTTCTAAATATTACAGATCAATGAAGCGCTCATTGAAAAAATCTGCTTCGTTAGCACTTTACAGTAAAAATCCTAACGATAAAATATTTAAGCGCAGGCTATATAAACGATTTACACATAAAGGTGCAAAACGAAAGCAAATATATCATCCATCAAAATTAGATCCTACCAAATATGAAGTTACCAAAAAATACTATTGGGGCAATTATTTAAGTTATGTGTATAAGGCTAATGATACTATGAAGTCAATTAATGAATCCGATGTTATTAAAAAACAAGGGAGAAGGTTTTGGCGAAAATTCCACTTATTAATGAAATTTCAAGAAAGGAGATTATAAAAACATTGCAATGTAATTCTATTGCATGTTTAAATATGTTAGAACTTTCAGAATCTCTACTAACAACACCTAATTAGATACCCAAAAAGCGGTTAACAAGTAAACACTAGAATAATTGGCCTTTTCAGTGGCAAATGAGGGAGAAGAATTCAATTTTTAAAGTAAAGAATGACAATTATAATCGTAAACATTTATGATATAAAGGTTTTAAAATAGATTTTAGAATACGAGTAATTTTAATTAGAATAAAGGTTGTAGTTTTGCTATAACAGTACACACCACGCTACCCATTTGCACAGCGTCCCAGGGTGTGTCTTTTGCTTTTATACCTTTTCTTATTTCTTTTAACAAGCATAATTTTAATGGATGTCTTGCAGAAAGCCTTTCAAACATGTAATTGTCAATTTAGATAAATGTCAATGACTTCAAGATTCCTATTTCCCATGGAAGATAATTCACAGAGGGACACTTATGTCCCTCTGTCAAAAAACTTGACTTATAAGCAGAAGCTTAGTCGGTTAAAAGCATTAGCGATAGTTAATTTTAGGGCATTTTTGAATATAGGACTGTTACTTACAAAAGATGAGCCTCCCAAAAGCCATAGGGTTATATTATAGATATCATATTGATAATCTAAAATTTTATTTAAGAAGTTGTTATAATAGATATACTTAAATTGAAAACAATGTTGATAAGTAACTGGATTATAGACTCTACTAAATCACGTATTATGTTAATTTTACCTCAAAAATAAACCTACAGGTTGATTTTATGGAAATATTACGTACATTTGACGAACAATATCAGGGTGTGTATCTCGCACGCTTTATAGATTGTTCCATATATGAAACACCTGAAGAATATGAAACCGAGCTTGATAAAATACAAGAGCTATTCCAAGATCCTCTTTATGTGCGTAATTTTATCAAATCCCCTCAATCAGGTTGGAAGAAAGGTAAATTTAAAAACGACCCTTTAAACTTTTTAGCATTAAATACACTTGAAGAAACAGCAGATCTCTTTGATAGATTGGATGAAATAATTGAGAGTAGCCAAGACGGTAATTGCTTTGATCTCTTATTCGACAATTTTAAAGGATTATCCTCAAAGGAAAACTACAATGATCCAGGCAGACGTAAAATGTATACATATGAACATGATTCATTATTAAGACTTTATGGTGTACTACTAAGCAACAATTGTATAATCATTACTGGGGCTGGAATTAAATTAGTTGGGGCGATGAAAGACAGCGATGCATTACAACTAGAATTGGATAAAATGGATTATTTGATAGACTGGTTAGAAAAAAATAATATAACAGATTGTTCAGATTTTTGATATGACAAATAAAGGAGAAAATTTAAATCAAATTGTTTCTAAGACTGCTTCAAAGTGGAAAACACGTGCAAAGCAAGACAGAAGTAATAGACGTAAAATATCTAGAGCTCAAGCCTTCGCTTTAGAGCTTATGGACTATATGAGTATTCATGGGATTAAACAAAATCAGCTTGCTAAGAGAATGGGTGTTACCTCACAACAAGTAAATAAAATCCTCAGAGCTAAGTCTAATTTGACTTTTGAAACATTAGACAAAATTGAGGATGCTCTTAATATAACCATTACTCCTGCAAAAATTAAACAATATAGGTCTGCTAATTCGCCCGTTATACAAAATACAATGAAGTTAGTTTATAGAAAACCTAAAGTAATTGAAGAAAATATAAGTACTCAAGTTAAGACTTCTATAAATCCGTTGTTAGAAACAACTATTGAGTCAATGAATAGTTATAAATACACTGCTGAACAAATCTAACGGTTATGACCTATAATCAACTTGGTTTTGCGTTTACTGGACTAAGAACTATTTCTTTTGCCAAAATTGATGCTGCCCATAAGAAAACAGGCGAGATAAATTTAATTACTGGTTTAAGTTTTGGTCTAGATATCGATGATCATACAGTAACGTGTACAACAGAATTTTCTTTTGAAAAAAAGAAAGATCAACCTTTCTTAATTTTAAAAGTTCAAGGTCTTTTTGAAATAGATAAAAATGATTTTATGAATAAAATGAAACAAGATGATGGTTCTTATCTTGTTACTCAAGGATTGGCAACTCACTTTGCGGTTCTTACAGTGGGTTCAGCAAGAGGAATTTTACACGCTAAGACAGAAGGAACCGTCTACAATCAATATTTACTTCCTACTATTGACATCAAAGTAATGGTTCAAGATGACATCATTTTGAACAATAAATAAATCCTTAAATTATCTAATACAGAATTCATTTTTACGAACCTAATGCTAACTATTATAATAACAACTCACTAGCTTCATCCAGAACAGAATTGTCAAGTTCTTTGAGATAAGCTTGGGTAACAGCCAAGTTTTTATGTCCCATAGACTCACTAATCACATCGGTTGCCACCCCTTTTTGCTTTAAGCAATTGGCATAACTATGGCGTGCTACATAACTCGTAATTGTTCTATCAATATTACAGATTTCAGCAATTTCCTTAAGGTCCTTATTGAATCGTTTTAAGATTTTAGATTTTCTTTCTTCGATTTGCTGGGTGGAAAGATTTTCTCTGAGTAAAACTGGAAAAATATATTTTGTTCCGTTATTTTTAATTTGATAATGAGTTAAAATTTCTGCAACGGGAGGTAGGATTTTAACGATAAAATTCCCTTTTGTTTTAGAACGTGTATAATAGATACGATCCTCTTTAATATTATTCCACTCAAGTTTCATGATATCGGCGAAATTCATACCTCTTGTATAAAAACTAAAAACAAAATAGTTTCGACTATTAATTAAATGAGGATAGGATTCGATATCCATTTTGATTATACTTTGAACCTGTTCAATTGTTAATGCTCTTTTTTGTTCCTTACCTTTTAGCCGCGATATTTTATAAGAGCGAAAAGGGTAAAAAGTAGACTTCACCAAGTTTCGTTCAATAGCACGATTAAAAATTGCTCTAATCGCCCTCATTCGAACGCCTATGCCACCATCACTGCCACCCCTAGCTCTTAAAAAGATCTCATATTTGGTTAAGTAAGCCGATGTAACTTCGTGAAATTTTAAATTAGAAGATTTATTAAATAGTTTTAAGGAGCGAAAGGAATCTCTATTAGCTCTAGCGTTGCCTGCTCTACCAGATTCTTCCATTTCGTATATCACCTCTTGCCAAAATGCAAAGAAATTACTTTTAAAAGGATTTTTTTCAATACGGAATTTTTTCTCAAAGTCTTCTAAAGAAAAATCTTCTTTTTCAATTTCAATTTCAGTTAACACTTTATAAGCTCTCTCCTGAATTTTTATAAGTAAACGATTATTTTGAATATAGTTGGAATTTGATTTTTTAAATCTTCCCTTTGAGGTATCCCATTCCTTTTCTAGAACATTAAAAATTGTTTTAAAATATTTAGATCTTCTATCTTTTGTGACTCTCAAAAAAATAGGATATTGTCCATTAGAAAGTATTTTTTTTCGAATTACGATTTTAATATTAATCATGTCCATTAATTTAACGGGTACAACATAGGTACAACATTCATGCTTTTATTAGAGCAATATATGTTAACAAATATAAACTATAAAATCATAACTTATTGATATACAGGTGAAAAGAAAATATAAATCATTAAATGAAAACTATTTTCTCCTTCTGTTAATCAGAGGGTCCTTGGTTCGAGCCCAAGAGGAGGAGCAAAAATAAGCCTGACGTCATTGTCGGGCTTTTTTGTGTTTAAGAATTACTGAAATTCTTAATATTGTGACTATCTTGAACTATGCTCAAAAGACCATAAAGTTAAATTTGTCTTTAGAAAACGCCTTTAGAATATAAACAAGTGGAAATTGTTACGTTATAAAGAATCTAAAAAGAAATAAGCAATGAGATAACAATTACAGTCTTAGATAGTATCAGGTATTGCAGTATTCATAATTATAAACCAGCTGAATTTCAATATTCTAGGGATTATAAGTAGAAAGTTTAAACGTGGTTGGGCTAAAAAGGGTCATTGTAAGCGAATGTTCTATTTGTTCTCAAGGTTAGATCAATAAATGTTAGTACTTGTACTTGAAGATGATCGGTATTTCAGTTTTTTTAACCATGAATAGTTTCATGTTTACCATAGCTTTTTATTAACTCGCCTTCAAATTCAACAAGTTCTTTCCAACGCAAATCAACATCGATATCTTTCCCGTATTTACGTGCAAAGCTTATAAAAGTGGTATAGTGGCCAGCTTCACTTATCATTAAGTCGTGATAAAATTTAGATAATTCAGGATCGTTTATTTCTTTGGAAAGTAGTTTAAAGCGCTCACAACTTCTCGCCTCAATCATTGCAGAAAACAGGAGCCTGTCTACCATAGAATTCAATCTACTGCCGCCTTTGTTCATGAATTTATAAAGTTCATTAACATAGCTGTCTTTGCGTTCTCGCCCCAGTTTAAACCCTCTTTTTTTGATGATCTCGTGAACCATTTCAAAATGCTCTAACTCCTCTTTTGCCAGCTCCAATAATTCGGTTACCAGATCTGGATATTCCGAATTTAACGTGATAATGGTGATAGCATTTGTAGCTGCTTTCTGCTCACACCAAGCATGGTCAGTAAGGATTTCTTCTATATTGGATTCAACTATGTTTACCCAACGAGGATCTGTTTCTAACTTGAGATGAAGCATTTTTTGTTTTTTTAAAGATACTTAAAGATAGGATTGTATTTATAAAAATAGATTTGTGATTCCCATAAAAACATTTTAAATTTTTATCCCACGTTGACACTAAATAAATACCCGACGAAAGCGGTTAACCCCATCGCTACTGTTCCCCAAAATGTAATTCTTAGAATGGCAATTCCAATATTGGAACCTCCGGTTTTAGCAGCTAAGGCACCTAATATTATTAAAAATAAAGTTGCAAATCCGTATAAATAAAAGAGGTAGAAATAACACAACCAAAAGAGGAAGTATCCCTCCAACGATAAAGGAGGCTCCTGAAGCCAATGCGGCTTGGATTGGATTGGCCTGACTCATTTCATTGATTCCTAACTCATCTCTTACATGAGCAGCAAGAACATCGTGCTCGGTTAATTCTTTTGCCACAATTAAGGCAGTTTCTTTCTTTAAACCTCTATTCTCATAAATCTCAGCTAGGCGCTGCAATTCAATTTCTGGGGATTCTTCTAGTTCTATTTTTTCTCTTTCAATATCGGCTCTTTCAACATCGGTTTGAGAACTTACTGAGACGTATTCTCCAGCAGCCATAGATAAGGCACCGGCTACCAAACCAGCCAGAGTAGCCAAAATAATGGGTTCTCTCATATCGCTTGCGGCTGCGACACCAATGGCAAGACTTGCAGTAGATAAAATCCCATCGTTAGCACCAAGCACTGCTGCTCGTAACCAATTACTTCTATGGATATAATGATTATCTAAGTATTCATCTGGTTGATCGCTCATCTGTTGGGCTTTTTTGTTTATAATATTTTTCTCCTATTTTTTGAAGGATTCATGCATCATTTTCAGAAGTTATGGACATGGTGGGGACTATAGAGTTTTTTTTATTTCTCCTATTCGTTTTTTCTGAACAAGGCCAGATGTTGAATAATAGTTCTGCTTTCTAATCCCCCTGCCAAGGCACCCGTGGTTACTCCAACTGTGCTTATAAAAACTGCGATCCTGATCTTATCTTCCAATAAAATTTCCGGTTTGCTTAAAGTTGGCCAAGTGCGCATAAGATCTTCTGGGAATACGTACAATTCTATTACCATCATCAATGCCCCTACCATGAGGAAAAGTCCAATGCAAGCAAGGAAAATGCTGAAATAGATAACTGTGTTGGCCACGGCAAGATGTTCAGTAATAATTCTTTTTTCTCTTTTCGGAAGAAACAGAGATTGTACCCGCACCAGATAAAAGCTTGCTAACATGATGCTTATAATCGCAAAAAATGCAGCAGTTCCATTGGTCATTCCTAAACCCACATCCCAGATCTCTGCGTTGAAAATTAAAATTATTGCGGGCGCTACCGCGGCAGTAGCTAAACCCGGCAAGGAAAGCGGCAGTAATAATGCTTTATTCCTTATCAGTGGCCAAAAGAATTTACCAAGATGCCTAAAGGTCATAAGGATATGAAAAATGAAGGTTTCAAGATCATTTCCATTTCTCAACTCTCTGTCTGGAGCCTTCTTTGCTTTTTTCTTAAGTACTTGTTTTTCTTTTGAAGAAAAAGAGGGAACTTTTGATAAAGACCTGTCGAATTTTGTGGAACTCATAATTCCCGGTTCTGTTGCAGGGCTGTGGTTCAGGCCCAATATATGCCCTATTTGATGAAGGAGAAGAGAAGCAGAGTTGTACCGGACGAATGTGCTATTTAAATCAAGTCTTTCCCGGTTCTTTCCTGTGGACGTAGTTTGTCTTGTGGAAAGGGCCACAATGCGTGCAATGGATGAACTAAGGGCAGAAACCTGGACATTTCTCCTAGACATCAGTCCAATATCTGTTAGTACACAAACAAGGTCATAATTGCCCTCAGCCATACTCATACTGGCTCTGTCAAGGAAAAAAGACGGATTTCTGGAGCGGTCATTGTCAAGTTTAAAAGTTTCTGAAATAACAAAATTCCATTTTATTCCTGTACTTTCTTCCAGCTCCGGTTTTACGTCTTCAGCAAGTTGATTTGCATACGCAATCATTTCTTTTTTTTCTTTCAGATTCTTAACTGCGATCAGGAATCCTACATCCATCTCTGCATTTGGCTGTGGACCCTGTGCTTTATCTAATGCACCAAAAAACCTTTTTCCTGAAGTGATAGCCCGGATGATCTTTGTAGAATTTATAACCCTTAGCGTACGCAGTATTCTTAAAGCATTCAACATACTAAAAACCCGAAGCGGAGGTATTATTAGTGATATTACGGTGATCCAATTCTGCTTTATGAACTGACTTCTTCGGGGTGCTATTATTATTTTAATCAAAAATTCGAGTATAAAGAGAATCCATATAAGGTATATGAGCTTTTCTTGAAATGGGCTGAGTCCTCTAAAAATTTCTATAATAAAAAGAATTAACCACCCAATCGCCAGAAGAAACATTGGGACTTCAAGATGTTCCTCAAGCTTAAAAAAGATTCTGTATCGTTTTCGGTTCTCTCTCAATTTCAGGAGCTTTTTAGATTTTGTGTTAATACCAAGGAATTGCGAAATCTTTCTAAATTAGGAAAATAAATTAACTACTGCTATAGAAAAAGTAGTGTTCTAAGCCTAAAACTTCTGAACGAAACAGGATTGGGATAACTCAGCAAGATTTTCTTCAGCAAAATTCTGAAAGTCCTCCCCTTTGGGGAGGATTTAGGAGGGGATAAGGGGGATAATATTGTCCTCAAAACAATTTTAGAGAAGCTGAATGAGAAATCCAAAATCCAAAAGATTAAATTTGTATTACATAGTGAGCAGGATCTCGATTATTATCTTAAAAAATTGAAGGTGATACAGGGATAGCCCGCTTCACCAAAATTAATTAAATGCTCGATTTCACTTCTACTTATACAGATCAATATCAACTTGCTATGGCACAAGTCTATTTTGAAAATGGACAAAAAGAACACTCTGCAGTTTTCGACTACTACTTTAGAAAGCTTCCTTTTGATGGGGGATATGCTATTTTTTCGGGTTTAGAAGACCTCTTGGAAATTCTTGAAGAGCTTAAATTTAGTGAAGATGACCTAACTTATTTAAAAGATCAGAATTATTCTGAAGAGTTTTTAGACTACTTAAAAAACTTTAAATTTTCCGGTACTATCATGGCTGCTAGAGAGGGTGATATTTTATTTCCCAACAGGCCGATACTTCAAGTAGAAGCCAATATTATAGAAGCTCAACTTATAGAAACTATCCTCTTGAATCTTTTAAATTTTCAAACTTTGATTGCCACTAAGGCTAGTAGAATGAGATTGGTTGCAAAAGATAAGATATTACTTGAATTCGGTTTGCGAAGAGCCCATGGTCCTGGTGGATATTATGCCAGTAGAGCGGCAATAGTAGGAGGATTTGATGGCACAAGCAATGTGATTGCAGGTAAGGATTTTGATATCCCAGTTTCTGGGACTATGGCACACTCCTTTATTCAAAGTTATGACGACGAAATAACAGCTTTCAGAGCCTTTTCCCAAAGCCGACCAAAAGACTGTGTGCTTCTTGTAGATACTTACGATACGCTTAAGAGCGGTCTTCCAAATGCTATTAAGATAGGAAAGGAAATGGAAGAGCGAGGAGAACAATTATCCGGAATTAGACTAGACAGTGGAGATTTGGCTTATTTGGCGCAAGAAAGTAGAAAAATGCTTGATAAGGCAGGTCTGGATTATGTGAAAATAGCGGCATCAAATCAGTTAGATGAATATGTGATCAAGAGTTTGTTAGAGCAAAAAGCTCCGATAGATATATTTGGAGTTGGTACTAATTTGGTGACCGGTGATCCAGACGGTGCATTAGATGGCGTTTATAAACTATCCGTTTCTAACGGTATTCCAAGATTGAAGATTTCTGAAAGTCTTTCCAAAGTAACCATTCCCCATAAAAAGCAGGTTTATAGATTGATGAATGCAAAAGGAGAACTTATAGGTGCCGATGCCATTACAATGAGAAAAGAGGAAGAGGTTTCAAGAATTTATGATCCTCAGGAAATATTGAAATCTTTGTCTGTAAAAAATAATAAGTCTGAAGCCTTACTTCATTTAGTGATGGAAAATGGAAAAAGAACTGCAAATTCCAGAACCTTGATAGAAATTGCGGCATATTCTAAAATGCGTTTGGCGAGTCTTCCTATGGAATATAAACGCTTTGATAACCCTCACATATATAAAGTGGGAATAAGCAAAACGCTAAAGAAAGAGCGTGAGCAATTATTAAAGAAATACAAGAAGTAGGATGAAAGCATTGATAATTATAGATATGCAAAACGACTTTATCCCCGGAGGTTCGCTTGCAGTTCCCGAAGGAGATAAAATTGTTCCCATAATAAACAACTTACAAGAAAAATTTGATTTGGTAATAGCAACCCAGGATTGGCATCCTTTAAATCATTCCAGTTTTGCTGAAAATCATTCTGGTAAGAAAGAGTTCGAAATCATCAAATTGAATGAAATGGATCAAACCTTATGGCCAGTTCATTGTGTGCAAAATTCAAAAGGAGCAGAGTTTTATTCTGAATTAAATTTAAAAAAAATTGAAGCTATTTTCAGAAAGGGAACCAATAAGGAAATAGATAGTTACAGCGGATTTTATGATAATGCGCATTTAAAATCTACAGGACTTTCTGGGTATTTCAAAGAAAAAGAAGTTAGTACTTTATATTTTTGTGGCCTTGCAGCAGAATACTGTGTCTATTTCTCCATTATAGATGCTCTAAAAGAAGGTTTTGAAGCCATTTTGATTGAAGATGCCACCAAAGCTATTTCTCAGGATGATTTTGAAAAAGCAAAAAAGGCCATCCTTCACGCTGGAGGAAAAATTATTGCTACATCAGAAATAAAATAAAGAACTTTTGGGGCAAGCCCGCGTGACTGATTCGGGCAAGCTCGCCTAACTGATTCTGGCAGGCCTCAGGGAAATAAACCTTCAGTGAGGAATTAAAAGACCTCTTTAAAGGCCTCTATTAGATTCTGAACCTCCTCCATTGTGTTATAATGTGCCAAACTCACTCTAACCACACCCTCATATTGTTCCAGATCCAGATCTTTAATTAGCTGTTTCGCATAAAAATCTCCATACCTAACCCCAATGTGCTTTTTATCTATGAAATCCACAATTTCTGAACTTTTAAATTTGGGATGAATAAAAGAAATGGTTGGTA
This sequence comes from Gillisia sp. JM1, assembly GCF_000424645.1. NCBI lineage: Bacteria > Pseudomonadati > Bacteroidota > Flavobacteriia > Flavobacteriales > Flavobacteriaceae > Gillisia > Gillisia sp. JM1. The sequence goes on from NZ_KE384218.1 coordinate 114,296, forward strand.
CACGAAGAGTGGCATCGGCACTCGAGGCGCCAATAATTTTAATGTCTTCAACAGATCTCAAATAGCCTAAAAGCTCCTGTGCCAATTGAGCCTCATAATTAGCTATCAGCTCAAAACTAGCTTCCAGCTTTTCGTTTCTGCTAAATTTATTATCAGAAAAGTGATGATCATATATCCCGATCATATATTCAGGAATAGCTTTTAAACTATAGGTAAGTTCAAAATTATAATTCCCCGGCTGAAATTTATAGGGCACATCTTCGGGTTTGAAAAATTGGTGATTAATTCCAGGCATACCAAAAAGCAAAGGCAACTTTCCATACATCACTGCCAGATGCGGACCAAAAACTTTATACCAGCTAAATACGTAAAAATCTACATCCAGCTCTTGCACATCTACTCTTCTATGGGGAGCAAAAGCAACGCCATCTACACAAATAAGTGCTCCGGCCTCATGTACAATTCTGGAAATCTCTTTAATGGGGTTAATGCTTCCCAAAACATTCGAGCAATGTGTTACTGCCACTAATTTTGTCTTATTGGAAAGTAACTTAGAAAGTTCATTTAATTCCAATTCAAAAGAACTTGGATTCACTTTCCATACCTTAATCTTAATACCTTTTCTTTCTAATTCTTTCCAGCACGAAACATTGGCTTCATGATCTGTATTGGTTATAATAACCTCGTCCCCTGCTTTCCAGCTATCGCTAATACAAATACTCAGGATCCTTAACAGCATTGTAGAGGTAGGCCCAATAATTACTTCTTTAGGATTGGAAACATTTAGATATTCTGCAACCTTCTCCGTAGAATTTGACAGTGCTTTACCCGCATTAGCTGAAACTTCATAAGAGGCACCTAATTGCACATTATAGTTTAAATAATATTCAGAAATAAAGTTGATGCTACTCCCCAAAATTTGCGAGCCTCCTGCATTATCCATAAATGTGTAGCCTTTTTTAAGAGCCGGAAATTGTTCACGTATAAATTTTAAATCCATAATAAAGTTTTCTTGGTTACAGTTTCCTATAAATCAAAAATAGGAAGTTTAAAAATGTGATTTGTGTTTTCTTGCGTATTATACCAAAAATGTCACCTTGAAAATTATTAAGACAAAAAAAGATATATTTGAACAACTTAGAATTAATTAAACTCACTTTTTATGAAAAGCAAATTTTTATTCATTGCATCCTTTTGTTTCTCGAGCATTCTTTTTGCTCAGGATCAGGATGTTGTTATTCAAAATATTGTAAAGGAAGCTTCAGAAAACTCACAACTTGAGGTATTGGGGCACGAACTTTTAGATGTGGTTGGCCCAAGATTAGTGGGAACTCCAGAAATGAAGCAAGCGCACGATTGGGCGGTGAATAAATATAAAGAATGGGATATTCCTGCAGAAAATCAGCAATGGGGAGAATGGCGAGGCTGGAAACGAGGAATTACCCATATAGACCTAATAGAACCTAGAGTAAGAACTCTTTCTGGAATGCAATTGGCTTGGAGCCCAAGCTCGGGTAGAAAACCTATTGTTGCTGAAGTTGTTATTTTACCAGAAGCCAAAGATTCTACCAATTTTGCAAAATTATTATTTGGAGTTAAAGGGAAATTAGTAATGATTTCTATGCCTCAAATGACTGGGAGACCAGATGAGAATTGGGAAGAATTTGCTACCGATTCTTCTTTCGCTAAAATGAAAGAGGAGAGAAAAGCACAATCTGATGCATGGTCAGATAGAATGACCAAAACAGGATATACCAACAGAAACATTACTGAAGCTTTGGAAAAAGCAGGAGCTGTCGGAATTATTACCTTAAACTGGTCCAGAGGATTTGGAGCAAACAAGATATTTTCTGCTTCCACTAAAAAAATTCCAACTATAGAGCTTTCTTTAGAGGATTATGGAATGGTTTATAGAATGGCTGAGTATGGAGATAAACCTAAATTAAGACTGGTTGCAGAATCTGAAGAATTGGGTGTAGTTCCTACTTTTAATACCATAGCAACCATTAAAGGAACAGAAAAACCTGAGGAATATGTAATCCTTTCAGCGCATTTCGATTCATGGGATGGAGCAACAGGAGCCACAGATAATGGAACTGGTACTATGGTGATGATGGAAGCTATGAGAATTCTCAAAAAAATGTATCCAAATCCAAAGCGTACTATAATTGCAGGCCATTGGGGTAGTGAGGAGCAAGGATTAAATGGGTCTAGAGCATTTGTGAAGGATCATCCGGAAATCGTAGACAATGTTCAGGCATTATTTAATCAGGATAATGGAACCGGCAGAGTGGTAAATCTTTCAGGTGGAGGATTCTTGAACTCTTACGATTATTTAGGTAGATGGCTGGAAGCAGTTCCAGAAGAAATTACAGATGAAATTGAAACTACTTTCCCTGGAATACCAGGTGGTGGTGGATCGGATTATGCTTCTTTTCTAGCGGCAGGAGTTCCAGCTTTCAGTTTAAGTTCTATAAGCTGGTCTTACTGGAATTATACTTGGCATACCAACTTGGATACTTATGATAAGATTGTGTTTGATGATGTTCGTAGTAACGTGATACTTACAGCGATTATGGCCTATATGGCGAGTGAAGATCCGGAAATAACTTCAAGAGAAAAAAGAGCTTTACCTTTAGACAAAAGATCTGGAGAGCAAATGACATGGCCAGAGGCAAGAGATGCCAACAGAAGTGGAGGTCTAGATTAGAAAATAAATTTCAAAATATATTGCAAGCCAATTAGAAGACTATTTGTTTTTTAATTGGTTTGCTGCTTTTGTGTAACCACCGCCTGCGCCATCTACAAAGTGAATATGGTCATCTTTTTTCATATCTCTAACGTAACAGGACATCACACTTTGTTTACTAACATGCAACCCGTATTTAATTTGTCCATTTTTTTCCAAATGATCCAAATAAGATTTTAATGACTCTCGTTGTGGCGTTGTGCCTGTAATTACGGTATTTATACGACCGTCAATGGTTAGGGTGTCTGTCAACTCTACCAATTTCTGAAGATAATTTTTCCCTGAAGTGGTATTCTTTAAATAGTATTTGCCAAAAGTTGTAGTAAACCAATTTTTTAGGAGATAAAACCCATCGTACTTCCCCAGTTTTGTCCGCATTTCATCATTTAGTTTTTTAAGGTTTGCCTTCAATTTTAATCGTTTTACTGAAATAGGTTTTCTACTGTTTAAGGAACCATAAATAGTATCAATATTCTGTAGGACCTTAGAAAATATTTCTGAAGGATCTTCTTCTTTACATGCAATTACTATTAGGCTTACAACTTCTTGATTTGCTTCTGGCGGACTTATTTTGTCCCATTTGCATTCCATACCTTCTAAATTTAAGAGATCTGGAATTTTGGTGCTCCCTTTATGCGAGTCCTCAAAGTTGGCCTTTATTTGGTTTTCTGCATATTGTAGACCCTCACCAAGAACTACTGGTATAGTTAGGATATCACTTATTTTAACTTTTGAGATTTCCAACGAGATCTCTTTCTCATAGATCTCTTTAATGGAAAGAGAACCTATTTTAAGTTCGAGCCCAAAATTTTCTAACGTATTTATTCTATGCTGATTTAAAGCTGCCATTGCGGCATCAAGTAATTCTGAAGGAATTAGCATAGTTGCACCATCTCCTCCAAAGAAAAAAGGGATAGTCATTTTTTTTGAATAGGCTAAGTTTAAAATGGCAATTACACTTCCAGTTGCCACTAAATTAACCTGGTCATGATTTCCGTTTCTAACAGCTTCGGTAGAATTTTTGATATCTGCGGCAACTGCATGCCAGTCTTCTGGGACTTTAGAGAAAAGGGATTTATTAGCAACCAGATCACTAATAGGAATAGTTTGCAATACGAGGCTAGAATAAAAGTTAAGACTGGTTGAATTCGCCATATTTAATTTTAGAATTTTAGTCGACCGTGTAACTAAAAAATTTCCCCTTCAATATTTTTATTGAACGAATATAAAAGGGGTTTAATAAACTTTCCTCAGTCTAATTTAGATCTGCTCCAACGGGTTTAGAGCAATCGTGCCCTGGTTGCCCATGAGCAGGGTTTTTGGTAGGTGTAACACCTCCGTCAACTCTCACTGGAGAAACATTTGGATTTAGAGTAGTGGTATTGGTTTGTTGAAGACTTGTGCTAGCAGCTTGGTCTAGAGGAGCTCCCACGGGAAGATCACAACGATGTCCAGGCTGTCCATGTACCGGATTCAAGGCAGCAGTAGTTTTTGGATTATCTGTAGTTTCCACTTCTAAATTAGCCGGAGATGCTTCAGTTTCTTTCTTTTCTTCTTTACATGCGATCATCACAATTAAACTTAAGGCAATGATGGTACTATTTAAGAGTCTCTTTTTCATAATATTTTTTTTTAAATTCAGTAAAAATCAATTTTGATATTTAATTCACAATCTTATCTAATTCGGCTTCCGTTACATTTAAAAGCCCAGAAGCTGGTAATCTCAAGGTCATCGTTCTCCAATTATCTTCTGCCTCAAATATAGCTTTAAATATAGGGATCGCTTCTTCAAATCTCTTGCTATTTGCAAGTGCTACCGCTTTCCAATATCTCATTTCTAAGTTATCGGGAAATAGTTTTTCTGCGCTGCCATACTGCTTTAAAGCTTCGTCTATATCTTCTGCTTCCATTGCAAGATCTCCTTTATTCATAAATTCATAAGCCCTAGCTACAGTCAGAAGTCTCTCCAGCTCTACTAAAGGTTCCGCATTATCATCTACTCTAAGATCTATCTTTTTATCCTCCCAGGAGTTCTTTACCTTGTTAGCGCCTACCACGATCAATGCAGCAGATTGCTTCCCGCGAATATCTCCGCCAGCATTTTGTGCCGCTTGTAAAACTTTAACAACTCTTTCTGCCAAAGGAAGATCAGAATGCTCGTAAAACGCATCTTTCATTGCGGGTACCACCTTATCATTAAGCATCATATTTGCTTGTACAGAGTAATTCTTCCCTGTATAATGAAAAGCAGATTCTACACAACTACTACCAGTATGTGCAGCTGTTCTTCCAGAAGAATCTAAAAAAGCAACCTGTCTATACTCTTCACCATCATCTTCAGCTATTAATTTTTCTAAAGCCTGAGAGGCAGATTTTCCTTCTTCCATTAATTTTAACCCGTTAGGGCCATAAGCTGGGTTAACAAAAGATTGAGTTGCTACCACCCCAACTCCAGATTTTCCCCAAGCCACCAATGGTCCTACAGAAAACCAATGACTTTGAACTCCCACCGCCATTTCTCCAGTTACAGAATCTCGGGCAACTATAGAAAAGGTATGTGCAAAGGGGTCTTTCATAATAGGATGGGTTTGGGCAATTATAGTCCCTGAAAACATCAAGCCTATTAGGAATATAATTGTGTGTTTATAATTTATGTTCATATTTCGAATTTTACTTAAAAATAGGGAAATTCTAGCTATTTACTACTGTACCTCCTTTTACATAATTTTTAATGAATTGGAATAAGTTATAGCAAAACCTCTTAGAGGTTATAAATTTATGATCTTTAATTAATGGTCTCGTAGTTCAACGGATAGAATAGCCCCGAAGCGTCGGGGTCCTAAACTTTAGATCCAAGTTCCCCCGACGGCTCGGGGTTGGCGAGGTCACTTTTACAGTAATAATACCAATCAAACAAAATCATATTTTCGCTCCCTATGCTGTTTTTATTTTACGCATAGCTTCCCGTACATCATAAAAACAGCATAGGATCCAACCGCAGATTAGTTATGGTAGCTATGGGGCAATAAAATATTAATACTTTAATTTCAATTATGATGTCAAATCACCTTTTAAAAACTGGTGGTGGTGATATCGAAAAAAACCATATTGCTTCAGATTATTTTGGACATTTTTAGTCGCAAAAGGAAAATATAAATGCAATTCAAGAAAATAGCCCAACGTTAAACAGGCCACACATAGAGGATAAGTGGAATGCCGAATAACAATATTAGTATGGTTACAGGTAGTCCCATTTTCCAGTAATCGCTGAATTTATATCCTCCCGGTCCCATAACCAGGGTATTGGATTGGTGCCCAATTGGAGTAAGAAAGGCACAGGAGGCCCCCACAGCAATAGTCATAAGAAAAGGGTCTGTGGCTAATCCCAGACTTTCAGCAACTTTTATGGCAATGGGAGCCATTAATACCACTGTGGCGGCGTTATTAATAATATTGGAGAGAACCAGAGTTATGGTCATAAGTAAACCCAGAAAGATCCAAACAGGATAATCGTTGTCTAGTGTCAATATCAAACTGGTAACCGTCGCGGCTCCTCCGCTGGATTCAAAAGCCTCTCCCACCGGGATCATTGCAGCCAAGAGGATGATCACTGGCCAGTCAACACTTAGGTAAACTTCCTTCAAGGGTAGAATTTTACTTATCACCAGGATTACAGCAGCGAAAGAAAAAGCTATTTCTACCCTCAAGAGTCCTGTTATCACTAGGATGATTGCTGCTGCAAAAATACTAAGCGCACCAATGACCCGGGTAGGTCTTCCAAGATGCAATTCCCTTTCAGCCAGAGGGAGGAAGTTCAAGGATTTCATGGCTTCCTTAAGGTTCTCTGGACGGCCCTGTAAAAGCAGCACATCCCCTTGTTTTATTATAGTTTGGGCAATTCGCTTTTTTATTTTCTTGTTTTCACGGGCAATTGCCAGCACATTTATATTGTATTGTGACCGCATTCTTATCTCTGTTACGCTGCTTCCCACACACAGGGAATTAGCCATTACTACAGCTTCAGCGGTCTGGATTATATCAGATCCCCTTGCGCTATCTCTTAGAAGTTTACCCTCTGCAAGAGTAGATCTTTTGGAGTCGGTAAATTTTTTGAGATCCTCGGTATCGGCCTCAAGGATAAGTATATCGCCTTCCAGTAATTCTTCCCAGGGCGAAGGTGCGTGTATGCGCACATTGTTCCTAATGATCCCCAAGATAATAACTTCCGTCTTCAGCAATTCATTTACTTTGAAAATGGTCACTCCAATTAGATCTGAATTTGGCAGAATGATCACTTCTGTAATATAATTTTCTATCTCAAATATATCGGGACTCTCGGCTGACTGCCTTTTGGGTAAGAACCGCCAACCCAGCAGGGTGATAAAAAGAAGTCCGACCACGGTTAAGGCAAGACCAACCGGAGCAAAATCAAACATCTCAAATCTACTACCTAAAGCTTCTTCCCTGAAAGTGGATATTATAATATTGGGAGGGGTTCCTATAAGTGTAATCATCCCGCCAAGGATTGAAGCAAATGCCAGGGGCATAAGAAGAATTGAAGGTGAAAATTTATTTTTTCGTGAAAGGTGAATTGCCACGGGCATTATAATGGCTAGAGCACCAATGTTGTTGATGAAACCAGAAGCTAAGGCAACAATACCACAAAGTAATATAATCTGTATCCATAATTTCTCAGATATCCTGCTTATCCAGTCAACAATAACATCTACAAGTCCGGAATATTGAAGAGCCTTACTGATTATAAGCACAGCTGCTACCGTAATAACTGCAGGATGACTTAAACCTTTAAAAGCTTCACTCGATGGAATTATTCCAAAAACAACTAATGTAAAAAGTGTAAGAAAAGCAACTATATCATAACGAACCTTATCCCAAATAAAAAGGATTAGGGCTAGAGCAAGGGTAATAAATACAATACTTTGATCCATATTTTATTAGGCTATTAAGTAAAGAAAAGTCAATGTTTGAGCTAATATCTGTTTCTTTTCCATTTTAAGAACATTAATGTCCGGTTAATATATAACCGGGGAGTAAAACTAGCACTAAGATGGCTTACATCTTTATAAAATCTTTATATCTCAACAACTACCTTTGCCACAAAGAAAAATAAATTGCTTATAACTAGAAATTTCAGTAAGAAAAATCAATACCTGATAAGTGTTTTACTTATTGTGTTGACTGCTGTTTTATGTTATTTCTCGGTAGGTTTTATCGGTTACAGAGCCGTAGCACTAATTTTGTTACTGGTAGTTTCAGTGAATGCTATTTTATTTGACATTTTTCCAGTAATACTTTCTGCCTTATTGAGTGCATTGATATGGAATTTCTTTTTTATAAAGCCAACGTTCACTTTACATATAGGCACAGCCGAAGATGCACTAGTTTTCATGATGTATTTTGTAATTGCTACAATCAATGCGGTTTTAACTTATAAAATACGGGAAGTAGAAAGAAAAGAAAGAGACGAAGTAGAAAGGGCTAAAGCCATCAAACTTTATAATACCTTACTCAACTCACTTTCTCACGAATTGAGAACTCCAATTTCAACAATAATCGGGGCGATTGATACCATAAAAGATAATCAAAATAAACTTTCGGAAAGGAACCGTTTAGAACTTTATTCAGAAATTGAAATTGCTAGTTTACGACTCAACAGGCAGGTGGAAAATCTATTGAATATGAGCAGACTTGAAGCTGGATTTATTCAACCTAAAAAAGACTGGTGCGATTTTAATGAACTCGTTTTTACCGCAATTAAGAACAGTAGTGATGAAACGAAAAATCATCAAATTAAATTCACGCCCCTTGAAAATTTGCCTTTGTTCAAATTAGATGGCGGTTTGGTAGAGCAAATTCTTCAAAATCTTATCCATAACGCTATTCAATACACCCCCGAATATTCAATCATTAATATTGAAGTAACTCACAGCGAAAAAAATTGTATTATCCATTTTTCCGATAATGGAAACGGATTTCCTGAAAACGAAATGGATTTTGTTTTTGACAAATTTTACCGATTAAACAGAACATCAACTGGCGGAACAGGCCTTGGACTTTCTATAGTAAAAGGTTATACTGAAGCAATGTACGGAACCGTACAGTTAGAAAACTTACCGCAAGTGGGTGCAAAATTCACCATTGAAATTCCCAGTGAATTTTCACAAAGCACCATTTTGGAAAATGAATAAGACAGAGATACTCATCATAGATGATGAACCACAAATAAGAAAGTTAATTCAAATTAATTTGGAGAGTAACGATTATAAAGTTAATCAGGCAGCTACTGGAAAAGAAGGTTTGATTTTATCTGCTAATCATCCTCCAGACTTGATATTACTTGACATTGGACTGCCCGACATAAGCGGACACCAAGTTTTACAGGAACTTAGAGAATGGTATAACAAGCCTATTATTATGCTTTCGGTTCAAGACAGTGAAACTGATATTGTTTCAGCCTTAGATAATGGTGCAACTGACTATTTAACTAAACCTTTTCGCACGGGCGAATTGTTGGCAAGAATCCGATCTGCGATTAGAAGTAGTCAAAATACTGAAAACAACTCGACCATAATTTGTGGATATATTGAAATTGACTTAGTTGCCAGGGTTGTAAAGAAGAAAGCAGAAACAGTAAAGCTAACTTCTACTGAATATAACTTATTGGCATTGTTTGCAAAAAACGAAGGCAAGGTATTAACGCATCAGTTTATATTAAAAAATATTTGGGGTTACAGCTATCAAACCGAAACACAATATTTACGTGTTTTTGTAGGAAATCTTCGTAAAAAACTTGAAGAAAACCCCAACAATCCACAATACATCATTACAGAAAGTGGTGTTGGGTATCGTTTTCAATAGTTTTTATAAAATCTTTATACAAACCGATTAAACCTTGATGTCTTGGATATATCTTCCACGCCACCTTTGCAATATTAAAAATTTTTAATGTAAAAAAAGTTGACTACTTGGAGAAACCACACTATGCTTATACCTGAATTTTTAGTTCAAGGTAAAGAATCTGAGAAATTAACTGCAAAAAAGAGAAAGAATGATTTTAATGAGCATATACGACACAACTTTGCCTCTGGGAAATCCTGTGTTAAAATTCCTTTTGATATTGGTGATCATTCTTTTTGCTCCCATTATCCTGAACAAAATAAAAATCCCTCATCTGCTGGGACTAATCATTGCAGGTGCAATAATTGGCCCAAATGGGTTTAACCTCATTGTAAGGGACAGCAGTATAATACTTTCGGGTACCGCAGGGCTTTTATATATTATGTTTCTCGCTGGTCTTGAAATTGACCTAGGTGATTTTAAAAAAAACAGTAAAAAAAGCCTGGTCTTCGGCTTGTACACTTTTCTCATTCCAATGTGTTTTGGAACATTAGGAGGAATTTACATCTTGGGCTTTTCATTGCCAACCTCTGTTCTATTAGCAAGTATGTTCGCGTCCCATACCCTTATAGCCTATCCATTGGTCAGTAAATTAGGAGTGGCCAAAAACAAAGCGGTAAATATAACGGTGGGCGGGACCATGATAACCGATACTTTGGCACTGCTGGTACTTGCCATAATTGTTGGGATGAACACAGGGGAAGTTAATACGGAGTTTTGGGTACGGTTATCCATCTCCATTCTCGTTTTCGGACTTATTGTAACGCTGCTTTTCCCAATTATCGGGAGATGGTTTTTCAAGCGGTTTGAGGATAATGTTTCTCAATACATTTTTGTTCTAGTAATGGTCTTTCTGGGTGCAGTTCTTGCAGAACTTGCTGGGATAGAAGCCATTATTGGTGCCTTCCTGGCAGGTTTGTCATTGAACAGATTGATCCCTCATACCTCTCCCTTAATGAACCGGATTGAATTTGTGGGAAATGCGATTTTCATTCCATTCTTTCTAATTGGTGTGGGAATGCTTATTGATTATCAGGTATTTTTCAAAGACTTGGAAACTATTAAAGTTGCAGGGGTTATGATAGTAATTGCAACATCATCTAAGTTTAGTGCAGCCTGGTTAACCCAAAAAACTTATAAATTTTCAGTTGACGAACGAAGATTGATTTTTGGACTTAGTAATGCACAGGCAGCCGCCACTTTAGCTGCAGTATTGGTAGGGTATAATATCATAATCGGGGAAACCGCGACCGGAGAGCCAATACGCTTACTAAGCGAAAGCATTTTAAACGGTACCATATTAATGATACTATTCACTTGTACTATTGCTTCCTTTGTTGCTCAAAAAGGAGCTAAAAACATTGCACTTATGGAAAGTGCAGATGGAACAGAAGAGGATGAAGAAACTCAGGAAAAAATATTGATACCAATAAGCAATAGTGAGACGATAGATGAACTTATTAATCTGGGAGTGACCATTAAATCAAAGAAAAATAGAGATGGTTTATATGCGCTAAGCATCATTAACAATAATAATGCTGATGGATCGGCAGATAAGCGCGCCAAAAAGATGTTGACCCAAGCAGCTATAACCGCTTCAGCGACAGATAATTTTACGCACCAATTATTACGTTACGATCTCAATTTAGTGAACGGAATTACAAGTGTAGTCAAAGAACATAAAATCACTGATTTGATTTTAGGACTTCATATTAAAAAAGGTATTTCAGACTCATTCTTAGGAAATCTAACCGAAGGTATTTTGACAAAATGCAACACCACAACTTTAATCTATAAACCTGCACAGCCTTTTGGAACAATAAAAAGGCATATTATTATCGTTCCAGAAAATGCAGAGAAGGAAATTGGATTTCCGTTTTGGTTATTTAAAGTTTGGAACATCGCAAGAAATTCAGGCGCTAAACTTGTCTTTTACGCAGACCAAGACACGCTAAAATTCATAAAGGAAATTCAATCTAAACATCCAATAGAATGTGAGTTTGAAGAATTTAGTCAATGGGATGACTTTTTAATACTTTCAAGAAACTTTCAATCTAACGATAATCTCATTATTATTTTAAGCCGAAAGGATAAGCCTTCATATAATAACAGAATGGCCAATATTCCTTCTTATTTAAATAAATATTTTAAAGAAACGAGTTACATTTTGATATATCCTATGCAAGAAGGAGTCACGGTTTCTTCGAAAATAGACCTGACAAATCCAACCTTCATTGAACCGCTTGAAAAACTTGATGAAATTGGAAAAACCATTGCGAAAATATTTAAACGTAAATAAAGCTTTCCGCTAAGATGAAGAGATAATATGCAAGCTCAAAAAATGAACGTGCAAATATTAAATGAATCAGATAAAATGAAGACTTCTCGAACATGAAATTAAACTTGAAACTCTTATACAAAATTGCCTTATGGACAAGTATTATTGGAATATTTGCCTTTATTTCAAACTTTGGATTTTCCCAAACTGAAACTACCCAGCAAATCTTAGATGGGTTTTTCTTCTTTGTGCTTGGTATCGGTATTATCTCGACTTTTGCCCGATACATTCAGAACGCAGGATTATTTAAAAGGAAGGTAGTTTATTTTGATGTGCTATCTGTTGCTTTTACGCTATGGATATTTTATATGTATCTTTTTATTGGGGTACCCTTTGAAACTGATTTACTGCTTGAAAACCCCATTTGGTTAAAAATTGCTGTGATTTTTACCTTTATCCGTGAGTTTTCCGAACTTATGATTAACTTTAAAAGGACGGTGCTAAATCCTGCCCAACTTTTTATACTGAGTTTCCTGGGAATCATTATTATTGGTTCTTTCTTATTGATGCTACCTAATGCAACGTATACCAATATTTCCTTCTTAGATGCTTTGTTTACTTCAACTAGTGCCGTTTGTGTAACAGGTTTGATCGTTGTTGACACAGCTACGTATTTTACCTTATTTGGCCAAACAATTATTATGGTGCTAATCCAAATTGGTGGGCTGGGTATTCTGACTTTTGCGAGTTATTTCAGTTATTTTTTTAAAGGGGGTACGACCTACGAAAATCAATTGGTGTTAAGTGATATGACAAATTCCAATAAACTTGGAGAAGTTTTTTCAACCTTAAAATGCATCATTCTCATCACCTTCGGTATAGAATTATTTGCTGGAATTTTAATCTATACGAGTATAGATTCGAGTGACTTTAATTCACAATCAGAACAAATATTCTTTTCTGCTTTTCACGCTATTTCTGCATTTTGTAATGCAGGGTTTTCAACATTAACCAACAGTTTGTACGAAACTGGGTTCAGGTTTAATTACTATCTTCAGTTGATCATTATTTTCACCTTTGTGTTTGGCGGATTGGGCTTTCCTATTGTCGTAAACATTCTGAAATATTTAAAATATAAAATCTCCACCCTATTTTCTTTATCATCAAGAAAGATCAAATACAAACCCTGGGTATTAAACATTAATAGTAGAATCACCTTGGTTACAACATTGTCCCTTTCCCTGGCAGCTTTTGTTATTTTCTATTTTCTGGAATACAACAATACCTTAGCCGAACACAATGGATTCGGAAAAATGGTTACTGCGCTTTTTGGAGCAACAACCCCCAGAACAGCTGGATTTAATACCATAGATACCGCAGCAATGGAGTTTCCTACCCTGATGATGGTTTTACTTTTAATGTGGATTGGAGCTTCACCACAATCTACAGGTGGTGGTATTAAAACAAGCACCTTTGCCATTGCAACGCTCAATATTTTGAGTTTAGCAAAAGGGAAATCAAGAATAGAAATTTTTAGAAGGGAAATCGCAGATATTTCAGTACGAAGGGCATTTGCCATTATATCGTTATCCTTTGTAGTTGTTGGTTTTGCCATCATGTTCATTTCATTGTTTGACCCCGACAAGGAACTCATGGACATTGCATTTGAGTGTTTTTCGGCATATAGCACAGTTGGGTTAAGCCTAGGAATTACAGGCACTTTAAGTAGCGCCAGTAAATTCATAATCATAATAGTAATGTTTGTTGGACGTATCAGTATGCTTTCCATGGTAATTGCATTATTTAAAAAAGTGAAACATAAAAATTACCGTTACCCGAAAGAAGAAATTACCATAAATTAAAAATAGTTGATAATGAAATATATAGTTATAGGCCTTGGAAACTTTGGCGCATCCCTCGCCCAAAAGCTCACAGAGCAGGGCAACGAAGTTATTGGGATAGACATTGATATGACTAAGGTGGAAGCCAACAAAGAGAAGATTTCACACACCATTGCTATGGATGCGACAGACGAGTTTACCGTCGCCGGACTTCCATTAAGAGATACTGATATAGTACTTGTTGCAATTGGAGAGGATCAGGGTGCAAATATTATGACCACCGCCCTTTTGAAAAATTTAGAAGTAAAACGTTTAATAAGCCGTGCTATAAATCCATTACACGAAAAAGTACTGCAAGCACTTGGAGTGGATGAAATTGTTCATCCCGAGGAAGAAACTGCAGAGCGCTGGGCTAAAAAACTGTATTTCAATAACGTTGTGGACTCTTTTGTATTAAATGACCATTACAGTATAATTGAAGCCAAAGTGCCTAATGATTATATAGGTAAGACTGTTCTAGAAGTAGGTTTTCGCAGTAAGTTTAATTTATTGGTACTAACAATCATCAAAAAAGTGGAAGTAAAAAGTATCTTAGGAAAAACAAAAACCGAAAGGCAAATCCAAGGTGTCGCATCTGCTGACAACAAACTTGAAAAAGACAATATTTTAGTTTTGTATGGCTCAAACAAAGATTTGCAAGTCTTTCTTAAACAAAAATTGAGATGAAAAGTAAAATTCTAAGCGTTATATTATCTGTAGTTCTACTTTCATATATAATCGGTAGTACTTAAAAGAGAATAAGCCTTTACCTGTCCAAAAGATTGGTTAATTAGTAAAAGATGCTCTAAAGCAGATTTGGTGGCAAAAATGATTGGTTCTGGTGTAAATTCTTCTCCGTTTTCACCAGCCGATCCTTGAAAACCCGGTTCCCCTTGCTTGCCTTTTGATTCGTCCACAATGTCCTCTGGCGCACAACTAATAATTACGGAGGTCAGCAGCGCAAAGAGTAGCTATTTGCAAACTCCGGTTTTTAGATTCTTCATTTTTTAAATTTTTTTTAGTTAGTATTTGAAATCAAAAGTAATAGGCTAGCTCTCAAAGTAGGTTAGGTTAACCTATTGCTTTAATTATCTTTTTCTAAAGCTTAGATTAAGTGTGAAGTTTAAATTAACTTTTTAAAAAACGCGAAGTTTTATTAATCAGAAGTTTATATTAACGAACATTCTTATAGATTATTTAAATTTTTTAATTAGTACGATATTTAAACTCTCCTAGCCTCGAAACGTTCTTAGGTCTTCGATTTGTTCGCCATTTGGAATAGGAAAATTCTAGCTATTTACTATTGTACTTCCTTTTACATAATTCAGAATGAATTGGAATATGTTATAGCAAAACCTCTTAGAAGTTATAAATTTATGATCTTTAATTAAGGGCCTCGTAGTTCAACGGATAGAATAGAAGTTTCCTAAACTTTAGATCCAAGTTCGATTCTTGGCGAGGTCACTTTTAAATACATTCCCTATACGTATTGTTTTTAATCATCTGTTTATCAGTAAAATAACATTGAATTAACAGGGTTTAAATTTTTCATTATTTAATTTTATACTGTATTAACCAATTAAAAATTATTTTATGGAAGCTATTGAAAAAAAAATCTACCATGGATTGTTAATGCTTTTTTTAATACTATCATTTGGTAGTATCATGGCTCAATCTGATGATGACAATATGGACATGGAAAGTGAAGGGCATATGGAGGAGATGCAAGATCAAGAGAGCTTGATAAATGATGCCAAAGAAGCAATAACAATTTTCATGAACACTAATGCAGAAGCGAAAGCTTTATTTAATTCCTCTGCTGGATATGTTGTTTTCCCAAATGTGGGAAAAGGAGCATATATAGTTGGAGGGGCTGCAGGAAATGGAGTGGTTTATGAAAAAGGTGAAATTGTTGGTATGGCTAAGTTGAAGCAAATTGATATTGGATTGCAACTTGGAGGACAAGCCTTTAGACAAGTGATCTTTTTTGAAACAGAAAAGCAATTGAATGAATTTAAAAAAGGAAATTTCGAACTCTCTGGAAATGTTTCAGCAGTAGTTTTGGAAGAAGGAAAAGCCAAAAGCATCGATTTCACAAATGGTTTAGCAGTGGTAACAATGCCTAAAGCGGGAGCGATGATTGAAATAGCAGTAGGAGGCCAAAAATTTGAATATGAAGCTATTCCCTAGTTATTAAACATTAATAAAATAAAAGATGATCCGAGTTCTTATCTAGAACTCGGATTTTTTATGTCTGAAACTGAAAAATCAGAATAATTTACAGCTTAAACAGGGTTTAATTAACATAACTTCTCTAAATTTAAATTTCAAGTAATTTATTAGGCTTATGAGATCCAAGATCACACTAAAAGAATTGGCTAAATTATTGAATGTTTCCGTTTCCACGGTCTCAAAATCATTGAATGGAAGCCCGGAGATAAGCAAGAATACGGTGAAAAGGGTAAAGGAATTAGCAGAATTACATAATTATAGCCCAAATCTTACCGCAGTTAATTTAAAGCGTAAGAGTACAGGAAATATCGCAGTGATAGTTCCCAATATTTCCAACACTTTTTTCGCAAAAGTACTAGGAGGAATTGAGAATGAGGCTAGAAAAAATGGATATCAATTAATCACATATATTTCTAATGAGTCCTTAACTGTTGAAAAACAGATAATGGATTTGATCTCTAATGGATTGGCAGATGGGGTATTAATGTCTGTTTCGGCAGAAACTCAAACTACTAAGAACTACGATCATATTTATAGATTTACCGAGTATGAGATCCCTGTGGTTTTATTTGATCGAATCAATGTAGATGTAAAATTGGATAAAGTTGGGGTAGATGATATGCAAAGTATTTATAATGCTGTTCGCTATCTGAAGTCTAAAGGACTTAATAGAATAGGATTGGTTTGTAGTATCGGAGATCTTGGACTGGCACAAGCTAGAATAGATGGATATAAAGCGGCAATGAACGACCAAAACACAACATTTCAAAAGGAATTCTTGATTGTATCTAATGATCCTGAGGTATTAAGAAAACAGCTTGGTCTTGTTTTGGATACCTATGAGATGGAAGCATTTGTGACCTTGGATTATTTAAGTACACTGTTAACTTCCAGAGTTGTTCAGGAAAAAAAACTAAATATTCCTGAAGACATAAAGATCATAGGATATGTAAATGAAGATTTCGCACCATTTCTTTGGCCTTCAATTTCATATATAGATCAGCATCCTTTGAGTATCGGAGAATCTGCCACCCAATTACTTATAGAAAGGATCAAAAAAATGCAACCGAAAGAATTTGACACTCAGATTTTAAACACTAAGATCGTGCATTTAGATTCTACGCTAATTTAATATACAGCCAATTTGTAAAATTCATCTGAATTTTACCTTAAAAAATTAACAATATTAATATTTTTGTGCTAATATTTAGTGAAATAACAAGCGCTTAACATTAATAGTTTTATGCTTCGTTTAATTTTATGGGATTAACCAAAAAAATAAGTTTAGATGAAAACGATTAATAAAAAAGTTTTAATTCCAATGCTAATGTCTATTATGGTTTTATTGTTGGTAAGTTGTGGATCAAGTCAGAACACATCTGGAGATATTATGGCCGATTCACGCGATGCTAAGGCAACTATAACTAAAAATCATCCAAATATTGCAGAGCTTTTTGACAATTCTGTAGGTTATGCTATTTTTCCTAATGTTGGGAAAGGAGCCTATATAATTGGTGCGGCTTCAGGAAACGGGACTGTTTATGAAAATGGAACTTTAATAGGATATTCAAGTCTTAAACAGGTAGATGTAGGTTTACAGGTAGGTGGAAAAGCATATATAGAAGTGATCTTTTTTCAAACACAAGATGCTTTGAACCGTTTTAAAAGTGGTAGCTATGAATTATCCGGAAATGTATCTGCAGTTCTTTTAGAAGAAGGAGTTTCTAGAGACGTGGAGTTTAGAGATGGAGTAGGAGTAGTTACAAAACCAAAGGCAGGAGCCATGGCAGGAATTTCTGTTGGAGGTCAAAAATTTGAGTTTAATGCTATTCAGTAGAATTTTTTAATACATACTAATGCCGGTTTCTTATTGCTAGAAATCGGCTTTTTTTTGTTATCAATATTATCTTCAATAGATGATTAAAAATAAATACGATCTAATTGTTATTGGTGCAGGATCTGGAGGTTTGGGAATTGCACTAGGCATGTTAGAAATGGGTTTTAAAGTGCTCATGGTGGATAAATCTGAAGAAAAAATAGGAGGAGAGTGTCTTAATACCGGATGCGTACCAAGCAAAGCTTTAATCCATGTGGCTAATATCATCCATCAATCTACTAAGGCATCAGATTTTGGAATAAAATCTTCAGGAACTCCTAATATTCATAAAGTAAAAAAATATATAGAAAGCAAGCAAAATAGTATTCGCAGGCATGAAAATGTTGACTATTTCAGAGAAAAGGGACTAGATGTAGTTATTGGGAAGGCTCAGTTTTCTTCTAAAAACAGTTTAGAAATTAATAACGGAGAGTATTCAGCAAAAAACATAATCATTGCTACCGGGTCAAAGCCAAGACAAATTGAAATTGAAGGTTTAAAACCTGAGATCACTTTTACCAATGAAAGTATTTTTGAGATCGATTTTATTCCGAAGAATTTTATATTCATCGGCGCAGGGCCAGTTAGCATGGAGTTAGGACAAGCTTTTTCAAGGCTAGGCTCTAAAGTCTTTATAGTAGACAGAGGAGAAAGAATCCTTAAGAAAGAAGACCCCGTTATTTCTGAAGTTTTATTTAAAAAACTAGAAGAAGAGAACATCACTTTTTATTTAAATGCTGAAGTTAAAAAAATCACTAATGAAGGTTTTGCTGAAATAAAAAACAAACAAGGAGAGGTGGTTAGGCAACCTATAGATGCTGTTTTTATGGGTATTGGTCGGGAATTGAATTTTGAAAGCCTGCAACTAGATAAAGCCGCAATTAAAACAGTTGACGGAAAAATTGTGTTGAATAATAAGTTACAAACCAGCAATAAAAATGTTTTTGTAAGTGGCGATGCCGCCGATAATTTTAAATTTTCTCATGCGGCAGAAATGCATAATATGTTACTTCTCAATAATTTTCTATCTCCTTTTAAAAAGAAGTTGGAAAAAGATAAATTCCCTTGGGTTACGTTTACAAACCCAGAAGTGGCAACTTTTGGGTTGGGAGAAATTCAACTCATAAACAAAAGCATAAATTATGAGCGTTTAGAAATAGATTTTTCCGAGAACGATCGTGGCACCACAGATGATTTTGAATACGGAAAACTGCTGCTGTTTATTGAAAAAAAAATGTTCTTAACGGGTTCAGCAAAGATTTTAGGAGGAAGCCTAGTGGCTCCTAACGCAGGGGAAATTGCGCAAGAACTTATTCTAGTAAACAGCGCGGGGATTGGAATTAAAAAAATCATGAACAAGACTTATCCATATCCCACTGCTGCAGATCTCCACAAAAAAATAATTAGGGATAGGATGGTGAAGGATTTGAAACCTTGGATGAAGAAAGTAGCGCAGTTATTATATAATATTTAGAATATGGTGTCCATTATTATTCCTTGTTATAACGAAGCGAATTATATTGAAGCCACACTAAAACAATGTTTTTCACAAATCGGGGATTTGGAGATTATTGTGGTAGATGGAGGTAGTACAGATTATACAACCAAAATTGTGGAGAATTATCCATCGGTCGTGCTTATTTCTTCAATTAAAGGTCGTTCAAATCAGTTAAATAAGGGCGCAGAAACTTCAAAAGGTAGCATTCTTCTTTTTCTACATGCAGATACTTTATTGCCTCCAAAAGCCATCGTTTCAATTTCTAAAGCATTTAAAAATGAGCAAGTGGTTGGAGGAAGTTTTTATTTAGAGTTTGATAAATATCATGTTTTGTTATTCCTTTATAGTATGCTAAGTAAGATAAATCATTCTTTTTTTACTTATGGAGATCACGGAATTTTCATCAGTAAACAAGTGTTTTCTGAAATTGGAGGCTTCAAAAACGTTAGTTTTATGGAAGATGCAGAGATCCAGAAGTCCGCAAGAAAAAAAGGAAAATTTTTAAAACTGAATTTAGGAGTTAAAACCTCTACTAGAAGATTTGAAAAACATGGGTTTTCTAAACAATTTTTTCAAGACATGTTAATTGCAATTTTATTTAAACTGGGAGTAGATCCAGAAAAATTGAAGCGATATTATCCGGATCATTCATAAACGCCTTCATAATACAAGTCTAAAATTAATATAAATGATAAAGCCTGAATTACTAATATTCGATGTTAATGAAACATTATTGGACATGGAACCATTAAAGAAGTCCATAAATGAAGCCCTAAAAGATGCAAGAGCCTTTGACATATGGTTCCCTACATTGCTTCAGTATTCATTAGTAGAAACCCTGACTAAAAATTATAAAGATTTTTCAGAAATCGCTGATGCTACCCTAAAAATGACAGCTCACAAATTGGATATAGATCTTACAGAAGTGCAGATAAAGAGTGTTTTAAGTCCTATTACTAAATTATTTGCTTATCCAGAAGTTTCAAATTCCCTAGAAGTTTTGAAACAAAACGGATTTAAACTTGTTGCACTTTCCAATGGGAAACCACAGGTGGTAAACGATCAATTAAAATATGCCAAGATCCATCACTTTTTTGATAAAGTATTGAGCATAGAAGAGGTGAAAAATTATAAGCCGCATGTTTCTACTTATCATTACGCCTATTCAGTAATGAATGTCTTAGCAGAGGACACTATGCTAATTGCAGCTCATGGTTGGGACATTGCAGGAGCGAAAAGAGCGGGTATTCAAGCTGCATTTATAAATAGACCTGGAAAATCTCTTTACCCATTGGCCATAGAACCAGAAATTATTGGTTTTTCTTTGGCAGAGATAACCGAATCTTTGCTAAAATCTTAAATACTAGTAATCTCAAGCAAACCTTATCGTCTAAATAATTGTATTCAATATAAATTAACCCTCAATAAATCAGCATGTTATACTGATATTTCAATTGGAAAACTCCACAGCTCGCATAGTCATGTAGATCTTAATTTTTAGCGTCCTCCCGAATTATTAATCAAAAACTCTCTGATATTTGATCCTGCAAAAATGGAGATTTAGTGGGAACAAGGCTATCAATTTGCAAAGAACAACAGCCCATTTTATAAGTGTATAGAAATTGAAAAAGAAGGATTATGAAAACAAATTTTATTTTTTTTATGCTTGTTCTGGTATTACAGAGCTGCATTGCCCAAACCAAAAAAGGATTCAATTTAGAGAATAGCATTATTCCAATTTCTGAAATTATGGATGGGGGACCACCAAAGGATGGGATTCCTTCTATAGATAATCCAAAATTCGTAAAAGTTTACGAAACAAAACTGGATGACGAAGATCGAATTTTAGGAGTTTTTGAAAACGGTATCGCAAAAGCATATCCAATTGAGATATTAAATTATCATGAAATAGTAAACGACTATTTTGGCAACAAACCAGTGGTGATTACTTTTTGCCCACTTTGCGGAAGTGGCATTGCTTTTAATGCTGAAATTAAAGGAAAACCCACTTCGTTTGGTGTAAGCGGACTGTTGTACAATAGTGATGTTTTATTGTACGATCGTGAAACTGAATCCGTTTGGTCTCAATTACTATTTAAAGCAGTATCTGGCCCCTTGGTTAACACAGAACTGGAGATTTTGGCAACAGCAAATACTACATGGGGAAGTTGGCTCAAAAAGCATCCGGAAAGCTTGGTGCTTTCTGAAGAGACTGGTTTTAATAGGGACTATTCCAGAAATCCATACCCGGATTATTCCAAATCTTCTAAATTATATTTCCCTGCTTCTGGTAATGATGATCGGTTTCATCCCAAAGAGATGGTTATCGGTTTAGAGATACTCGGTAAATTTAAAGCGTATCCTTTTTCTGAACTTAAAAAATTGAAATCCAGCGTTTTAAACGACACTTTTCAGGACAAAAAAATGATCATAAAATATGATCCCAAAAGTGATAGCGCAGAAATTATGGATAAAGAAGGAAATATAATTCCTGCTGTTACCAATTTTTGGTTTGCTTGGGTTGCTTTTCACCCAAAAGCGGAAGTCTATTTTAATAACTAATAACTTCTCACTTCAAAAATTTATTCTAGAAGTTTAGGATTCTCCAACATAGTTGGAATCAATTCACTCACTGTTGGGTGAATATGAACAGCATCTCTAATTACTGTATATGTTGCATCGGCATACATTAGGTCTATAATGGTATGTATATACTCATCTGCTCCAGTTCCTAGAAAAGTAGCACCTAAAACTTTATCGGTTTTATCGTCGATTAAAATTTTAAGCATACCTTGCGTTTCCCCCATTTCCTTAGCTCTTGCAACTTTAGACATTGGGCGAGTCGCTATTTTGGCTTTTATTCCTTTTTCTCTTATTTCCTTTTCATTCATTCCAACTCTTGCGATTGGAGGGTCTATAAAAGCAGCATAGCACAAAAATCTATCGGAGAGTTTTCTCTTTTTATCTTGAAATAATTGAGAATTCACTATTTGAAAATCGTTGTAAGCAGTATGAGTAAATGCACCTTCGCCGTTACAATCTCCTAATGCCCATATATGATCAAGGTTTGTTTGAAGCTCATCATTTACCTTAATGTACCCTCTTTTATCTAATTTCACTTTTGTTTTATCCAGACCAAGATCATCTGTATTTGGGGTTCTTCCTGCGGCAATCAAAATATGGGAACCTGTTAAGGTTGGAGCTCCTTTAGTACATTCAATCTTTACTTCTATTTGATCTCCCTTTTTCTTAGCACTTATGCATTTTGAATTTAATCTAATATTAACTCCTTCATTCTTAAAGATCGCTGCTATTTCTTCGGCAAATTCATCATCTTCACGTTTTAGCAATTTATCCCCACTTTCAAGAATTGTGACCTTGCTTCC
Source organism: Gillisia sp. JM1 (assembly GCF_000424645.1). Lineage (NCBI taxonomy): Bacteria > Pseudomonadati > Bacteroidota > Flavobacteriia > Flavobacteriales > Flavobacteriaceae > Gillisia > Gillisia sp. JM1. The sequence continues at coordinate 137,113 of NZ_KE384218.1, forward strand.
AAATCGGCGGAACATCTGTCCAAATTCAAGACCTATATACCCTCCACCTACAATAATTAGATGTTCTGGAATTTCTTCGAGTTCTAGAATACTTGTATTTGTTAAAAACGGAACAGATGAAAACCCCTCAGGAATCCGTGCTCTCCCACCAACATTAATATAAATTTTTTCTGCGGAATAATTTTCGCCATTTACACTAATAGTACGCTCATCTACAAATTTTGCAGTTCCTTTTATCAGGCTTATGTTTTCTGTTTCAGTAAGCATTTTATGAAGTCCGTCCCTGGAATCCTGAATAATTTTATCCTTTCTAACCTTTATAGTTTTAAGATTGACCACTATTTCGCCTTTAACTTCTACTCCAAGAGACTTGCTGTTTTTAGCGATAAAAGCACGTCTGGCACTTGCAACATAGGCCTTAGTTGGAGTACAACCTACATTAACGCAGGTTCCTCCTAAATCGCCTTTTTCTATAATTGCAGTTTTAATTCCATTTTTAGCAAGGCTTGCCGCCAACGGAGGACCTGCCTGTCCGGTTCCAATAATTATTACATCGAAATTTTTAGTAGCCATAATTAATATTTATAGTTTTTTCCTTCATCTTTTTCCAGCTCTACGCCTAAAGTAAGTACCATTCGGTTTACAAAATTGAAATAAGAAACAACGAGTGTTGCATCTAAAACTGCAGTATCATTCCAGCCAAGTTTTCTTAAATTCTCGGTAAGATCGCTCTTATTGTTAGCTTCTGGATTTAAGGTTATAAGAGAAGCAAAATCACACAATGCCATTTCTTTTTCAGGAAGGTCTAATACAGGGTAATCGGTTTTTAATAGCTTTAGTTTTTCTTCATCTTTCCAATAGTGCTGTAATGCGCTTCCATGATGAGTAGCGCAATAAGCACAATTATTAGCAACAGATACTATTACGGCAATCATTTCCCTTTGAGCTCTGGACAATTCAGATTTCGTAAACATGATCTCCATATAGAGATCTGCATGCTTTACGATGCTTTCCGGACGCAAACTTTGAATTTTTAAAACTTCGGCCAACTGACCACGACTTTCGACGATACCATCATAAATTTCCTTTAATCTACCTTCAGCAACTTCATGCTGAATCACTTTAATTCTGCTCATGGTTTATCTTCCAAAATTTATTACAATAGTGAAGATAAGACAATATCTAAAACTATTTCAGGCTTAGGTAGTCTAAAAAATACAGTAGGCTTATCAAAAAAAAGCGAAGCCAGATCTAGGAGATCTGGCTTCGCTTTTTAATTTTGAAACACTAAGTTTTAGAACTTGAATCCAAAAGTAAATACCACTCGATTATCTTCTTCACTGGTATAATAACCAACATTTGCTGTAAATGCACTAAATCCATTTATAAAAACAGAACCTCCATAATTAGTATGCCATTTGTTGGAATCATCATTGTTTACCCAAACTCTACCATAATCAAACCCACCTGTTACCCCAAAGCGCAAAGGCATAAAACTGGTCTCAACTTTTCCACACCCAATCCTAAGATCTGTACTATGGTAAAAACTGTTTTTTCCATTAAAACGCTGATTTCTAAAAGCTCTTAAACTTTCGTTTCCACCCAACATGGCTCCATGGTAAAATTCGTATTTATCACTAATAATAACCTCACCCCCAATTTTAGTGGCCAGTACAATTACTTCGCTATCGTGCAAAGGATAATCTATAGAGATAGAAGGCTTCAAATACCCTAGCTCATTATCATGATCGTCTATATTTGTCTTATATCCAGCAGTAAGATCTAACTGTATTCCTAAGTTTGGAAAGGCAGGGTTTTTTCTTTTATTCAAGTATTGGTAGATCACTTCCGCTCCACCATATAGCTGAGAATCAAAAACATCATTACTTGCTTGGAAAGTATCTCCAATAAAACGATCTACATCTCTAGACACTTCCAAAGATTCTACTAATAATTTAAATTGAAATTCACTTCCTCTGGCATTATTCCAAATTAAAGATGGCGCAAAACGCCACTGCTCAATATTTACCCGGTTAAAATCTAAATCTATATCATTATCGTATACTGTTTCATTTCCTTTTCCGAAGTAGTTCAACGTGAAATTAGGACTCGTATAATACGCATCTATACCTAAATTCCAGTTATAAAAGATGTGCGCAAATTCTCCAAAATAACTAAGCTCTATACCTTCTGTATCAAAATAGTAATTTGCACCTACTGTATGTTGCGTAGTGAATGGGTTTTTTGCTAATCCATAAGTGGTATAAGTATCAGAGAGACCTACATTAAATCCGGCATCCGAGCTAAATCCTATTGCTGGGAATAAGATATTATTGGAAGTTTTTCTTTTTAAATAATCGAAATTATTAATGTCGTAGGAATCTACCAGCCATTTTTTACCCGCTTTTACAATGGTGTTTTCCTTGCTCTTATAATCATATAATTTGGCTCTTCTAGGGTTTTCGAAATTGTAAATATCATTTTCTTCCCCACCTAGCACCTTCAATTTAATAAGGTTATTTCCTTTTCCTTCAATTTTAAATTCATCATCTCCATCTAAGCCATAGATCCAAATTTCCTTAGTGTCTTCAGCGTTATAGCTATTTTCAAATACAATGGTATCTTTTCTTGAAATTTGAATGTCTGTAACCCCATCTTTTTTACGGGTGATCAAGAATTTATCATCTTTATCGGTTCCTGTTACTACATGAAATTTGTTTAAATACTCATAATAATCACGAGTTACTGCCATTAAATTATCTCGACGAATTTTTAAATTCTTCTGAATATTACTAATGCTTTCATCCTTTACATCTTCAGGAAGATTTGCAAAAGCTTTTTCAATCTTAGCATCGGTAAGATTTGATTGAATGAATTTTACCTGTTTTTCCCAGTCTTCCCAGGTTGAAGTTTGAATAGCCATTTTATCCATTGCATACCCAGCGGTATTAAACCATTTTACATTCTTAATATTAGAATTATAGGATTGCATGGCTCTAAGTGGAGGGAATCCTAATTTTAAAAGGGAAATTATAGGGCCATCAAATTTGGAAAATGCCTGGTCTCTATCTCTTGGAATTGGTTTGTAAACCTTTTTATCGTCGGCTTCTTTAAATTCTGCCCATCTCCACTGGTCATCGTGCCTATCCCAATCTCCAACCAGCATATCAAAAATTCGTGCTTTAATATATTCTCCTTCGTCAACACTTGCGTCTTTAGATTCAAGTAATTCTTCTCTAAGATCAGTTGAACTTAAAATATCATCTGGAGAACCAAATATCTCCATGTCTTTATTCTCATCTCCTACATGCTCTTCCAACATATAAAGCTCATCCCCATATTTATCGTTAAAAACACCTAAGGCTTCTTGTTTAGGCACAAAATAAATTTTTGGACTTACATGTAAAATATCAACATCATCCATTAAATCGTTTAAAGCAAAAGGAGCATAAGGATGGGCAGTGGTATAATAATCCAATACAATCCTTTCGGCAACAGTATTATCTACGATATCTGCCACGTAATGCTCTTTCATATTATCCTGAATAAAACGAATTGCGCTTTTTTTTAAAACTCTTAAGGTATATTCATTTTCGTCATCATTAATCAACCTCAAAGATCTGGATTGTTGTCCTCCACCTTCAGTAATAGGTTTTACATTTCCAGATAGATTATCAAGAAATAAAACGGGAGCGTTTATTTTTTTGCTGTAAATATCTCTGTAGTGATCTCCCCAAGCCCACTTATACAATCCGCTTTTATCTGTTTCTTCTGAGGTGTAGATAGATGAAACTGCAGTTTTGCCATAAGTTTCTTTAGGCTTATAAGAAACTTCATCCAGAGAAGTTCGTTTTCTCTGTATCTCCTTTTCGAATAGAAATTTGGAATCTGTAGCTGTAGTTTCATAAAACCGAACCAAAGAACTACCATCTTTAAACAAGATAAGTTTTGCATATCCATTTTTATCTGAAGCAAAATGGCCTTTCTTCTCAACTCTCGCTTTTTGAGTTTTAGCTGCTGCTCCACTTATAATTTGTGGTACCTCATGATGATCTAAATATTGTAGGTTTTGATCGTTACCAGACACAAAGATCACATCATCGAATTGACGAGCGGTAGCCTCCAAAATATTATGAAGTTTGCTCTGTTCAGGATTTTGATAAGTTTGGTCTGAAAATCCTGTAACTTTTTTAATAAAACCATATTTTGTGCTGCTCAATACTGGGTGGTGTACCGCGACAATTATAGTTTTTCCAAAGTTGTCTTTTAATTCGTCTCTAAATTCTTCAAAGAACTGATCTCTGGTTTTAATATCACATTTATTGTTGATGTAAGTATGTTTATCCCAGTTTTCTAAATACCATTGAGAATCTATCATGATAAGCGCAACATCGTCATTAATTTCTTCACTTTCGATAGGGCAACCATCGTTTGGCCAAAATTCGGCTTTACTGTTATCTTGAAGAAAAGATTCTAGATCGTCTATGCTTTTATGTCCTTTTTTGTTCCACTCGTTTTTACCGGGAGTAAAAATTACATTTCCGTTAAATTTATCAATTGGCGTTAGAAGGTTTTTGGTTAAAAAAGCTTCTGTTTGTTCTTGAGCTTTATCCTTAGAGGGATACCCTTTTTCATTGGTAATATTACCAATTATAAGCAAGGTGGCGTTATCATCTTGCTGAGAAGCAATATTAATCTGGTTTAGCAATTCTTGAGAAACCTTATTTGTTTCATCATTACCTGTGTTCGCCGTTATGTAAAAAGTGTGAGATACTTCTTTGTCTTGAGTTAAGTTTTTATCTTGTGCAAATCCTGTTGCAAAAGCAACAAAAAACAGTAGAAAACTAAAGTTAGATGAGTTTGAGATTCGTCGGTAGTCTAGGGTGGACGTAGTTTTTATCATATTAAAATGATTATTAAGGTCTTTATTATAGGTTGATGTATCTTTTAAAATTAACGAAATACGTGGCAAGATTCAAAAAAAATAAGATTTACTAATGAATTTTAACGTACTATAACATTTTTTAGATCTTCTATAGAACTGTCACCTCTTTTGAACTTAATTTTAAAGGGAAACAATCCAATAATTATTAAAGATCTTTCTTGTTATACATAAAAAAGATCTGTTCCAGGAAATAAGCTCAAATTTTCTGTATAGCTTTTCTAATTTCCTCTACATTATTGTGGAATAAAATTTAAATTAGCTTCAAAACTATATTCTTGAGATTATTCTTCTTTCTAGCTTTTTTGTTTTCATTTTCTGGATTTTCACAGGAACTACCACCAGTAATTAATTATAGCCCTATAACCTACGATGCCGGAAACCAAAATTGGATGATCTCACAGGCAGACAATAAAAACATGTATATAGCAAACGGGACAGGACTACTAGAATTTAATGGGGCAGCATGGAATTTATATCCAATACCCAACAATACAATTGTGAGATCTGTAAAAGCAGTAGGTAAAAAGATCTTCACTGGGGCATATATGGAAGTTGGTTATTGGGAGAAAAATAAATATGGAACTTTAGATTATACCAGTTTATTAGATAAATTTCCAGAAGCGGTAAAAGATGGGGAACAATTCTGGCATATAGAGAGCAGCGAAGACATTGTGATCTTTCAAAGTTTTGAAAAATTATATTTATATAATCTGGGCACTAATAAGATTACGAATGTTAAAACCATAGCTTCATCTGCAATTACTAATCTTTTCAAGGTTGAAGAAAATATTTATTATCAGCAAGAAGGTCAGGGCGTTTTCTTGATTAAGAATGGGAAACCAGAATTATTGATACCTGCTGAGGTTATTAATGACTTAGAATTTATTCATCTTTCTATAAAAGACAAGCAGCTTCAGATAATTTGTAAATCTGGAGATTTCTATACGTGGAATGGTACAGAATTAGAGGTTTTTAATCAAGAATTAACCCAAATAATCAATGGTTTCAGTATTTTTTATGCACTGGATTTAGCAGATAATTCTTTCGTCTTGGGTACCGTTGAAAATGGTGTTTATCATGTGAACTCTAAAGGAGAGATATTAGAAAATTTCAATCAGACTAATGGACTTTTAAACAATACCGTTCTAAGTTTGTTTGAAGATGTGGATAATAATCTTTGGGCAGGACTAGATAATGGCATTGGGGTTATCAATCTTAATTCTGCATTTGAAATATTTCAAGATAAGAATGGTAAAATTGGTTCGGTTTATACTTCAGTTAAAGAGAAGGAGTATTTATATCTGGGAACTAATCAAGGTTTGTACTACAAAAAAGATGGAGAAAAGGCATATACCCTTATCCCCGGCACCAACGGGCAAGTATGGAGTTTGCAGAAAATAGATGATATTCTCTTCTGTGGTCATAATATGGGAACTTTTATAATTAAAGATGGTATAGCCCAGAAAATTGCAGACAGGTCGGGTACCTGGAAAGTTATAAAACTTGAGCATCATCCCGGTTTTTATCTACAAGGGCATTATAACGGTTTAAGTGTGTTAAAACGAAATGGAGAAGAAATTGAGGCTTATCCAATGCTTAAAGACTTTCCTCATTCATCCAAGTCCATAGTGTCTAATAAAAATGGAGATATCTGGATTGGGAACGAGCATAAAGGTGTTTTCAAAATAAGATTGGATGATTCCTTAACTAATATAAGTACCACTAAAAATTATCCATTTAAAGATGTTTCTGGAATAACTTCAAGTATTTTTAAGTTCAATGACACTTTATATTATGCTACAAAATCAGATTTCTTCCAATATTTACCAAGTTCAAATAAATTCAGTTCGAAAAATGAGTTATCTGAGATCACAGCTAATTTTAAAAGAATTTCAGGGACTGTTGTAAATGACGCCTCAGAAAAGATCTGGGGTTTTACTGAAAATTCTATTTTTAATGTGGATCTTTCCCAATTGAGCTCGGGCTATAATTTGACCCCTATTTACTTGCCCAAAGAGGTTAGGAATATTACTATTGGACATGAGAATATTACTGCGCTAGGTAATAGTAAATACATAATTGGAGTTTCTGATGGTTATTTGATCTATAACCAAATGGAAATAGTAGATCTTAAGCATCAGATAAAAATAAATAAGATAACCAGTGCAACAGTAGAGAATAATGCCATTTTGGTGCCCCTAAATGAGGAGTCGGTATTTGCTTATAAATCGAATAACATCAATATAAATTATAGTGTCGCTGAATATGAAAAATTTATTTCTCCGGAGTACAGCTATAGACTTATAGGATTAAATTCCAAGTGGAGTAATTGGAGCAAAGTCCCAATAGCTTCTTTCAAAAACCTGTCTTTTGGTGATTATGAGTTTCAGGTAAAAGGAAAAATTGGAACCAACACTACAGAAACGCTTTCCTACCTTTTCAGAATTTCAAGACCTTGGTATTTAAGCTGGATTGCGATTGCATGCTATGTCTTATTGTTTTTGAGTATTCTGCTGCTAATTCACAGAACCAATTTGAGACATCACGGGAAGATCAACGAGGAAAAAGAGAAGGAACTTAAAATGAAGAATCTTGAAGCAGAACAAAAGATTATAAAGCTACAGAATGAACAGTTGGGGAAAGATATGACAAGTAAGAATAAAGAACTTGCCGCTTCTACAATGAGTTTAATTAAAAAGAATGAATTCCTTAACAACATCAAGGACCAATTAAAAGAATCTGAATCTTCCAAAGTTAAATCAGTTATCAAGACGATTGATAAAGATATAAATGAAGAATACAACTGGAATTTATTTAAGGATGCATTTAATAATGCAGATAAGGAATTCTTTAAAAAGATAAAATCGAAGCATCCTGATCTTACCTCCAATGATCTTAAGCTTTGTGCTTATTTAAGGTTAAATCTTTCATCAAAAGAGATCGCTCCTCTTCTTAACATTTCGGTAAAAAGCGTCGAAATTAAGCGATATCGTTTGCGTAAAAAAATGCTTTTACCAAGAGAAGTGAATCTTACAGAGTATATTCTTGCTATTTGAACCTATACAATTGGTTTTAAAAACTATACATAAACTCTACATGTAGTAGTTTTGACACTTATTTTCCAAAGATTGTAACCATCTTTTAATTAGCTTATTGCATTATAATACCAATGTAATAAAGACTTTTGGCTTTCCCCTACATTTAATATTGGCCTTGTATATATTTTGTAAAGGTAAATTTCCTTGCTTCTTAACACTCTATTAATATATTGCCAATGCAATTTAAACAAACTTACAAATGAAGAGATTTACATGTTTATTAATTGTCCTTTTTGGGGGAGTTATTTCTATGTATTCGCAATCGATTTCGGTCCAGGGGACCGTTTTAGATGAGAATAATGTTCCGCTATTAGGGGTAAATGTTTTAGTGAAGAATGAATCGCGTGGAACAACCACCGATTTTGATGGTAATTTTACAATAGAGAATGTAAATGTAGGCGATGTGCTTCAGTTCTCTTATATAGGATTTTTACCAAAAGAGATAACGGTCTCTTCTAACCAAACTTTAAATATCGTTTTACAAACTGATTCTGAATCATTAGACGAGGTAGTTGTAATTGGATATGGTACTCAACAAAAAAAGGAAATAACAGGAGCTGTTAGCGTTGTTGATTCCAAAACTATTGAAGATCTTAATCCTGTTAGGGTGGAACAGGCGCTTCAAGGTAGAGTTGCTGGAGTAAATATTACTTCTACTTCTGGTTCTCCGGGTAGTGCTTCTACTATAAGTATAAGAGGTATTTCTACCAATGGGGATTCTAGACCTTTAATCTTGGTTGATGGAGCAGTTATAGAAGATCTAAGTGTAATTAACCCAAATGATATAGAAAGTATTAGTGTTCTTAAGGATGCTACTGCTGGTATATATGGAGTAAGAGCAGCAAATGGGGTTATTTTAATTACCACCAAAGGAGGTAAGAAAAACACAGACCTTCGAGTGGAACTGGATACTTATACTGGAATTCAGGAAACGAGTAGAAAGTTACCTGTCCTGAATGCTACTGAATACGCTGTAATAATTAATGAAGCTTTTGCAGCAGGTGGTGATAATCCACCGTTTAATGACTTTAGTGTTCTAGGTGAGGGAACAGATTACCAAGATGAGATATTTAGAGAAGCTTTTGTATCAGATGTTAATGTGAGCGTTTATGGTGGGGGAGAAAAATCCACGTATTCCGCAGGGGCTGGTTATCTAGATCAAGACGGTATTGTTGGTGGTTCTAAGTCTAATTTTGAACGTATTACAGGAAGAGGAAGTTTTAATTATGATATTCTTGATAATTTAAAATTATCTACAACAGCCATTTATACACACTCTAATAGAGGCACGCTTCCTGAGAATTCATTGGGATCTGTTTTGTTTAATGCCATTAATATGGCTCCAACAATCCCTGTTTTTGATGCAAATGGGGAATTTAGTTTAGCAGAAGGTTTAGGGAATGAGGTAATCAACCCGGTCGCACAAGTAGCTAACACTTTTAATAATACACAAGTAGATAAGATCACTGGAACGGCTGGTCTTGCTTATGAATTTTTTGATCATTTCAAGGCGGAAGCAAGATACCAGTTCAATTATTCTGAAGTAAGGGGAATAGGTTTCTTTCCGGAAGCTTTCTATGGTTCAGGAAAGGTTTTTAATATCAGTGAGGGAAGGAATGTTGTAAATGAAAGAACAGACTTTTTTAGGGATTATACGTTTGATGCTTTTTTGTCTTATACAAATTCCTTTAATGATGTTCATAATGTAACTGCGCTATTAGGAACTTCTGTTTTCAAATCCACAGGAGATTTTTACGAGTTCACAGGTTTTAATATTCAAGGCAACTCGTTTGAAAATGCAAGTATAGCAAATGCTTCAGGTGTAGTAGATACTTATTTAAATTTAAGCAATAGAGTTTTTGACTCTAGATTATTATCATATTTTGCTAGACTTCAATATAACTATGATCAGAAATATTTAATATCTGCAGTTATAAGGCGTGATGGTTCTTCCAATTTTGGACCAAAGAATAAATTCGGTTATTTCCCATCGGCATCAGCTGGTTGGGTGATGAGTGAGGAAAAGTTTTTTGAAAATAATATTGTAAACTTCTTTAAAATCAGAACTAGTTTCGGGATTTTAGGTAATGACCGTATTGGTGCTTTTGGTTACACCTCTCTTTTAGATGGGGAAGGAACTTATGTTTTTGACAACGAATTATTCTTTGGAGTTGCTGCTGGTAGACTTTCTAATCCAGAATTACAATGGGAAGAGCAAACAGCTTTCGATATTGGTATAGATGCAAGATTGTTTGGATCTAAATTGGACCTTACGGTAGATTATTTCCAGAGAAGAACAGACGAACTATTGCTGATGCCTCAGGTTTCGGGAATTCTAGGAGTTGGAGCTCCTGGGGCTGGTGCCCCAATTGTAAATGCAGGTTCTGTAGAAAATAAGGGATGGGAATTTTCTTTTACCTACAAACAATTAGTAACAGACGATTTTGATTTTAATGTAAGCTACAACCTTACCACTTTAGAAAACGAAGTACTTTCTGTAGCTAACGAAAATGGGTTTGTTCCAGGAGGATTTTTTGCCGTGGGACAAGGAGAAGCACCATCGAGGATGGAAGCTGGCCAACCAATCGGGTATTTTTATGGATTGAAAACAGATGGCATCTTTCAAAATGCTTCAGACATAGCTTCTGCTGCTACTCAATCTAATGCAAATGTAGGTGATCTTCGCTATGTAGATCAGAACGGAGATGGACTTATCAATTCAGACGATCGTGTTAATATTGGAGATCCAATTCCAGATCTTACAATGGGTCTTAACATTGGATTGAACTACAAGAATTTCGATTTCATTGCTTATGCATTTGCTTCAGTAGGAAACGATATGGTAAGAGCATACGATAGAAATGAAATACGTACCAATAAAACTTCTTTTGTCTTGGACAGATGGACAGGACCAGGTACTACAGATATATATCCTAGAGTGAATATTGGGCCTAATTCCAATAACCAATTCTCAGATTTCTATGTAGAAGATGCTTCTTATGTGAGATTGCAAAATGTACAAGTAGGGTATAGCTTAAATAACGCCACCACAGATCAGCTGGGGATTAGAAAACTGAGGTTCTACGTATCTGTGAACAACGCATTCACCTTGACAGAATATACTGGTTACGACCCTTCTGCTTCTACAGGAGACCCAATTGGAGGTGGAATAGATCAAGGATTTTACCCCGTACCTAGAGTTTATTCAGCAGGTTTAAACTTTAAATTTTAAAAAAATGAAGATGAATATAAACACACTCAAAAAACGAATTATCTTCACTTTAGTAGCTTTTATCGCTATTTCTTGTAGTGACGATTTCGTGGATGTAACTTCTGAAAATGAAAGTGCAGATAACTATTTCAACTCTGAAGAGGAGTACCAACAAGCATTAATTGGAGCTTACGATCTTTTACAAGCAACCTACTTAAACGTATTGATAGGGGAAATTGCGTCAGATAATACCTTAGCTGGAGGGGAAAGTGCCAATGATGTAATTGGATTTCAACAAATTGATAAGATGAGCCACACTCCTGTAAATCAACAGTTGCGGGATGTGTGGAATTGGATGTTTGCAGGAGTGAATCGTGCAAATTATATTCTTCAATTTCAGGATAAGACAGATTTTGAAGGAAGAAACGAAGTGATAGCTCAAGCAAGATTTTTAAGAGCATATTATTATTTTGAACTGGTTAAATTCTTCGGAGATGTGCCGTTGTTTATAGATAAACCTTTGGAATTTGGAGAACAGTTTGATATAGTACGTACTCCACGAGCTGAGGTTTATGACCAAATTGAAGCAGATCTTATTTTTGCTGCAGAAAACTTACCTGCGACCCAAGCACAGACAGGACGTATTACTTCTGGTGCTGCAAATGCACTGTTAGGAAAAGCTTATTTATACCAAGAACAATTTACAGAAGCAGCTGCATCATTTGAAAAAGTGATTAGTGGACCTTATATGTTGGTGCAAGACTATGAGAGTATATTTGAACCAGAAGGAGAGAACGGACCAGGGTCTGTTTTTGAAATTCAATATACAGACAAAGAAGGTGCTGGTTTTGGTTGTCTTCAGTGTAGCGAAGGAAATGTTGCTGTTGGATTCAACGGAATTAGAAATTTCACCGGGCCAATATTTGGTTCTGGATTCAGTTTCAATCTTCCTGTTCAGGATGTGGTAGATGCTTTTTCTGAAAATGATATTAGAAAGGATGTTGCCATTTTAGATATAGATGCTTTTGCAAATGCTACTGGTGCAACATTCATTGAAGGTTTTGAACATACAGGGTATTACAACCGTAAATATCTTGCTAGACAGGGCGATCTTAATACTGGGGATGCTAACCTTACCAATCCTAATAATTATAGATCTATTCGTTTTGCAGACGTGTTATTAATGGCTGCAGAAGCCAACTTTAAGAAATCGCCGCCAGATGAAGGAAAGGCTAGGGAGTATTTAAACCGAGTTAGAGTGAGAGCTCAATTAGATCCGGTTGATTTTGTAGGAAGTATATTATTAGATCAAATATATATAGACCGAAGGTTAGAGTTAGTTGGTGAAGGTCATCGATTCTTTGATCTTGTACGTACCGGAAGAGCTGCCAGTGAAATTGATGGCTTTGTTGCAGGGAAACACGAATTATTTCCAATTCCGGCAATAGAAATTGAACTAGCCGGTAATAACTGGGAGCAAAATCCAAATTATTAAAAACTAAACTAAACGAATAAAGATGAAAATATTCCAATTCTTAGCAATGCTTACAATCTCAGTCCTTTTATTTACAGGATGTGAGAAAGAAGAGATCACGAATTATGCATTTCAAGAAATCTCTGCACCTACAAGTGTAACAGCCAATTTTGATGTGGCTCAAGACGATTCAGGAGATGTCTCAATAACACCAAGCGGTGAAGGAGCACAGGTTTTCCAGGTTTATTTTGGAGATGGTAATGATACGCCAGTAGAGGTTGCTCCAGGAGAGACAGTTTCTTATACTTATGGAGAAGGGGAATACTTGGTAAGGGTAATAGCTGTTGGTTCCACTGGTCTAACTAGTGAATTTAACCAGAGGTTATTAATCTCATTTAAAGCACCTGAAAATTTGGTAGTAAATGTAGTTCAGTCTGTTACTAATCCTGCGATGGTAACTGTTAGTGCATCTGCAGATTTTGCTGCTTCTTTCGATGTTTTCTTTGGAGATACAGAGGATGAAGAACCTACTCAATTAATGCCTGATGCATCTATAGAACACACATATGCCAGTCCGGGTACTTACACAATTCGTGTTGTTGCTAAAGGTGCTGGAGTTGCTACCACTGAAACTACTGTAGAAGTTGTTATTCCTGAGGCGAACGATCCGGTAAAATTACCGATCACCTATGATATACCAACTGTTAATTATGCACTTGGAACTTTTAATGGTGCTTCATTTGAAGTTGTTACTAATCCATTTTTATCAGGAGCAAATCCTGAGGAGTCAATGGTAGGAGCAATCACGAATTCGGGTGCTAACTTTGAAGGTGGAGCTTACAATTTGGGAGAGCCTGTAGATTTCAGCGGTGATAATAAAACTATATCAATGAAGTTTTATTCAGAAACGCCAGTATCGGTACTTGTGAAATTTGAAGGAGGTACTAACGACGATCGACCTAACGAAGTTTCGGCCGATCATGGTGGAACAGGCTGGGAAGTTTTAACTTTCGATTTCGGTTCAGATGCTGTTAAGAGTTTCTTAGAAGGAGCTGATGATAATGGTCAAGCTTTTGTACCAACTGGAAAATATAGCACTTTAGTTTTATTTGTTGAAATTGGTGAAACCACCGCAGGTACTTTCTATTTAGATGATATTATGCAGGAAGCCGCAACAGCAGATTGTGTTGCAGAAACAGAAGAAAATATAGATCCTGCAAATGGTCCTATTAACTGGACATTCAAGACAGATGATCCGGCATATGCTTTCGAAGGATTTGGAAATGTTGAGGCTTCTATAGCCAGTAACCCGGTAACAGATGGAATTAACGCCAGCTGTAACGTAGGAAAAGTGGTTAAAAACAATCCATGTGAATCTTGGGCTGGATTAGGTAAAGGACTCCAGACATCTATGGATTTCGCTACCACCGATAAAAAGGTTTTCACATTGAAAGTTCTTGCCGAAAATCAGGCTACAGATGTGACCTTAAGATTAGAATTTGAACCTCATCCTAATGTAGATCCAGCTGAAGAAAGGGTAGCTCAGGTTACTGAAGTTGGAGTATGGCAGGAACTAACATTTGATTTCTCAGATGTAAATGACAAAACCTTCAAAAGTATCATACTTTATTTCGAAAGAGGCGCAGCTTGTGATGGAGATGTTTATTATTTCGATGATCTTAAACAAACAGATGGAGTAGCAGGTGGTGGTGGAACAGCAAGCACAAAAACAAGCTTTCCTGTAAATCTTGAAACTCCTGCAAATGGCGGAGCCAATGCAAACTGGTCTGTTTTTGAAAATGCAGATAACCCACCATTGGAAATACTTTCGAATCCAAACGCAAGCGGAGCCAATACTTCTGCCACTGTAGCTAAATTTATTGCAAGACAAGGAGGGGAACCTTTTGCAGGTACAATAACACAATTGCAAACTCCTTTTACCTTAAACTCATCTAATAGTACCGTTAAGATATTAGTATGGAAATCGGTAATTAGCGATGTTGGTATCAAATTCGAAAATGCTGCCGGTGGCTCTACAGCAGTGATAAAAGTTGCAAATACAAAAATAAATGAGTGGGAAGAACTAACTTTTGATTTTTCAGGTGTTGTAGGTGATCCTAATAATACAGATATAACAGGTCTGGTTGTATTCCCAGATTTTAATGCAAGAACTGCCGAAACAGTTAATTATTTTGATAATATAACATTGAATGCTGCATCAGCAGGTGGTGGTACAGATGGAGGAAGCTCTAGCGGAACTTTTGGTCTTCCAATAGATTTTGATGGATCCGAAGATTACGAGGATGCTTCCTCTGGAGTTGATTTTGAAGTTGTAACTAATCCTGAGCAATCAGGTATTAATTCTACTGATACGAAAGTAGGTTCATTAACCAATACAGGCCAGCAATTTGAGGCATTAACCTTAAAACTTGATGAAGTTATAGACTTTTCTGGATCCAATAAAACTATTACCATGAAAGTGTATTCGGAAACTGCTTATCCAGTTTTATTTAAGTTAGAAACTGGTGTAAATGGAGAAAGAGCTAATCAAGTTCAAACTGACCATACAGGATCGGGTTGGGAAGAATTAAGTTTCAATTTTGCTACAGACGCTAAAACTAGTTTCATCAGTAATGCTGATTCAGGTGGAGATGCATTTGTGCCAACTGGACAATACGATACAGTATCTATTTTCTTGGATTTTGCAGGAACCACTGCGGGAATTTTCTATATAGATGATATCGAACAGAATTAGAAAAAAAACAAACTATGAAATATTTTAAAATAATATTTAGCTTATTGGTAATTGGCTTGCTGTATACAAGCTGTCAAGATGATGATCTTGGATTAGATACAATATTGGTGCCTACTAATATTGTTGTAAACACTGAAATTAGTGATGATGGTTCTGGAGAAGTCAGTTTTCAAGCTACAGCAAATAATGCACTAAGCTATAAGTATATTTATAGCGACGGGACCTCCGCAGTTTCTTTAGGAGGCGAAATTACCAAGCGTTTTACAAGTGTAGGTTTGAACACTTATTTGGTTACCGTAGTAGCTTATGGAAAAGGTGGTGTAAGTAGCTCAAAATCCCTAGAAGTGGAAGTTAGAAGTGATTTTAATGATCCTGAAACTAAGCAATTACTTACAGGAGGCAGTTCCAAAACCTGGTACATAGCTTCAGCAGTTCCAGGTCATTTAGGAGTTGGACAGAATGTAAATGATGACGGACCAATAGTTGACGGAGGTGGTTTCTTCTCTGGCCCACCTAGTTTTGGTCCTGATTGTTTTTATGATGATAAAATGACTTTTAGTCTCAATGAAAACGATGATATATTATATGAATACGAAAATTTTGGAGTAACCTTTTTCAACAGGGTGTTTACTTCACAGTTCGGGGGTAATGGAGAAGAAGATCAATGTTTAGACTTCACATCAACAGAGACAGTGCCGTTATCTTTAGTGCCTGCTACTTCAGGAATAGATGAGCAGCGTTCAACCGGAACAGTTCTTAATATTGCTAGTGATGGATTTATAAGCTATTATATTGGTCAAAGCCAATACGAAGTGTTGTCAATCACAGAAAATAAAATGGTTCTCCGTGCTGTACAGGGTAACGATAATTTCCTAGCATGGTATCTTATACTTACCACTTCTGCAGATGGTACAGTAGTGACCGATGGTGGTGAAGGCGAAGAGCAGGGTTTTGTGTCTCAGTTCCAAGATATCTTCTGGTCAGATGAATTTGACGGTGATGCCTTGGATACCGATAATTGGAATTATGAGATTGGTAACGGATCCAATGGTTGGGGTAATGGTGAAGCTCAGTATTATACTGATTCTCAAGATAACGTGAAGGTTCAGGACGGTAATCTTGTTATTACTGCTAAAAGAGAATCTGAAGGTGAATTTGATTTCACTTCAGCAAGGATTACCACCAAAGATAAATTTGAATTTACCTATGGTCGTGTAGAGGTACGTGCTAAACTTCCAGAAGGAAAGGGAACATGGCCAGCAATATGGATGTTAGGAGAAGCATGGCCAGAAGAGGCCTGGCCTGGCGTAGGAGAAATGGATATTATGGAGTGGGTTGGAAATGAGCCAAATCGTGTTTCATCTGCTTTACACTTGCCTGGAAATTCTGGAGGGAATTCAATTGTAGGAGATGTTACCGATGTTGAAAATGCGACTACTGAATTTCATATTTATGAAGTTGAATGGACTGCCGAAAAAATTAGCTTCCTTATGGACGGAGAAATCCATTTAGAATTTGATAACGATGCTTCTACTCCTTTTCAAGAAGATTTTTATTTACTTCTGAATATTGCTATGGGTGGAACTCTTGGAGGAACTATAGCAGATGATTTTCAGGAATCATTTATGGAAATAGATTATGTGAAGGTTTACCAATAATTTTATATGATTAGCCAATATTGTCTGGAGGAATTTAGTTCCTCCAGACATTTATTTAAAAAACATGAGAAAACAAAACCTATATAGTATCATCCTTCTACTAAGTTGCCTATCGGCATTTAGCCAGAATTCTAAAATTCCTAGTTCTGTTGAAAATATAGAAGTGAAAATAGACTCTGTACTGTCTTTAATGACTTTGGAAGAAAAAGTTGGACAGTTGGTGCAATACAACGGAAGTTGGGATCTAACAGGACCTGCATCAGAACTTGGCAGTAAACAAAAGGAAGATAATCTCAAAAATGGTCTGGTAGGTTCTATGTTAAATGTGCTTTCTGTAGAAGCTACTCGTGAGGCGCAAAAGCTAATCATGGAAAACTCCAGAATGAAGATCCCGTTGATCTTTGGATATGATGTAATTCATGGCTATAAAACTATTTTTCCTGTACCACTTGGCGAAACGGCCAGTTGGGATCTGGATGCTATGGAATTGTCTGCTAGAATTGCAGCTAGAGAATCTGTAGCTGAAGGAATTAACTGGACTTTCTCACCAATGATAGATGTTTCCAGAGATGCCCGATGGGGCCGTATTATGGAAGGTTCAGGTGAAGATACCTACCTAACTTCTCAAGTAGGGGTTGCCAAAATTAAAGGATATCAGGGAGATGATCTCGCAGGAGATCTTACCATTGCTGCCACCGCTAAACATTTTGCGGGATACGGATTTGCAGAAGCGGGAAGAGATTATAATACGGTACATTTAGGGGAGAATGAACTCCATAATACAGTACTTCCTCCGTTTAAAGCTGCGGCTGAAGCAGGTGTAGCTACTTTTATGAACTCTTTTAATGAGATAGACGGAATTCCATCTACGGGTAACAAATATCTACAAAGAGACATTTTGAAAGGTGATTGGGACTGGAAAGGTTTCATGGTTTCAGATTGGGGTTCTATTCCTGAAATGATCTATCATGGATTTGCTAAAGATAAAAAACAGGCTTCGCAGATTGCCATTAATGCTGGAAGCGATATGGATATGGAGGGTGGTGCTTACGAGTCCAGTCTTGTTGAATTAGTTAATGAAGGAACTGTTGATCTTGCTTTAGTTGACGATGCTGTTAGACGGGTGCTTCGAGTAAAGTTTAAATTAGGACTTTTTGATGATCCTTATAAATACTCCAACCCAGAGGTCAAAAAAAATATATCTTATGAAGATCATAGAAAAGTAGCAAGAACAATTGCTGCAAAATCGATAGTACTTCTTAAGAATGAAAAAGAACTGTTACCAATTAAGCCTACGGTAAAATCTATTGCGGTAATAGGTCCTTTGGCAAATGATAAGGATGCGCCAATAGGAAACTGGAGAGCACAGGGAGAAGCAAACTCTGCTGTCTCTGTAGTAGAAGGAATTAAAAATGCAGTGGGGAAAGATGTCAAGGTGAAATATTCCTTAGGAACCGCTTTAGGAACAAGCGATCGCGGATTCCTATTGCCTTTGGAGATCAATAAAACTGACAGGTCTGGATTTAAAGACGCTATCGAGTTAGCTAAGAATTCAGAAATGGTTGTAATGGTCTTAGGTGAAGATGCTTTTCAGGCAGGAGAAGGTAGAAGTCAGGCAAAGATTAGTTTGGCAGGTCTTCAGCAAGAACTTTTAGAAGAAATTAAAAAAGTTAATAGCAATATAGTTTTAGTGCTTATTAACGGACGGCCATTGGAGATATCCTGGGCTTCAGAGAATATTCCTGCAATAGTTGTAGCTTGGCAATTAGGAACAGAAAGCGGAAATGCCATTGCAGATGTGTTATTAGGAAAATACAATCCTTCAGGAAAATTACCGGTTTCATTTCCCAGGTTAGTAGGGCAGGAGCCTTTATACTACAATCAGAAAAATACAGGAAGACCTTCGAATGATCAGCATGTAACTTATTCTCATTATACCGATGTGAAAAAAGATGCCCTTTATCCTTTTGGATATGGGTTGAGCTATACACAATTTGAATATGGTGAAGTACAGCTTTCTGGTTCTGAGATTAATTCAGAAAAAAACATAGAAGCGCAGATCACTATAAAAAATACTGGAAAAGTAAAAGGGAAAGAAGTGGTACAATTGTATCTTCAGGACATTATTGGAAGCAGAACAAGACCAGTAAAGGAATTGAAGGGCTTTCAGTTAGTAGAGCTTGAACCAGGAGAAAGCAAAACCGTAACATTCCCGATCACTAAAAAAATGTTGGAATTCTATACTGCAAATAGAGTTTGGGAAGCGGAAGATGGAGATTTTAATATATTTGTGGGAGGTAATTCCAGAGATCTAAAGTCTTCTGAATTTACGTTTAAGAATTAATTAATAACATCATTTCATGAATTACAAAGTAGCAATTCTTCTAATAAGCTTGTTGCCGTTTACATCTTGTGCACCAAAGATATTTCAGGATAATTTTGACGGTGATTCCCTGAACATGGATCATTGGAGTTATGAGGAAGGGGATGGTTGCCCAGATCTTTGTGGATGGGGAAATAACGAGCTCCAGATCTACAATAGAGATTATGTGAAAGTTGAAGATGGAAACCTTGTTATTACAGCAATAAAAAAGGGAGATCAATATTTTTCAGGAAAAATCAATACAAAAGATAAAATAGAATTTCAATACGGAAGCATTGAGGTAAGAGCCAAGCTTGCAACGGGAAAAGGATTTTGGCCTGCCTTATGGATGTTGGGAGCAGATATTGATGAGGTAGGATGGCCTGCTTCCGGTGAAATAGATATTATGGAATATGTTGGGAAAGAACCAGGAATCGTTTTCACTTCTCTTCATACCCCCGCAAGTCATGGTAATACTATCAACACCAAAAAGACAGCAATAGAGGGTATAGAAGATGGTTTTCATATTTTTAAAACAGATTGGAGTAAAGACAACATCAAATTTTATGTAGATGATGTATTATTGTACACTTTTGTCCCTAAAGATTATGATGACAAGCACTATCCTTTTAGAAAACCCTTTTATTTCTTGGTCAATCTAGCCGTTGGAGGGAATTTAGGGGGTGCAGTTGTGGATGATACCACCTTACCTCAAAAACTTTACGTAGATTACATCAAAGTTACCAAATTATAAACACTCATTATACTACCTAATTCCTATAAAAAATGAAAAACCAAACATTTCTAATTTTAATCACCATCGTTTCTGCCTTAGGAGGTTTACTCTTTGGGTATGACACCGGAGTAATTAATGGATCTCAGTATTATTTCAGTCAGTATTTCGATTTGGATGCTGGAATGAAAGGTTGGGTCGTTGGAAGTGCTTTAATAGGCTGTTTTGTAGGAGCAATTTTGTCTGGTCCGATTAGTAAAAGTATAGGTAGAAAGTATTCTCTTATAATTTCGGCAATATTATTTTCAATTTCTGCATGGGGATCTGGATTGCCAGCATTTTTACCAGAATCGGTTTCACTATTGGTGGTATTTAGAATTATTGGAGGTTTAGGAATTGGAATAGCGTCAATGAATGCACCTACTTATATTGCTGAAATTGCGCCTGCAAAAATTAGAGGAACTCTAGTTACATATTACCAACTGGCAATTGTAGTTGGGTTTTTTGTGGTTTTCTTAGCAACCTATTTTATTGGGAATAGTGCTACAGAAGCAGAAAACATACAGTATGGATGGAGAACGATGTTTTGGTCTGAACTTATTCCAAGTTTATCATTTCTGTTCTTATTGTTCTTTGTGCCTAAAAGTCCGCGATGGCTTGCTATGAAAGGATTAAGAGAGGATGCTCTAAGAGTGTTGACGAGAATTCATGGTGCAGATGTCGCCGAAAATGAGATTTTGGAGATCGAGAAATCTCTTCATAAAGATCAGAACAAATTAAAACTCAATATTTTCGCAAAAGGGATCTTCGGAATTATTGTAATAGGTACTGTATTGTCTGTTTTACAACAGTTCACAGGAATTAACGCGGTGCTTTATTATGGAGCCGATATCTTTGAAAGAGCCTTAGGCTTTGGAAAAGACGACGTGTTGCTACAACAAGTATTGCTGGCTGGTATAAACTTACTTTTCACTTTTGTTGCTATGGCAACCGTAGATAGATTTGGTAGAAAACCTCTATTATACATAGGGTCTTTAGGTATGTTAGCAGGATTTCTATTATTAGGTTTTACCCTAATGACAGACTCTGTAGGAATACTTTCTCTTATTGGTGTACTTATGTTTATAGCTTCTTTTGCTATGTCTATGGGACCTGTGGTTTGGGTAATCCTTTCAGAGATGTTCCCAAACAGTATAAGAAGTACAGCAATGTCTATAGCTGTAGCCGCACAATGGGCAGCAAATTATTTGGTAACCCAATCTTTCCCGATGGTTGCTGAAAGTAAAATTAACGGAGGTGATTTCTGGAATGGATCCTTACCTTACTTTATCTTTTCAGTATTCATACTAGGCATTGTATTCTTTACCTATAAATATATCCCAGAGACCAAAGGAAAGACTTTGGAGGAATTGGAAGATATGTGGGATATTCCTGAAGTTGCCAAAAAGGTAGTTTAACTTTTTTTATAGAGTGTCCGTGTGACGCAGGAAGGATCTCAACGAAGTATGATTTCAGTTTATAAAAGATTCCTCCTGCGTCAGAACGACAAATAAGTTAGTCTGTCATCCTGAGCAAAGCGATGGATCTCAACGAAGCAGAATGTTTATTTATAAGAGATTCCTCCTTCGTCGGAATGACAATTTAGTTAGTCTGTCTGCCTTTGCCTGTCCAAGGATGATCGCGTCATGCTGAGACCCGTGATAAAAAAATTATCTAGCGGAGGAAATTGGCGTATGAAAGATGCTGAAACGAGTTCAGCATGACGGAAGTTAAAACCAGTATCGTCATCCTGAGCAAAGCGATGGATCTCAACGAAGCAGAATGTTTATTTATAAGAGATTCCTCCTACGTCGGAATGACAATTAAGCGAGCTTGTCTGCCTTTGCCTGTCCAAGGATGATCGCGTCATGCTGAGACCCGTGATAAAAAAATTATCTAGCTGAGGAAATTGACGTATGAAAGATGCTGAAACGAGTTCAGCATGACGGAAGTTAAAACCAGTATCGTCACCCTGAACTTGTTTCAGGGTCTCTTATTAGGATTAACTTTGAAAATACGTCAATGGTAATTTATTTCAGCATCTCAATGAAGCAAGATTTCAGTTTTTAAGAGATTCCTCCTTCGTCGGAATGACAATTGAGTGAGCTTGTCATCCTGAGCAAAACGACAGATCTAATTCAAATTTCTGCGTTCAATAAAAAAACGTTTAAGAAGTTTGGAAGCTTCTTCTTCCATCACCCCACTTTTCACAGTGGTTTTTGGATGTAATTGCCCACCCAATTTTCTATAGCCACGTTCATGATCTGTAGCAGCAAAGACTAAATTAGAAAGCTGACTCCAGTACAGAGCACCTGCGCACATCTGGCAAGGTTCCAGGGTAACATACATGGTGCAATCCTTCAGATATTTTCCGCCTAAAAAATTAGCTGCAGCGGTGATCGCTTGCATTTCAGCATGTGCCGTTACATCATTCAGCATTTCCGTAAGGTTATGACCTCGGGCGATGATCTGCTGATTGATCACAACCACTACTCCAACAGGAATTTCTCCTTTTTCGTAAGCATACGAAGCCTCATCTAAGGCTTTACGCATAAAATACTCGTCGTCAAAAATCAATTGCATATCCAAAAATACAAATTCAAAATGTACCTTTGCTTTTCATGGAAAAAAGTATTTTAAATAATATTGATTCCCCATTAGATCTACGCAAACTTTCTACGGAAGAATTACCTGTTCTGGCAAAGGAACTTCGGAAATTCATAATAGATATCGTGGCCACTAAAGAGGGGCATCTAGGTGCTAGTTTAGGAGTTGTAGAATTGACTATTGCTCTGCACTATGCATTTAATACTCCGGATGATCTCTTGGTTTGGGATGTTGGTCATCAAGCTTATGGGCATAAGATACTTACCGGAAGGCGAGATATATTTGATACCAACAGACAATTACATGGTTTAAGCGGATTCCCTAAAAGATCTGAAAGTGAATATGATACTTTTGGAGTTGGACATTCCTCTACCTCGATCTCTGCTGCACTGGGAATGGCAATTGCTTCTAATTTAAAAGGAGAGTACTCAAAACAACATATTGCCGTAGTTGGTGATGCATCTATTGCTAGCGGGATGGCTTTTGAGGGTTTGAATCATGCCGGAGTGAGCAAGGCAAATTTACTGGTTATTCTAAATGACAATGCCATTGGGATAGATCCTAGTGTTGGAGCTTTGAAACAATATCTTACCAAAGCCAAAGTGGGCCATAAGCCGCAACAGGACAATATTATTGAAGCCTTGAATTTTAACTATTTTGGTCCGGTAGACGGTCATGATATTGAAGGCTTACTAAAGGCTTTTGAAGAATTGAAGAAAATTCAAGGTCCAAAATTCCTTCATGTGATTACCACTAAAGGGAAAGGTTTGCAAAAGGCCGAAGAAGATCAGGTAAAATATCATGCCCCAGGGAAATTCACTCCAGAAACAGGTGAGCTATTACCTTCTAATTCTGAAGGCTTGCCTTTAAAATATCAAGATGTTTTTGGATTGACTTTAGTTGACTTAGCCAGAAAGAATGAAAAAATTATTGGGATAACTCCGGCAATGCCAACGGGTAGCTCCTTAAAATATATGATGGATGCTTACCCCGAAAGAGCTTTCGATGTTGGGATAGCAGAGCAACACGCGGTTACCTTGTCAGCTGGAATGGCTACTCAAGGATTTATAGTGTATTGTGCTATTTATTCCACTTTTCTACAACGCGCCTACGATCAGGTGATACATGATGTAGCAATACAGAATCTTCCGGTGATCTTTTGCTTGGATAGAGCCGGCTTGGTTGGAGAAGATGGCGCTACGCATCATGGAATTTTTGATATCGCTTATTTAAGATGTGTCCCGAATTTAATAATTGCTGCACCCAGAGATGAGGTGGAATTACGGAATTTATTGTATACGGCACAAATAGACTTAAAACATCCTATAGCAATTCGGTATCCTCGAGGAAGAGGAGTTAGATTAGATTGGAAACAGGAATTTAAAGAGTTGGAGATAGGTAAGGGAGAGTTGCTGCTCGAAGGAACAGAAGTAGCTGTAATTAGTTTAGGAACCATTGCTGAAAATGTTAAGCTGGCAATAGCATCTATTGAAGCAAAAGATAAAGTAGCCCATTATGATGCAGGATTTGTAAAACCTTTAGACGAAGCATTGCTTCATGAATTATTTTCCAAATTCAAAAAGGTGATTACTGTGGAAGAAGGAGCTATTTCTGGAGGATTTGGAAGTGCGATATTAGAGTTCGCTGCTAAACACAATTATTCCAGCAAGATAAAATGTTTGGGAATTCCAGATCAATTTATTGAACAAGGAAATATGAAAGAATTATATGAAATAGTAAAATTGGACGTTACAAGTATAGCTCATACCATTAATGTCTTTTTAAAATAATAGTATCCTTATTTATAATGAAATTTAAGTTTGCCCCACTTCTACCCATTTTATTAGTTTTAATTTTTTCGGTTTCTAGCTCCTTTGCTAGCCGTTTGTCAAAAACAATTTCAGACACAACCTCTGTAGATAGTACAAAGAATGACTCTATTAAGGAAGAGAGTCAAGACATGTTGATGATGTGGTCTAAAAAGAATTCTCTCGGGGTAAATATGAGTGAAGTTGCTTTTGTGAACTGGAACGCTGGAGGGAACAATTCTATTTCGGCCTTGTTTTATGGGAATTTCGAGAGGAAATTACAAAAGAATCTTTTGCTCTGGAAAACATCTGCAACTATTCGTTACGGATTAAATGCTCAAGAAGGGAGAAAGGTTAGAAAAACAGATGATGAGATCTCGTTGAATTCAACCTATGGATATAGAAGGGACTCCACTTCAAATTTCCGGTATTCTGCAAAATTCAATTTTAAAACGCAGTTTGCCGATGGTTATAAATATCCACAAAGAGATAAGTCGATCTCCAGTTTTATGGCTCCAGGATATATCTTTTTAGGTGTAGGTGCCGAGTATTCTGCCCCTAATGAAGATCTCACAGTGTATCTCTCTCCTTTAACAGATAAATCTACTTTTGTGTTGGATCAGCGATTGGCAAACGAAGGTATGTTTGGTGTAACTCCGGCTGTTCGCGATAGTATTGGGAATGTACTTGTAAAAGGAGAAAATGTGAGAACAGAGGTTGGGGTTTTGCTAACCAGTAGTTTTAGTAAAGAGGTTTTTAACAATGTGAATCTGGATAATCAGGTCAGTTTTTATACAGACTACCTTAATAAATTCGGAAATATAGATGTAGACTGGGAACTAAAATTGAATTTGGTAGTAAATGAATTTGTAAAAGCCAATATTGGCTCGCATCTTATTTATGACGATGATGTGAAGTTTAAAGAAGACACAAATGATGATGGTACTTTAGAAACTTTAGGACCCAAAATTCAGTTTAAACAATTATTAGGAGTAGGTGTAATGTATGAATTCTAATTACGCCTCCGTATTTAATAGTGTCCTTGTTTTCCCTGGCACATTGCTGTGTTTGTTCAATTTTACGTGAAACTCGGTTCCAAAACCTACTTCACTTCGTAAGGCTACCGTCCCCCCATGGGCTTCAGCAACCATTTTTACTAGTGTTAGGCCAATTCCATAACTTTTCAGTTTTTTCTCCCTTTGTTGTTTTCCATGATGTAAAAAGGTGAAAATACCTTCTTGTTTTTCTACGGGAATTGGTTCTCCATGATTGTGTACAGAGATATTCAGCCATTCTTCCTCGTTCTTTATTTTAATAACTACCGGCTTTTCAGAATGCCCATATTTTATAGCATTGGTAATTAGATTTTCCAGTAAACGTCTAACGGCAGTCCCATCAAAAGTGCCATTTATAGGCTCATCTGTTTTATCTAAAATTATTTCTTCTGAAAAAACTTCACAGGCTTCCTCGTAAACCGTCTGGATATTTTCATTTATATCCATTTCAGAAAAGGAAAGCATAATTCCTTCCCCTGCCTTTACAGTAATGGAATCTAAAAGACCTTCAATAAGGTCTATGGCTTTATTTACGCTATTGTAAGACATCTTTTTAACCTTTTCCAGTCTTTCCTTGCCAGATTCAAAATTCATCATTTCAATTGCCATTCTTGCAGCGGCTAATGGGTTTCTAATGTCATGTGCTAGGGTTCCTATCAATTTACTCTGCATTTCCTGAATAGATTCAGTAAATGAGGTTACAGAATTCAGCATTGCCTTGTCTATGGAACATTTTATAAGATGAAATAAGGATTCCTCAGTAATATCGTTCTTGTGAAGCACCTTAATAATCACATTGTGAAAGATCATGTACTCATGAATTATCTGGTCTACGGTATAATTAGGAGAAGTAGCCCGATGCCTCCCATGCTCAAGACTATTTTCTTCTATATGATGGATTTTTTCATCATTGAGGTAATCATCGGTATTTTCATGACGATTCAATATTTCTATGATATCATCCAGAATGTTTGGGACATGATCATGAAGTGCAATTTTATTCGTGCTTGGAGCGGCTTTCACTTGTTGCAAAACTTCTTTTTCCCATAGATCTATGACCTCATCACGCTTACTTTTTAATAATCTGGCAGTTTTTTTCATGAATTGTTTATGCAAGGTGTAAGCAATTTATATGCTATTACCTTTGTATTTATTGAAGGAAGCAACGGTGATTCCATCGGTTAAAGATGCGGTGTAGGTGCAAAGTTGCAATAAAGTTTCATAAACCGATTGCCCTTCTTGTATTTTTAATTTCGGAACCGATTTCCTTACTAAATTATTATAATTGGAGTCATCTAATGCAATGGATTCTGGTAAAAATGCTCCAGTATAAGTATCTAAAAGGTACGATAACATCTTGTAACCCGCAATTTCCTTATTTATTACATCTTCACTTTGATAAATTCGTTCCACAGAGATCTTTATGATATCCTTGATCTGGGCTTCATAACTGCTTTTATCGAAAAGAGATTCATGAAATTCACCATTTAAAATAGTTTCTTCATTCTTCAGGAATATAGCTACAGCCTCAGTGATCAAGGTGTTAATTGCCAAAGCCCGTAAATAGCTTAATCTATCTGCGGTATTTGTAAGCGAATTATACTTAGATGTGTTAATGCTGTTTTTTACTAATTTAATGAGATACTCTAATGCGTATTCCTCATCGATCAATCCAAGATTTATTCCATCTTCAAAATCGATGATGGTGTAACAAATATCATCTGCAGCTTCTACTAAAAAAGCAAGAGGATGTCTTGAGTATGCTGTAAATTCTCCTTTTCTAACTGTTTTTAGACCTAATTCTTCTGCAATCTCTTCAAATATTTTTTGTTCTGTTTGAAAAACCCCAAACTTCTTATCACCTATATTTTTTGTGGGTTTATGCGGAAGGGATTCCTTTGGGTATTTTATAAATGCACCTAAAGTGGCATAGGATAAACGAAGTCCGCCTTCTATTCCTGGTCTATTTTCGGTAAGGATCTTAAAGCCGTTGGCATTCCCTTCAAACTTCATAAGATCTTGATATTCCTTTTCTGTAAGTTGCTCTTTGTAGCGTTTTCCGTTTCCTAGACTGAAGTATTCGCCTATTGCTTTTTCTCCAGAGTGACCAAAAGGTGGATTACCAATATCATGAGCTAAACAAGCCGCTGCTACGATAGCTCCAAAATCGTTCATTTGGTAAGCATGAGTTTCCTTTAGCTGTGGATGTTTTTCCAAGATCTTTTGTCCGGCAAGTCTTCCTAAGGAACGTCCAACTACAGATACTTCTAAACTATGGGTTAAACGGGTATGAATAAAATCTGTTTTAGAAAGTGGGATTACCTGCGTTTTGTCTTGAAGACTTCTAAATGCTGAAGAGAAAATAATACGATCGTAATCTACCTCGAAACCAAGACGGGTTTCATTTTGTTCTTTACGTAGTCTTTTATTAGTATCTCCATATCGTTTTAAAGATAGGAGTTGTTCCCAATTCATCATGTTATATAATTATTTCCCGCGGATTTCGCAGATATTTACAACCCATTTACTTTTCTATAAATACCTGGAGTTATATTTTCTACGTTAAAATTCACTAAAATAGCTAATTTTAATTTTGTGAGCTTTAAATAGGTGATCGTTTGTTTGTGATGAACCTCAGCTAAATTTTCTACTGATTTCACTTCAATGATAACTTTGTCCTCAATTAACAAATCTAACCTAAATCCTACTTCTAATTTTTCACCCTCATAGTAAACTGGAACAGGAACTTCTCTGTTGACTTTCAGACCTTCTTTTCTAAGTTCAAATTTATGGCTGCCACATAAACAGATTCTAAAAGGCCAGGCCCCAAATTATTATAAACATTAAAAATGGCACCTCTGATTTTATAAGAAATTTCATTTTCATCCATATTATTAGTTTACTTTTCTGCGTATATCAGCGAAATCTGCGGGCTTATTTTTTTATTATAATGTCTTCCAAGCCTTGATCTATTTAAAAACCTATACGGGTTTTACTTTGTTCTTTGCTCAAGCTTTTATTTGTATTTCATATCGTTTTAAGGAAAGGAATTGTTCCTAAATCATGATTATTTATGGTTTTTCCCGCAGATTTCGCAGAAAACCGCAGATTTTTTCAAATCATTTTATTTGTTATTTGAAATCATTCAGAAGTTGTTCCCAATTCATCATGTTTAAAAGGTTGCGTTAGGGATTGAGCTATTTGTTTGAGCTCTCCCGATTTTTATTCGGGAAGCGAGTAGCGAAAGCCCGACCCGAAAGGGTAACGCCCAATCTACTGATTTCAAAAGTAGTAAAAAAGGGAAGTAAACTTTCGAATACTTCCCTTTAGTTAAGGATTGTTATTTTCTTTTTTCTCCTACTGTAGTTTTCGGATGACTCTTTGCATAAGAGGGCTTTACATACTTTCCAGTAATCGCGCTACGATAAGATTTTGAATTAGCTTTATTAGCCATAGTACAAAATTTTAAAGTTTAATGTTTTTAGAGATCCTTTTGTACCTTTTTTGCATATATTTGAATTCTCACAAACAAATAAAATAAAAGGCTCTAGAATAGAATCTCATTTCTATTATCTAGTTTCTAAAATTTTTAAGATCCGATTTCTAATTATGAAATCGGATTTTTTTATTGGTTTAATTTGTGTTTAAGATCCACACATCAAGCAATCATCATCTTCGCCTTCTTTGGCTTGAGCAATTAAATCGCGAAGTTCATCTGGAGAAAGTGCGTCTCCTTCTGCAACAACTGCTGCAGGTTTCGGTGTGGTTTGTGGTTCTACTTTTGCTTTTACCTGCACAACTTCTTCTGGTTGAGACAATTCTGAATATGATTCTAATACAGGTTCTTTCTTAGTCTCTTTTTCTAAGGTGAACTTAATAGCATCTACCGCACTCTTAGTTCTTAGGTAATACATTCCAGTTTTAAGTCCGCTCTTCCATGCGTAAAAGTGCATGGAGGTTAACTTACTGTTGTTTGCATTTTCCATGAACAAATTAAGCGATTGAGACTGATCTATGAAATACCCACGTTGTCTGGACATATCTATTATATCCTTCATACTTAATTCCCATACAGTTTTGTAAAGTTCCTTAAGGTCTTGAGGGATAATGTCTATTCCTTGTACAGATCCATTAGCACGCAAAATGGCATTTTTCACATCTTCTGTCCAAAGATTACGCTCTACAAGATCTTCTAATAAGTGTTTGTTCACTACTATAAATTCCCCTGATAGAACTCTTCTGGTATAGATGTTAGAAGTATAAGGCTCAAAAGCTTCATTGTTTCCAAGGATCTGAGAGGTAGAAGCTGTAGGCATTGGCGCCATTAAAAGAGAGTTTCTTACTCCATTTTTAAGCACTTGCTTGCGCAGTTTTTTCCAATCCCAACGTCCGCTTAGATCTTCATCCTTAATTCCCCACATATTGTATTGGAATTCTCCTTTACTCATTGGAGACCCTTCATATGTAGAATATGGTCCTTCTTCAATAGCCAGTTCCATAGAAGCTGTAACCGATGCGAAATAAAGTGTTTCGAATATTTCTTGGTTTAAAGCTTTAGCCTCGTCACTGGTAAATGGCATTCTTAATTTTATAAAAGCATCTGCTAATCCTTGAACACCTAATCCAACAGGACGGTGACGGACATTAGAGTTTTCTGCTTCTTTAACAGGGTAGTAGTTTCTGTCTATTACCTTGTTTAAATTCTTGATCACACGTTTAGTGATCTTATAAAGTTCTTTATGATCAAATTCATTGCCCTTTATAAACATTGGTAGAGCGATAGAAGCCAGGTTGCAAACCGCAACTTCATCCGGGCTCGTATATTCCATGATCTCTGTACAGAGGTTGGAAGATCTTATAGTTCCAAGGTTCTTCTGATTGGATTTTCTATTTGCTGCATCTTTGTACAACATGTAAGGAGTTCCAGTCTCAATTTGAGATTCTAGGATCTTCTCCCATAACTCACGAGCCTTGATAGATTTTCTACCTTTTCCTTCTGCTTCGTATTTATGATATAATGCCTCGAATTCATCTCCATAGATATCGAAAAGTCCAGGACATTCATTAGGGCACATAAGTGTCCAGTTTCCATCTTTTTCTACACGTTGCATGAAAAGATCTGGGATCCACATCGCATAAAAAAGATCTCTTGCACGCATTTCTTCCTTCCCGTGATTCTTTTTAAGATCTAGGAAATCGAAGATATCTGCATGCCATGGTTCTACATACATTGCAAAGGAACCTTTACGTTTTCCTCCACCTTGATCTACATATCTTGCAGTATCGTTAAATACTCTAAGCATAGGTACGATCCCGTTGGAAGTTCCATTTGTTCCAGAAATATAAGATCCTGTTGCACGAACATTATGGATAGATAATCCAATTCCACCGGCAGATTGTGAGATCTTAGCGGTTTGCTTCAATGTATCGTAAATACCATCTATACTATCATCTTTCATTGTGAGTAGAAAGCAAGATGACATTTGTGGTTTTGGCGTTCCAGAGTTGAATAAGGTTGGCGTTGCATGAGTAAAGAACTTTTTAGACATCAAGTCGTAAGTTTCAATAGCTGCATCAATATCATCTATATGAATACCCACAGAAACACGCATTAACATATGCTGTGGACGTTCTGCTATTTTTCCGTTCAATTTTAATAAATAGGAACGCTCTAATGTTTTAAATCCGAAGTAATCGTAATTGAAATCGCGATTGTATATAATGGTAGAATCCAGTAATTCTTTGTTTTCCTGAATCACTTTTTGTACATCATCTGCTAAAAGAGGGGCATCTTTCCCTGTTCTAGGATTCACATATTCATGAAGATCTGTCATCACCTCAGAAAATGTTTTCTTGGTATTCTTGTGCAAGTTAGATACAGAAATTCTTGCAGCAAGTTTGGCGTAATCCGGGTGAGAAGTAGTCATGGTTGCAGAAACTTCTGCGGCCAAATTATCTAATTCACTTGTGGTAACACCATCATATAAACCTTCAATAACACGCATTGCAACCTTAAGCGGATCCACCAGTTCATTTAAACCATAACAAAGTTTTTTAATTCTGGCAGTAATTTTGTCGAACATAACGGGCTCCTTATGGCCGTCTCTTTTTTGTACATACATAGGCTTATGTTTTTAATGGGTCTGCTATAAGAAGAAACTTAAAGCAAACAGAAATTTATAATGAAACCGAATGGTCCTAGAGAGAAGTAAGTTCTCAGATTTAGGAATTCGAATAACTTAATGGGTTTATTCAATTACCGGCTACAACCGTGTTGGGGGGCACGATTGAATCCGGAAAATAACGCTTGATTAAAAATCGGCGTCAAAACTTATTTTGTCTGTGTCTTTGTCTTTATTCATTACACCAGCTTTTTGATATTCCCCTACGCGTTTTTCAAAGAAGTTTGTTTTTCCTTGTAGGTTAATCATATCCATAAAGTCGAATGGATTTGCACTACCGTATTCTTTTTCGCATCCAAATTCTACTAACAATCTATCTGCAACAAATTCCAGATATTCTGTCATCAATTTGGCATTCATACCAATAAGACTTGCAGGTAAAGATTCAGTGATAAACTCACGCTCGATAGTTAAAGCATCGGTAAGTATTTCGCGAATACGTTCTTTTGGAACTTTATTCACGATGTGATGTTGGTGTAAATGCACTGCAAAGTCACAGTGAACACCTTCGTCACGAGATATTAATTCGTTAGAGAAAGTTAATCCAGGCATCAATCCACGTTTCTTTAACCAGAAGATAGAGCAGAATGCACCAGAGAAGAATATTCCTTCTACAGCAGCAAATGCGATCAATCTTTCAGCAAAGGAATCAGATTCTATCCATTGTAAAGCCCAATCTGCTTTTTTCTTAATAGCCGGGAAAACCTCAATCGCATTAAATAATTGATCTTTTTCTTTTTCATCCTTCACATACGTGTCTATAAGTAAGGAGTAAGTTTCAGAATGAATATTTTCCATCATGATCTGAAAACCATAAAAGAATTTAGCCTCGGCATATTGAACTTCATTCACGAAGTTTTCAGCAAGATTTTCGTTTACAATCCCATCTGAAGCAGCAAAAAAGGCAAGAATATGTTTTATAAAATATCGCTCATCTGCATTCAACTTATTATTCCAGTCTGAAAGATCTTGATGAAGATCAATCTCTTCAGCAGTCCAAAAACTAGCTTCCATTTTTTTATACCAATCCCAAATATCGTGATGTTTAATTGGGAAAATTACAAATCGATCTTTGTTCTCTTGTAAAATGGGTTCAAGTTGTGACATAGAATAGTGGTTTTTTAATTGTGATCTAACGTGAAATACTCGTTCAAACAAATATTGAAAAATCTATTAGATTTTGAAAGGAAAATGAGCAAACGTTTTCAACAAAGTTTTTAACAGAGGTCTATTTTTAAGTTCTTAAAATAGCGCTAAAAAGCAAAAGTAAATAACTGAAAATCAGTTAATTAAATGCTGTAGGTAAAAACGAACCGATAGGGGGTAAATACATGGTAATCCCTTTAAAACAGACCGATACAAGCTTCTTTTGAAGCTATTAACAATTGCGTTTTTTTGGCCTAAATTTTAACAATATATGGAAATGAATTTTGAAGAAATCAAAAAGAAGTAGCAAAGGGGTTATTTGCTAGAAGTGCAAAATAGCCTAAATTAAAAACCGCTAGATTTTTTAAATTTTAAAACTTCGCCAGAAATAGTAAGGTGTTAGGTCATCAAAAAGGAAGGGCCACTAAAAAAATCCAAAGATGATTAAAACAAAATATTATTAAATAAAAAAGGGGGAAGGAGGGAATACTAAAATAGTGTAGGGTAGTATACTATTGCTAAAATACAGCCTTAGTTATAACTATCAATTATAATTAACTTAGAATTATAAGTAATGATATTTTCCTTTAACAAGAAATTAATTTTAAACTATGAATATGGTGTACAATTCTAAATAGTGACAGCAATTGAAAACGTTTTAATCCCTCATTGAGGATTTAACCCTCCTGATCGGCTGGGCAGGTTCCCCGAGGCCTGCCCGATACGTTCAGGCGAGCTTGCCTCGAATTTTTAAAAGTATTTTCCTCCCGAAGCATCGGGACATACATCATGGGCCCGCCCGTAACGTTCGGGCGGGCTTGCCCCGAGGTTCTTGATTTTGAAAAGAGAAGGTTTTATTTATTTAATTTCTGCGCAGTTTCTTCAAGTTCGCCATACCAGTCTTCTCCAAATTTTCTAATTAAAGCTTGTTTAACAAATTTGTAAACAGGTACTTGAAGTTCTTTTCCTAGAGTACAAGCATCATCGCAAATATGCCAGTGGTGATAGTTTACTGCGGCAAATTCAGAATAATCTTGAACTCTAACCGGATATAAATGACAGGAAACAGGCTTTTTCCAGTCTATCTCCCCTTGATTATACGCTTCTTCAATTCCGCATAAAGCAGTCCCTCTATTGTCAAAGGTTACGTAAGCGCAATCTGCTCCATTTATAAGTGGCGTTTCTAACTCCCCATCTTCCGTGGTTACAAAAGTTCCTTGACGCTCTATAGCTTCTATACCTTCTTTTCTTAGGAATGGTTTTACCTTCGGATAAATATCCTGTAGAATTTTGGTTTCGGCCGCATCTAAAGGTGCTCCGGCATCGCCGTCTATACAACAGGCTCCTTTGCAAGCAGCAAGATTGCACACAAAATCCTTTTGGATTATATCTTCAGAAACGATTGTTTTACCTATTTGGAACATAGCCGCAAAGATATTATATAAACTGAATTTATAACCTCTTTAGGATGGCTTTTTTAGGGATTGATGCTTTTGTAAATTTCTTCAGGAATTTATTTGCTTTCTGTATTTTAAGCGTAATTTTGCGACTATTTTAATGTTTGTTGTTATGAAACTTGATATTCGAGAAATTGGTACTGCCAGCATGATCTTATTTGCTGTAATAGATATCGTTGGAAGCATCCCAATAGTTATAGATCTAAAGAAAAAAGCAGGGCATATTCAAAGTGAAAAAGCATCTATTGTAGCGGGTATCCTAATGGTGATGTTTCTTTTCGTAGGAGCAGAGATCTTAAAACTTATAGGAATAGATGTCAACTCTTTTGCAGTTGCAGGTTCTTTTATCCTGTTTTTTCTAGCGCTAGAAATGATTCTTGGAATAACACTCTATAAAGATGAGACGCCAGAAACCTCTGCAGTGGTTCCTTTAGCCTTCCCTCTTATTGCAGGTGCCGGGACTATGACTACCTTATTGTCTTTAAGGGCGGAATATGAAACGGTCAACATTATTGTTGCAATTGTAATTAATATCGTCTTTGTTTACTTAGTTTTAAAATCTTCGGGTAAGATCGAGGGTTTTTTAGGAAAACAAGGAATCAACGTAATCCGAAAAATATTTGGTGTAATTTTACTAGCTATCGCGGTAAAATTATTTGCTGCTAACATTCAGAATTTATTTAAATGAAAATATTTATCTACATACTAATAGCGCTATCTGTTGCTGTTATTGCCTATAATGTAACAGTTTTAAATTTTAGTGATATACTAAGTGAAGATAGTGCAATCGCACTTATTGGAATTGTATGTGCAGCATGTGTGATCGTTTTGCTTTCAATTTTGTTGACATCTAAAGCGATTGAACATAAAGTTAAAGACAAGAATTAGGGCTATTATTGGTTATTGTTTTTTTTCTAAAAGAGATCATTTAAAGCGTAAGATAAAACCCACGCTTTAAACTAGTTGAGAAAGAATTATCTTACAGTTTTGATTTTTAATTGGCCAGCATAATTTATTCCATTTAACTCTAGGTTTCTAAAAATAAAAAGACCTAAGACCTAATCTATTTATCTCCTGAAATTGCTGTTTTATAATAGCATAATATAAAAAAGGCTTGTTTAATATAGCTTTAAATCATTGAAATTCAAATAACTGTAAAGACCTTAGAAAATATTTTTGAGAGAGTATTACATGGAATTAAATGTCCTTTTAAAATTTCTTAGGAGTAAAATAAGGTGAAATAAGTAACCACTGTAACAGGAAGAGAAGCGATCATTAAGATAATAAATACCCTATGAAGCTTTCTGTATATTAAGGCTTTTTTAAGTTTAGATTTGAATTCAATATCTGCTGAAGAATCTATTTGACTTTTAATCGCCCCTAATGAAACATTTGAGGAATCTACCAAAATTTCTTTTTGTAAGAATAATAGCGCACTGTTATCCAATAGACGAAAGCTCACCGCTACAATGTAAAAGAACAAAGGAGAGAGTAAAAGAAAGATGGCCGTATAGTCGTTGTAAGCATCCACAGTGTCTACGAATATACTAGTTTGTTAATGATAATTCAATGACTTTATCAATAATTCGGTCATTTTCATTAATAATACGTTGAAATTCATTCGTTCCAAAAAGTTGTTCTGCCATAACTGCTTTTATATATTTCTTTAAAAGTGGTTGATAATTATTGATCTTCATTGGTACATTCTGACTTTTCAGGTACGCTAAAAAGTTCTCTGCAGTCTCATCTGTAACTACTTCGTCAGTGTAAAACTCATTCCATGAAAGAGCGTTGTAAAATGCTCGTTTTTTATCTAATTCTTCAAAAACAAATCGACTAAAAAGGCCCATTCTAAGAGCATAGGTAATATTTTCTCGCTCCATGTCGGTGTTTTTGGCTACGAAGATATCTGGAATTATTCCTCCTCCACCATACACGATTTTGCCGCCAGGTGTTACGTAACGTAAGGAGTCGGTTACATGAATACTATCTGCAGTTGCCATTTCCCCGTTTTTATATCTTCGGATATAGTCGTTAAAATAGGCTTCATTTCCCATTTCATAAGATTTCTGAATCGATCTTCCTGTTGGAGTGTAATATCTTGCAATAGTTAATCTCACTGCGCTTCCATCTCCTAATTCCATCTCTCTTTGCACAAGGCCTTTTCCATAAGAGCGTCTTCCAATAATAGTCCCGCGGTCGTTATCTTGAAAAGCACCCGCAACAATTTCACTTGCAGAAGCTGAGTTTTCATTAATGAGAACGAAAAGCTTATTCTTCTCAAAAGCTCCTTTTTTATTAGAAAAAGTTTCTTCGATATCACCTTTCTTATTCTTGGTAAATAAAATTAACTGCCCGTCTTCTAAAAATTCATCAACAATATTAATAGCTTCTGAAAGGTATCCTCCTGGATTATCCCTAAGATCAATAGCAATTTGAGTAGCGCCCTGTTTTTTTAATTTATTAAGACCTGTTTTAAATTCTTGGTAAGTGGTTTCAGAGAAACGATTTACCTTTATATATCCCAAATCAGAATTCAGCATGTAAGCAGCGTCCACACTTTTTAATGGAACTCTAGACCTGGTTACATTAAATTTTAAAAGCTTTTTTAAGCCTTTGCGTAAAACAGTAAGTGTAACCCTGGAATCCTCTGTGCCTTTTAATTGAGCAATAATAGAATCGTTGCTTATTTGCTTGCTATAAAGTTGTTTGTCGTTAGCGTATAGAATCCTATCTCCTCCTTTAATTCCTAACTTCTCGCTAGGCCCACCCGTCATTGCCTGGATTACAACGATGGTGTCTTGTACATTGTAAAAACTCACCCCAATCCCCACAAAATCCCCTTGCATATTTTCGGTTACTCCGGCATATTCATTTTTGGGGATATATACAGAATGCGGATCTAGATTTTCCAAAATTCTATTTACAGTGACATCTACAATACTATCTGTATTTACATCATCTACATACTCGTAGTCTATATAATCTATAAGCCTATTGAGTTTTTCTTTTTTGGCATTAGAAGAAAAAAGCCCTTTTTGGTCTGGGGTAAAATCTAACTTGGAGCCAAGTAGAACTCCTACGGCACAAGCTAGTCCTAGTAATAAAGGGAGATATATTTTGTGTTTTTTCTTCAATTGTCTAGTTCTGTTACCTGGTTTAATTCTA
The DNA here is from genome assembly GCF_000424645.1 of Gillisia sp. JM1. Lineage (NCBI taxonomy): Bacteria > Pseudomonadati > Bacteroidota > Flavobacteriia > Flavobacteriales > Flavobacteriaceae > Gillisia > Gillisia sp. JM1. Next base: position 174,811 of record NZ_KE384218.1, read on the forward strand.
TTCCGGCTTTTTCTAAAAACTCTAATCCGGTGTTGTCTTTATATCCAATTTCGTACACAATTCTGGTAATACCCGCTTGATGAATCAATTTACTGCATTCCTTACAAGGGGACATGGTTATGTAAAGTGTTGCGCCTTGACAAGATTGTGTAGAGGAGGCAACCTTTAAAATCGCATTAGCTTCCGCATGCAGCACATACCACTTTGTATAGCCTTCATCATCTTCACAGTAATTTTCAAAACCTGAAGGAGTACCGTTATATCCGTCGGAAATAATCATTCTATCTTTCACAATAAGCGCACCAACTTGTTTGCGTTTACAATGTGAAAGTTTTCCCCATTCATTTGCTATTCTTAAATAAGCTTTATCAAATTTTAACTGCTTTTCTTTCTGCATTTTTTTAAATAAATTCTTTCTCAATATTATAGTTAAGCATCAAAACAAAAAGCTTGCTAAAATATTGTAAGACAAGGATTAAAACAATTTATAGGCGTTAAATTTTTACCAAACGGCTAGAATAGTATCTTTTAAAATAGGTAATAAAACACCAATTACAATTGCTGAAATTACTAAAATCCAGTCTCTTCTGGTTACACGAAACACATTTTGAAGAATAAAAGATGCTATTAAGACAGCGATCACCACGATAATTTGCGCTGCTTCAATCCCAAGAGCGAATTCTAAAAGCGGAAAAAACTTACTAGAAGAATCTGGGAAGATCATTTTAAAATATCTCGAAAAGCCTAACCCGTGTATTATTCCGAAGAAAGCGGTGCTAAAATAGAGAACATTAATATTTCTTTGATGCTCTCTTTTCTTGGCAGAAAGTATATTATAAAATGCTGTAAAGAGGATCGTTAAGGCTATTAATAGCTCCACCCAAGAGGCAGTTACTCTTACCACGTCATACACTGCCAAAAACAGAGAGAGCGTGTGCCCAAGAGTGAAAATGCTTACTAGCCATAAAACTCGTTTCCAGCTGCTTAATGAGTAGGCTGCAACCAAAACGACAATAAATAAAATATGATCGTAGGCCAACCAATCTAAAACATGTTCTAGACCTAATCTAAAATATAACCAAAATTCAGACATATAGTGGGGGTGATAAGATCCGAAATTACAATTATTTCTTCACTTGTCAAATGAATGGACTCTCTTAAAATGGAATAGGAATAACCAACTTTAAACGGGTATTCTATAAAGTAAATTTTATTTTAATCTGGAGCTTTCAGTTTATAAATTCCTTTTAAAAATTATAATAACTAACCTCAAAAACCAGAGTTATTTGCTCCAATAAATTTTAACTGCAGAGATAATTGGCAATTCAAGCCTAACTTCTGGAAGTAGTTGAAATTCATTCTTCATATAAAATTTTAAAGGAGATTTGTAAATGGATCCATTTGTTTTAGGGTTGTGCTTATGATCTATAACCCAACCATTTAAATTTTCATTCCTCTTTTTAGCAGTATTAAGGAGAATAGTTCCAATTCCTTTTTTCTGAATAGAATCATCCAAGATCATGGCAAACCAAATTTCATTATCCCTTTTGAAGTCTGAATACCATCCTAAAATAGTGTCTAACTCATCTTTAACTAAGACATGGTATGATTCCGATAGCTTATTGAGATAGGCTTCAAATTCTTCCATTTTTGAATAAGCTAAACTTTTTGGATATTCTTGATTCCAAAGTTTAAAAATTGCTTGTTTTTCTATTACGGAAAGATTTTTAGTTTCTATAAACTTCATGGATGTAGAAAGATAAATACTTATAAATATAACACAAATAAAAGGCAAGAGGTTAAGGGGATTGATATAATTGGGAGTTAACTTATTTAATTATATTGTTTTACGGAAATCCGTAAGGAACCCAATCCAAAGAATCTTAATTTTGATTAAGCTTCTATTAAAAGGGACATATTTAATAGTGCTGGTTTTGGAAAGAGATTATACTTGTAGGGAAGCGTGATTTCCAGAAAATACCGGCACTTTTTTATTATCCTCCAATAGAGGTAAATTCTAAGTTCAACTAAAATAAACATCATTTGGAGCTAGCCCCAGAGATTAGAGATGTGCTAGTAGAAATTTATGCGTTTTTAGGGAGCCTTGCTTAAAGCATTTATGCAATATCAAAACTTAACAAGTAGTTGTAAAGTTTCACTACAATGTTGATGGCATTTCATCCCTTTCGGGGTTTTCTTTGAAGGCGTAGCCGAAAAAGAAAACCCCGAAAGGGTCAGATAAAAAAGTTGATTATTTTTGTTTTACCACAAATAAAAATAATTATGCAACAAATCTATCATTTCAATGCCACTACGAATATAAATATTCGTACCCAAATTCAAACCAATTCTGCTACAAATTCCGAATTGGCATCAAGGTTCAACGTTTCCAAACAAACTATTTCAAAATGGAAAAACAGGGATTTCGTCCAAGATGTTTCCTGTGCGCCCCATAACATTATATATGCTTTGACCGATTTGGAAAAAGCGCTTGCCATAAGTTTGAGGAGTTCCACGTGGCTACCCATTGATGAGGTCTGGGAATCTTTGTTGGAGGGTAACCCGGCAATTTCAAGAAGTTCTGTCTACCGTTGTTTTGTGAAGGAAAACATCAATAAAGTACCTCAGGAAAAGAGGGATATTGCCAAAAAATTCAAAGCCTACAAACCAGGGTACCTACATATAGATGTAACCTATTTGCCCAAATTCGAAGGGCAGTCATATTATTTATTTGTGGCAATAGATAGGGCCACCAGGACTATGTTCTATGAGGTCTATGAAAACAAAAAGGCTGAGAGCACAGAAGATTTCATGGACAAATGCCTGGATTTCTTTCCGGTCCATATCAGTCATATCTTAACCGATAATGGACTTGAATTCACCAACAGGCTTATTATGTCCAAAAAAGGAAAACTTTGTGACAAGCCTTCTAAAATGGATGTGAAATGCATGAAGAACAACATTGAACATAGGCTTACAAAACCAGCAACACCAAAAACGAACGGTATGGTGGAAAGAGCCAACGGAACGATTAAAAACAATACCATCCTAAAAATAAAATATCAAAACAAACAGCAGATGGGGAAGGATATGATGGAGTTCCTGTGCTACTATAATTTGTACAGGAGGCATGGTTCTTTGAGAAAAGAACTTAATGTGAAAACTCCTTTTCAAGCAGTTGAAAAATGGTACAAAATAGAACCTGAATTATTTAAAACAACACCCAATGAATTTAAAAATAAAATCCTAAGTTTACAATCTGATCTTAATCAACTTCCATCAACAACCTTGTGAAACTCGACAAGTAGTCATTAAAGTTCTAAAAGAATTTTTTCAGAAATCGAAACTGAAGACCCGATCATTCCATATTCAGAAACCACTTTAATTATAAATTAAATAATAATAGCAAACGAAAGGATCCTTAAGAGGAAATTTCTCGGGAATTGGAAGCAATGGTAAGGAAAATATCTGTGATTATGCTGTAACCTTTAACATAATAAACACGACCAAACCTATGCTGATAATTAAGAACAAAAATTCTGAGGTGCGTATTAAACTATCCTTTCATATTATGATTTTTTAAGGCAGGGTAGAATAAAAATTTGGGAAGACTAATTAAGTCTACAATTAAAGTTGGATCGAAAATTTTAATTAAGGTATGGGGGGAAATCCCTCATTTTTGACATCTAGTTAGAACTTCCAGAATTTTAAGATAAAAATGTCTGGTTTTATGTTGTGAATGATAATTTTTTTATAATTTTGCCGTCCACTTGCTCGAGTGGCGGAATCGGTAGACGCGCTGGATTCAAAATCCAGTATTTTCGGATGTGCGGGTTCAAGTCCCGCCTCGAGTACTTTTAACATATCAAATTACACCAAAACCCTATAAACCTCAATGTTTATAGGGTTTTTCTTTTTTCTTGATATCATTTGATACCGTTTGAATACAACTAAAAGGTGTCTAATTCGGGGACACTTTTAATTATCTTCTAGGTGTCCCCGAATTACCTTTAAGTGACTGTTAAAGAAAGCCTTACGTGTTTTTTGTTGTTTATTTTTAGCTAAATTTAATCCAAATCTAAAGCTAGAAAAGATGCAAAATTTACTATCTATATTATTTTTTATAAGAAAGAGCAAAGAAAAAAATGCTGATCAGGCCACAGTATATCTGCGAATCACCTACGAGGGCAGAAGAGTCGAGTTAAGTACATTGAGAAAAGTTTCTCTCCTAAAGTGGAATTCAAAAGCTAATAAAGTGAGTGGATCCTCCGCAGAAGCAAAACAAGTGAATCGGAATCTTGATATAATCAGAAATAGAATTCATGAAATCTATCAGAAATTTTTGGATAAAGGGGAGGATATATCTGCTATAAAAATAAAAAATGAGTTCTTAGGTAATAATGAAGATAGTAAATTCATCCTTGAAATGTTCGAAGATCATAATGTGAAGATGGAACAACTGGTTGGAAAGGAATACTCTTTCCGAACTCTTCAAAGATATAAAACAACGCAAAAGCATCTCGCCGCTTTTATTTCTTCCGATTTGAAAATGAAGGATTATCCAGTGAAGGATATTGATACTAAATTCATTAATAGCTTTATATATTATTTAAAAACGGCTCTTAACCAGTCTCATAATACAGCCGTCAAATATCTTGCATACCTAAAAAAAATTGTGAGAGTAGCATATGCTAATGGTTGGCTAGAGAAAGATCCGTTTTATAATTTCAAATTAAAACTAAAAATAATAGATCGCGAGTTCTTAACTAAAGATGAAATTATTAAAATAATGGAAAAGAAATTCACTATTCAACGAATTGAAAACGTGAGAGATATTTTTCTGTTTTCCTGTTATACCGGCCTGGCGTATTCTGATGTTTTTAAGCTAACTGCCGATGATATTGTTAAAGGCAATGATGGAAATCAATGGATTAAAATAAAAAGAACCAAAACGAAATCATTAAGTAGCATCCCTATTCTCCCAGTTGCAGAAAGACTAATAGAAAAATATAAGGACTTAGAAAGCCCAAACGGAAAACTACTACCAGTATATTCGAACCAAAAAATGAATAGTTATTTAAAAGAAATAGCTGATAGTTGTGGCATCAAAAAAAACCTGACATTTCATATGGCCAGACATACTTTTGCAACTACAGTAACTTTATCGAATGGTGTACCTATAGAATCAGTAAGTAAAATGCTTGGACATCGCTCCTTAAAAGTAACTCAACAATACGCTAAAATCCTTGATGAGAAATTGAGTGAGGATATGGATTTATTAAAGAAAAGAATTTCTATGCAAGAAAATGGAGATATCTAAAGCTGTTAATTTTAATGACTATTGGATGAATACAACTCCATTAGATTTAATTTTAGATAATTAGATGAGACAATCAAAAATATTTTCTTTTTTAATAATATGATTACCAGTTTATTTGAAAACCATCAGAATTTTTTCCTGCATTAGACTTTTTTTGTTGTTTTTCCGAATTTCTTCAAAAACATCAAGAACTCAAAATCAAACAATTAGCAACATCTAATATGCACAAACGTTATGAATGATCTCATTTAATATCAAATTGCACTATTCTCAATCAAATTTAATTATCTATAAATATTATTCAATGAATATAGATTTTATTTATCTTTAATCGATGATTTGTCAGTACATTTTTTATATCTCATTATTTTTAAATGCGATTTGAAAGAACTGTTTTAAGTTGATGAGATTCCAGATTTAGATGAAAATTGAAAGCACATATATACGGGTGGGGGTCAGTTATTATAAAATAGTTGAAGCACCAACAATTGCAGGACAGGTAAATGAAATACTAGTTTCTTGGAACATCGAAACTATTAGGCAGGATCACGGAAAAACATTTTTGGCAAGTATTCCGAAATTTGATGGCTTTACTTGTATCCCAGATCATTTAAATTTCCAATCTACCTATAATAACTTCTACAATACGTACTCTCCGCTGAGTCACAATATCCTAAGTGGAGACTGTCCTAAATCTCTTGAATTCGTAAAACATATTTTTGGTGATCACTATGAATTGGGACTGGATTACCTGCAACTTTTATATACGAAACCAATTCAAATACTTCCCATTCTTTGTCTGGTTTCCCGGGAACGATCCACGGGGAAAAGCACTTTTCTAAAATGGCTCAAACAGATCTTTGAAAATAACCTGACCTATCTCACCAATGAAAGTTTCAGCAGTCAATTCAATTCCGATTGGGCAAACAAGTTACTGATCTGTATCGATGAAGTCTTGTTCAATAAAGAAGAACTAACAGAGCGGATCAAATATTTAAGCACCACCAATTATAATAAACTTGAAAAAAAGGGAATAGACAGGCGGGAAGTAGAATTCTTTGGCAAGTTTATCCTCTGCAGTAACAACGAAGAAAACTTTATAAAAATAGATCATCATGAAACCCGGTTCTGGGTTTTAAAAATTCCTACGGTTAAAAAGGAAATTACTGGTTTTTTAGAGGCATTGGAAAAGGAAATTCCCGCGTTTTTATATTTACTTCAGAATAGATCGCTACATAGTCCGCATCAAACGCGCATGTGGTTCACACCCAAACAAATTGAAACTCCCGCCCTAACTAAACTGGTTCAGAACAATCGAAACAGGGTAGAGAAGGAGCTAGCCAGCATTTTACTTATGGTGATGGAAAATCACGATCTCGAAGAAATTAAATTCTGCCCGATGGATATATTAAATGCTTTGAGCAAAACAAGGATCAGAACAGATTTGACACAGATAAGGAAAATTCTAAAGAAAGACTGGAAACTTGAAAATATTGCCAATTCGAATCGCTATCAAAAGTTCACACTTTGGTCAGATGGCAGTACGAATCTTTCAGATGCTAAAGGACGCTATTTCACTACAAATAAAATTTTCCTCTTAGAGAATTTTGAAGATCAAGATTAAGACTGAATTATAGAAATAAAAAGAGAAATGATGAATTGATGACAAAACGATGACAGTGAAACCCTCGATTTCAGAAGGGATTTCAGAGGTTGTCATCGTTTCATCAAAAGGAAGCTGATTTTTCTGGTAAACACTTTTTAAATTTTCTCTTTTTTTGATGAAACGATGACAGAATCTTTTTAGACTAGTAATAGTAAGGCTTAAGGCTGTCATCGTTTTGTCATCAAACTGTCATCAAAAAAAAAGTGATGACAAAAAGATGATGAAAAGGTGAAAATAGGTGCACCATCAAAGGAGCACATTTTTAAATAAAAAAAATGCTATTGAAAAAAAAATAAATAGGATTTTCTATTAAGTAATTCAAATCAAGTAAATAAATAATTAAAGCAAAGAGAAATGAACTTAAGAAGAATAACCTGCGAAAGAGCTCGAAATCTTTCCATCGTAAAAACGCTGGCAAGATTCGGGCACTTTCCAAACAGGACAATGGAGAAAGAAGCCTGGTTTCTGAGTCCCCTTCGGTCAGAAACGCAGGCCTCTTTCAAGGTTTCTTTGATTTTGAACAGATGGTATGACCATGGTATAGGAAAGGGCGGAAATGGGCTGGATTTGATTGTAGCCATGAGAAAGTGTTCGGTTAAACAAGCTTTAGAATTTCTAAACAAGGAAAGAGATCTTTTTTCTTTTCAGCAGCCAATTTTAAAAAAGGAAAACCCTCTAAAAATTGAACTTATCGAAGTGAAACCAATACAACATCAGGCTTTGATTCAGTATTTGGGTTCCAGGAAAATTTCAATAAAAACAGCGCAACTATACTGTAAAGAAATTGAGTACAGCTTCAAAGTGAAAAAGTATTTCGCCCTAGGACTAAAAAACCATCTGGGGGGATGGGAACTTCGGAATAAATTCTTCAAAACATCTACTTCTCCAAAAGCTTATACTTATTTAAAGAACGATTCAGATCAATTAATTCTCTTAGAAGGAATGTTTGACTTGTTATCACTGGCTGAATTATCTCCTGATGAGTTTATAAATTCAGATGTGATCGTTTTAAACTCACTCTCTTTTTTAAAACCAGTTTCCAATTTGTTTGAAAATTATAAGGAAGTTGATCTGTATTTGGATAATGATACAGCCGGAATTAAATTTTCGAAAGAACTGATTCAATACTATAAAAACATTAAAGATAAAAGTAACCTCTTTGGAGGTTATAAAGACCTCAATGAAAAGTTGATTTCAGTCAGAAGTATAAATAGAGTGAATTCTAAAATACAATTGAAAATGTAAAAGCCACAAGGGAGATTTCATTTGGGATAGCAAAGCAAGATGTGTCATTGTCATGACAATCTTGCTTTGCTCCCGGAGGTTGCAAAGTATTTTTTAAAAAAGGAAAAGAAAAAATGAAAAGGGAATACATCCAGATACGCTGCTCGATCTACGAGAAGAAGCTACTCAAAAACAGAGCGGCCAAAGCAGGCATTTCCCTTTCAGAATATCTGCGTTCTACTGCATTTCAGAAAAATATTGTAGAGCGTATCACTCAAGAGCAGTTGGAATGTTATCAGCTACTCGTGCAATACAAAAACAACTTTAGCCGGATCAGCAATATGTTTAAAAAAGGGAATCCTCAGCTGGCTAAAGAAGTAAAACAGTTGTCGGAAGAGATAAGAACACATTTAAATAATTTCAAAAAATGATCGGCAAGGGACATTCCATAGCAAGAACGGGAGCATCTATAGATTATGGATGGAACCAGGAAAAGGATGCCGAAGTTGTCCTAAAGGAATACCTGGCCGGGGATACTCCCCAGGAAATTACCGAGGAGTTCAAAATCATCCAATCGCAAAATGAACGATGCATTAATAATACCTTGAGCTTTATACTTAGCCCGACCATAGAAGATGGAAAGGACCTAAGCGTAAAAGACTTGGAAGAACTCTCTAAAAAGTTTTTAAAGGAGATGAATTTACAAAACAACCAGTCCATTGGGTTTGTTCACCGGGATAAAGAACATACCCATGTTCATATCTATACCAACCGAATCGGTTTTGATGGAAAGGCGTACAACGACAGCTTTATTGGAAAAAGAAGTCAGCTAGCCGCAGATAATGTAGCAAAAGAGCTAGGCCTTACCAGAGTCAGAGAAGTGCAACAAGAAAAATTACAGGAATTAAATCCTCAGCGACTGGCAATTAAACAAATCAATGACAGGGTTTTGGAAACCAGGCCTAAATCATTGGATGAATATATTAATAAAATGAAGGAGAATCAGGTAACAGTAATTCCAAGTATCAATAAATCAAATCAGTTGCAAGGCTTCCGATTTGAATATAAAGGGATCAACTTAAAAGGAAGTGATGTTCATAGATCTATGACTGGTGGTAAACTCATTGGAGAAATTACTAGAAATTCAGCATACACAAGAATGAAAGAAGTACCCAACAGTTTGAAACTGATGGATAAAACAGTTCAAGTCAGCGCTAATATGGCAACAAGTATAGCTAAAAGCTTAGTGAAACAAGTAATAAAACGAAGCTTAGATACTGGAATAGGATTTTAAAAAATTAAAGGAATGAAAAAGCTAGACGAAATTATGGAACTCATGGCCGATGAGATGGCCGACTTTAAAGTAGCAATTTTGGAACTCGAACTGCTTTCAAAACAACTCTTAAAAATAAGTATTCCGATTACAACAGAAGCACTCGAAAAGAACCTGAACATTTTCTTGGAAAAACAGGAAGAAGAAAATAGGTTGAAAGATGAAGTTCTCAAAGAAATAGAGAAGAAGCTAAAACACGCCAGAATAATTCCGAATTACCTGTTGATCCTATTCGGAACACTTGGAATAATTGCATTAAGTTTATTGGGTTATTTTGGATATACCGCCAGAGCATTAGAGAAAGAGAAGTTTGAAATTTACCGAATAATCTTGGAATCAGAGAATGATAGTTATCAGCAATATCTTTCTATAAATCCTGAAATTAAAGATGATTATTGCGAGTGGCTGGAAGGAAAAAAGTAGGATTTGTCATGACAATTGACCTTGCCGCAAATTTTACTAAATTTACAGTAAATGATTCCGTAACCCCCCATAAAATGGTGATTTTTTACTGTAACCTATACATCATAAGTAGAATGCGCCCTATGCTGTTTTTATTTAACGCTTAACTTCCCGTACGCTATAAAAACAGCACAGGATCCATGCGCAGGTTAGTTATGGTAGATATGGGGCTGAAAATTTGAAATATTAAAATATCTATCGGATATAAAATATTGCCTTCTCTATTTACCGTTATTCCATTTATGAGCAAAAAATATCGATGTAATATTAAAAGCAGCATACATGTCGCTTATTACTGGCGGAATAGTTATATTTGTCGTAAATAAGCGACTTAATGAATTCAAAAAAAGCTATTCTGTTACCTAAATATCAAAAAGTATTCGATAAAATTGGGGAGAATATCAAACTAGCACGTAAACGTAGAAAGCTAACTGCCGAACAAGTTTCAGAACGTGCGGGCATACACAGAGCAACCCTACATCGTGTTGAAAAAGGTGACCCAGCGGTTTCTATAGGTATTTATTTCAATGTTTTAAAAGTGCTTAATCTAGAAGGTGACTTTGCAAAGTTAGCCGGGGATGATGCTTTTGGTCGAAAACTTCAAGACCTTGATTTACTATAAGCTATGGGAGGAGGAAAATTTGACATATATGTATATGCTGATTGGATAGGATTAGACGGACCTATACTTATAGGAATACTTTCTGCTCATTTTGCAAAAGCAAAAAAAGCATTCAGTTTTGAATACAATAAAGATTGGTTAGAAAAAGACTTATATCATTTACTCGATCCAGATATTGAATTCTATTCCGGGCCACAATATCCTACAGAAAAGGAAAATTTCGGAATCTTTTTGGATAGTATGCCAGATACTTGGGGTAAAACCTTAATGAAGCGCAGAGAAGCACAAAATGCTAGAGCACGGGGAGAAAAAGCAAAAACACTTTATGAATTGGATTATTTATTAGGTGTCTATGATGAAACCCGAATGGGTGCATTACGATTTAAAACAAATCCAGACGCTGCGTTTTTAGACGACGATGATCTAAGCCCAACACCACCTTGGTCATCCATAGGTGATTTGCAGGAAGCTGTAAACCACTTAGAAAATGATACACAAAGTGATACTATCAGACAATGGATAGCAGTGCTTATTGCGCCAGGATCTTCTTTAGGTGGCGCTAGGCCCAAAGCAAATATTTTAGGAATGAATAAGGAGCTTTGGATTGCAAAATTTCCATCGAAAACAGACACTGTAGATAAGGCTGCTTGGGAGTTTTTAGCCTATAAACTAGCTATTTCTTGCGGTATTGATATGGCAGAATCAAAGATTGAACGTATTTCTGGGCAATACCATACATTTTTGACTAAACGCTTTGACCGTGATAATGGCAGTCGTATTCATTTTGCATCTGCAATGACAATGACTGGCAATACCGAAGAAACACTCAAAACAGTAACGCCTAGTTATCTGGAACTAATTGATGTCATAGAAACTTATGGAACTAATGTACAGGAAAACTTACATCAACTGTGGCGTAGAATTATTTTTAATATAGCAATTTCAAACACAGATGACCATTTGCGCAATCACGGATTTATATTAAAAGAAAAAGGATGGGTGCTTTCCCCTGCTTACGATCTCAATCCGTCTACAGAAAAAGATGGTCTTGCCCTAAATATTGATATGGATGATAATGCGCTGGATTACAATCTAGCAAAGAGTGTAGGTGAGTTTTTCCGCTTAAACGAAATCGAAATGGACCAAATCATTGATGAGGTTTTAAGGGTAGTAAAGGATTGGGGAATTATCGCAAAGCAAATCGGGATATCAAATAAGGAGCAACAATTAATGGAGAACGCATTTAAGCTTACTGTATAAGATATGTGTCAACTCCCATTTTTGGCAAAACTATGTCTGGCGAAATGCATGATAAGTTTTTCCTAGTCTCAGCTTTAATAACCACTTTTTCTAAATATATATTAAGTTTTCTTGTAACTGAATTTGTTTTCCCGAATATTTTTCACGCGCAAGGCTAATTATGGGGGCTGCAAATTCTAATTTTCTTATATACCTATTCGGGTATAATATCGTTCGGAAATTACAAAATATACCTTTTCAGGTATAAAAATCAAATTTTCCTATATTACACCCTTAAAGGTATAATTATGGAAGATTGGAATCGTAATAACCCTATAAGTGAATATGTGCGAAAGCAGCGGAAAGCTAGTAAAATGACCCAAATAGAGCTCTCCGATTTAACTGGTGTAGGGCTGCGATTTGTTCGCGATATGGAACAAGGAAAGCCCAATTTGATGACTAATAAGGTAAATCAGGTATTGCTATTTTTTGGAACTACATTAAAACCACAACCTATAACCAATGAGACAAACTAAAATTTTAATAGATAAATAATTAGCTAGAAAACTCACAGAGAACGATGAGGCTGTTTTTTTATTTGCCCTTATTCTATTACATTTCTAGCCAAAATTCACCCTTATTCTGTTACAATAGCTTTTTATCTCCAAATCAAAAAACAGCATTTATTGCATTGATAAAACTTAAATCTGAGATTTTAAAAAATAAAATTAAATCTAATTTCTCAAGTAGAAAGCATATTGTCTTGAATTGTTTTGAGAAACTTTTGCTTAATTAACTGCGGTCTCATTCCCTAGCTTCGTAAAATTAAAAGTTGCGATTAAGTGTCTTTTTAACCAAAATTTATTTGTTTAAAGCAAGATTTGTCATCACACTTGACTTTGCCGCAAAATATCCACTATTTGCGTCAAATGCCCCGAAAATCCCTATAAAACCATCATTATTTGCGTCAAATCTCAAACCAGAAATGACTTGAATTTCTATCTATTAAAAGGAAAGAGTTTGAGCTAGCTTTCGATAAGCAACTCTACAATCTTCCTTTAAACTGATAATTTCTTACTGTGACATAGAGATCATAATTACTTTGCGCCCTATGCTGTTTTAATTTGTACTTAACTTCCCGTACGCTATAAAAAAAAGCACAGGAATTACACGCAAGGCTAGCTATGGTCGATGTGAACCTGAAAAATTAAATTATCGTATAAATACTAGGGTATAAAAGATTTTCTACTTTCTATTTGCTCTTATTCTGTTACATTAATATTCGAAATTAACCTTTACTCTGTTATAATATAACTATTTGTATCTAATTATCTGAATATTGAGTTACAAAGGAAGAGAAAACAAATATTCTGTTATCGCTAATAAAATACTCAGAATGCAGTAGAGTTTTTAACTTTTTAACGTAATTTTGAATTTTCATCTATCGGAATAACCCCTAGATTATATCAAAATTCTCTACAAAGTATTAATAGAAAACAATATTTTTTTGCAAAATTTTAAAACTAAATTAGTTTTTAGTCTCATCATAGTATTTTTGGGTTCTGGTTTTGCTTTGCAGGCTCAGGAATACAGTTTTGGTTTAAAAGGAGGAATGAATTACAGCGTAGATAAGAATTCAGCTGAAATCGTGGAGTTGCCGACTGGCATTATAGAATACGTAGAACCTGGAGTAGGTTTTCAAGGGGGAGTGTTTTTCGAACTCTCTTTTAATAAATTTTTTGTCCGACCTGAAGTCGTGTACAGCACCTCTTCAGGTCAATTTAATTTTCCTTCCAGTTTTAAATACACAATTAATAAGATAAGTGTACCTCTATTACTGGGTTATAATATTTGGGGACCCCTTGATATTTATGCCGGACCAGCCTATCAAAATATTTTGAGTAATAAACTTGAAAACTATAATGGACCGCTGGAGAGTTTGCAAGGCTCTTTGGCTGGCCAGCTGGGAATCAAATACGCATACAAAAAGATAGAAATCGATTTGCGTTATGACTTTACCCTAGATTCATCTAAAAACCAGGCTCTAAGGATTCCGAGTCTGGCAGCAACTCCTCCCAACGTACCAAATGCCCTGATGGATGATGGACGTCTCAACCGCCTTTTGCTCAGCCTGAGCTTTAAATTATTTGACAGTGAAAATCCGGGGAAAAGCAAAACGAGTTGTTATTTTTAAAAATCCTCTTTTAGCTATAAAGTCATAGTGGCGTTCTAGTTTTTCAATCAAATTAGATTTAACTGTTGCAGACTTATTCTCAAGTAAATATTCAAATAGTGAGCTAATTTTTTTTCTGCCGTTTTTGAAATAATTGTTTTTCTAGTCATTATCTATGTTTCGACATAAATGTTTCATAATCAGTGATTTTATCTCCCTTAATTTCTAATGAAGTTTTTTAAATTTCTCCTATACGGTCAGTATTTAAGTTATCTAAAAAATCACAGGACTTTTCCTTCTTGAAGATTTATTTAATTGATTGAATAATTCAAATATTGTTGGTCTTCAGCGACATATTACTAATTCTATTTACTCAGCTTGAATATCGGTTTTTAATCTTTTATAAAAATAAGGATTCTTCCATAAAACGAACTTGAATATTGGTTGTTTGAAATGCTGCTCAACTTGTTTTATTTGTGTTGATAAGCAATAAGAAAAAAAACAATGAAAATTAACAATTAACTAAAAGAAGCCTATAGTTCACTCCTCACTCCTCACTCCTCACTGCCTACAGCCACAATAAACGTAAGTAGTTAGTGCAAAATTTGCACATACTGCCCAAGATGGAAAAATATTTTTCAGAATGGTTTTGCATATTTACAGAATAAAAAAAGCGATTGTAACTATAAAGATAGACGAATTCAACAGGGGTGGGAAAGCTATATTAGAAATCCTTAAGATTTTTTCTAAAGATAAAGAAGGCGAAAAAGTAGCACTAGCATTTGAGGAAAAAACAATCCAATTTTTAGATCTCCTAGGCAATTCCCTGAAATAGGATCAATAGAGCTTAAAGAAAAGCATTCGTGAATTCGTGGCAAGTTTAAGGTTTAATAGATATTTCGAGACTCCTCCAGAGCCGCTACCGAAATTATTGGCTTGGTTTTTTTGGTACTTGAATTCTGAAAAATCGATATTTACTGGTATACTTGATATTTGCGGATAATCGATTTTGGCAACTGACACTTATCAATTAATTTGATAATTCACGGATCTCCTCTTTAAGTTCAAGCAAATGTCTTTTTACAATTACCCAAACTATTGCATTATCGATACTATCATATGCGTGAACCAGTCGATTTCTAAATCCAATAATCTGTTTATCGTTTTTAATTGGTAAATCTAATTCAGTCTGTTTTAATTTATTTAAGGCTTCTCCTATTATTACTAATTGTCTTTCAACCGCACTTTGTGTTTTTAAGTCCTTTTGATATAAGTTGAAATCTGTTGTGTCAGCTATAAAATTTTCAATCAAGTCGATAGCCATAAGTATATCAGAGAGATACTTCTTGCCTTTTTCCGTCATAAATCAAAATTTTTGTAGCATCAATATTTTTTCTTAGGATTGGATTTTTTAGGGAAGACTGAGTCAACAAATCCACTTTTCTTTGGAAGAATTCTTCTAATTTATCCCAGATAGCTAAAAGTTTTTCTCCTCTTTCTAAAGGATCATTTTCCTCAATTTCAATCAATAAATCTATATCACTTGAATTTTCATCAAATAGATCTGTAGTAGCAGAACCAAATGCATATAAATTTTTCACATTATATAATTTACATAATGTGGTAAAATCAATCAGTTTAGCCTGTATGCTATCTTTAATTTTCATAAAGCTAATATAATCTTTTCTGATGAAACGTAATTACTGATTCTGTATGTGTAATTAGCTTGTTGCTAACGTGTTTCAATTGTAACATTTTTAAAATTTGTATTTGCTGCTAAATGTTAAGATTATTCATTAAATAACTGGTTTATAGGCTATTGAGTAACACGGAAACAATTGGGGTGTAGGATTAAACAACTATTGTTAAATAATGTTAATATATTCGCGGCTTGAGAACTAGTATGATTTCTCTTGTTCTTTTCGAAGCCCTATTCCGAAATATTTTAGCCGAATGTTAACTCACAATTTTGTGAAGAATAATAGAATACTATGCCGTGGTTTGTAATATGTACGAAGTTTAAATCGGAATTTAAAGTGGCAGAAACTTTAGAAAACAATGGTTTTGAGGTTTACTGTCCAAGCATTACTAGAGAGCGCCAATGGAGCGATCGAAAAAAAAGGGTTAAAACCCCCTTGTTCAATTCCTTTGTATTCATCAATATTGCCGAAAATTCCCGGGAGAAGGTTTTCGAGTTTATCAATAATTCCCGATACCTTTTCTGGCTAAGAAAACCTGCAGTTGTGAGGGATTCTGAAATTGAAGTTTTAAAGGAATGGATGAGCAATGATCAGGTGGATGAAGCTCGGGTTTCAGCAATTAGCGCTGGCGATAAAATAATTATTGCAAACGGTAATTTTAAAGAACAAGAAGCTGTTGTTAAGGAGATTGGGAAACAACGAATGAAGTTGATCCTGCCTTTATTGGGCTTTACCATCAATGTTAAAATTAAAGAAATCTTATAATTTTCGAACTTGAAATAATGTTAATAAAATTAACATTTTATGTTAGTGCTTTGTTAACAGAATTTTTAGATTTGCCGACTTGAAAAATCATTGTTTTTATGAGATTACGGAATCCCGTAATAGGCATCATTTAAATATTAATAGTTTTGCATTTTGTTACAAAAGGCAAAAAAACATATAGAATAGCTAAGCCCAGGAAATGGGACTTAGAACGGCGTAGCCTTGAGATTAGCCAACTAAATAAATTATTTCTTCTTTTGTTAGCCCTACTTCAAAAGATAAATTATCCTACTTATCAAATGCAGCAGTTTATACACGTCCTCCTAACAGGAGGTGTTGGAAGCAGGTTATGGCCCCTTTCCAGGCAATCACGGCCTAAACAATATCTACAACTTTTTTCTAATTTTTCTTTATTTGAATTAGCTGTTCAAAGAAATTCAGCTTTTTCAAACGGACTTGTTGTGGTTGGGAATCAACAAAACAATTCTTTATCTGAAGCCAGCTTAAAAAAGTTAGAAATAACAGATTATACCAACATCGTTGAAACTACCCCTCGTAACACCGCTCCCGCAATTGCCTTTGCTGCTTTTGCTGTAGCACCGGAAAGTGTCCTATTAATTACTCCTGCAGATCATATTATAAAGGAAGGTGAAGAATATGATATTGCGGTGAAAAGAGCAATAGAACTTGCCAATGATGGTTCTATTGTAACTTTCGGTATCTCTCCATCTAAACCTGAAACCGGTTATGGCTATATAGAGCATGATAAGGAGAATGTAATTTCTTTCAGAGAAAAGCCGAATAAAGAAGATGCATGCGAATTTATTGAAAGCGGAAATTTTCTATGGAATAGCGGAATGTTTTGTGTGAAAGCAGGAATTTTTCAGGAAGAACTTAAGAAATATGCGCCAGAGGTGTATGCTAAATCTTATGAAGCTTGGAAAGAATCAAAAAATGGGGTATTGGATCTTCAGGCTTCCTTAAAAATTCCATCTATCAGTATAGATTATGCGCTGATGGAAAATAGCGACAAAATAAAAGTTGTGAAGTCAAATTTCGAATGGAGTGATATGGGGAGTTTTGAAGCTGTGTATGATCATTTAAAAGAAAATGGACAGCCGATAGATGAGTATGGCAATATGGTGATAGGAAGTGAAAAATTCACAGCTTTTGTAGGTATGGAAAACTCTATCCTCGTTTGTACCGAAGATGCTAATTTGGTTTTGATGAAAGAAGATTCGCAAAAAGTAAAAGATGTCTATCAAACCCTGGAGAAATCAGAGTCTCCACTAATTAAATAAATTATGGAACACGATGTAAGACCCTGGGGTCAATATTGGGTGATGGAAGACGCTCCAAAACATAAGGTAAAAAGAATAGAAGTGAATCCGGGAGGTCGTCTTTCTTATCAGTATCACCACAAGAGAGCTGAGGTTTGGACAATTGTTGATGGAGTTGGGAGAATCACTTTAGATGGAGAAGTAAAAGATTATAAAGCCGGGGAAGTTGCAATTATTCCTTTAGGCGCAAAACATAGAATTGAAAACCCATTTGAGGAAAATTTAGTGTTTGTAGAGGTACAGCACGGAACCTATTTTGGGGAAGACGACATAGTTAGAATTGAAGACGATTATAATAGAAATTAAATAATCCGCGGAATCTGCTTTAATCCGCGTAATGTAAGAATAGAATGAGTAAAATAGCATTAATAACCGGAGTAACTGGTCAAGATGGAGCTTATTTAAGTGAGTTCCTATTGAAAAAAGGATATATAGTTCACGGACTTAAACGTCGTGCTTCTCAGTTTAATACCGATAGAATAGATCATTTATATCAGGATCCACATGAGGAAGATCAAAGATTTATTCTTCATTATGGTGATATGACAGATAGTACTAATCTAATTAGACTTATCCAGGAAATTCAACCAGATGAAATTTATAATCTGGCAGCAATGAGCCATGTACATGTTTCCTTCGAGATTCCTGAGTATACTGGGAATGCAGATGGATTGGGAACTTTAAGATTATTAGAAGCTGTTAGGATTCTAGGATTAGAGAAGAAAACGAGGATCTATCAAGCTTCGACTTCAGAATTATACGGAAAAGTTCAGGAAGTTCCACAATCGGAAACTACTCCTTTCTATCCAAGAAGTCCGTATGCAGTTGCAAAAATGTATGCTTACTGGATCACGGTAAATTATCGTGAAGCCTATGGAATGTATGCTTGTAATGGTATCTTGTTCAACCATGAATCGCCTATTAGAGGAGAGACCTTTGTTACCCGTAAGATCACCAGAGCAACTTCTAGGATTGCCTTAGGATTACAGGATAAATTCTATTTAGGGAATTTAGATGCCCAAAGAGATTGGGGTCATGCAAAAGATTATGTAAGGATGATGTGGATGATCCTTCAGGCTCCAGAAGCTGAAGATTGGGTCATCGCAACAGGAAAAACAACTCCAGTTAGAGATTTCGTTAGAATGAGTTTTGCTGAAGTAGGAATAGAACTGGGATTTAAAGGTGAAGGTTTAGATGAAAAGGCCTTTGTGAAGTCTTGTAAAAATCCAGATTTCCAATTGGAAATAGGAAAAGAAGTTCTTTCTGTGGATCCTAAGTATTTTAGACCAACAGAAGTGGAGCTTTTAATTGGAGATGCGACCAAAGCAAATACGAAATTAGGCTGGACCCCAGAATATGATCTAACAGATCTTGTAAAAGATATGATGGAGAGTGATGTAAAACTGATGCAAAAAGAACAACATTTACAGGAAGGTGGCTACAATGTTTTAAATTATTTCGAATAAAACGCAAATAGATTACACTGATTATAACGGATTACGCTGATGAGTAAATTACTTTTTGAAGAGGAAACGTTTAAGATAATTGGTGATTGTATGAGAGTGCACAAAAATCTTGGAAGTGGTTTTCTTGAGTCTGTTTATCAGGAGGTTTTGGCTAAAGAATTTACGAAGGAAGAAATCCCTTTTGAAGAACAGAAAAAGCTGAATCTATTTTATGAAAACGAAAAGCTGGACAAATATTTTAAAGCTGACTTTTTATGCTACGATAAGATAATAGTCGAATTAAAATCTGTATCGTTTTTAAATAAAAGCCTGGAAAGCCAGGTGATTAATTACCTCAAAGCAACCAATAAAGAAGTCGGATTGCTAGTTAATTTTGGAGAGAAAAGCTTGAAGTGGAAACGCTTTATAAACTCTCATCACTCATAGAACAATCCGCGGAATCCTTTTTAAAAATCCGTGAAATCAAAAATTATGGAACATAATTCGAAAATATACATCGCCGGCCACCGCGGCATGGTAGGCTCAGCGATCTGGAGAGCATTAACAGCTAAAGGTTATACAAACCTAATAGGTAGAACTAGTGCGGAATTAGACTTGAAAAACCAACAGACGGTTAAAGATTTTTTTAATTCTGAAAAACCTGAAGTGGTTATTGATGCTGCTGCCAGAGTGGGAGGGATACTTGCAAACTCTGAATATCCTTACCAGTTCTTAATGGAGAATTTGCAGATACAGAATAACCTTATAGACACTGCTCATAAAACAGAAGTTGAAAAGTTTATCTTTTTAGGAAGTTCTTGTATCTACCCAAAGCTAGCTCCACAACCTTTGAAGGAGGAATATTTGTTGACTGGCAGTTTGGAGCCAACTAACGAATGGTACGCAATTGCAAAGATAGCAGGAGTTAAAGCTTGCGAAGCGATTAGAAAGCAATTTGGAAAAGATTATGTAAGCCTGATGCCAACTAACCTTTATGGGATCCATGATAATTTCGATCTAAAAACTTCCCATGTATTACCCGCGATGATTCGTAAGTTTCATGAGGCAAAGATGAATAGTGAGCCTGTCGAACTATGGGGTTCTGGAACTCCAATGAGAGAATTTTTACATGTAGATGATATGGCAGATGCAGTGGTGTTCGCATTGGAAAACAAATTACCGGAACACTTATATAATATAGGGACCGGTAAGGATCTAACTATAAAAGAACTGGCAGAAACCATTCAAAAAGTTGTTGGTCATAAGGGTGAAATTCTTTGGGACGATTCTAAACCTGATGGCACTCCCCGCAAACTGATGAATGTAGATAAGATGAAAACTGCCGGATGGAAGGCGTCTATTGATTTAGAAGAAGGAATTAAAACTACATATAAATGGTTTTTGAAGAATAGTGAGAATTACAAGCAGATAAAGTTATAAAACCGTCAAGAGCCTAAGTTCAAGTTCAACTTGCGAAAATTTCACAAGAACTACGGGCTCAAGACCTTTAATGAGAAATAATTATGATCAACGGCAAAACAATTTTAATAACAGGAGGTACTGGCTCTTTAGGAAAAGCTCTAACCACTCATATTCTTACAAAATATCCTAAAGTGAGTAAGCTTGTCATTTATTCACGTGATGAACAAAAACAGTTTCAAATGGCTCAGGAATTTCCTATTGATCAATATCCACAAATACGTTTTCTTATAGGAGATGTTCGCGATAAAGAAAGATTGATTAGAGCATTTAGAGGGATAGACTTTGTTATTCATGCTGCGGCAATGAAACATGTTCATTTGGCGGAATATAATCCTGACGAATGTATAAAAACCAATGTCGGGGGTGCCCAAAATGTTGTTCATGCTTCCCTGGAAACAGGGGTGGAACGTGTAGTGGCTCTTTCAACCGATAAGGCTTGTGCTCCAATCAATTTGTACGGGGCGACAAAACTTACTTCAGATAAACTTTTTATCGCTGCGAATAATATTAAAGGCTGGAATCCAATAAGATTTTCTGTAGTAAGATACGGAAATGTTATGGGTTCGAATGGATCTGTAATTCCATTCTTTATGAACAAAAGGGAGAGTGGCATTCTGCCTATTACGGATCCTGAAATGACAAGATTCAATATTTCATTACAGGGAGGTGTAGATATGGTTATGCACGCACTTAAGCATGCCTGGGGAGGAGAATTATTTGTTCCTAAAATCCCTTCTTACAAAATAATGGATGTTGCAGAGGCTGTAGGACCCGAGTGTGAAAAGAAAGTGGTGGGGATAAGACCGGGTGAAAAAGTCCATGAAGAAATGATCACACCATCAGATTCTTTTTATACTTATGATCTTGGCACTTACTATGCGATTTTACCAACAACACCAAGATGGGATTTGAAGGAATTTATAAAGAACTTCAACGCCAAAAAGGTTTCTGTTGGGTTTAAGTATAATTCAGAGGAAAATACTGAATGGGAGACTATTGACACTTTACGCTCACTAATAAAAAAACATATAGATCCATCCTTTGAAATTTTCCAACATGCATAACCCTATTCCCTACAGACATCAAAATATTACCAAAAAAAATATAAGATCAATTAGACCTGGATTTGGCATGCATCCAAAGTATTATCAGAAGATAATGGGAAAGCATTCTACAAAATCGATTACTCAAGGTCAGCGATTTACAATGGATTTTCTTTAAAATTTATTAAGAGTTATGTCTACAGAGAAAATATTATGGATTTGCAAAGAATCATTTACTGGTCTAGCTCATTTTAGCTTACCACATTTTTCGAAATATGAAAATGAAGCACTTTTTGTTCATCCTACTGAATCGTTACTATGTAATGACACATATGTTAAATTTTGTAAATTTAATAATTCTCTTAAAATTCATACATTAAATGAAATTGCAAATCAATATTCTCAAACGGTAAAAGATAAATCATATAAGGTTGATGAAAATAAAATAAAGAACTTTGAAAATAAATATTGTAAGGATCTTCCTTGGGGCATTCTTCTTATGAGTTCACAAATATTTACATCCCAATATCATTATAGGTTCTATTTTAAAGATATTAGTGACAGTGAAAAAAACTTATGGGTAATACTCCTATTTGAATATTTTGAAAATTTAATTAATAGTTCCAAACCTGATTTTATCTTTGATTTTGATAATTCTGAGATAGGGAGAACCATATTATGGTTAATAGCTAAATATAATGGCATACCATATATTAATATAGAACATTCACGATTTAAGGGATACCTGTTGCCTACTTTTAATTTGGGGAGAAAAGTGGATAGTTATTTCATTGAGGAATTTCAAGAAACTAAAGCAGATTCTGGAAATGTACAGGCAGTATTTGATTATAGAGATCAAGATGAAATTGTTGTTAAAGATTATGAAAATAACAAGACCCTAAAGAAGAAAAATAATTCAGCGATTAAGGATATTAAAAAACTCTTCCATTATCAAAAAAAGGCATTTTTTAGTTTTTTGCTAAGAGTTAAATTACTGGGGTATAATTATAAATTTCCGTTTATTGCAGCCTATCCGCAAACGGGTATTTTTTTCTTTAAAACCATCATTAGAGAAAGGTTCTTGCTATCTAAGTTGAATGTTTTTTTTGAAAATCCAGTAGATGGAGAAAAATATATTTATTTTCCTCTTCATTTGATACCTGAATCGAGTACTTTAATTAAAGCTCCACTTTATCCGAATGAGGAAGATGTTATAGCAGCAGTAGCAAAATCGATGCCTGCAAATTGGAAATTATATTTAAAAGAACATGGTGCTATGATTGGGGAAAGACCTTTTAGTTTTTATAAAAAGATTTCTCGCTTATCCAATGTCAAATTTATAAAGCTTGATGCCTACAATGATCCTAAAACATGGATAACAAAATCGGAGGGTGTAATTACCTTGACTGGGACCACCGCATTTGAATCTGTCATGCTAGGTAAACCTGCCATTGTTCTTGGAAATGTTTCATTTGAAATGATTGAAGGGGTGAAAAAATGTGATAATTATTCTCACCTATCAAAACTTATTAAAGAACATTTTGAAAATTTTAGAGATTTGAATAATGAATTGAGTTGTTCAAAATATTTGAAATTAGTTAAAAAATATGGAGTACCTGTAGAATTCACTTATTTGCATAATGTTTGTCTCAGGTTATTAATTGATGAACAGAAAATAACACCAAAAGGGGAGAGTCAAATAAAATCCTTAATTAAGATTTTCACAAAAGGAATAGACCTTGTAAAATCTAGGAAAGTAGAGATTTAAGTTTTATCAAAATTCAAAAGGATCGTGATATTAATGCTTCGATGAAAGAAAATTTTTCGAAAACTCATAATTCAACATGTTAAGTAAAGTTTCTAAATTATCGATATTAAATTTTCTTGCTCAAGTAATAGCTGTTATGGGATTCAGTATAAATGCAAATTTATATGGAGCTGAAAATCTTGGAGGTTTATTAGTAGTGCTATCTTATTCTTCAATAATTTCCATATTATCTTCAGGATATTTAGAACAAGCCTTCTTCATTGAAAAAAACTATCAACATGTTAAATATCTCTTAATATTGATAGGCTATATTTCACTTGTTGTATGTAGCATCTCTGGTATAATATTGTTATTTTTTAATGTTTCTTACATTATTTATATTGTCTTAAATATTATTAATTCAACGATATTAAAAACAGTTGACAGTTATTTTATTTCTCAAAATAGGATAATTTTATTATCAATTATAAAGCTAATATTTAGTCCTCTAATACCACTCTTGTTGTTTTTATCTTTTCATATATATGGTCCGAGGGAAAATTTATTAATTTTCATAACTACAGGAGGAAATTTACTTTTTGCAATATTTATGTTATTATACACAGTTAAATTATTTTCTCTGAAGTTTTTTGTTATAGATTTTTTTAAGTTTAATTTACAATTTTTCCTATTTAAGAGGTATATCAAATTCGTGAAATTTAGTATGACCGGTGAGTTGATGCGCACATTAGCTTTCAAAGGTCCAACAATTGTCCTTGAAAAATATTTTGGAAAAGAAATTGCTGGGTTTTATGGCATTGCCAATCGAATCGTATTAACGCCCATTCTCGTATTGGTAGGTACAGTAAGTCAAATTTTCATTCAAAAAATTTCTACAGTTAAAAAGTTTAATAATTTAGGTTTATCTTTTACACATAATATTTTAAAACTATTATTTGCATTAAGTTTATTGGGTATGATAATATTTTTATTGGTGGGAGAGTATTTGTTAATTTGGCTATTAGGTGAGAGTTTTCAAGAGGTTTATTATGTAATTATTGTATTACTTCCTTATGCCTTCGCTTTGATGATTCTCAATCCTTTATTCAGTATTTATACCGTTTTTGAAAAACAAGAATATTTATTTCATATGAAAGGAATACTTTTGATATCATCTGTATTGGCCTTTACCTTTGCTGTAGTTAAGGGAGATTTTATATTAGGTCTACGTCTTTTCTCCTTTTCTCTTTTCTTAACCTATTTGATATATGCATTTTTTGCTTATAAAATATTACGTAATCATGATAAAGAAATCCGTAAAATATATACTTCATAGATTTAAGGGATATAAAATTGATTTTAAATCTGAGGTGCCATTAAAGCTAAATGTAATTGAAAACTCTAAAGAGTACCCAGTTTCTATAATAAATTCAATTGTTAATAAAATTACATTAGGACATGGTTGTAAACTCAATAATTGCATATGTATTGGTGAGATCCACCTTGGAAGATTTGTATCAATATATGGGCCAGGAACAGTATTGAGCGCAATCCTGGGGAAAATAGAAATAGGTAATTATTGCTCTATTGGGCAAAATGTTTCTATTCAAGAGTCTTATCATAATTTTCAAAATGTTAGTAGCTATTTAATTAATAAAAATATTTTTCATGATCAATCTCTTCATGATTTTATTACTAAAGGAGATATAATAATAGAAGATGATGTATGGATCGGTTCAAATTCTGTAATATTGTCAGGTATAAAGATAGGAAGGGGAGCCATAATAGGAGCAGGCTCTGTAGTTACAAAGAGTATTAATTCTTATGAAATTTGGGCGGGTAACCCTGCAAAAAAAATTAAAATGAGATTTGAATCTGATGATATAAAGCGAATTGAAGAAAGTCAATGGTGGGAATGGAATATTTCCAAATTAAAAAAGAATAAATCTTTTTTCATGGGTCAAAATTCATAAAGAATCATAGGTGATTATTGAATCTATTTTTTTATAAAATAAACTGCCTCGATGCAAGCATACGAGGTTTTTACAGAAGAAAGTTTTTTCAATGAAAACCTTAGGTTTTCAAACTTTCCTCTTCGTACGAGGCAAGCCTAGGGGAATTAAACCCAATAGAGATTAATAAACACATAGAATACTACTTATGTCTCAACCAGCTATTGTCGTTGTTGCTTATAATAGGCCACATTCACTCCAAAGGCTTCTTTTATCTTTAAAAAATGCGAATTATGATAATTTTAGCGATATAACTTTAATTATTAGTATAGACTATAGCTATACATTAGAAAATGAGAAAGTTAAAGAAATATCGAAAAAATTTTCTTGGGGTTTTGGACCGAAAGAAATTATTAAACATTCCTCAAATTTAGGTTTAAGGAATCATGTTTTATCCTGTGGTGATTTAACCAATAAATATGGATCCATAATAATGTTGGAGGACGATTTGTACGTTTCTCCAGATTTTTATTTGTATAGCAAAAAAATGCTTGAGAACTATGATAATGATCTAAACATAGCGGGTATTTCTTTGTATAATCATAAGAAAAACCCTAACAATTGGCGTCCATTTAATGCGGGATTTAATGGATATGATATATATTTTCTTCAATTCGCCCAATCTTGGGGGCAATGTTGGTCAAAAAGGATGTGGTCTGACTTTTTTCATTGGTACGAAAAAAATGAAACATGGGAAATATATTATCCTCAACTGCCAGAATTTGTTAATAGTTGGCCGGAATCTTCTTGGTTGAAATATTTTATAAAATATTTGGTGGATAAAGATAAATTTTTCGTTTACCCGTACTTTTCTAGGTCAACAAATTTTAATGAGGTGGGTACTCATAATACGAATGAGGCAGATAGTTCATTTCAGGTAGAATTATGCACATCTAAAAAGACTCCATATTTATTTCCTACAATTACCGAAGCTGTTATCTATGATGTTTTTTTTGAAAGAGCAGATTCAATGTTTACCAATAGATTAGCGGTAAACAATAGGGATATATGTATTGACCTTTATGCAACCAAGACTAATTTTAATAAAAAGCGATACTGGTTATCAACACGCTTATTAAATTATAAAATAATACAATTCTATGGTCTTGATGTAAAGCCTCATGAATTAAATATTGAACTGGTAACCCAAGGAAAAGACATCTTTCTATACGACACCTCCTTTGCAGATGCTATGCCGGAAAGTAACAATAAAAAGAAGATTTTAACTTTTGATTATCCTGTTTCTGGAAAGGTATTAATAGACTTATTAAAAATTAAGATCAAACAAAAATTTAGTCTATAAAATGGTAGGACAGAGATATAATTTTTTGTGTAATTAACATTCTTTATGAGGTATTTAAAAAAAATTATATGGTGGATTTATACTAAACTTAAATATGCTAAAAAAGTTAAGTTCGGGCTCTCTGTAAAAATTGGATCAAATTCCATCTTTGAAGGAATGAATAAATTATATTCAAATTCCAGTTTCTCGGGGAAACTTGGTTATGGATCATATATAGGTCCTAATTCGGAAATATTCGGAGATATTGGAAGATTCTGTTCTGTTGCTCCAAATGTAAAAATAGTATATGGGAAACATCCCTTTTCTTATCCTTATGTTTCTACAAGCCCGGCCTTTTATTCTTTAATGATGCAGAACGGATCAACATTTACAGATGTCCAAAGGTATGATGAATTCGAATATTTCAATAAAGAAACAAAAACACCCGTGAGTATAGGGAACGATTGTTGGATTGGGGAGGGAGCCTTAATTCTAGGCGGCATAGAAATTGGGGATGGAGCCATAATTATGGCTCGAGCAGTAATAACTAAAAATGTACCTTCCTACGCCATAGTAGGCGGTGTTCCAGCTAAAGTTAAATCTTACCGTTATGACCCAGAAACTATAAATTATCTCCTAAAACTAAAATGGTGGGAAAATTCTAACATATGGTTTAAAAAAAATATCGAGTTAATGAATGATATTGAAAAATTAAAAAAAAAACACCCCTTATATGAACCAATTACTAAGTTTCAAATTTAGTGTGTGATATTTTATGAGAAAATTTATAAAAAAAACAGTATTCCTTTTTATTAGTCTACCCAATAAATTGAGGAATTTGATCACTTTCAAACTTAATAAAGTGAATATTTCCTCTTATAAAGTTATGGGGCCTATACTTGTTAAAAATAAAGGGAAATTAACTATCGGAGATAATTTCGAAGGTAATGCAGGAAAAATGAAAAACCCAATTGGAGGAGACACCCATTTGAGATTAATTGTTTCTGAGAAAGGACAATTAAACATAGGTGAAAATGTCGGAATTTCTAATTCAACTATTGTTTGTTGGGATAAAATTGAAATCGGAAACTTTGTTTTTATTGGAGGAAATTGTAAAATATGGGATACAGATTTTCATAGTTTACATCCGCATGAACGAAGGCACAATGGTGACCGCTACGTTTATACTGCTCCTATCAAGATTGGGGATTATGTATTTATTGGAGGTGGCTCAATAATTTTAAAAGGGGTTAGTATTGGGAATAATTCAATAGTAGCCGCAGGGAGTGTAGTGACGAAACTAATTCCAGAAAATGAAATCTGGGGCGGTAATCCTGCAAGATTTATAAAAAAACTTAAAATGAAAAATGGTTAAATTATTTTTTGATATACAGGTTTCTGGGCATCATTCCGAGTATCTTAGTCACATAATAAATTTTATTGTAGATGACGTCCAAAATTGTGATGACGAGTTTATATTTGTGGTTAACACAAATTTTTTTAAGCATTTTCCCGAAATAACTGAAAAATCAAAAGGCATACAAAATATTAAATTGTTTCCAATTTCTCCTGAAGAACAAAAAGAGGAAGTAGAAAATCAAAATATTTTAATAAAGTCTTTTGTTTATTATAGAATTATGAATCTTTATGCCAAAAGGTTTAGGGTGGATCATGCTTATTTGTTAGATTTTAATATCTTTCAAATTCCCCTGATTTTTTATCGTTCTAACTATGATTTGAGTGGAATTTTATTTCTACAGTTTACGAGAATTAATCGTGATAGTTTAAAAAGCAAGCTTAAATATTATCGGAAATATTTTATTACAAAACTGTACCTTAATAATCCTAGAATAAAAAAAATTTTTATCTTAAATGACATACAAAGTAAGCATTTCCTAAATAACCATTTTACAACAAAAAAATTTGAAGTTCTTCCTGATCCCATTCCGCAATATGAACCTTTAAATGACTTTAATATTAATAAATTTTATAACATTGAGAAAACACGAAAAATATTTCTCCATATTGGATCTTTAGGAAATCGAAAGGGCACATTTGAGTTAATAGAATCACTGGATTTTTTAGAAAGTTCTATTCAGCAAAAAATTTGTTTATTATTAGTTGGAAAACCAGAATCAAACTTTGCCGAAAGCACCATCAAAAATTTAATAAAAACAAATGCGGAGTCAAGAAAAACGAAAATAGTTTGGGAAAATAATTTCATTTCAAATAGAATGATGAAGAGCCTTTTCCAACAATGTGATGCCGTAATTCTCCCATACAAGAACCCTGAATCATCCAGCGGGATTTTAGGTCATGCTATAGCTAGTAATAAACCTGTTCTTTGTACTGGCCAAGGATTACTGAAGGAACTTGTGGAAAGTAATGATTTGGGTCTTTTATTAAGCGAAGTTTCTCCATCTGAAATAGCAAAGAGTATTAAATCATTAATGGTTTACACCCCTAAATACAGCAACAAAAATTTCCTTTCCGAACACACCCCTTCAATTTTCGCCAAAATATTGATAAACTAGTGTTAATGATGATGATCGAAAACTAATTTCCCTTTAAATAAATCCAACTTTGTTTACTCAAATTTTTCCTTATATTTTATTTATTCTTCTTTTAATAATCATGGCAGGCTTGCCTATTAAAATTAAAGGAAATGTACTTTTGATGTCTACTGTAATATTTTTGTTTTCGGGTTTAAGGTTTAATATAGGATGGGATTTCGAAAACTACTATGACTTATTAAAATATCCTTATGGGCATAACTTTATGCGCATCGAGTACTTGCCCCGTAAATTGATTTCTTTTTCACATGACTTACAATTTCTCCAATTATTTTTTATTGTCACCTCATTTTTTGTGATGTATTTCGTTTATAAAGGAGTTATTCTAAGGTCAATTCTACCGAAGTTATCAATTTTGGCATTTGTTTGCTTGCCCCTTTTTTTCTTCCAAAGTTTGACTATCATAAGACAAATCTTGGCTGTATCTATTGTTTTTTACGGAACTCTATACTTTTTACAAGAAAAGAAATATATATATTTCTTTTCTTTAATAATTTTCTCGAGTCTTATTCATATAAGCTCAATTTTTGCTTTGCTTTTTATTCCGATTTTTAAATTAAAATTATCTAGGAAACTTCAATCTCTGTTATTATTGGGCTCCTTTATAACTTCTCCCATAATAACCTATTTTCTTTTAAATCTTCCTATTCTCCCATTCGGATTATCGGGATTAATAGCTTTTTACACGAGTAAAAATGATTTTTCTGGCTTTGGTTTAATTATCTACTTAATGATTGGATTAGCTTTTATAAATATTTTTTTTTATAAAAAACTTCTTCAAATCAATGACCACAATGAATTTTATGTGAAATTATTTACGACTGGTATAATAATCTATAATAGCTTGTTACCATTTGGTATTGGGGGTGCTAGGTTATCTATTTACTTTTTAATTTACATTATCCTAGTTGTACCATCCTATGTCTATTTATTAAAAGGAGAAAGGATTCAAACTGTATTGAAAGACTTCATATTATTGACTTTATGTTTGGTTTTCTTTACCAATATTTACATATCAACATCTGCATATACGCGGGGTCTCACAAGTAAAGATCCTTTATTGCCGTATCGTTTTTACTTTCAGGACTAATGAAAAATATTTGGCTTTTTCCCGAACGGGTTGCAGAGGATAACGGCTATAGCCTAGTTGTTAAACAAGATTTTGAAGAATCAAAAGTTAAAGAAAGTGACATTCAAATATACTATTCAAGCAGTGATTTGGAATTAGAATATCCATCCATTTTTATTAAAAGGCAAAATATTCTTGGAACTAAGAGAATAATCAATCTTTTGAATTTTGAACCAACTTCTAACATTCATCATTCTCAATTGAAATTTCTTGAGTCAATTCCATCTTCCGAAATAGCTAAAATATTTTGTGGAGATGTTATTTTTTATCAAGCTTTAAGAAAGTTATTTCCTGAGAAACAAATCACCGTTCGACTACACAATTGTTTTTCAAGAATATTGGTTAGAAAAAGAATGATGAATTTGAAGGTTGGGTTGCCCTTCTTATACAATTTAAGGTCTATATCAAAAGTCGAACAAGAGATTTTTAGAGATCCCAATGTCTTTATCATATTTTTAAGCCAGGAAGATCTTAGCTTTTATAAAAGTGTAGTATCTAAGGAAAATGCCATGCTATCTGCTGTAAAATTAAATCTTCCTAAAAGTGGGAGGGTTAGTCTTAAATCTATTAACAAGATCGTTTGGTTCGGAGGTATTGAATCACATAAGAAAGATTCCATTGATTGGTTTATTAAACAAGTGTTTTTGCCACTTCGTACGAAGTTCCCTAATCTAGAGTTTCATCTTTTCGGAAAGAATACTGTTAATTTCACCAAAGAAAAAGAAGAAATTTTTGGTCATGGAATTTATCATGGAAATGGTTTTCCATTCAAGGAAAACTCCATTTATATTAATCCCGATATTATTGGTGGAGGAGTAAAAATAAAAATCAAAACATATATTGAGAACAATATTCGTTTTATTTCATCCCCTTATGGTTTTGAGGGCTATTCTAAAACTTTAATCGATCAAAAAGAAGTTATTGTTCAACCAGAAAACAACTGGTATAAATTCCTTTTCGATCTACTAATTAATAATAAATAAATGCCAACTGATTTACGATCATTCAATAATAAATGGTACAAACCAGCCTCACGATCTAAAATTTTGCTGTGGTATTTCATTAACAGCTCAATCTTTAATACGGCATTGCCGTTTCCTTCGGTACTTAAAACAAAATTATTAAAAATTTTTGGTGCTAAAGTGGGGAAACGAGTTTTAATAAAGCCAAAAGTTAATATTAAATATCCATGGCTTTTATTAATTGGAAATGAAGTTTGGATCGGCGAAAATGTATGGATCGATAATCTCCAGAAAGTAAATATTGGTAATAATGTTTGTATTTCTCAAGGGGCTATGCTCCTAACTGGAAATCATAATTACAAAAAAGCTTCTTTTGATTTAATTTTAGCAGAAATAAATTTAAAGGAGGGTTGTTGGGTAGGTGCCAAATCCATTGTTTGTCCTGGGGTTACTATGAATTCTCATTCAGTTCTATCAGTTGGCTCTATTGCCACTCAGGAGTTAAAAGCATATACAATATATCAAGGAAATCCAGCAACAGTAGTCCGAGAAAGGAAATTTGATTTATGAATATCTCATTAATAACAGCTACTTACAATAGCGAAGCCACAATTACTGGTGCTATTGAAAGTATAAATCAACAGGTTTTTGCAAATGTAGAATGGATTATTATTGATGGAGCTTCGAAAGACGCTACGCTTTCTATAATCAAAAAAGATTTTTCGGGAGAACTTAAAATAGTTTCTGAGAAAGATAATGGTATTTATGATGCACTGAACAAAGGAATCAGGATGGCTACAGGTGTTGTGATAGGCTTTGTACATTCAGATGATTTTCTTGCTAAGCCTAATGTTTTATCAAAAGTTGCTCTTGCTTTTGAAGACTCTAAAATAAATGGAGTTTATGGCGATCTCCAATATGTGAATAAGGAGGATACTTCTAAACTCGTTCGCTATTGGAAAAGTGAGCAATTTACTCCAGATCTATTGAAGAAAGGTTGGATGCCTGCTCACCCTACTTTGTTTCTCAGAAAAGAAGTCTATGAAAAGCATGGCAATTTCAATTTAAATTACAAGATCGCAGCAGATTACGATTTTATGCTGCGTATTTTTTCTGACCCTGACTTAAATTTTAAATACCTGCCAATGGTTTTTACCAAAATGAGAGTTGGTGGTGCAAGTAACAGGAGCCTTAAAAATATAAAACTTAAATCCCAGGAAGATTTGAAAGCATTACGCTCGAATCGTATTAAGAATCCGCTAAAAGTTTTGGCGTATAAGAATTTTAGCAAGTTGGGGCAGTTTGTTGGGAATTAGCGTAGTGATGAAGTGATGAAGTGATGAAGTAACGGAGTGACTAAATAATGAAGTAATGAAGCAACGGAGTAAAAAAGTCACGAATTAACGAATCCCGAATTAACTTACAACAGATTGCCACAGTCGCAAAAAAAAACTCCCTCGCAATGACGTTTTTAACGAAGTAATGAAGTGACGAAGTAACGAATCCCGATTCAACAAATCAACGAATAAACTATCGCCCTACCGATTGGTATTTTATTACTAATCCCATAATTTATATTTCATGAATTTACTCGATCACGAGGTGATCCTCGAGCTTTTCCGTGCTTATTATTTACTGTTTGTGGTGTGCATTTTTTTAGGCGCATTTGCCCTGACTTTTTTCCTTATTCCCAAGGTGTTGTGGGTGAGTAAGGAAAAAAACCTGATGGCTGAGGTAATTGGGCGCTCTGCTCATTCCACTGAGACGCCTTCCTTTGGTGGTGTTGCTTTTTATATCACACTTATTATGGTGCTGGCTCTTTTACAGAGCCTCAGGCTCAACTATGTGGGTAGCCACCTTATTGGCGCGATCACTATTTTGTTTATGGTTGGCTTAAAAGACGACCTGGTGATCTCTACCGCACGGGTAAAGTTCTTTGGGCAAATAGCCGCTGCCTGTTTTCTTGTTTTCTCACCCGAAATGCATCTTAGCAGTCTGTATGGCTTTTTGGGAATCTACGAAATTCCCTGGATCCTATGTTTTTTTCTGACTGGCTTTTTAATAATAGCGCTTATCAATGCCTATAATTTAATCGATGGGATTGACGGCCTGGCCGCTCTTGTAGGGATCGTGATTTGCACGGCCTATTCCGCAGTATTCTATATTTCAAAAAATCCTTATTTTGTCTTGATCAGCGTGAGTCTTGGAGGGATCTTATGCGCCTTCTTGAGATTTAACTACTCCAGGGGACAGCGGAAAATTTTTATGGGAGATTCCGGCTCTCTTATCGTAGGCCTGGTGCTCGCTTTTTTGACCATTAAACTTCTCGTGATGACACCTACTCTCCCTTTAATTGGGAACGAATTTAGCCCTTCAAACCGCCCTTTATTTGTCGCCTGTATCCTGTTTATCCCTGTATTTGATACCCTAAGGGTAATTCTTCTCCGGCTTTTAAAAGGAGATAGTCCTTTTTCTGCCGATAGGGAACACTCTCATCATATTTTGCTGGATCTGGGGCTTTCCCATAAAAAAGCAGGATTTTTTCTAGCTTCTTTAAACATATTGGTAATAAGCATCTTCTGGTTCTTTTCAAATTTGCTTTCCAATTTATGGCTCAGCTTCCTGGTGGTCGCGATGTATGGCGCTATGTTCTTAATGTTCTATTTATTCAAGAAGAAAAGTTTGGTTGTTTGGAAGGAAGTGAAGGGTTAAGCGTGAAGAGTGAGGCATGAAAGAGTGAAGAGTGAGGAGTGAAAAAATGGAGAGGAGACTGGGAGACAAGGGGAAACGGAGATGAAAAATCTTTGTTCTCCCCTGCCCGAAAGAATGGTCAGGCGGGCTTTAGGGCCGGGGTAAACGGAAGCATGAACATTGAAGTGGAGACGGGGGAAAGAGAGATGAGTAGTGAAACTTTTATCGACTTTAAAACATGATTTGTCCTAAGATTACGCGGGTTTCTTCACTGCGTTCAGAATGACAAGCTTGGGAGTTTTTATATTCCTGAGTGCAACGAATAAACAATAAACAATAGAACCTACTCCTCACTACTCACTGATTACAGCCTACAAGATTAAACATAAACCTTATATTCGCAAAAATTAAAATAAAATGAATTCCCTAATCAAAATAAAATTTCTATTTGTTGGCTTACTTCTAATAGTATTTTCTTCCTGTGTTTCCGGAAAAAAGATCACCTATTTTCAAGGTCTGGATGAAGTGCAACAACAAGTTGATACCTCTAAAAACAGCCTGAAGATCAAACCAAATGATCTGCTTACCATTTCTGTTTCTGCTTATAATATGGTGGCTGCTCAGCCTTTTAATCTTCCGGTTATTGGAGTTGCATCAGGTGGCGGTGATGCCGGATTAAGAGTAGGTGGTACTCCACAACTTCAGCCTTTTCTGGTAGATAGCGATGGGAGCATAGTGTTTCCGCAGTTAGGGACAGTGCAAGTTGAAGGTTTAAATAGACAAGAACTTGCGGCAAAGTTGAAAATGCAGATTTCAGAATATGTAAAGGAACCCATAGTAATTGTTCGCATAGTGAATTTTCAGGTCAGTATTCTTGGAGAGGTGAACAGGCCCGGTACTTTTAGTGTGCAAGATGAGTATTTGAGCCTTCCTAAAGCTTTAGGACTTGCAGGAGATATGAGTATTTATGGACAGCGTGAAAATGTATTAGTGATGCGGGAAGAGAATGGTTCTAAAATTCATGCCTATTTAGATATGACAGATGCAAACGTTATAAATTCCCCGTTCTATTATTTAAAACAGAATGATGTAGTATATATAGAGCCTAATAATGCACAAAAACAAGGCGCTGGCTATAACAGGAATTCCTCGGTTTATATTTCTGTTGCCTCCGTTTTAATTTCCCTAATAGTTTTGATAGCAAGATAATTATGTCCCAACAACCTACACCCCACAATCAGCAGGAAGAAGAAATCAACCTGCGCGAAGAATTAGAAAAGTATCTTAGATACTGGCCTTGGTTCCTTATAAGTGTTTTTCTATGTTTAATAATTGCATTCGTGTATTTGCGTTATACAGCACCTATATTTCAATCTACAGCCACAATTATTGTAAAAGATGAAGAAAAAGGAGGGAATGTCCCTGGTCTTGAAGCCTTTGAGGGCCTTGGCTTATTAAGGGGAATGGGCGGAAGCGGTATAGAAAACGAAATGGGAATTTTACGTTCTAAGCAACTTATTACCGATGTCACCAAACAATTGCAATTGAATGTTCGTGTATTTGTTGAAGGAGATGTGCTTACTTCTGAAATTTATGAGAATAAACCTATAGAGATCCTTGTCCTTAATCTGGATGAAAATAAATTGAAAGACAATCAAGAAAAAGAAGCTTTGGAATTCGATTTTACCGAAGTGGGAGAGGAGAGCTTTACAATTCAAGATGGATTTTCAGAAAAAGATATAACCGGGAAATATGGAACACCCATAGATCTGAAATTTGCAACCATCATTATAAATAAAAATCCTGATTTTATTGAAAAGGAAGAGACAGATGATGAGATCTCGATTTCTTTTTCAACTATAGATGCTACTGCTTCCAACTACCGAAAAAAGATTCAATTGAACTTAACCGAAAAAAATTCCAGTTTAATAGAACTGAATTTAAATGATCCGGTTAAGTCAAAGGCTCGTGCAATTTTAGATCAGTTAATTTTTGAATATAATAGACAAGCCATTGAAGATAAAAATCTGGTTGCTATAAATACTGCAAAATTTATTGAGGATAGGTTATCTATAATTACCGGGGAATTAGATTCGGTAGAAACGGGAAAAGAAGAATTTAAAGAATCAAATCAACTAACAGATATCGAAGCCGAATCTGAGATGTTCATTGAGAACGCTAGCGATTTCAATAAAAAGCGTCAGGATGTAAACACGCAATTGGAGCTGAGCAATGCGATGATCGACTATGTCTCAAAAGATTCAGAATCAGATCTGTTACCTTCTAATTTAGGAATCTCGGAAACTGGTGTGAATTCTGTTATTTCAGAATATAATAATATTGTCTTGGAGCGCAATAGAATCTTAAGAGGTTCTACTCCAAAAAACCCTGTGATCATAGATCTAAATTCTCAGATCTCTCAAATTAAAGGAAATGTGCTGCAAAGTCTATTGCAAATGCGTGCGAATTTAAAAATCGCCAAAGAAGATCTTGACAAACAGGCTGGGGTAATTGGTTCCCAGATTGCATCGGTACCAGGGAAAGAGAAACAATTTAGAGGGATATTACGTCAACAAAATATCAAAGAAGCTTTGTATTTGTTCTTATTGCAAAAAAGAGAGGAGACAAGTTTATCACTAGCGGTAACTGCTCCTAAAGCTAAAATAGTGGATAGGGCCTATAGTATGGACGCACCTGTTTCCCCTAAAAAGAAGATTATTTTTCTGGCTGCGCTTATATTAGGTATTTTGATTCCATTCCTTATTATTTACCTTCAGCAACTTCTTAATAATAAGATCCATAGTCAGCAGGATATGCAGGCAGCTATAAAAGCCATCCCATTAGTTGGGGAGGTACCAAGAATCGGAAGAGGAGAAAGTGAGGTGATCACAAAAAATGACAGGTCTGTACTTTCCGAGTCCTTTAGGATCCTGCATACCAATTTACAGTACTTATTGGTGAATGCCGGAGTTAGCAAAGGAGCCAATGTACTGTTTGTAACTTCTTCGGTTAAAGGGGAGGGTAAAACCTTTACCGCATTTAATTTAGCCTTGACCTTAGCGAATTCCGGGAATAAGGTGTTAATAATGGGCGCCGATCTTAGAAATCCACAATTACAGCGCTATGAGATGGATTCCAGAGATTTTAAGGGAATAAGTGATTATTTGGTGAATTCCGAATTAGAACTAAAATCACTTATAAAAACATCGGAAATTCATAATGATCTTGATCTTCTGGCTTCAGGAAGTGTTCCCCCAAATCCTTCAGAATTATGGAGAACATCTAGAACAGAAAGTTTGTTTGAGAGCTTAAAAGAAGATTACGATTATATCGTGGTAGATACGGCACCAGTGATGTTGGTTACCGATACTTTCCTCATCAATAAGTATGCAGATCTTACCTTGTATGTTACGAGAGCGGGCTACACAGAGAAAAAATTGTTGAATTTCGCATTAGATGCTAAGAAAGACGGAAAACTGCACGATGTAAGTTTTGTGTTGAATGATGTGAAGATCGCCAATTTTGGATATGGGAATAAGTATGGGTATTCCTATGGAGTTGAGAAGCAAGGATTTTGGGAAAAGTTAAAGGCTAGGTTTTAAAGCCGAGATTTCTCAGTCGAGAAAAGTCTCCTTCGAAATGACAGGAAATTGGTATGATATTGTCATCTCGACCAGAGGGAGAGATCTCAATGGAGCAGAGGGTCATTTTGATGATTCATCCCAACCCCAGCCCTTCCCCAAGGGAAGGGAGCAAATATTTTTTTCATACACACTGCTCTAAACTAGAGCCACATTAAATACTGAGTTCCAGCAAGTCCTCAAACATTTTTTAGATGAATAACACTATTAAGAGTTTACAGATTCTAATACTTCTTGTTTTAGTTACCTGGTCTGGGTCTGCCCAAATTGAATTCTCGGGAGAAGCAAATTTACAAGGCATGCTTAGTTCCAAAGAAGATCTACCTTTCTGGTTTTATTCTAATCAGCGGGGCAGAGTATCTAGTGAAACAAGTATCGCAGGTTGGATTAATGGAAAAATGAAATATGATATTTCGAATGATGCCAGCCTAGAAATTGGAGCAGGGGTATTATACCAAGATGCATTTAAAGATGAGGTTTTTATTGATGAGCTTTATGCCGATTTTAAATATAAATGGCTTCAGGTAATAGCTGGTAGAAAACAAAAGGAAGAGCTATATAATGGCTTAAGTGCGACAAATGAGAATATCTTATGGTCTTTAAATGCCAGACCTTTAACGGGTATTCAAATTAGTAGTGAGACAATCTATTTTAACAGCTCTGAGAAACTAGGCTTCGACTTCGCATGGGAAGATTATTATCAATCGGATCATACAGATGATTTTGCATTTCTACATCATAAAAACTTCCATCTTATTTATAATTTTAATCAGAAATATTCTATTCGTGCCGGATTGCAACATTTTGCACAATGGGGAGGGAATTCTCCAAGATTCGGAAATCAGCCAGATGGTTTTGAAGATTATTTAAGAGTGGTTGCCGGATATCAAGGTGGTGAGGATGCAGGAGCTGGGGATCAGGAAAATGTATTAGGAAATCACTTAGGGTCATGGGAGCTATTCGTTATAAGAAAATTTAAACAATCTTCGGTGCAACTTATCTATAATTCTATTTTTGAAGATGGTTCGGGATCTCGTCTTGCAAATGCGCCAGACGGTAGATATGGTATTTTTTGGGAACATAATAATGAGGATAAATTGATTAACTCTATTATCTATGAATTTTACTATACACGACACCAAAGTCATAATGTTAACAGGTGGGGAGCAGATAATTATTTTAATAATGGTACGTATTCAAAAGGTTGGGCTTTTAAGAACAAAGTAATAGGTTTGCCCCTTTTTACTTACGATAAGGAAACACAACTTGTAATAAATAATAAATTCATTGCTCACCATATAGGAATTGGGGGTCAATTTTCTTCTTATTTTCAGTCTTTTCCATATAGGATATTGCTGAGTTACGCTCATAATGAAGGTACCTATAGATCAACTTTAAATACCGAAGACTTAAATGAAGATGTGCTTAATTTTTACTCAAAATGGAGGTTATTAAATTTGCCTATAAAAGTAGATGCGGTTTTAGGCCTAGAATTTAATTCTTATAAAGAACCTATTTATGCTGGAGGAATAAGTATTTCAAAACGTTTTTAGATAAGTAATTTATTTAATTCTTTAGTTGTTATCCCGTCCTTAAGAGAGATCTCAATTAAATTGAAATTTCTCAGTCGAGAAAAGTCTCCTTCGAAATGACAAACGAATTTAATTGTCATCCCGACATGAGCTACTTTTAAGAGCGATTGAGGGATCTCAATGGAGTAGAGAGTTATATTTAATGACGGAGCTTTCTCAGTCGCCTCCCGATAGAAAAGCATTTGTGAATTGGTGGCAAGTTTAGAATTTAAATGGGATTCTCCTCCGCTTCACT
Organism: Gillisia sp. JM1; assembly: GCF_000424645.1. Lineage (NCBI taxonomy): Bacteria > Pseudomonadati > Bacteroidota > Flavobacteriia > Flavobacteriales > Flavobacteriaceae > Gillisia > Gillisia sp. JM1. The sequence continues at coordinate 214,489 of NZ_KE384218.1, forward strand.
ACAATTTAAATAGATGCTGAATCTCGCAATGCTTTGGTAGAGCAGGACGATTATAAAGTTTCGTCACCCTAATTTATTATAGGGTCTAAGTAGGTCACGTATATAGAGTCTTATTGTCAAACTCAACTTGTAGAAGTTTAGACTAATAGGCCTCAATTTTTTCGACATCCCGATCTTTTGGCACTGTATGCTCCTGTGTATGGAGCCGTTCTAAAGCTAAGAAAGCCAGTTTAAATTTGTAAGAAATTTCCTATTGGTTTCAAGTTTTAGATCAAAACTTTATGTTAAAAATATTTTTCACTTTAAGTGATAATTTTGGTTTTTAATCCTGAATTTGAACAAATAATTTAAGTATTGGTCTAGTATTGTGTTATTGAACTTATAATGTGCGTTGATTACGAATTTCACTTTGCGGATAATTTTAACACTTAATCGTTTGCTTTTGGTCTTAAAATTTTGTTAATTTAATTTTTAATGAAAAACGTATGAACCCTAATATTCTAACATATGACAGCAGTAGCCTATAAATCTTCTATTCTTTCTTCTTACTACAAAATGGATAATGTTCTTTATGAGATCCGAGATGAAAAAGGGATCTCCAAAAACAGGCGATATGAAGCTTGGAAAGAAGAGGTGTTAAGGGATCTTTTACAGGCTGGTTTTATAAAGCTGCAGGAGGATCTTTATACCATTTCTGAAGAAGGCCGGGAAGTGATCCAACAGGATAGTTTTTTGTATTACAACAAAAGGCTCAAAATAAATAAAAGCACCAATGTAGATGCAAGGACAGAAGAAAAGACCTGGCTATTTAATAATTTTTGGATCCTGCTTATTAACGGAAGCATTCTAGGTGTCGCCCTGCTCTGGTTTCTGATGAATTCGGGTGTAGTGTTTTAGCCGAATCGGTCTCAAAAACTTTTCAAGAGACTTGTTAGAAGATAGAAGAACTATAGGTAATGAACTTTGGGCACTTTTTAAATAATTTCCCGATATTTACGATAATACTTACTTGGCTGACAGCACTATTTATTTAATAAAAATTCTACTTCTTTTTTTAGTTTTGGTAGATGATTTATAACAATACTCCATATTAAATCATCAGAAATCATATCATATCCGTGGATAATTCTATTTCGGGTCCCAATAATTTTTTGAGCATTTTCAAGTTTGAAGTTTTTATCTTTTTTAAATATTCGATTAACAGCTTCGCCAATAATTTCTAAATCTCGCTCAGTGGCTCTTTTCGTTTTTATATCCGAAACATAATCTTCGAAAATTTTTGGTCTGTCCTCGTAATAACTTCAATCTCATTAATCGATTGCAAAATATCATAAAGCCAAGTTTTTAAATCCTCATCCATAGATAATTTGTTTTGAAGAGTCGATGGACTGTCTTAAATATGGATTTTTAATTGCTTTATCTTCAAGCAAATCAACTTGTCTTTTCAAAAGTTTTTCAAGCGATGTTTTTAAATCAAAATAATTGTCTGCGTAGTCATACAATTCAATTCCCTCGAAATCGACTATAAAGTCTACATCACTTGTTCTTTTAAATCTTTCCGTGAATACCGAACCGAACACAAATAATCTCGACACTTTGTGTTTATTGCACAAAGCCTTTATCTTATCTCTATTTTGATCGATTATTTTCATATATCGAAAATACAAACTTTTTAAATGTAATTAAAAATATTTGCCGAAGTTTTTCTAGGGATGCGTAGAACAGTTCTGGTTCGCAAATAAAGTGGAGTAGAAAACTGTCTCAACATACATCTGTATTGTTGGCTTAGTTGATTGTTAATTGACATCTAGAATTATTCAACTTAATTTAGTAATGTTAAATCTTAGTTAAAGGTGTCTAATTCGGTGACACTCCACAAGTGACCTTCTGGGAAGCCCATATTTAATGGTATAAGCGAAATTTACAGCACTCCCGCCTCGAGTACTTAAAAAGCCCTTTCATATTTTGATGGGGTTTTTTGTTTTAAAAAATCCCCACTTTATTTATCTCAAAACAACCTTTCTTCAAGCGTAGCAACATTATTCTCCTGTTTATACGACAGTTGAATTAAAAATTTAAGCCCAGAATGGGATGTATTTTTTATACTTTCTTGATTTGCTAGAAGGATCATCATCCTTAATAAGTTTTTCTCGCAATGTTTCTTTTAAAATTCTTGAAGCTATAGCAGCATTCTTCTCCTCAATCTGAAACCTTTCTCTTAAAGATTGATTGGTCATTTTATCATTTGAAACATATTTCAGACAAGCATGCTGATAACAAGCTCTTACTTTATCTTTCTTATCAAGATTATTTAGTTCCTTATAGGAATATAATGTGACTCTAGTTCTTTTTTCAGAGACTATGAAGTTAACGGCAGGTAGTTGATATATTTCATTAAAAAATATAACTTTATCAATTCCGCTACCCTTTTCTTCGCAAATTCCCATTCGCCGCATGATATCTGCTAGTTTTTCATTTCTTGAAATATACTCATCAATAAACCTTTCAGGTGTAATTAAAGGAAGTCCAGGATTTGAGATCTCTATTCTGTCTGAAAACACTTCAATCATAGGAAATCCTTTTTCTTCAAAGTCCTGATGGATCAATGCATTCGCTACAAGTTCTCTAACTGCGATTTCAGGATACATTCTACTTTCTTGTCGTAAAGCTTTTCCAATCTCTTCATTTGCAGGAAGCTGACTATTTATCCAATCAATTAGGCCTTCAAAACCTAATGCATAACCTCTTTTACCATGTTGTTCTCTTATGGTTTCTATTTTATTTTTTCCTTTATACACAATTACTCTAACGGCTTTCCTACCTATTTCTCCAAAATCTTCAAGATTCTTAGCTAGCAAAATTGCTCCTAACTTTGTAACGCTAAATTGGCTCTGTCCTATTGTAATAAACCCTTCTGTTAAAAATTTTTCGATAACACCTTCACGAGTGCTAGGATACGGTAACTTAAGAAGCTCATAATATGCTTGACTACTTAATAATTCGATTACTTCAGAAGCCGAAACATTTTCTTTTGCTATATGTTTATTTAGAGGCTCAATTGCTTCCTTTCTCCATATTTTACCCTCCTTTTCAGGAAAACCTCCCAAACTTCGTGTATAACTGCCAATTCTGATATAGGACTTATGAAGAAATTCAACTGGCTGGGATGTTGTAGCTGGAACTATTATTAATGAAAGAAATACTCCTTCTGAATATTCAAAATTATGAAGTGAAATATCTATTTTGGGATCTAATCTGTTAATTAACCAATGTTCAAGTTCTTCCTTGCCTTTCTTCTTCTGTTTTACATTAAAGTTGGTTCCTTTAATTGTATGAGTGCCATCTTCAATACCGAAAACGAGCTATCCATATGGTAAATTCAGTAAACATGCGCTATTTGCAAGTGCAGAAATACGTTCGCCTATTTCTTCTGCTGAATGATAATTCAACTTGAATTCAACCCATTCACTTTCTTTGGGTTGTTTAATCAGTTCCTTTACTAAGGAGATAAGTTGTTTTTTGTTCATAAAATCAAATAACCATCAAATAAGAATCCCTTGATTTTAAAGGCTTCTGAGATCTGAAGTAGTCGTTTTGTCAAATAACCATCAAATAAGACCTGTAAATTGTTAATAACTTTCGGTGCTTGTTAAAGAAGCATCTGACTTAAAGTTTTTTCAACTGCCTTTTTCTTCTATCTGCTTAGCTAATGATACTATCTTATTATTAAGAGAGGAAAGTAAGATAACTATTTTAGATTGTTCTCTGATCGGATTAGCAATATTTCACAACTGCGTTTCCAACAGCTTCTTCGTAGCGAGTTGACCAAATATAGTAAAATGATTAAGATTCTAATATGAAGAAAAAGATATCAGGCTGGAAAAATCAATAAATAATGTAGAGTTTTAATCTTGAGGCTCTTATATCTCGGGAGAAGAATGTTCAAGAAAACTAATGATTTAAAAAGGGTGTGGGGTTATGGTAAATTTGAACTGCTTATATTTTTTTAGATTTTTTTAAAGAAAATTTCTAGGATAATATTTGCATTTAATCTGGATTCTATAGAATTATTTCATAAACAATAGCTTACCCTATAAATAACAACATCATTTGATTATTTTATGTCTTCATAAAACTTTAGATTAATTATAAGAATTGCTGGAAAGTCAAAGCAGAAAAATTCCCAGTGCAATACAATGAAGAGAAAACATGTTATAGTTTTTGGATAAGAGGAGAAAAATTAATGGAAATAAGAATCAGATCCTGATCCCAAATCCATGATCAAGAATAAGTTTTAGACCTACATAAAACACTAATACCGCTGTAAGAATACCTAAAATCTTTAAGTTGAATTTTTTATTGGAAAGATAAGATCCAAGACTTCCACCAAGTACAACTGCAATAATAAGTTTAAAAACAAGATCGTAGTCCAAGCGGAAAGTTCCTGCTACGTTTAAGCCAACAAGCCCGGCGAGAGAATTCACCAATATAAAAACTGAAGCCAGTGAAGCGATAATTCTTGGATCTGCCCATTTTAAAAGGTTTAGTATAGGAGACAAAAATATCCCTCCCCCAATTCCAGAGATACCAGAAAGCAATCCGATACTTCCTCCTAATAAAAGCTTCTTCGGATTAGAAAATTCTACAGATTCTAATCTACTTTGAACAAGTTTCAGCAGCATAAAAATTCCCGCTAATAACAATGCAACACCTAACAACAAGAAAAATGCATTTTGCGAAAGCTTTACCAGCGCTCCTAAATATGCCATTGGGATACTTAGTACAAAAAATGGCCAAAGCAATTTCGGCTTTAGGACACCGTTTTTGATATAAATCGTGGTTCCTATAGTAACTACACAGATATTCAATATCAATGCTGTAGAACGTATCTCATAAAAGTCGGTAATTACCAGACTCAAGATTGCCAAATAGCTGGAGCCTCCTCCAAAACCAACCGAACTGTAGAATAAAGCGATAAAGAAAAAGATAAATGGCAAATATTCTATAGGCATACTATGAGATTAGAAGACATTCTACCTTTTCCCCTTTTTTAAGCGAAGTTTCAGCATCGATAAAAGCCATAGCGTTTCCATGTGCCATCGATAATATCATGGATGAACCTTGCCCGTCCAGGATCTCGACTATTCCATTATTGATCTTTGCTTTTAAAAATGAAGGGCGATCGCCTTTGTTTTCAAAAGCATGAGAAATTGGGAAAGAATATCGCTGCAATCCGTTTTTTTCCGATCCGCTAAGCTGATAAAGAAAAGGCATTACATAAACGTAGAAACAACTTAAGGAAGATGCAGGATTTCCTGGTAAAGCGAATACAAATTTATCTTCTTTTCTTCCAAAATAGAGCGGTTTTCCAGGCTTTTGAAAGACTTTATAGAACTGCTCTTCCACTCCGTTCTCTTCCAGTGCCTGCTTTACAAAATCATAATCTCCAACTGAAATTCCGCCGGATAGGATCAATACATCCGAGGTTTCCAGAGAATCTTTAATTCCCGATTTAATTGCTTCAAAATCATCTTCGATCTGCTTCTTGTCGTGACAATGAAATCCGAATTGCTCACAGGCGGCAGCCAAAGCATAACTATTAGATTCATAGATCTGTCCTTCCGCCTTTGGTTTTCCGGGCGCGATCAATTCATTTCCGGTAGTGATCAAATTAATAAGTGGCTTTCTAAAAACCTCAACTTTCTGGATTCCCAGACTTCCGATCAATCCAATTCCTGCTGGAGTGATCGTAGTTCCTTTTTTGAAAACAAGCTGGCCTTGGGTTAACTCTTCTCCTTTCTTACGGATATTCAACCCTTCCTTCGGCATTTGTTCCAGAGAAAGTTTACTTCCATCTACATTAGTTTTCTCCTGCATCATCACTGCGGAAATATTTTCAGGAACTTTTGCTCCTGTAAAAATGCGTACCGCTTCACCCTCCTTCAATTCAAACTCCTTTTTATCACCGGCTGCAACTTCTCCTACAATGGTGTATTCCAGAGAAATTCCGCACAATGCATAACCATCCATAGCAGAATTGTCAAAAGAAGGCATATCAAAGCGAGCATTAATGTCTTCTGAAATTGAAAAACCAAGACAGTCACTAAGTTCCCTTGTTTCTGTTTTCAGCTTAACCTTCTGAGCTTTGATAATCTTATGTGCTTCTTCAATTGTTACCATTATCCTCCTATTGAGATCATAGATCTGTTCTGCTCGTAATGATCGGCATCCATTTTTACATCCATACCGTCACGAGAAAACTTCTTGGTCTTGATCGCATTTATAATAAGATCATTCATTTCTTCGCCATTACGCATAGGAGTAAGAAGATCAGTTTCAGAATTTGCAAAAAGACAATTCATCATTTTTCCATCGGCAGTTACTCGAATTCGGTTACAATCTGCGCAGAAGGGATTCGTAATAGTGCTTACAATTGCAAAACTTCCCGTGTGACCTTTTACCTTGAAATTCGAGGAAGTGCTGTGCTTTGGATTCTTTAACTCTTCTATATTTCCAAAACGTTTAGAAACGATATCCAGAATCTCTTGTTTACCAACACCTTTGCTCCAGTCCCATTTATTGCCCTTAAAAGGCATGAATTCTATAAATTTTATAGTAAGATTCTTATGTCTGGTAAGCTCAATAAAATCATTGATCTCATTGTCATTCACACCTTTGATCAGCACGATATTCAACTTCACTTCCATATCCATTTCCAGCGCCATTTCGATATTCTTTAAAATGCGCTCAAAATAATCCCGTTTCGTGATGAAAACCGACTTTGCCTTATCCAAAGTGTCCAGACTCAGATTGATCTTTTTTAAACCTATCTTCTGAAATAGATCCAGATATTTATCCAGCATAATTCCATTAGTAGTGATTTTTAGGGTCACTCCCAGTTTTGCAAGTTCCTCTACCAGATAACCAAAGTTCTTTCTCACCAAGGGTTCACCACCGGTAAGGCGAATAGTATCCACTCCCAGATCACGAAATGTTGTAGCAAGTGCAATGATCTCTTCAATGGTCATGATATTGGATTTCTCCATCAATTCAATTCCTTCTTCTGGCATGCAATAGAAACAACGCAGGTTACATCGATCTGTCAGGGAGATCCTGAGATACGTATGCGCTCTTCCAAAATTATCTACTATTTTCTTTTTCTCTTCAATCATGTCTTTTTCCTTCTATCACTTTAAAAACGTGCAATACATGCGGAAATATTGCATTCATACATTCTGCAGCTCCTTTGGTAGATCCTGGTAATGCCAAGACTACTTTTCCGTCTTTTATTCCGGCTACAGATCTGGAAAGCATCGCATAAGGCATGCGCTGCTGACCGTAATTTCTCATTTGCTCCTCAACGCCTTTCAGTTTCAGATCCAGCATAGGTTCTATAGTTTCAGGAGTTATGTCTCGCGGACTAACGCCAGTTCCACCCGTAAAAATCACAATATCTGCATCTGCAGAATTTAAAGCTAATCTTATTTCTTCAGGCTCGTCTGGAATAATAATCCGTTCAGATTTAATTCCCAATTCTTCAAGTTTTGAGACAATGGCCTTTCCTGCTTTATCTTCTCCTTTTCCTTTCGAAATAGTATCTGAACAAACAATGACCTTTGCAGTCAATCCTTCAGCATCAATTTTATAAGAAGATTTCCCACCTTTTTTATTCTGAAGTTTTATCGTCCCGATCTCTACATTCTTGTCTATAGGTTTCAGCATGTCATACATAGTAAGTGCTACAATACTTGCTCCATGCATGGCTTCCACCTCAACACCTGTCTTATAAATGGTTTTTACTTTAACTGAAATCTGGATTTCCAATCCGTTTATCTCATATTCTATTCCCGTATATTCGATAGGTAGCGGATGACAATCTGGCAACAGATCTGGAGTTTTCTTTACACCGAGCAATCCTGCAGCTTTCGCCATTTCAAAAACATTCCCTTTCGGAACTCTATTTTCCTGTAACGCCTTTATCGTTTCTTCGCTGGAAGTCCTTACTATCGAAATTGCAGTAGCTTCCCTCAACGTATTTAATTTATGGGTAATATCAACCATACTATGTATTCACTTTCCATTGGTGGGTTTCATCTTCGAAAATCTCTTTTCCAAAAATGGGCACATTGGCCTTGATCTCTTCTACAAAATAATTACAAGCTTCTATCGCAATCTTTCGGTGTGCCGAAGACGTAAATACAAATAGGCATAGTTCTCCTGTTTTCACCGGGCCCAGACTATGATAAATATGAGCACAGGTAATATCGAATTTCGAAAATGCCGCTTCCCTGATCTCGTTGAAAACACTTTCTGCCATTTCTTCGTAAGCCGAATAATCAATTGCGCTTACCGTTTTACCGTCAATTTCATCGGCACGAATTTGTCCCAGAAAGATGCTGTGTGCACCAATATTGGTCTTAGACTGATGATTCGCTATAGAATCGGCTATCTTTTCCGGCGGAATGGCGCCCTGTACGAATACTTTCTTTGGTTTCTTCTTATCCATTAATTATTGTTTCTATTCCTCCTTCAACATTTCTAAGATTCTGGAAGCCGTATTCAGCTTTCAACAGATCCACAACTTTTTTGCTTCGTTTACCCGACTGGCAAAAGACTAATATTTCTTCCTCCTTCGGAATTTCCCATATACGTTCATCAAGATCGCTCAGTGGAATTTGAATGACCTTTTCTGAATTAATTCTGGGCTGTTCAAAAATCTCACGAATATCTAAATATAGCCTGGATTCATCACTTATCTTGCATTCAATTTTCACCGGAATAATTCCATTTTTCTTGATCTTATCGATCTCTTCCTGCTTTTTCTGAATATTCAGAATTTGTTCTGAACCTGAAAGCAGATTCGATAGCTTCAGTTTTCCTGAAAGAACTTCACCAATACCTAAAATTATCTTGAGCGCTTCCATCGCCTGAAGCATTCCGAAAATTCCCGGAACAACTCCTAAAACTCCGGTTGCTTCACAACTTACATTTTGCCTAGTCGTTTTCGGAAAAAGACATCTGTAACTAGGCCCATTTTTATAATTAAAAACCGAAAGCTGTGCTTCATTTTTATAGATCGATGCATATACCCATGGTTTCCCTGTTAAAATGCAGGCATCGTTGATCAAATACTTCGTTTCGAAATTATCGGTTCCATCAAGTATAAGATCATACTGACTAAAAAGCTTTTCCGCATTTTCAATTGTTAAGGCCTCTTCAATCGCAACAAGTTCGATTTCACTATTCAATCGCTGTAGCTTTTCCTTAGCAACTAATGCTTTTGAATTTCCAATATCATTTTCATCATACAAAACCTGTCTGTGGAGATTAGTAATGGAAATTTTATCGTGATCAATCAACCCAATCGTTCCTACACCAGCACCTGCGAGATATTGGGCTGCAGGACATCCAAGTCCGCCCACGCCAACTATGAGTACACTGGCACTGCGGAGTTTTTCCTGTCCGGAAACTCCAACTTCATCTAATTTTATTTGTCTGTCGTATCTCATCACCCTCCTGCAAATGGTGGTAAAAATGCCACCTCATCGCCTTCTTTTAATTCTACTTCGCTATTTAAATTCTGATTCACGGCAATTTGTACCGATTCCGCATCCTGAATCTGATATTTTTTGATCTGCTGATTCTTTAGATCTCTAACAGATAATCCCTGCTGTAGTTCTAAAACTTCTTCGCTTTTCCCGGCTGATTCAGCGATCACTCCAAAATATTTTAAGGTCACTTTCATTCTTCTTCCATCTGTTTTAATAACTCTACATCTTCCGCAGTATCCACATCAAAATTTCCCATTTCAAATTTCACGATCTCGAAATCTAGATTCTGATCATGAATGAGTTTTTTCGCTCCCTGATCTCCTTTCAATTCTTTCAAATCATAAAAAACTTCTGCGGAAAAAATTGCAGGAACTCCAATATCTCCCGCGTATTCTGAATAGGTAGCTTGACTGTTATTGTCCAATTGAACCTGTATCAATTCCTCAATTCTTTCTTTACTTACAAAGGGTTGATCTGATAGCAAGATCAATATATGGTCCAACTCATTTTCTAATTCCTGAGACCGCAATACGCCTTTCTTTATACTGGTAGACATTCCTTCTTCCCAATCCCCATTCATTACGACCTCAAATTCCTTTAGATCCAGTTCACTTTCTATCTTATCTTTCCTAGCTCCTAACACTAAAACTTTGCTGTCAAAACCCATCACTTCTGAAACATCTATCGCATGTTGCAATAAAGATTTGCCTTTGAATTCCACTAGTTGTTTGGCATATCCAAGTCGGCTAGAAGAACCTGCCGCTAGAATCACAACTCCTATTTTAGCATTCTGTATCAAACCTTTATTTCTTTAAATTGATTATTCTTTTTCTCATGTATAGGTTCCGACTTCTCTCTTAATGGTCTTGCACTGGTTTGCGTCAATAAAGATTGGATTTCAGCTAAAATTGAAAGTCCTATTTCTGCAGGTGTTTCCGCGCCAATTTCCAAACCTATTGGAGCATGTATTCTTTTTTCAAATTCTTCAGATATATAAAACCCATCAGTATTCAAGTCGTTTTGCATTCGTTGATATTTCTTCATCGGACCCAAAATTCCGATATATGGAATTTGGTCTTCAGTCAGCAACAGTTTCAACACCGCTAGATCATAATTATAATTATGACTCATCAGCACAAAGCAACTATGTTGATCTATCTCTATGTTTTCCAGCGTTTGTTCAGGTTTTGTTACGATCACCTGACAAGAACTGGTAAAACGTTGCTTATTCGCATGCGTTGGTCTGCCATCAGTGACGATGACTTCCCAACCAAGTAGTTCAGCCTGTTGTGCTAAGATCTGAGCATCATTCCCGGCTCCAACAATGATCAATTTTATTGGCGGCTGATAATTCTGAATGAATAAATGCTGTGTTTCTCCGTCAATTGAAAATTCGGCGAAATGAGATCTCCTATTTTGAAGAGTTAATTGAGCCTGTTCCAGAATCAGATCTAATACTTCGTTTTCTGGTTGCTTCCCGTTATATTTCAAATTTTCATCGATCAACATAATTGTTCCCGCTTGCTCTTTAGATCTATCTAAGTTGAACTGCACTGCGATCGCTAAAGAATTTTTCTGAGCAACAACAGATTTAAGCATTTCGCATGGATTTAAGCTATCCTCATAATCCAGTGGTTCAAACAACACTTGAATAATCCCATTGCAGCCTAACTGAGCGCCGATTACCGCGTCATCGTCATCACTGGTGTCATACGTGATCAGTTTATTTTTCTGCTGATGCAAGGCGTGTAAAGCTTTTCTAAGCGCATCGCCTTCCAGGCAACCACCACTGATGGCTCCAGTTATATTTCCGAATTCATCTACCAGCATTCTCGCTCCGGCACGTCTATAGGCAGAACCTTCCACATGAACCACCGTCGCAATCACACAACCAATTTCCTGAGAACTTAAATTTTCGTATTGCGATATGATGAATTCTAACTCTCTCATACCATCGCTTTTTTTAGTTGGTGAACTGTATTCTTTATTTCTTCCGCAGCAAATTTGATATCAGCCAGCGTAGTATTTCTACCTAAACTAATTCTTATAGAAGATAGTGCTAGCTCATCACTTAATCCCATGGCTTTTAATACGTGTGATGGATTTATCAAATTTGAAGTACAAGCCGAACCACGGGAAACAGCAAGATTATTCAGTTTTCTTAATAATTGATTGCCATCAATATTTTCAAAAGAGACGTTCGTTGTATTTGGAAGTCGATCGCTATTCTTTGAGTTTATTGCTATATCTTCAATTTCTTCCAAAAGCGCTTCGAGCTTATCTCTCAATTCTGATAATCTGATTGATTCCTCTTTCATTTCCGAAAAAACGATTTCCGCAGCTTTTCCAAAACCCACAATTCCGGTTACGTTCAGAGTTCCCGGACGTATTCCTTTTTCCTGACCTCCACCAAAAACGCTTTGATCAACCTCTACTTTATTCTTTTTATTGATATATAAAGCACCTACGCCTTTAGGCCCGTAGAGTTTATGAGAAGAGAAAATGGCAAGATCTAAATTCAGTTCTTTCAGATCTACAGGAATTTTACCAACGGCCTGAGTAATATCACTCATCAACTTAACACCCTTAGAATGAACAATTTTTTCAATCTGCTTCATTGGATGTATAAGTCCGGTTTCATTATTAGCTAGCATCAAACAAACCAAGATAGTTTTCGCAGTAATGTCATTCTCTAATTCTTTAAGGTCGATATTTCCTTCAGCATCCACATCAAGATAAGTGATCTGAAAACCTTCATTTTCTAAAGCCTGCATGGTATCTAAAATAGCATTATGTTCTGTTTTACAGGTTATAATATGCTTCCCCTTCGAGCTATTCTTTTTACAAAAGCCAAAAAGAGCAAGATTTGCAGCTTCGGTAGCTCCAGAAGTAAAAGTGATCTCTGTAGGTTTACAATATACCAGATTGGAAACCTGTTCCCTTGCGAATTTAACACCTTCCTCGGCATCCCATCCAAAAAAATGATCGCTACTAGCATTACCGAACATTTCAGTAAAGTAAGGCAACATCTCTTCTACCACTCTTTTATCAACAGGAGTAGTAGCATTATAATCCAGATATATCTTCTTTTTAGTGTTCATAAAAAGCGTTATGTATTTAAAAACATATCGATTAATAAATTTAATCCCTCATTGAGGGTTTAACCCGCCTGACCGGCTGGGCAGGTTCCTAGTTCCGAGCCATCGGGTTGCATCGAATTTTAAAAGTATTTTTCTCCCGAACCATCTAGACATATCTCGTGCGCTTGCCCCGAGATTATTGATTATTTTTTTAAGACCTTCAGTAATTTTTCCTCTTGAGCTATCAGTTGCCGTACTTTCAATTGAAGATCATCATATTCTTTCATTATTCCTAATCCATAAAGACTTACTTCAGCTCCTCCACCATGTTGGCCTCCTTTTTTCAAAATTACCAAAGCCTCCTCAGAAAATTGATTCAGTCTTTGAACCATTGCCCAAGCTTTTTTGTACGACATGTGCATTTGCTCTACGGCTTTGGAAAGAGAACCTTCCTTTTGAATCTGTTTAAGGAGTTCATGAGGTCCCGGTCCATAAAACTTTTCTCCATCCTCTTCTATCCAGCACTTGATCTTTAATTGCTTCATTCAAGTGAAATCTTCTAGGTCTTTAGATCATCCTGCATATGGGAAATAAATGGCTGATCATAAAATCGCTTTCCGGTTGCTTTATAAAGAGCGTTTGCTAAAGCTCCCTGAATTGGCGGAAATGGCGGTTCTCCCAAACCTGTAGGATCTATTCCATTCTCTATAAAATGAACATCTATAGTTTTCGGTGCTTCTTTATGTCTTATAAGTCTGTAAGTATCAAAATTACTTTGTTGTGGAACTCCATCTTTAAAGGTCATCTCGCTATATAGCGCATGGCCAATTCCGTCGATGGTTCCACCTTCAACCATATTTTTAGCAGCATCTGGGTTTACCACAATTCCGCAGTCTAGAGCACAGGTCACTTTATCTACCAATGGCTGATTATTTACTACCGATAGGTCTAAAATCTGCGCCACATAAGAATTGTGACAATAATAAGCGGAAACTCCTCGGTTTAAGCTAGAGTTGCCATTATTCCAACCAGATTTATCTCTAGCTAGCTTTAAAACCCCAGCATAACGAGCTGCATCATAATCATTTTCTTCACCCACAGGATCCTTTCCTGCACGCTCCAACATATCTAAACGAAATTGAATAGGGTCTTGACCCATTTCTTCGGATAATTCATCTAAGAAAGACTGTTCTGCGCCAGCTATAAAATTAGATCGCGGAGCTCTAAATGCTCCAGTTGAAATATTCGACTCCATACTCCAACTTTCAGCTAAATAGTTATCTATAGCTCCTCCCGGAAAACGATTCGCAAAAAGCGGACTTTCAGGGATTCCCCCTGCGTTTACATGAAAAGCGGTCAGTTTATTATTGGCATCAAGAGCCGCGCGATAAGTTACATGGTAAGCCGGACGGTACACCCCGTTGGTCATATCATCCTCTCGGCTATAAACAAGTTTAATAGGTGTTCCCATTTTTTGGGATATCACAGCAGCTTCCACAAGGAAATGACCGTAAAGTCTACGACCAAAGCCACCACCCATTCGGGTCATTTGAATATCTATATTTTCAAGGTCAAATCCTAAACGTTTATTTACACTTTTTTCAGCATATTCTGGTGTTTGGATTGGTCCCAATAATTCTGCTTTATCTCCGCTAACATCTGCAAAAAAGTTCATTGGCTCCATACAGTTGTGAGCAAGAAACGGGCAGGTATAAGAACGTTCTATCACCCGAGCTGCATTTTTAAATGCCTTTTCAGGATTCCCATCTCGTCTAACAATTTCAGATTTTTTAGAACCTACATCTGCCATAAGGGAAGCATGTATCGAAGTGCTTTCCAATCCGCTGACACCATCCATTCCTGCAGATTTCTCCAGGATCTCAATTTGTTTAGTGAGTTCCGGGCTTAAATCCCATTCCACCTTTACTTCTTTCTTAGCTTGCATAACCTGCCATGTACTTTCGCCAACTACTACAACAAGTTTGGAAAACGCTGCGACATCGCTCCATTCTTTCTCCATATCTTCAGGATAGGTGTCTATGGTAAAAACATCTTTGATGCCTGGCATTCCTTTCGCTTTCTCTGCATCCATAGTTTTGAATTCCATACCGAAGGCTGGAGGTTGCACGATCATTGCGATCAGCATTCCGTCTTTAAAAGTGTCTATTCCGAACAGGGGTTGACCTGTAACTATTTTCTTTGCATCTACATTCTTTCGAGATGTTCCTATAATTTTAAAGTTATCGATATTTTTTAATTCCACTTCTTCGGGAATTTCTACATTCACTGCGGCTTTGGCGATCTCACCATATCCGATGGTTTTATCGCTACCTTCATGTTTTATAACTCCATTCTCAACAGAAAGTTCAGAAAAAGGAACTTCCCATTGATTCGCTGCAGCAGTTAGCAACATCTGTCTTGCTGTTGCTCCGGCTGTTCTTAATGATTGCCAGCCTTGACGTATAGACTGACTTCCACCTGCAAGCTGTCGGGTGAAAACTTCAGTATTAAGAGGAGCCTGTTCTACCACTACATTATTCCAGTCTACATCCAGCTCCTCAGCAACGATCATTGGCATTGAAGTTTTTACATTCTGACCAATTTCTGGGTTTGGAGAATAAATAGTTACAATTCCATTATCTCCAATTTTTAGATATCCATTTAGTTCAAACCATTCATCTGGCATTTGCATCGCCAGTTCTTCACTTCCTTCTTCCGTAGGTCCTTTACACGCTAGCCAATTAAATCCTATTATCAGTCCGCCTCCAGCTAAAGAAACACTTTTAATAAAGGATCTTCTGCCTAATGATGTTTTTACTTTAGTCATTTTTATGTTTTTGAATTAAACTGATAATTAGGCTATTTGAGAATCTGAAGCTGTTTTAATGGCTGCTTTAATTCTGGTGTATGTACCACAACGGCAAATATTTCCGCTCATGGCATTTTCAATATCTTTATCGCTTGGGTTTGGATTACGTTTTAATAAAGCTGAAGCAGACATGATCTGCCCTGCCTGGCAATAACCACATTGTGGCACATCATGCTCCAACCACGCTTTTTGAACAGGATGATCTCCATTTTCTGAAAGTCCTTCTATTGTTGTGATCTTATTGTCTGCAGCAGCAGAAATAGGAAGCTGGCAAGATCTCACGGCAGTTCCGTTAAAATGTACAGTACACGCACCACATTGGGCTATACCACAACCGTATTTAGTTCCAACCAATTTTAAATGGTCTCTTAAAACCCAAAGTAGGGGAGTAGTAGGATCTACATCTACCGAAAGGTTCTTGCCGTTGATGGTAATACTGAATTCTGCCATGATCTTAAATTTTTTTAAAAATTAAGAAATTAATTGCTAATAATCCTAACCTTAGAATACTTATTATTTATTAAATGAAAAGAGGCTATCTGAAAAGATTCTTTTCGTCAACCTGAACTTGTTTCAGGTTCTAACTTTGTTTGAAAATCAGATTGTTAAGATTCTGAAATAAATCCAGAATGACGCTTTTATATCTTTACAGACAATCTCTTTCAGTTATTTTTAAGCTGTAACACCTTCTTCAAGACCAGCCTCAATCAGCTTTTCTGGAGTTATAGGTAGGCTTCGCATTCGTTTTCCTGTTGCATTAAATATGGCATTGGATATGGAAGCAGCAACACTGGTTATTCCAAGTTCGCCTATTCCTTTAATACCCATTTTATTGGCGATCTTATCTTCTTCTGGAAGAAATACCACATCTATATTAGCCAAATCCAGATTTACTGGTACGTGATAATCTGCAAAAGAACGGGTGATAAAATTTCCAAAATTAGGTTCTACCCTAGTCTGTTCAGCCATCACCATGCCTACACCCATTGTTAACCCACCTATAATCTGCCCGTAAGCAGTCTTCGGATTTAATATTTTTCCTGCAGAAGCTACATTCACCATTCTCTTAATTCGGTACATTCCCGTATCCTTATCAACCCAAACTTCAGAAAAGTTAGCTCCAAAAGAGAATACTGAGTATTTTCCGAATTCCGCAGATGGTTCAGCCATTCCCTCAGCTTCGAATTTGGTAAGTTGATTCTTTTTTAGAAGTTCAGAAACAGCAACTTCTTCATCTTCTGCTATATTTCTATTATTCTTAAGTGTTTTTATAGCATTTTCACAAGCAGCACGGGTTCCATTACAAAAAGAAGCTGCTCCCCAAGAACCTCCGGAGCCGGGTGTTATGGGAAAATCGGAATCACCTAACTCAACATTTACTTGTTCTACCGGGATCTTTAAATATTCTGAAGCGGTTTGTGCTATAATGGTATAACTACCAGTACCTATGTCGGTTGCATCCATTTGAATAGTAGCAAAAACTTTATCTTCGTCCAATTCCAGAATTACTTTCGAATGCGTTTTCAGGTATGGAGAATTTCTGGATGCGGAACTTACACCGTAACCTATAAGCCAGTTACCTTTTTTATTAGTACGTGGTTCTGGTTTTCGGTCTTTCCAGCCAAATTTTTCAGCGCCAATTCTCAAACATTCCACCAACAACCTAGAAGAAAATGGTTTTTCTTCATGAAGATCTGTTTGAATATCGTTTTTTATTCGGAATTCTAGAGGATCCATTTTTAACTTCCAAGCCATTTCATCCATAGCAGATTCTAATGCAAAGCTTCCCGTCGCTTCTCCTGGTGCTCTCATGGCAAACGGAGTTTGCATATTCATCGGGATCAACTTATAGGTTACCTCATTGTTGGCCACATTGTACAACATCTTGGAAAGCATCCCGCAAGGTTCCTGATATTCCTGGGTAGTAGAAGTATGAGAAAGCGTTTCATGAGAAAGCGCTGTGAGCGTACCATCCTTTTTAGCACCTAGACGCAATTTTTGCTCATTCTGTTGACGCATGTTCGTATTGGTAAACATTTGGGTTCTCGTTACAGTAACCTGCACGGGTCTTGCAACCATTTTAGATGCCATTACCGCCAAAATCACATGACGATCTAGGTTTAGTTTTGAGCCAAATCCACCACCTACAAAAGCAGATATTACACGCACATCTTTCTTTGGAATCTGGAATGTACCTGAGATAGCTATTTTAGCATCTTCAACTATTTGCTGACTTGCATAAACCATTACCTTTCCATTATCCCAACTAGCTATTGCAGCGTGAAGTTCCATTGGATGGTGATGTTCAATTGGTGTATTATAGGTCTGCTCCACTACCGTATCAGCTTCAGAAAGCCCTTGTTCCATATTTCCTCTTGAATAATTTGAACCATTATCTGGAGTATAGGCTTTGGATTTCGACTTCTCAAAGTCGATAACAGCAGTGGGATCTTTTTTATATTCAAACTTTACTAAGCTAGCAGCATATTGTGCTTGTTCGAATGTTTCTGCCACCACAAGACCAACATATTCTCCATAATAATGTACTTTATTACTTTGTAAAACCGGAGCAATACTATCTGTTGCAATTGCCGGCCGTACTCCTTCTAAGGTCTTAAGCTTTTCTGCATTCTTATAAGTAATCACTTTTAACACCCCTTCAAGCTTTTCGGCTTCAGAAGTATCTATGGAAACAATCTCTCCCTTAGCAATTGTAGAGTTGATTCCTTGTCCATAAACTTTATTTTCTACTGGAAATTCAGATGCATATTTAGCCTTTCCCATCACCTTTAGATGACCTTCCACTCTATTTATAGCATTTCCAACTCCGGATGTATTTATTGACTTCGTCATAATTTTATTTTTTGAGATTGGCTTATACTTCTCTTTCATATGCTTGGGTAAGCGCTCTTACAATTGCGTTTTTACCCATATCTACTTTCCATTTATTCGCTTCAAATGGTTTAGCATCCTTCATCTCCAGTGCTGCAGCCGCTTCAAAATTAGATTGATTTGGTTTCTTCCCTACAAGGAATTCTTCAGCTTTTGTAAGCTTCCATGGGATATGAGCAACACCGCCCATGGCAAGTCCAACCTTGTTGATCACTCCGCTTTCTACTTGTAATCCGGCAGCAACCGATAGCAATGCAAAAGCATAACTGGAACGTTCGCGAATCTTTAAGTAGTAATAATGATCTGAAAATTCTGGTTTTGGTAAATGAATCGCCGTGATCAATTCACCTGGTATAAGAGTAGTATCTTTTTCAGGCTGATCTCCCGGCAAACGATGAAGATCTGTGAATTCTATCATTCTGGAGGTCCCGTCAGGTTTTTGAACTTCAACAGTTGCTCCAATGGCCGCAAGAGCCACACACATATCTGATGGATTTGTTGCAATACAGCTATCACTATATCCAAAAATAGCATGTAATGCATTCATTCCGTTCAGCGCTCCGCATCCGGAACCTGGTTCTCGCTTATTACATGGCATAGAAACTTCAAAGAAATAAGGACAACGTGTGCGCTGCAACAAATTTCCTCCGTTGCTAGCCATATTCCTTATTTGTGCTGTGGCAGCAGACAACATAGCCATGGATAGTAAGGGGTAATTGGTTCTTACTTGCTTGTTATTGGCAGTTTCAGAATTACTAAGCATTGCGCCAAGTGTTAATCCGCCATTTTCATTAGAAGTTATTTTTTTATAATCGAGATTATTAACATCGATAAGTTGATCTGGCCGCTCCACATTTTCCTTCATCAAATCCACCAGATTTGTCCCACCCCCGAGATAATGCGAAGTTGCTGTGAAAGCTTGAAGCGCCTGTTCTTTATTTTCTGCACTGGTATATGTGAATGGTCTCATGGTTGATTAATTTTAAAGTCTTGAAATGTTCAAATTCATTGGTTTTAAAGATAATCTTACCTGTTTAGGAATTCTTAGCCTTATCCATTTGTTCCTGTGTAGCAAATTCCCAAGTTGGCATTTCATCATTTCCGGTATGGACTTCTTTAAAGGCCTGTACAATATTATTGTAAGCACCGCATCGACAAATATTTCCAGACATTCTTTCTCTAATTTCTTCTTCTGAAAGTATCAAACCAGATTGAATTTTCTTGAGATCTTCTGTTACATAGCTAGCTTCTCCATTTTTGGCTTCTTCTAATAGTGCTACAGAAGAACATATTTGTCCGGGAGTACAGTATCCACATTGGAAGCCATCATGTTTTAGGAATGCCTGTTGCATTGGATGCATTTCGCCATTTTTCGCTAATCCTTCCACCGTTGTGATTTCCTTTCCTTCACAGGTGGCTGCAAGAGTAAGGCAAGAAAGATTGCGTTTTCCCTCTATAATTACAGTGCAGGCGCCACATTGTCCATGATCACAGCCTTTTTTGGTGCCGGTTAGTCCAAGTCTTTCTCTAAGTGCATCTAGCAAGGAAGTTCGGGAGTCTAGTGTTAATGGCTTTACCATATCATTCACCCTGAGATTCACTTTAACCTCATTTAAAAGTGCTGTTGTTTTCTCTGGCAAATCTTTCATAGTGCTGGCAAATAATTCTGAAGTAAAAAAAGAAGAAGCATAAATACTCAAGCTTGCTGCGGAAACTTGTTTTAAGAATTTTCTTCTTGAACTTCCATTAAGTCCCATAGCATCGAGAATCATATTCTCGTCATCACTCAAATTATCTGGATCTGCAGCTTCATTCCACTTATCTATATCTTTCATAAACAATGTTTTAGGGAGGATATTCAGTATTTTTAAAAGTAAAGAAATTTAACTTTTGAAAAGTTATCTATATGTTAAAACATTTCTTAATTTATAAAATTTAAGAAGTGTCTAACGATAAAAAAATAAATGATTCGGAATTATTTTTAAGAATAGTGCATTAATCCTCAGGTGTAAATATTGAAAGAAGAAGCTTGTTGGTACATAAATTAAGCAGAAATTTTAAATATGTTTTAACCTGCTTCAAAAGTAGTTGCTCATATAATCTTTACTAAAATTGAAACCTTAATTTCAATTCTGATTTTCTCTCCAGTATTTTCTGAAATTTAATATAAAAGTGTTTTTATTATTCAACGCTTTTAATTAATTCTTCTGATCTAAAAACTTTACAGGCTTCATGCCTAGGTATTTAGAATTTTTAAAAATTAAGAACATTCTAAGCTTTCCTTAAGCAATGGCAGGGAATAAATTTCTAAATTTGGGGCACACAACAAAAACCACAGTTTTCAACTTAAAAACATACCACGAAATGCCAAATTTAATTCCCGAAGCAAAAATTTTTAATTGCACCCAAAGTAGAGAACTTGCAGAAAAAATAGCTGCAGCCTACGGAGCACCACTGGGAAAAGTTATAACCAGTACCTATAGCGATGGTGAGTTTCAGCCTTCTTTCGAAGAATCTGTTAGGGGTTCTCGTGTATTCATTATTGGCTCAACACATCCTGGAGCAGATCACCTTATGGAAATGTTATTGATGTTGGATGCAGCAAAAAGGGCTTCAGCAAGACATATTACAGCTGTGATGCCTTATTTTGGATGGGCTAGACAGGACAGAAAAGATAAGCCTAGAGTTCCTATTGCTGCAAAAATGGTAGCGAGTATCCTAGAGACTGCCGGAGCTACCAGAATTATAACAATGGATCTTCACGCAGATCAAATTCAGGGGTTCTTTGAAAAACCAGTAGATCATTTATTTGCTTCTACAGTTTTCTTGCCTTATTTAAGGAGTTTGAAATTAGATAATCTAACTATAGCTTCTCCAGATATGGGTGGTTCCAAGAGAGCTTATGCCTATTCTAAAGCTATGGAAAGTGATGTGGTAATTTGTTATAAGCAACGCGCTAAAGCCAATGTAATATCTCACATGGAACTTATTGGCGACGTTACTGGTAAGAATGTGGTTTTGGTAGATGATATGGTAGATACTGCCGGGACACTTACCAAAGCAGCAGATGTAATGATGGCAAAAGGCGCTATTAGTGTAAGAGCTATTTGTACTCATCCGGTGCTTTCCGGAGATGCATATAAGAGAATTGAAAACTCGCAACTATTGGAGTTAATTGTAACCGATTCTATCCCTTTAAAACAAAAATGCGATAAAATTAGAGTAGTAAGCTGTGCTGATCTTTTTGCTGATGTTATGTCTCGCGTACACAACAATAAATCTATCAGCTCTAAATTTATAATGTAATCTTATTTTTAGCTAAAACACTTAATAAAGCAAAAGACGTTTAATTATTTCCATTTCAGTATTTTATACTACCGAAAAAAGTCGCACCTTTGCACACTAAAATTTTTTATAATGAAATCAATCACGATCAACGGATCTAAAAGAGAAAGCGTAGGCAAGAAAGAAACTAAAGCCTTACGTAATGCTGGACAGGTACCTTGCGTAGTATACGGAGGAGGCGAACCATTACATTTTTCAGCAGATGAAACTGCCTTCAAACCCCTTGTATACACAGCAGATGTGCATACAGTGATAATTACTTTGGAAGGTGGAGAGAAAATTGACGCTGTTCTTCAGGACATCCAATTTCACCCAGTAACCGATGCTATCCTACACATGGATTTCTATCAAATATTTGACGACAAGGAAATCACTATGCAAATTCCTGTGCACACTAAAGGTGTGCCACGTGGGGTTAAAAATGGTGGAGTTTTACGTTACAACTTACGTCGTTTAAAAGTTAAAGGTCTTCCAGGAAATCTTCCAGATTTTGTTGAAGCCAATGTCACCCCACTTAAGATTGGAAACAAATTGTATGTAACTGCTTTAGCAAGTGATAATTTTATAATTCAACATCCAGATAATACTGTGATATGTCAAGTTAAGGCTTCACGTAACGTTACTGAAGATCTTGAAGAAGAAGATGAAGTTGCTGCAGATGAGGTAGAATCTACTCAGGTAGATGATGCTGCTGTAAAAGAGTAATCTTACATATAGAGCATAAAATTTAAAAGCATTCCTATTCCGATTTGTTCGGGATTCGGAATGCTTTTTCATTTATAAATAGTTCACTATACGCGTTATATTATTTCTGATGCTATTAAAAGTGTCATCTAAAATTGGTAAGGCTAAGAATATTATTAATTTTATATTTACCAAAACAAATTCCATGTTGGCATTCTTCGGAAGAATATTTAGCAAAAAACCATCAGAGGAACAAGTAGACCCTATGAAGAAATTTTTGATTGCTGGGCTTGGAAATATAGGTCCCAAGTACCACAATACCAGACATAATATTGGTTTTAAAGTGGTAGATTACTTAGCCGAAAAAGAAGGGGTTTCCTTTGCAACCGATAAGCTTGGAGATATTGCAAGCTTCAGATTTAAGGGAAGAACTTTTATTCTATTAAAACCTAGCACTTATATGAATCTTAGTGGGAAAGCGGTAAACTATTGGCTTACCAAGGAAAAAATCCCTTTGGAAAATTTGCTTGTAGTAACAGATGATCTCAATCTCAATTTTGGAGCTATTCGGGTTAAGACCAAAGGAAGTGATGGCGGGCATAATGGATTAAAAGATATTCAACTTCAGCTTAATACATCAACTTATAACAGGTTTAGGTTTGGGATAAGTGATGAATTTTCTAAAGGGCGTCAGGTAGATTATGTGTTGGCAGATTGGTCTTTAGAAGAAGAGAAAAATCTTCCCGAACGCTTAGAAAAAGCTGCTGAACTTATAAAATCCTTCGCAACGGCAGGAATAAATATCACAATGAATACTTTTAACGGTAAATAAAAAGTCACTTGAAAGAACATCTAGGAGCATATACTTTTAAAAGTGAATGTCCAACGGTAATAACCATTGGCACTTTCGATGGGGTGCATGCTGGCCATCAAAAGATTATAGAAAAGCTGGTAAATACAGCGAAGATCAGCAATATGGAATCGGCGATACTCACTTTTTTTCCTCACCCAAGGATGGTGTTACAAAAAGAGAGTGATATTAAACTGATAAACACCATAGAGGAGCGCAAAAAAATCCTTGCCAATTCCGGGATAGATCATCTAATAATTCATCCTTTTACACATCAATTTTCGAGACTTTCAGCTCGGGAATTTGTACGTGATATTCTGGTGCAAAAATTAAAGGCAAAAAAAATAATAATTGGTTACGATCATAGATTTGGAAGAAATAGAACTGCAGATATCAATACCTTAAAGGAATTTGGGAAGGAATATAATTTTGAGGTAGAGGAAATTGGTAAACAAGAGATAGAAGATGTCGCAGTAAGTTCTACAAAGATCAGAAAAGCACTGATGGAAGGAAAGGTAGAAAAAGCGAATCGCTACCTTCAGCAACCCTTTATGCTAACAGGAACTGTGGTAAAAGGAAAAGGACTGGGAAAAAATTTTGGATACCCAACGGCTAATTTAAATATTGAAGAAAATTACAAATTGATTCCGAAAAATGGGGTTTATATAGCACGTGCAGTAATAGATGAAATTCCTTATTTTGGAATGATGAATATAGGAACTAATCCTACCGTGGGTGGCACCGAGCAAACTATAGAGACCTATTTCTTTATGTTGGATAAGGATCTTTACGGACAAAAGTTAGAGATCGAGTTGCTTACCAGAATTCGAGACGAGAAGAGTTTCGATTCTATAGACTCTTTAAAAAGAGCGATGAAACAAGATGAAGCTTTTAGTTCGCAGTTTATCAAAGACAACTATGCTGAATAGGTTCCTTTTTACCCGGATAGATAATTCTGCATTGGTAGTTTTTCGCGTGTTTTTTGGGCTGTTAATAGCATTGGAAGCTTTTGGGAGTATAGCTACAGGTTGGATAAAGCGTACCCTCATAGAGCCGCAGGAAACTTTCAATTTTATTGGTTTCGAATTTTTACAACCGCTTCCCGGAAATGGGATGCTATACTACTATGGAGTAATGGGCCTGTTCGGCTTATTGGTTATGGTAGGTTACAAATATAGATTCAGTATATTTTGTTATACCATCATGTGGGCATCGGTTTACCTGATGCAAAAATCCTCTTATAACAATCATTATTATTTATTGATGCTCTTGTGCGGTATCATGTTCTTTTTGCCGGCACATAAAAATGCTTCTATAGATGCATGGAGAAATGCATCGCTTCGGGAAATTTCAATGCCTCGGTGGGTTTGGCTTTTTATTGTATTTCAAATGTGGATCGTTTACACCTACGCATCAGTGGCAAAACTATATCCAGATTGGTTTAATGGTGAGTTTCCGAGGATCTTGATGAAATCTAAAGCAGATTATTGGCTGGTGGGAGATTTGCTTCAGCAGGGATGGGCACATATGAGTATTTCTTGGTTTGGGTTTTTATTCGATCTTTTAATAATTCCCTTATTACTTTATAGAAAAACCAGAGTTCCAGTATTTATTGCAGCCATTTTCTTCCACTTATTTAATAGCTTCATTTTTCATATTGGGATCTTTCCATATCTCTCACTCGCATTTACCTTGTTCTTTTTCCCTTCAGAAAAAATAAACAAATGGTTTCTAAGAGGGAAAAAGAAATATTATGATGAGAAGAAAATCATTCTTCCGAAGTATAGAAATGCGTTTTTAGCAGTGATCTCTATTTGGTTTATTTTTCAATTGGGATTGCCATTAAGACATTGGTTTTATGAAGATGATGTTTTATGGACAGAGGAGGGGCACCGTCTTTCCTGGAGAATGATGTTGCGCAGTAAAAGTGGGAGAAGTGCTTTTAGGGTGGTAGATAAAGACACTAAAAAAGTCGAGTATATAGATAAAGCGAAATTTTTATCCAACAAACAATTAGGAGCTATAAGCTCTAAGCCAGACATGATCTGGCAATTTTCACAGCGTTTAAAACGTGAGTATGCTAAGAAAGGTCAAGACGTGCAGATATTTGTGGACTCTAAAGTAAGTGTTAACGGAAGACCCTATCAACAATTCATAGATCCTAAGGTGGATCTTGCAAATGAGAAGTGGCATCACTTTAAGCACCACGACTGGATTTTACCTTCTAAATTAGACTGATATTTTTACTTGCTTTTGTTACATTTGCTGCTTATTAAAAATTAGTTGGCCTTATGTTACAAGTTAGCAATATTAGAGCGCATAAAGAGGGATATATTCAAGCCCTTAAAAAGAGAAATTTTAATGCTGAAGATGTCTTTGAAGAGATCTTAACATTAGATGAATCCCGCCGCTCCACACAAACGCAATTAGATGAAACTTTGGCCGAATCCAATCAGCTTTCCAAGGAAATTGGAATGTTGTTTAAATCTGGGGAGCAGCAAAAAGCGAATATTTTAAAAGAGAAAACTTCTCAATTAAA
The DNA here is from genome assembly GCF_000424645.1 of Gillisia sp. JM1. Taxonomy (NCBI): domain Bacteria; kingdom Pseudomonadati; phylum Bacteroidota; class Flavobacteriia; order Flavobacteriales; family Flavobacteriaceae; genus Gillisia; species Gillisia sp. JM1. Next base: position 240,299 of record NZ_KE384218.1, read on the forward strand.
AGATAAGTCTAAAGAGCTTTCAGATATCTTTAGTGAAACAGTTGAGAAATTAGAGCACCTTCTTTATACAGTTCCCAACATTCCCAACGATCTGGTTCCTGCGGGTACTACCGAAGCTGATAATGAAGAGATCTTTAATGAAGGAGATATTCCTGTATTGGCGGAAGGTTCTTTGCCTCACTGGGAATTGGCGAAGAAATATGATATTATAGATTTTGAGTTAGGTAATAAAATTACTGGTGCCGGATTTCCTGTTTATAAAGGTAAAGGTGCAAGGCTACAGCGAGCCTTGATCACATATTTTCTAGATAAAGCTGTAGATGCTGGTTATACAGAATTTCAATTACCATTATTGGTAAATGAAACTTCAGGATTTGGAACTGGACAATTACCAGATAAAGAAGGGCAGATGTATCATGTTACTGAAGATGATCTTTATTTAATTCCTACCGCAGAAGTGCCAATGACCAATCTTTTTAGAGATAGAATGCTTACTGAAGCAGATTTACCTATTTCTTGTACTGGCCACACTCCTTGTTTTAGAAGGGAAGCTGGGTCTTATGGAGCACATGTTCGAGGTTTGAATAGACTGCATCAATTTGATAAAGTGGAAATTGTACGCATCGAAAAGCCTGAGAATTCTTATGCGGCATTAGATGGAATGGTAGATCATATTAAAGATCTATTGCAAGATTTAAAGTTGCCATACAGAATTTTAAGACTGTGTGGTGGAGATCTTGGATTTACAGCTGCAGTTACTTACGACTTTGAGGTGTTTTCTACTGCTCAGGATCGTTGGTTAGAAATAAGTTCTGTTTCTAACTTCGAGACTTTTCAAGCAAATAGATTGAAGTTAAGGTACAAGGATAAAGACGGTAAAAAGGAACTGGTGCATACTTTAAATGGAAGTGCTTTGGCGTTACCAAGAGTACTGGCCGGAATCCTTGAAAATTATCAAACTCCGGAAGGGATTAAAGTACCGGAAGTATTGGTGAAGTATACAGGATTTAAAATGATCGATTAGTTTACTTTGTCATTCCGACGAAGGAGGAATCTCTCAAAAGTGAAGATTGTAACTCTTTGAAATCCTTCCTTCGTCAGGATGACAAGTTTAACCTTTTGTCATTCCGACGTTAGGAGGAATCTCTTGCAAACTTCTATCCTACGTCTTGCTCCTTTGAGATTCTTCAATCCACTGCGTTTCTTTCAGAATGACAAGCGGGTTCCTTTGTAATTCAGGCGTTATATAAATTAACAATTAATTTTTAAAAAGGCAAGCAGTGCTTGCTTTTAATCTTATATAGTTATTTCCAAACACCGCATTTTGTTATCTTTACAAAATGCGGTGTTTTCTTTATATAGCCTTATTCATTATAGGTATTCAGAGCGGTTTTTGCCAGTCAGATCAATTGGCGCAAAAATATCTGGATCAAGGGGAGTATGCCAAAGCGCTTAGTGTGTATCAAAACCTGGTAAAAGAAGCTCCCGGGAATTCTAATTATTTTATGGGCTTAGTTACCTCTTATCAGCAGTTAGAGGATTTTGAAATGGCAGAAAGTTTATTGCAAGAGCGGCTCAAAAACACCAATAACAATCCAAGTATTTTAATTGAATTAGGTCATAATTATGAGCTTCAAAATAAACAAGAATTAGCTAAAAAACACTATTCAGAAGCTCTGAGTGCATTAAATGAAAAAGCGAATTACGCTTATTCGATCGCCCGTAATTTCGAAAAATATAGTTTATTGGATTATGCAGAGCAAGCCTATGTTTTGGGAATGCAGCTAAACCCTGAAATGAATTTTGACCTGCCACTTGCCAGAATTTATGGCGAGCAAGGAAAATTGGACGAGATGTTTGCCGCCTATTTAGAGCTAATTACTAAGCAGCCTGAGATGGCTATTAATCTCATGCGGGAATTTGATCGCTATATTTTGGAAGATGCTTCCAATTTGGCAAATATCGCTCTTAGAAAACAGTTGCTTCAAAAGATTCAAAAAACTCAGGAGCTTACTTATAGCGAATTATTGTCTTGGCTTTTTATTCAGCAGAAAGATTTTGACAAAGCTTTTCTTCAGGAAAAAGCAATTTTTAGAAGAAGCGATAAAGATCTACAACGTATTATTCAACTTACGGTATTGGCTAAGTCTGAAGGTGATATTGAAACAGCAAAGGAAATAGTTTCATTTATTATTGCTGAAACTACCTCGCCAAACATACTTATTCAAGCGAATCAGTTATTACTGGATATGAAGTTGAGCACTGCAAAAGCTTCAGATTTTACAGTTATTAAAAAAGATTTTGAAAAGGTGCTTTCCGAGTTTGGAACTGGATTGGAAACGATGGCTATTCAAATAGATTATGCCAATTTCCTAGCCTTTAAAATGACTGAAATTGAAGAAGCTAAACAATTATTGAATACGCTTTCTGAGAGTCCATTAAATAATTTTCAACAAGCTGCCATTAAGATGACATTAGCAGATATTTTGGTTTTGGATCAAAAATTCAATCAGGCGCTAATCTATTATTCCCAGATTCAGACTTTAGTGAAGAATAATGAAATTGCTCAAAATGCTCGGTTCAAAGTAGCTAAAACCAGTTATTTTAAAGGAGATTTCGAATGGGCACTTACACAGTTAAATGTATTAAAAGCTTCTACCACACAATTAATAGCAAATGATGCTATGGAGTTGAGTCTTTTAATTAAAGAAAACAGCTTGGAAGATTCCACCCAAACTGCTCTAAAGTTATATGCAAAGGCCGATTTATTAGCTTTTCAGAATAAAACCGAGACAGCTATTGCCGTGTTAGATGATATTTTGCAGAATCATAAAGGCGAAAAAATTGAAGATGAAGCTTTGCTAAAACAAGCAGAATTGTTTAAACTTTCTGAAAACTGGCAAAAGGCTGAAGAAAATTATCTGAAGATCTTGGAGTTTTACGGGAAAGATATTTTGGCAGATAACGCTACTTTTTTGTTGGCAGAATTATATGATGATCAGTTAGAGAATGCTGAAAAAGCGAAACAATATTACGAACAGATCATATTTAATTTTCCAGATAGTATCTATTTTGTAGATGCTCGTAAAAAATATCGTTTCTTAAGGGGCGATGAATTGGAGTAATAAAAGAAAAGAATATTATTTTATCTCCCTGAGATCCATGCTAAAAAAATTATCTAGCGGAGTAAATTGACGTATGAAAGATGCTGAAACGAGTTCAGCATGACAGAAGTTAAAACCAGTATCGTCACCCTGTCCCGATTCTTCGGGAGTTTCAGGGTCTCTTATTCGGAGAAACTTTGAAAATACGTCAATGGTAGCTTGTCGAAGATTAATTTTTTACTGTTAATGAATAAGTTAATTTCAAGTTTCAAGTCTTGTTTCTTTCAGCGCAGCGATCTTTTGTCTCTAACCGGACAATACTAATTGTAATTATAAATTTTATAAAATGTACATATATAACGTAACTATAAACGTTCAGGAAGAGATCCATGAAGAATGGCTCAACTGGATGAAAACCGAGCATATTCCTGAGATGTTGAATACAGGAAAGTTTAAAAAAGCATTGATGAGTAGAGTGATGGTAAATGAAGAAATGGGCGGGATCACCTATTCTGTTCAATATACCACTGAGAATAAAGAGATGTTACAAAAATATCTTCAAGAGGATGCTCCTTCATTAAGAGCAAAATCTAAACCTTTTGAAGGCAAATTTGTAGCATTTAGAACCGAGATGGAAATTGTAAGTGAGCAATAAGCTGTACTTTCAAATTATAGTTAGCAGTAAAAAACCCCTGCATGAAAAAGAAGAAGAAGAATCCTTTCAATTCAAAGGATAATAAATTTAAGCAAAGTAAATATGCTCCCGGGAAGGCTGCTTTTAATGCAGATGGTGACGTTGTTAGAGCAAAAAAACACTTAGGGCAACACTTTCTTACCGATGAGGGAATAGCAAGTAAAATTGCTGATACTTTAGGGTATGAGGGATATAAGAATGTGCTGGAAATAGGTCCGGGAATGGGTGTGCTCACCAAGTATTTGCTGAAAAAAGACGTAAACCTTCACGTTATAGAAATAGATAGGGATAGTGTGGCTTATTTGGGTGAAAATTACCCCCAATTGGAAGGTAAGATCCTTGAGAAGGATTTTCTAAAGGCCGATATCACCGAGATCTTTGAGAAAGAACCTTATGCGATCATTGGTAATTTTCCTTATAATATTTCCACTCAAATCGTTTTTAAAACCCTAGAGAATAGGGAGCTTATCCCGGAGTTTTCGGGGATGTTCCAAAAAGAAGTGGCCATGCGAATTGCAGCACCACATGGCAATAAAACCTATGGAATTCTTTCTGTTTTGACACAGGCATTTTTTGAGGTGGAATATTTGTTTACCGTGCCACCAACAGTTTTTAATCCTCCGCCTAAAGTGGAAAGTGGGGTGATTCGATTAAAACGAAAAGAAAATTTCACGCTTCAATGTGACGAAGCATTATTATTCAGAGTAGTAAAAACAGCTTTTCAGCAACGAAGGAAAACCTTAAGGAATAGTCTAAAAACCCTTGATTTGTCTGATAATTTAAGGGAAGATGCTATCTTTGGACAACGACCAGAGCAGTTAAGTGTACAAGAGTTTATAGAACTTACAGAAAAAATTCAGCAGGATGCAATTTGAATTAACCGAAGAATTAATTGAAAAGATTGAATACCTCATCGAGCAAAAGAACGATGCGGAACTGCTATTGCATTTAGAAGAAGTTCACCCTGCAGATATCGCCGAGATTCTTTCGGAAATAGATATTGAGGAGGCTACTTATATTGTAAAATTACTGGATAGCGAAAAAACTTCTGAAGCTTTAATGGAGCTGGAAGAAGGGGTTAGGGAGCGTATTTTAGACAGTTTATCTCCAAAAGAAATTGCAGAGGAGCTGGAAGAAATGGATACCGATGATGCCGCGGATATTATTTCTGAACTTTCCGAAGAGCGACAACAAAAGGTTATTGCCCAGATCTTAGATGAAGAGCATGCAGATAATATCGTGGAATTACTTCGATATGATGAAGATTCTGCCGGTGGTCTTATGGCGAAAGAATTGGTTAAAGTAAATGAAAACTGGAACGTTACGGGTTGCATGAGCGAAATGCGTAATCAGGCTGAGAATGTTACCAGAGTTCACTCCATTTATGTGGTGGACGATAAGAATAAGTTAAAAGGGAGGTTATCTCTGAAAGATCTGCTAACTGCGCCGAGTAATGCGCACATAAGCGATGTATATATACCGCAGGTAGATTATGTAAATGTACATACGCCCGGAGAGGAAGTAGCTAGGATCATGCAGAAATACGATTTGGAAGCAATTCCTGTGGTTGATGAAATGGGAAGACTAGTTGGCCGAATTACAATTGATGATATTTTGGATTTTGTTAAAGATGAAGCGGAGAAAGATTACCAGATGGCAGCGGGTATTTCTGAAGATGTAGAGGCAGATGATAGTATCTGGTTACTTACCAGAGCACGACTTCCATGGCTTATTTTAGCTCTTTTTGGAGGATTTATTAGTGTGTCTGTTCTAGGAACATTCGATGGTGCTATGCAAGAACATGCAGCGCTTTTCTTTTTTGTACCGCTAATTGCTGCAATGGCAGGAAATGTTGGAGTACAGTCCTCAGCGATCGTATTGCAAGGTTTAGCAAATAAAAGCTTAAAGGGATCTTTAATTAAAAGGCTTTTAAAAGAGATCGTTTTAAGTCTTTTTAATGGCGTGGTTTTAGCAATTTTATTGATTGTGGGAGGAATATTTTTGTTAGGATTCGATCTTACTTTTGGATTAACAATTGGAATTTCCTTGATCTCCGTAATAGTAATTGCGTCTCTAATAGGAACATTCGTTCCTATTATTTTAGACAAACAAGGAATAGATCCAGCAATGGCAACGGGTCCATTTATTACAACCAGTAATGATATTTGTGGAATATTAATATATTTTAGTATTGCAAAACTCATTTTAGGTTTCTAACTTAGTAGAAGCAATTTTCAACCCCTCCCACCAGAACGTTTTCTTTTTCACCTTACCTGTATATTTATTTCTATGGAAAGTATTAATATTCAATCAAAATTTGAAAAATTCAGTAAAAATTGGAATCCCCATCAAATTGCCGTGGTAGATGATATGCAAGTTCTTCTTGCTAAGCTTAAAGGCGAATTTATCTGGCATAGCCATGAGGAAGAAGATGAATTATTTCAAATAGTAAAAGGTACTTTGTTTATAGAATTTAGAGATAAAACGGTAGAGATAAAAGAAGGTGAATTAATTGTAGTTCCCAAAGGAGTAGAGCATCGCCCTTTTACTAAGAAAGATGAAGAAGTTCATGTGATGCTTTTCGAAAAATTATCTGTAAAACATACTGGTAATGTTGAAAGTGAGTTAACGGTGAATACATATCCTAAAATTTAGAAATCATGATTGTTCTACATGCCGACAGTAATAACCCTTTATTGATTAAAGAATTACAAAAAGTAGGCTATCATAATATTGAAGCCTATGATGTTTGTAAAGAGGAAATACTTGCTAATCAGCATCTGTATGACGGAATTATAATAAGAAGCAGATTTAAAATTGATAAGGATTTTATAGATTCAGCTCCCAACTTAAAGTTTATTGCGAGAGTTGGTGCGGGTTTGGAAAGTATAGATGTGGAGTATGCAAAGCAAAGAGGGATTGAGCTTTTTGCGGCACCAGAAGGAAATAGTAATGCAGTAGGAGAACATACCTTAGGGATGCTGTTATCACTTCTAAATAAATTAAACAAAGCAAATAGGGAAGTGCACCAAGGATATTGGCATAGAGAAGATAACCGCGGAATAGAGTTAGATGGAAAAACAGTAGGAATTATTGGATATGGGAATATGGGTAAAGCCTTTGCTAAAAAACTGAAGGGTTTTGATGTTAAAGTGCTTTGTTATGATCTTTTAAAGGGAGTAGGAGATGAAAATGCTACTCAAGTAAGTTTAGAAGAGCTTCAAGATAATGCTGAAGTATTGAGCTTACACACTCCTTGGACACCAGAAACCAATAAGATGATAACTACCAATTTTATAAATAGGTTTAAAAAACCCTTTTGGTTTATTAATACTGCCCGTGGAAAAAGTGTGGTAACGGCCGATCTCGTTTTAGGACTTATTGAAGGAAAAATTCTAGGAGCTGGTTTAGATGTTCTAGAATATGAAAAAGATTCCTTCGAGCATTTATTTCAGGATCATCAAATTCCTGAAGACCTGAAGGAACTTATGTTTTTCGAAAATGTGTTGTTAAGTCCCCATATTGCAGGCTGGACAGAGGAATCACATAAAAAATTGGCCTCTACCATTGCCTATAAGATCATAGATAAATTTGGAGTAGGGGTATAGCAAAAATTAAAAAGCGCACTTATTCTGAATATAAAGACAATGAAAAAACGAGTTACAGTATTGGCGGTATATTCTCTAAAACTAAAGATCCAAGAGCAGTAAAAGATTGGTATCGTGATCATCTAGGATTAAATACTGACCAATTGGGCTCTACTTTTTGGTGGAAGGATAATGAAGGCAAAGACTGTTCTACACAATTGAGTCCTTTTAAAGATGATACCGACTATTTTGAGCATTCCATCAAAATAATCTAAATAAATGTCATTCCGAAGCATTGAGGAATCTCTTCTAATGCAAAATTATTTTACTAGAGATCCTTCGACAAGCTCAGGATGACATTCAAGAACTTGTCATATTTAGTTTTTCACATTGAGCTTGTCGAAATGTGGAACAATTTAAACTCCATTGATCCTTCGACAGGCTACCATTGACGTATTATATAAATTTTTGATTTATAGATAATTGACACACCTAATTCTTTGCAAGTTTTTAATACGCTTTTTGTTATCATTTAGGTGATTTCAAGAATTTGGAAAACACTCCTTTTAGTCGGTAATGATCTGTTTAATTTTTAAGATTGTTCATTTTCTTGCGTGTCCAAAAAAACGAACCAAAAAAAGGAAACTTTTTTGTAGGTGTTTCCAATTATGCTACCGCATAATTTGAACCGTACTTCCACGGCTAAATTTTCTCCAAGCCCGCCTGAACGGAACGGGCAGGGCTTCGAAAATTTTACGCCGTCGAAGTACTACACTTGCAAAAAAGAAGTTTCTTAATAAGATAAATCAGCTAGAAACCATCATACGTCAAAAACCTACGCTAGTTAATTTTTTTATCACAGGTCTCAGGATGACATTGTTAAACGTGTCACATTGAACTTGTCGAAATGTAAAATTATTATTTTTTAAAAGTTTTCATTAATCTATCTGCTGCAAACTTTTGAGCATCTCCTGCTTGATCTAATACCGCAGACATTCCAAAGAATTCATGGGTTACTCCTTCATACATTTTACGCTCTACATCAATACCAGCAGCCTTCATTTTTTCAGCAAGAACTTTCCCTTCATTTTCTAAAGGATCTATTTCGGCATTGATAATTGTGGTAGCTGGAAGACCAGATAAATCTGCATCTATTAAGTTGATTAAAGGATCATTATTAGTACTCCAATCTGGTACATAATGATCAAAAAACCATTTCATAAAACCTTTATTTAATGGAACAGCACTCGCATACTTCTCATAACTCGGAGATTCTATATCCCCATCTGCAATTGGATATACAGATACAATATGAACTGGTAATTTAACTCCGCGATCCCTGGCCATCATTGCCACAGCTACTGCTAAGTTTCCACCAGCACTTTCTCCGGCAGTTGCTATCATATTAGGATTTCCACCAATTTCGGCAGTGTTTTCTACTACCCATTTATAGGCATTAAATGAATCTTCGTGGGCAGTTGGAAATTTGTTTTCTGGTCCCTGTCTATAGGCTACAGAAATAACTATTGCATTTGCTTTTTCTGCTAGCGCCATAGGGGAAGCTTCATAAGTATCTAAATCTGCAATTACCCATCCACCTCCATGATAATAAACGATCACAGGTAAGCTTTCGTTTTCTGTGTTTTTTGGTTTGTACATTCTAACAAGTACACCTTCTTCACCAACGGGAAGAATTTTGTGGCTAATATCCACTTTACTTTCCGTCGGTTTTACTCCGGTTTGATGTAAAATGTCCATTACGGCATTTGCAGGTAATTTAATATTACGATACTGAAAACCAGTAGCTCCTTTAAACGATGGGTTTTCATAGGATTGAAACTGTTCAATTACAGCTAACATTTGAGGATCTATGTTTGGGGCCCAATCTGGCTGAGGACCATTCGGCATAATTTTCATGGGATCTCCGGTTTTCACTTTCGGATCTTTCATTTTCATTTCTTTCATTTTCATTTCTTTTTTATCGTCCTTATCTTGAGAATAGACAGTAGGAGCAATTAAAAAAAGAGCAAGTCCAGATGCAAATAGAATCTTTCTCATTGCATTTTTGGAAGAAAATAAACTTTGGTTTTGTTTAGAATTATTCATGTCAAAAAAGTCGTTAGTCATTAATATTAGCAACAAAATTACTTTCTAAAACACTCGTTACTAGACTGCTTAACTGTTTTTGTGAGAACTATAACAAATTTTTATAATTTCAAAATTTCTCAAAAAAAAGACCTAGCTCTTAACTAGGTCATGTAGTGATTATAAATAAAAAATATTAATTGTATATCCGTTTAGAGTCCAGTGACCAAATTATCCTATCTGAAATGGTCGCGTCACCCTGTCCCGAACGATCGGGAGTTTCAGGGTCTTATACCACATATTTGAGATGCTGAAACAAGTTCAGCATGACGGTAACAACCTGTAATTAATTAATAAAAAACTATTTACTGGAACAAAAGCGGACATACAGAAATATTATCTACTCAAATCTATAATAGCATTCTTTATAGACTCTTTTCCTTCCAAGGCTTCAAAAGTTTTATTTTTCACCAAAGGATCTGCAAGGCTCATTACCAATAAAAAGGCAACATCATCTCTGGAGATCTCTCCACTCTCGTCTAATTTTTCAGCAAGTTTCACTTTTGCCAATCCAAGATCATCATTCAATGCTCCGGGACGTACAATGGTATAAGCGAGTCCGCTGTTTTTTAAATGCTCATCTGCATTTTGTTTAGCTTCCAGATACACTTTTAGATCCTTATTAGATTCAGGGTTATCTGCCCCCATAGAACTTAACATCACGAATTTTTTAACCTTCGCCTTTATAGATGCATCTATCATTTTTATCGCTCCATTTTGATCTATAGCGATGGTTTTTTCTTCTCCTGTCTCTCCGCCAGAACCTGCAGCAAAGATCACTTTGTCCATTCCTTGAACTGTTTGGTCTACATCCTTTTCAAGGTCGCCCATTACAGTCTCTACATCCATATCTTCAAACATTTGTCTCTGATCTTCTTTTCTGATCATCGCATATGGCTCGAAGGTACTAGAGCTGTTCAATATCTCTATAATCCTTTTTCCTGTCTGTCCTGTAGCTCCCACTACTAATACTCTTTCCATTTTATTTCTTTTTAATAAATTTTAATATACTTATGAAATTGTTCAATTCCGAATTATACTGATGGTATAACAGGAAATTAACAACTTGCAGAAAGTATAGATCTAGATATGCGAATGCTTCTGCTCCAGTTCTTTCTGAAACTCTTCCATCACCGGTTTTACGGTGCTTTCAGGAAGATCTGCTATTTTAATATACATAAGGCCGTCAATGGCATCATTGAATAACGGATCTACATTAAAGGCTACCACGCGTGCATTTTGTTTTATATATTTTTTAATTAAAACGGGAAGTCTTAAGCTTTCCGGTTCCAGTTCATCAATTATTTTATCGAATTTATTTAGATCAGCTTCACTTTCGTCGAAAACAATATCCTTATCGGCATCGTTCAATTTCACCTTAAATTCTTTTTTCGGTCTTATATATTGTGCCACAAAAGGATCATAATAATTGGATTTCATAAACTCTATCATCAGGGATTTAGAGAAATTTGAGAATTTATTGCTGATGCTCACTCCGCCAATAAGATATTTATGTTCAGAGAAGCGCAATGTGCAATGCACGATTCCTTTCCATAACAAAAATAAAGGCATTGGCCGTAATTGATATTCCTTTATAATAAAAGCCCTTCCCATTTCTATAGATTGACTCATCATATCGTACAATTCTGGTTCAAACCTAAAAAGGTCCTGAAGGTAAAATCCATTTATTCCATAGGCTTTAAATATTTCTGTTCCCATTCCCATTCTATATGCTCCTGCTATTTTTTTGGTATCCTTATCCCAAAGAAATAAGTGATAGTAATATTCATCAAAAGGATCCAGATCTATAGAATTATTACTTCCCTCTCCAACTTCTCTAAAAGTAATTTCTCGTAACCTTCCAATTTCATTAAGAATATTTGGAATCACTTCTTTTTTGGCTAAGAAGACCTCATAATTTTTACTCTCCAAAAGGCGCTTATCTAATCTTCTGCAAGTCTCTATTTCCTCTTCCATTAAAGATTGATTTGCTTGCATTGCAATCTTTTTTGGGCTTCTTGGTAACTTTAGGCTTTTGGGAATATTATCAAAAAGACTTTTCTTCTCAAAAGAATTGGCCAACATATAAGTTTTTCTACGCAAAAATGCGGTAAAAGCTTCGAGATTTGGATTTGCCGTTTGGTCTTCCACAGAGATTGGGTTACCAATACGCACCACGATCTTCCTTTTCTTTTGGGAAAGCATTTCACTAGGTAACTTAGCGGTCCTTAAAATATCGCTCATACTAGCTAAACGGTAAAAAAAGGTGCTATTCTTAGCATGAAAATAAATAGGAACTACGGGAACCTTAGCTTTTTGAATAAGCTTCATAGCAGCAGGCTCCCAAGGTTTATCTACAATATGTTTTTCATCTTTATAAGTAGAAACTTCTCCTGCCGGAAAGATCCCTAAGGCACCACCTTCTTTTAAATGCGCAATAGATTGCTTGATCCCGCCTAAACTGGATTTTGCATCCTTGTGATCTTCAAAAGGATTTACCGGCATTATATAAGGTTTTAAAGGGTCTAAACGATGAAGAAGGAAGTTGGCGATCACTTTAAAATCACTACGTTTTTCTAATAATATCTTCAAAAGGATCATTCCATCTATTCCTCCTAAGGGATGATTTGCAATGCTTATGAATGCACCTGTTTTTGGAATTCTTTTTAAGTCTTTTTCCGGAATCTCAAAATCGATCTCAAATCCTTCCAGAACTGAATTTATAAAGTCAACCCCGTTTAAATCTTTTCTGGAATCGTATTCTTTGTTTAAGGTAGAAAGCTTTGTGCTTCGTAGAACGATCCAGCCAATTGCGGTTCCTATTAGCCCTAATTTTTGGAGGTTCATAACTTTGGCTACTTCCTGCGCGGTAACAATTCCCATTAAACGTGGTTTAGGTTATTAACAAAGATAGCGAATTGGACTTTCGCCTAAGTTTAAGCCTTTGTTACTATTTGAACGGTGTTTTGCATGACTTGTTTTAAGAGCACCTCTTTATCTTTTTCTAAAGATTTTATAGCTCCTTCATCAAAATGTCTGATAGTATAAAGGGAAACACCTGTTGTATAACTCACCTTATATCTCGCTTTTAAATGCTGAATAAGTTTCTCGAGATTATTGAATTTATTATCTACGCATACCGCAAAGCTTATAGCAGAATTCTGAATAAGGTCTACTTTTATCTGATACAAATGAAACAGCCTGAAGACCTCACTTATGTTTTCTTCTACCATAAAGGAGAAATCTAAAGAAGATAGAGAAATAAGCACTTGGTCTTTTTTAACTATAAAACAAGGAATCGCTGGAACTAGAGTTTGCCCTTTACTTACGGCTGTGCCACTTCCTGAAGGGTCTATAAAAGATTTAACGAATAAGGGTATTTCCTTTCGCTGTAATGGCTGAAGCGTTTTAGGATGTATTACAGAGGCTCCATAAAATGCCAGTTCTATCGCTTCTTCATAAGAGATTTGATGTAAAAGCTGTGGATTTTCAAAAACACGAGGATCGGCATTAAGTACACCGGCAACATCTTTCCAGATCACAACTTTTTCAGCATTCAAACAATAAGCAAAAATGGCGGCAGTATAATCACTTCCCTCTCTACCTAAAGTCGTGGTGAAATTGTTGGTGTCTCCGGCAATGAATCCTTGTGTGAGATAGAGATGTTCCTTGTTAATATTTTTCGCAATTCTATTTTGCGTTTCTTCCCAATTTACGGAAGCATCTCGATAAATATTATCGGTTTTTATAAGGGTACGGGCATCAACCCAAGTATGGTTGATTCCTTCTTGAGTAAAATATTCGCTTACAATCGTAGAGGAGATCAATTCTCCAAAACAAACCAGTTGGTCATAAACAAAATCATACTTATTAGATTTGTTATGTACCATGAAATTCTGGATCTCCTCAAAAAGCGTTTCTAATTTTTTATAAATAGAAGCTTGTTTAGAATGGAATAAACCATTAATAATTTCAAGATGATAAGATCTAATTTCTGAAAGACTTTCGGGAATTACTTTTGAATTACTTAAGTAGTCTTTGATGACCACTTCAAAAGCATTGGTCATTTTTCCCATTGCCGAAATAACGATGACTTTATCTTTAGCACCTGTTAGTTTGAGCACCTTTAAAACGTTCCGGACAGAAGAAGCATCTTTAACAGAGGCACCACCAAACTTGTATATATCCATTCTTATTTTTCAATGTTTTTTTGAATACCAGTTTCGTCCATATGCACAGTGTACCAGTTTTTCTTGATGTCGGCTCCGGAGTTTTCGTAAAACTCGATTGCGTTTTTATTTCCTTCAGAAACTACCCATTCTACACGTTTTACTCCATTGTCATGGCCGTATTGCACAACTCTTTTGTACAAAGCACCTCCAAGTCCCGTTCCTCGCATCTCTTTTCTTACAATTAGATCTTCCAAATGCACAGTGCGGCCTTTCCAAGTGGAAAATCTGAAATATACCAATGCCATTCCTTGTAGTTGTCCGTCTACATCGGCCACAAAACATTTAAAATTTCCGTTTTCGAAACCTTCTTGTTCCAGATCTGCAACTTCTATTTCTACTTGATTAGATGCGTTTTCATGAGCAGCAAGTTCTTTTATGAGTTCAAGGACTTGTGGCATATCATTTTTTTTTGCTTCTCTAATTGTATATTCCATAATTGGTGCTTTTCCACAAATTTAGCAAACCATTCTTATATATGGTAGAAATGTTAAAGTAGAATACTGCAATAATTACCTTTCTAAATAAGATTTCATGGCATTTTCATCCATTTGTACTGTGTCCCAATCCCTTAAAACATTTGCGCCGCTGCGCTCATAAAATTCTACCGCAGGAGTGTTCCAATCTAAAACCACCCATTCTGTTCGTTTTACGCCTTGCTCTAAAGAATAAGCGATCACCTTTTTGTATAAGGCGCTTCCCATGCCCATACCACGCGTTCCTTTTCGAACTACAAGATCTTCTAAATGAACGGTTTTTCCTTTCCAGGTGGAGAATCTAAAATAGACCAGAGCCATTCCTTCAATTTTGTTATTTGCTTCAGCAACAAAACAAGTATAAAATGCATCAGCACCAAAACCTGCTTTTTCAAGGTCTTTTACATTTATTTCTACTGCATCAGGTTCTTTCTCGAAAGTTGCCAGTTCCTGAATTAATTCTAGAATTTGTGGAAGATCTTTCGTTTCAGCTTTTCGAATTGTAAATTTCATAATCATGTTAATTATTGTAAAAAGAAGGAACTTACAAATATTTAAAATACGAAAACGTTATAGTACCTTATATATTTTGAATATTTTTGCCGCAAATTAATCTTATCCCATTAAAATGTCCAAGAAAAATCAGACTTTAGGTGAATTCATAATAGAAAATCAAGCGGATTTCGCATACTCTTCAGGAGAGCTGTCCAGATTGATCAATTCTATTCGGCTTGCCGCAAAAGTGGTAAATCATGAAGTGAATAAAGCTGGCTTGGTGGATATTATTGGGGCATATGGAGAGACCAATATTCAGGGAGAAGATCAGCAAAAAATGGATGTTTATGCAAACGAAACTTTTATAAAGACCCTTACTAATAGGGAAATTGTTTGTGGAATCGCTTCCGAAGAAAATGATAATTTTATAACCATCGAAGGGCATAAGAAAGATCACAAAAATAAATATGTGGTGCTCATGGATCCTTTGGATGGGAGTTCTAATATAGATGTGAATGTTTCTGTAGGAACCATTTTTTCTATTTATAGAAGGGTTACTCCAGTGGGAACTCCGGTTACAAAAGAGGATTTTTTACAAGCAGGGAATAAACAAGTGGCTGCTGGATATATTATTTATGGTACATCAACAATGCTGGTTTATACCACAGGAAATGGAGTGAACGGATTTACATTGAATCCCGCCTTAGGTTCTTGGTATTTATCACATCCGCAAATGCAATTTCCTGAAACTGGGACTATCTATTCTATAAACGAAGGGAACTATATTCATTTTCCACAGGGTGTAAAAGACTATATTAAGTACTGCCAACAAGAAAAACCTGAAGGACCTTATACTTCAAGATATATAGGATCTATGGTAAGTGATATTCATAGAAATATGATAAAAGGGGGGATTTTTATCTATCCTAAAAGCTCACAGAATTCCTCTGGGAAATTACGTTTGTTATACGAATGTAACCCAATGGCATTTATTACTGAACAAGCAAATGGAAAAGCCAGTGATGGTTTTGAGAGAATTTTAGATATAAAGCCAACAGAACTGCACCAGCGAGTTCCTTTCTTTTGTGGAAGTACAAAAATGGTAGAAAAAGCTGAAGAATTTATGACTGCGAAAGACCGCTAGTCTATTCTTTATTTAATAAATATCGGTAATCATCAAAACTTAAATGTCCACTAAAGATATCTATAGATCTCTTTATGATTGCTTTGGAGGATTCTTCAGAAAAACCAAGTCCAATTGCATATTTTTTGATAAGCTCTGCTTCTTCATCATCTATGTCGTGATCTGAAAAGATGATGGTAAAAAGATCATGTAATCTTTCTAATCTTCTTTCTACAGTATTAGGCGGCTGAATAGGAAAGGCTGTTGGGTTTTCCAATACCTTGCTATATTCTGATTCACCGATATCTAGTTTTCTCGCAAAACGTTGAAGCTGAGTTTCTTCCTCAGCGTTAATAGCACCATCTATAGCAGCAAGATTGACAATAGCTGCAAAGTGACCTAAATTGCGTAAATGCTCTCCCGAGCCAAACAAATCTAAAAATGACATATATTAAATATATTTATTGATACAAATATAGATAAACCTCTACGGATGTGAAATCAATTTATATCATTATTAATTTAGGACTCTACATTAGCTAATCTTTTCTTAATCGCTTTTGCAAAAAAAGCAAAAACCCTAACTTTCTTAAGCTAAAAGAAAAGAATTATTATGAGCAATCCTTTGTTGATATTCAATGAAAAAGGCATCTACTGCGAACAAGCCAAGGTTTATTTAGACCCCTGGAAGCCGGTAGACCACGCCATCATATCACATGGGCATGCAGATCATTCCAGATGGGGACACAAAAAATATATTACCCACCATTCTAATGTCCCAATTATTAAACACAGATTAGGTGAAATAGTAGTTACAGGGAAGGAGTGGAACGAAACTTTTACCATAAATGGTGTTAAGTTCTCACTTCACCCGGCGGGACATATTATTGGTTCCTCTCAAATTCGAGTGGAATATAAAGGGGAAGTTTGGGTATTCACTGGAGATTATAAAATGGAGGATGATGGAGTTGCAGTACCATATGAGACTGTAAAATGTCATTCTTTTATTACTGAATGTACTTTTGGATTGCCTGCTTTTAAGTGGGTGCCTCAAGATCAGGTAATGACAGATGTAAATAATTGGTGGCAGCAAAACAGAGAAGATGGAAGAACTTCAGTCCTATTTGGATATTCTTTGGGAAAAGCACAACGTTTGTTGAAATATTTAGATCCGAGTATAGGAAAGATCTATACCCATGGAGCTATTGAAAACATGACGGAGGTATTGAGACCACAGTTGAGCATGCCCGAAACAATTAGAATTACCAGAGACACCAAAAAAGAAGAATTAAAAGGGAGTATGGTGCTAGCACCGCCAAGCGCGCAAGGTACTCCGTGGATTAGAAAAATGGTTCCATTTGTAACAGCGTCGGCAAGTGGTTGGATGACCTTTAGGGGAGCCAGAAGACGAAGAGCTATCGATAAAGGTTTTGTGCTTTCAGATCATTGTGATTGGCAAGGCTTGTTACAGGCAATTGAAGGAACAGGTTGTGAAAAAGTGATCTGTACTCATGGTTATACCGAGATCTTTTCAAGATTCTTAAGAGAAAAAGGATATGATGCCAAAACCGAGGAAACTCAATACGAAGGGGAGATAGGAGAATTAGAAGCGAAGAGTGAAATAGAAAAGGATCTGGAAATTGTAAAAAAAGCACCTGAGAGCCTATGAAACTTTTCGCCGAATTAATACGAACCCTAGATAGCACTAATAAGACTACTTTAAAAGTAGAAGCCTTAACCCATTATTTTGAAATTGCTCCAGATAAGGATAAGGTTTGGGCCATTGCTATTCTTTCTCATAGACGGCCGCCAAGACCTATAAATACCACCTTGTTAAGAGAATGGGCTACAGAACTTGCCAATATTCCTCTTTGGTTGTTTGAAGAATCCTATCATATTGTTGGAGATCTGGCAGAAACCATTGCCCTGATCATTCCTGCATCCGATGCTACCTCTGATAAAAGTCTGAATCAATTTCTTCAGGAAATTATTGAGTTGAAGAAGCTGACTGACATGGAGAAAAAAGAATATTTGCACGAGAATTGGCTGGAGCTCAATTATTATGAACGTTTCGTTTTTAGTAAATTAATTACAGGAAGTTTTAGAATAGGTGTGAGTCAGAAGTTAATGACTCGAGCGCTTTCTAAGGCTACCAATATAGATGAAGATATACTCGCTTATAAATTGATGGGAAATTGGGAGCCTTCTAAGATCTCCTATACACAGCTTATTTTAGAAGAAAATGAAGAAGATTATCTCTCAAAACCATATCCATTCTATCTGGCTTATGCTTTGGAAAATGAAGTAAAGGAATTGGGTGATGTGAGCGAGTGGAGTGTTGAACATAAATGGGACGGAATACGATCTCAGGTGATCATTAGAAATAATGAACTTTTTGTATGGAGCCGTGGTGAAGAGTTGGTAACCGATAAATATCCAGAATTTCAGGCTTTTATAAATGCCGTTCCTAACGGTACAGTTATGGACGGAGAGATCTTGCCTTTTCCTAAAGGTGAAATAGGAACTTTTAACGACTTGCAAACCAGAATTGGGAGAAAGACAGTTTCCAAAGCCTTGCTGGAAAAAACACCGGTGATCTTAAAGGTGTATGATCTTTTGGAATGGAACGGAAAAGATATACGGAATAGCTCATATAAAGAAAGACGAGAGTCGCTGAAAAGCTTGGTTCAAGATGTAGATATTTTTGAAACTCCTTTATACTTATCAGAAAGTCTTGCTTTTAATAGTTGGGAGGAAGTTGCAGAAGAACGTCGACGTGCCAGGGAAGAACGATCTGAGGGTTTAATGCTGAAAAAGCTAGACTCTCCATATTTGGTAGGTAGAAAAAAAGGAGACTGGTGGAAATGGAAGGTGGACCCTTTGACAATTGATGCTGTGCTAACCTATGCGATGCGCGGTCACGGGCGACGCTCTAATTTATTTACAGATTATACATTTGGATTGTGGGATGAGGAAAAAAATGAATTGGTAACTTTTGCCAAAGCTTATTCCGGCCTCACCGATGCGGAATTTAGAAAAGTGGATGCCTGGATCAAGAAAAATACACTAGAAAGATTCGGGCCGGTTAGAAGTGTAACTCCACATCATGTTTTTGAAATTGCTTTCGAGGGAATTGCAGAATCTAAAAGGCATAAAAGTGGATTAGCTACCAGATTCCCAAGAATTCTGAGATGGAGACAGGATAAGAAAATAGAGGATGCTAACACTTTGGAAGATCTTAAGGCGCTAATTCCCTAAGTATAATAAGATCAAAATATATTCTTATAAATAGATAAAGTAAGCATGAAAAGCAAGGAGGTGAAATTGAAAAGAACTGAACTTTACGATCTTGGAAAAGATTGGTTCAAGGTGCAAGGTTGGAAGCCTTTCACATTTCAGACAGAAACCTGGAGAGCTTATTTGCAGAATAAAAATGGACTATTAAACGCTCCTACAGGAAGCGGAAAGACCTATGCTTTGTGGGTTCCTATTGTTTTAGAATACATCAAGAATAATCCAGACTATAAAACTAAACAAAAAAAAGGACTTAAAGCAATCTGGATTACCCCGTTACGAGCGCTTTCAGTAGAAATAGAACAATCTGCCAAGAGATTTGCAGAGGAAATGGGCACTCAATTAACTGTTGGGATTAGAACTGGAGATACTTCGCAAAAAGAACGTGCAGCACAAAAGCGAATGATGCCGGATCTACTTATCACTACACCTGAGAGCCTTCAATTATTATTGTCATCCAAAGGCTACGACAAAACTTTCAAAGATCTTAATGCCATTGTAATCGATGAATGGCATGAAGTATTGGGAACTAAACGCGGTGTTCAAGTTGAATTAAGTTTATCCCGATTAAAATCGATTTCAAAAAAATTAAAGATCTGGGGGATTTCTGCAACAATTGGAAATCTTCAGGAAGCAAGAGAGGTCTTATTGGGTCCAGAATCTGTTGCTTATAAAAACTCGGTAATGATAAAAGCAGACCTCAAGAAGAAAATAGATGTTCGCTCTATTATTCCGAAGAAAATGGAAAAGTTTCCGTGGAGAGGACATTTGGGTTTGCATTTAATTGCTGAGGTGGTCCCAATTATCAACAATTCAAAGACGACGTTAATATTTACCAACACGCGGTCTCAATGCGAACTCTGGTTTCAGAAATTAATGGAGAAATATCCGGAATTCGCGGGGGATGTAGCAATGCACCACGGAAGCATCAATAAGGAAACCAGACTTTGGGTAGAGCAAGCCATTAGAAACGAATCTTTAAAAGCGGTGGTGTGTACTTCTAGTTTAGATCTTGGAGTTGATTTTGCGCCAGTGGAAACTATCATTCAAATTGGTGGTCCAAAAGGAGTCGCACGATTTATTCAGCGGGCCGGAAGAAGTGGGCACCAGCCAGGAAAACAAAGTGTGATCTACTTTTTACCTACACACGCCATAGAGCTTATTGAAGCTTCCGCTTTGCAAAAAGCAGTGAATAAAACTGTCGTGGAAGATAGAATTCCGTATTTACTGAGTTTCGATGTTTTGGTACAATACCTTACAACACTTGCAGTTTCAGGTGGGTTTTTCCCTGCCGATATCTATCCAGAGATCAAATCTACTTTTTGTTTTCAAGCAATTACCGAAGATCAATGGGAATGGGTGCTGAATTTTATTACCAAGGGAAGTCAGAGTTTGCAGGCTTATGACGAATATAAAAAGGTGGAAATAGAGGAAGACGGTAAATTTAAAGTGAATGATAAGGGAGTTGCCATGAGGCATAGGTTGCAAATTGGAACTATTGTGAGCGATGCCGTTCTCACCGTGAAATATATGAAAGGTGGTTTTATTGGAAGTATAGAAGAATGGTTCATTTCCAAATTAAAGCCTGGTGATGTGTTTACATTTGCAGGAAGAAACTTAGAATTGGTGCATATAAAGAATATGCAAGTGATTGTTAGGTCATCAAAAAGTAAAACTTCCAAAGTTCCCAGCTGGCAAGGAGGAAGAATGGCATTTTCTGCACAGATGAGTGAATTACTGCGAGAGGAAATGTACGAAGCTGCCGCTTCAATGGAAAAAGATACTGAAGGAAAAGCTAAGAAAACTTCAGAAGAATTAAAAGCCCTAAAACCCATTTTTGAAAGGCAATTACGAGAATCTATAATCCCGAAAAGCGATGAGTTTTTAATTGAAACTTTTAAGACAAGAGAAGGCTATCACGCCATTTTTTATCCTTTTGAAGGTAGATTTGTGCATGAAGCTCTTGGAAGTTTACTGGCATATAGGATAAGTTTATTATTGCCGATAAGTTTTACCCTCGCATTTAACGATTATGGATTTGAGTTGCTTTCAGATCAAGAGATAAATATGGAACAGGTTCTCGATAATAATCTTTTTTCAGCAGAATTCCTGATGGACGATCTTTATAAAAGTTTAAATGCTACTGAAATGGCACGAAGAAAGTTTCGGGATGTGGCAGTTATTGCCGGTATGGTTTTTACGGGTTATCCCAATAAACTTATAAAAACAAAACACCTTCAGTCTAATTCGCAATTGCTTTTTAGTGTTTTTAGAGATTATGAGCCTGATAATCTTTTATTTCTTCAGGCTTTTCGAGAAACTTTTGAGCATCAACTAGAGGAGGGTAGATTACGGCAAGCTTTAGAGCGCATCTCGCATCAGGAAATAGTCTGGAAAGCCTGTGAGAAAGCGACTCCCTTTTCATTTCCAATAATTACAGATAGGCTTCGGGAGAAATTGACTTCAGAAAAAGTGGAAGACCGTATCCGCAAAATGCTGAAACAATTAGAAAAGTGATTAAATTTACGAGGTGATAGAAAAGATATACTTATCAAATCAAACATTTATTTTGCATCCTTCCGGCACTATGTATTGGGAGGAGCAGGAAATGCTGCTTATTAGCGATGTGCATCTTGGAAAGATCTCGCATTTCAGAAAATATGGAAGCGCTGTTCCGCAGGCTGCTATTTCAGAAAATTTCAGAAAAATGGATCAAGTGGTGGAATTCTTTTCACCAAGAAGCATTGTTTTTATGGGAGATCTTTTTCATAGTTCCTTGAATATGGAATGGGATCTATTTACACAATGGATGGAAACTATCGAAATTCCTGTAATCCTGGTTGCGGGAAATCATGATATTATCTCTGAATTGAAATATGAAGCTTTAGGAGTGAAGATCTATTCTGAAATGATATTGGGAAAATTCTTGCTAACGCACCATCCTGAAGAAAGAGAAGGCTTCTTTAATATTTGCGGACACCTTCATCCAGGATTCAAATTAAGAGGGAACGGAAGGCAAACGCTTCAGTTACGTTGTTTTTATCAAAATAAAGAGCAGCTAATATTACCCGCATTTGGGGAGTTTACAGGAAATTTCTGGATCTCACCAAATGAGGGAGACCGTATCTTTGCAATAACCAAAACAGAAGTTATTTCAGTTTTTTAAACTTGAGAAATTATGAACAAAAGATTAGCTATTGTCAATTTGTTATCGGTAATAACCGCCATTCTTGCCAGTTATTTTTCTCAGCTAGTTGGAATTAATGGGAATACAATAGGTAGTTTAAGTGCCGAATATGAAAATCTTTTCACTCCTGCAGGTTATGCTTTTGCTATTTGGGGACCTATTTACATAGCGCTGCTAATATTTTCAATTTATCAGGTTTACATTTGTTATTCAGATAAGCCTAAGGATGGAAATGAGTTCAAGACCGGGCCTTGGTTTTATATTGCAAATTTCGCAAATGCTTCATGGGTATTCGCGTGGCTTTATGAGTATACTTTGATTTCGGTAATTTTGATGCTTATCATGTTAGTCAGCCTAATCGCTATTATTATAAAAAATAACATGGAGCGTTGGGATGCACCAATTAGGATCATTGGTTTTTACTGGTGGCCAATATGTTTGTATTCCGGATGGATTACAGTAGCTACTATAGCCAATATAACTGCATATTTAGCTAAATTAGGATGGGATGGTGGTTTATTTACCGAGGTTCAATGGACTATGATCATGATTGCCGCTGCAACCGTAATTAATATTACAATTATCCATACCAGAAACATGAGAGAATTTGCTTTGGTCGGGGTGTGGGCATTGGTAGCGATCTATGTAAAACAGCTTGATGAAAATACCACTTTAGCCTATGTAGGTTTAATTGCCGCAGTGCTAATTTTTCTTAATATAGCTTATCATGGTTATGTTAACAGGAAGAGCAATCCAATGCATAAGATGATGTCTGGAAATTCTTAGACCATACCTTTAATGTCATTTCCCCAGGTTGGATACGCATAGATCATAGTCTTTAATTCCTTGCATGTTAATTTTCCGCACATTGCCATTACAAACATATTTATGATCTCAGAAGCTTCCGGGCCTATTAAATGAGCGCCTAAAACAAGATCGGTTTTTTTATCTACTAGAGTCTTGTAAGCATATTCCTCTGTATTCACTCTTTTTGCATTAAACCAACCTGGAACCAACTTATGCTCTAGCCTATAATCATATCCTTTTTCTTTAGCTTCTTTTTCTGAAAGTCCTACGGAAGCGATGTTTGGAAGTGTAAAAACTACGGAAGGTTGTGGAGGGAAATTCACTTCTTCAGGTTTGTTTGGATTTAATAGATTGGCAATCACAATTAGAGCTTCTTGAGAGGAAAGCGGAGTTAAAGGCAGGCCTTCACTGTCTGATACATCTCCACAAGCATAAACATTTTCATTAGTTGGATTCTGAAGATATTTATTTACAGAAACTCCTTTTTTGCTAAAAGAAACCTTCCCTTTTTCAAGATCTAGCTCTTCTATAGATGGAACTCTTCCAGCGGTATTAATAACGAGTTCTGCTTTTTCTGAAATTTCCTTTCCATCTTGTTTTGCAGTAACTCGGTAATTTTTTCTTAGTTTTTCTATTTCTGAAACTTCAGCATTAAAAATAAATTTTATTCCTAGTTTTTCTGAAGCAGTGACAAGATAACCCACCATGTCCTCATCAAAGTTAGTGAGAGGTCTGGAAGCGATGTCCATCATGGTTACTTTTACTCCAAGGCGTGCTGCCATATGGGCGAACTCCATCCCAATATAACCAGCTCCAACAAAGAGCATACTTTCGGGTAAATGCTTTAAATTTAAAAAGGCGTCACTTACAATAGCATGTTCCCTTCCCGGAATCTTTAATTCCATTGGCCTTTGCCCAGTTGCAATTACTATTTTTTTAGCTATAATTGTTTTCCCTTCTACCGATAGCGTATTTTTATCTAAGAATTTCGGGGATTGATGAAACATAGTAACCCCCAGTTTTTCAAAATCTTTTTCTGTCGCTGCTGGAACTGCATCTACAAAAGTTTCTTTGAAAGCCATAAGATCTTCCCAGCTGAATTCAGGCATTTTGGTAATTCCAAAACCTTTCATTTTATGAGCACGATCTATGATTTCTGTAAGGCCTAATAAAACTTTTTTGGGATCGCAACCTCTGTTAGAACAAGTTCCTCCAAATTCACGATTGTCTGCAATTGCAACTTTCCAGCCTTCTTTTACACAGGCGGTAGCTACTTTTTTACCAGCGGTACCCGTCCCAATTACAAAAACATCGTATTCTTCAAATTTTGACATAACTAATCTCTTAAATCGAGTTGAAATTAATTAAAAAGCTTTGGTTCTACTGTGAAAGCCATGTTTTTGGGCTTAAATTAACACATATAGCAATCCAAGGATTTTAATTATTACTAGTTTATATCTTTGTATAAAATCTGTTAGCACTTATTAAAGCAAAATTTTGGAATTGTAGCAAAATTGCTGTATATTCACAACAAATATACTGTTATGAATGTAAATAAGAGTAAAATACCATCTAGAATCAAAGCAATAGACCCTAAAAAAAGTGTCCATAGAGCAAGAACAAGAAGGGCTGAAAGCCCTAAATGGAGTATAGTGGTTGCAGAAGATAAATATGCTTGGACTACAAGGATGGATAGGGTAAGTATTATTAGAAATGGCTTGCCTTATGAATCAATTGAAGTAATAAGTACTAGAACAAATTTACCTGTAAAACAAGTTTTACACCTACTAGGTGTTGCTCAAACCACTTATAATAAAAAAAAGAGAGATAAAGATTTACTTACTGGTAGAGATAGTGAAGTAGTTCTCGTTCTTACAGAATTACTTGATTTTGGGTTAGAGGTTTTCAATAATGAAAAAGAGAAATTTCAACGCTGGCTAAAAAAACCAAATATTTCTCTAGGAGATGTCTCACCAGAAAGCCTATTCGATTCATTAACGGGAATTCAAGAAGTTAGAAATAGTTTAAATAGACTTGAATATGGAAATATGGCCTGATGAGAGTATACAGAATTGAGAGAGAGAAATATTTAAAAACTACATTAAAAGGATTTGGAGCAGCATTAACTGAGGGATATCGTTGGAACAGTCTAAACACAAATTTAGTTTATACTGCTGAATCACGAGCACTTTCAACTCTAGAAGTTTCAGTCCATTTAGATTTAAGTGAGGATTTGCCAATCGACAGATATTATGTCGAGATTGATATTCCTGATGAAGTTGAAATTTTAGAATTAAGAATCGAAGACTTACCAGATAATTGGGACATACAGCCTCCATCTCTTGAAACACAATACATCGGAGATGATTTTGTAAATGATAATGACGCAGCAGTTCTAAAGGTCCCTAGTAGTATTGTTCCTCCTGAATACAATTACTTGATTAATCCTAATCATCCCGACGCAACAAGAATTACTATTGTTTCAAAAAAGCAACTAGCTTTTGACAAAAGATTTAAACAGGTCAAATAAAATAATTCCAATAATCAAAAAAGCAAGTGCTAGTACCGTGTCAAAATAATTGCTAGGTTCTTGCCTACTTGGAAAGTCCTAGGATTTTCCTTTGGTTCGTTCCATTTTTAGTAAGTTAGTCTCTTGTACACGCAACTATTCGTAAACATAAACGATAAACTCTCTCAAATAATTATTTATGTTACCGTTAACCTGTTCTAGGATCTATTATAAGAAGCAAAAGAGAAAACATGTCAATGGGAACTTGTTTCGCGGTTAGCTTTCTAACTAAATGGGATGCTGAATCGAGTTCAGCAGCACGGAAATTTAAAAAATAAAATTCTACAAATAATTATTAATATTTTGGGAGGGATAGCTTCAGCGATTATCTTTGCCGCAATGAGTAACGCAACTATTGCCCAAACATTTGCAAAGTCTCTGCAACAGCAGAAACTTGAGAATTTTATTGTCTCTTCCCAAAATAATCTCACAAAAATTCAATTAAAAGGACTGGTAGGATCTTCATTATCCTATGTGCTTTCCAATGCTTTTGGCACTGCAGAGCGACCATTTCTATTGATATTTAATGATAAAGAAGAAGCTGCCTATTATTTGAACGATCTAGAACAATTAATGGGGGATAAAAACGTACTTTTTTATCCGGGTAGTTATCGTAGGCCATACGAGTTGGAGGAAACAGATAATGCGAACGTGCTTTTAAGGGCAGAGGTTCTAAACCGTATTAATTCTCGAAAAAAACCAGCACTAATAGTTACCTATCCAGATGCTTTATTCGAAAAAGTCGTTACCAGAAAAGAATTAGAAAAGAGCACTTTGAAGATCGCTGTTGGGGATCAGCTTTCTTTAGATTTTGTAAATGAAGTTCTGTTTGAATATAAATTTACTCGAGTAGATTTTGTAACCGAACCGGGAGAATTTTCTGTGCGTGGTGGAATTATTGATGTCTTTTCCTTCAGTAATGATGAGCCATATAGAATAGAATTCTTCGGAAATGAAGTGGATAGCATCAGAAGTTTCGATGTAGAAACTCAGCTTTCAACAGAAAAAGTAAAGAAGATCTCTGTAATGCCAAATGTGGAACATAAACGTTTGGATGAGGTTAGAGAGAGTTTTTTAAAATATATTTCAGAAAAAACCATTGTCTTTATCAAGAATCCGGAATTGCTTTCTGGAGAAATGGATAAATTATTTGGAAAGGCCCAAGAAGCATTTGCCAAATTAGGGGATGATATTAAACATAATAAACCGGAAGAATTATTTTGCTCTTCAGGACTTTTAACCACTCAGTTAGAAGAATTCAAAGTTGTAAATCTTGGTAACCTTACCAATCTACGCAAGAAATCGAGCACTGCAGTAGTAGATGCAGGGGAGATTATAGAATTCCAAACCAAGCCGCAGCCATCATTTAATAAGCAGTTTGATCTACTGATAGATAACTTGATAGAGAATCAGGATGCCGGTTATAAGAATTATATTTTTTGTGTGAGCGAGCAGCAAGCCAAGAGATTCCATGATATATTCGAAGATCAAGAACGCGAAGTGAAATACAAAACTCTGGTGCTTTCCATGTATCAAGGTTTTATAGATGAAGATTCTAAAATGGTTTGTTATACAGACCATCAGATCTTCGAGCGTTATCATAAATTCCATTTAAAGAATGGGTATGCTAAAAAGCAGGCCATTACTTTACAGGAGCTTACGAATTTAGAAGTAGGAGATTATGTTACGCATATAGATCACGGAATCGGGAAGTTTGGTGGACTTCAAAAGATCGATGTGGAAGGGAAGATGCAGGAAGCCATTAAGCTATTTTATGGGGAGCGTGATATTTTATATTTGAGCATTCACTCGCTTCATAAGATCTCAAAATTCAACGGAAAGGATGGGAAACCACCAAAAATATATAAATTAGGTAGTAATGCCTGGAAAAATTTAAAGCAGAAGACCAAAGCCCGTGTTAAGCATATCGCTTATAATCTAATCGAATTATATGCAAAACGACGAACGCAGGAAGGTTTTCAATATGGGCCAGATTCGTATTTGCAGTTAGAACTCGAAGCTTCGTTTTTATATGAAGATACTCCAGACCAAAGCACAGCTACAGCAGCAGTAAAGGAAGATATGGAGAGCCCAAGACCTATGGACCGCTTGGTTTGTGGGGATGTTGGATTTGGTAAAACCGAAGTCGCTATTCGTGCAGCTTTTAAAGCCGTAGATAACGGAAAACAAGTAGCTATTCTAGTTCCTACTACCATTCTTGCTTTTCAGCATCATAAAACCTTTACTGAAAGGCTTAAAGATTTCCCAGTTACCGTAGATTATTTAAATCGTTTTAGAACTGCAAAAGAACGCAAGCAAACCCTTGAAGATCTTGAAAGCGGAAGGGTGGATATTATTATTGGAACTCATCAGTTAGTCAGCAAGGCAGTAAAATTCAAAGATCTTGGATTGTTGGTGGTAGATGAAGAACAAAAATTTGGGGTAGCTGTAAAGGATAAACTGAAAACCATCAAGGAAAATGTAGATACACTTACTCTAACTGCAACGCCAATTCCGCGTACGCTTCAGTTTAGTTTAATGGCAGCGAGAGATCTTTCTACCATTACAACACCGCCGCCCAACAGATATCCTATTGAAACCAATGTGATTCGTTTTTCAGAAGAAACCATTCGTGATGCCATTTCTTATGAGATGCAACGTGGAGGACAGGTTTTCTTTATTCATAATAGGATCGAGAACATCAAGGAAGTTGCCGGGATGATCCAGCGCCTGGTGCCAGATGCTAAAGTTGGGGTAGGACACGGACAAATGGAAGGGAAAAAGTTGGAAAAACTGATGTTGAGTTTTATGAACAGTGAATTTGATGTTTTGGTTTCTACTACCATTGTTGAAAGTGGACTGGACGTTACCAATGCAAATACCATATTTATTAATAACGCCAATAACTTCGGGCTTTCAGATCTGCACCAAATGCGCGGTAGAGTAGGACGAAGCAATAAAAAAGCATTTTGTTATTTCATTACACCACCATATTCTGCAATGACAGACGATGCCAGAAAACGAATTACGGCTTTAGAGCAATTTTCTGATCTGGGAAGCGGAATAAATATAGCTATGAAAGATTTGGAAATTCGTGGAGCAGGAGATCTTCTGGGAGGAGAGCAAAGTGGATTTATAAATGATATTGGTTTTGATACCTATCAGAAAATATTGAATGAAGCTATTCAAGAGCTGAAAGAGAATGAATTCAAAGATCTTTATGAGGACACCACTGCTGCCGAGGATAAAGTGTTTGTAAAAGACACCCAGATAGATACCGATTTCGAGTTGTTGTTCCCAGACGATTATATCAA
Organism: Gillisia sp. JM1; assembly: GCF_000424645.1. Lineage (NCBI taxonomy): Bacteria > Pseudomonadati > Bacteroidota > Flavobacteriia > Flavobacteriales > Flavobacteriaceae > Gillisia > Gillisia sp. JM1. Next base: position 269,323 of record NZ_KE384218.1, read on the forward strand.
TAATATCTCAGAGAGACTGAGTCTTTACACGAAGCTGAATAATTTAAAGACCGAAGAAGAGCTTCAGAAATTTGAAGCCGATCTGGAAGATCGTTTTGGAGAATTGCCAACTCAGGCGATAGATTTGTTGAATAGTGTTCGAATTAAATGGATCGCCTCTCACATTGGTTTAGAGAAAGTAATTATGAAGCAAGGAAAACTGATCGGATATTTTATTGCAGATCAGCAATCCAAATTCTATCAGACTCCAATTTTCACCAAGGTGTTACAGTATGTGCAAACACATTCGCATTCCTGCACCATGAAAGAAAAGAAAACAAGAGCAGGTTTACGATTGTTATTGACCTTTGAAAAAATTTCTTCTATTGAAAGAGCTTTAAAAGTTTTGGAGCCTTTAGATTTTAGAGTGAAAGTGGAGGAAGAGGCGAAGGTTTAATTTTTAGCCTTCCGTCATTCCCCTGGAATGCCTCCTTCCCTTATAAAAATTGTCAGGTCGAGCGTCCCGAGAAATCGGGAGAGACCTTTTCAAGCTACAGAAAAGCATTGTTTAAGTATTTCATTGCTCCCCGCCTATTTTTAGGAGGGGTGCCCGAAGAGCGGGGGAGGTCAGTTATTTAAAATTATCCTTAATTTCTTTTAAAACAGATTGTAGGTTCTCAAATACCATTTTATTTTCAAATCTAATTACCTTAAACCCTAGTTCTTCTAATCTTTTGGTTCGCTTTTCATCCTTTTCCTGAGCGGTTGGGTTGAAATGTACTTGCCCATCGAGTTCAATAATCAGCTTTTCTTCAGGACAATAAAAATCGGGTATATAATTTTCTATGCTATGTTGTCTCCTAAATTTTTTCCCATCTAGTTTACGTTGTTTTAGTTGTTTCCAAAGGAAAGCTTCAGCTGATGTAAGATTTTTTCTAAGTTCTTTTCTATAGGGTTCCAGATACTTTTTATTATGAATTTTTTTATTCATGATTGTGGTTTTACCCTTCCGGCATTCCTGCGGAATTCCACCTTCCCTAGAAAATAGGGAAGGAGCAATATAAATTGCTATCCAAAATACAAAAAAGCATTTTCTAAATGCTCTATTTTGGTGCCAGACTTATTCTTAATGATAGCTATAATATCAAACCTAACTTCTACGTCAAGATTATGTTCGTTCACAAAAAAGTCAACAGCTTTTACCAGATTCTGAATTTGTTTTCCTTTTACAAAATCCTGAGGATTCCCAAAGTCGGGAGTGCTTCGGGTTTTGACTTCTATTATGGCCAAAACATCCTTCTTTCTAGCAATAATATCCACTTCTGCTTTTTGATGTCTGAAGTTTCTTGCAACTATTTTGTAGCCATGTTTAAGTAAATAAGCAACTGCTAATTCTTCCCCTTTTTTACCAAGCTCGTTATGAGATGCCATTTACTGATTTCTAAAATGTGATTTAAATGTACACTATTTCAGCTGATTACAGGATTTTTGGTTACCCCCTAAACAAGATGGCTTTCACTTTAAGATCCATTTCTTTAATTTCTTCAGCAGTAGCCGTTATGATATGATCTCCGTAGAATTTGTTTTTTGGCTCCTTTTCTGGCGCAAGAAACACATGAACATTGGATTTCTCCAGTTTTCCATCATTCCATGCTACCGCCCCACTGTAATCCCATCCAAAGCCATAAAAAGAAATTGGTTTCTGATTCATTTTGGTCAGTTCATCATAGGTAGATCCTATTTTTATGGAGGTCTTACTTTTCCATTTCCCATTGGAATCCATTCTAATATCCTCTATTTGAGTTCTGTTCTTGTCTTTCCAAGTTATATGTAATTCATCTGGAGTATTTGGAGAGATCACCGTATAGGCGCGTTCTTCAGTGCCTTCTTCAAACAAACCGACATCTTCAGCTATCACTTCATTTATAAAGGTGTTTTTAAGAGTAGTATCATTCATCTCTAATAGATCTTCAACAAATAATTGTTTTGAACTGGGCGTTGCTGTATTTTTTGAAGAATTACAGGAAACTATTAGTAAAATGGCCGATAAATAGAAAAACTTGCGCATAACTTATATTTTCAGCTAAAATCTAGTTCTAACATGACATAGGCATTGTCTTTTGCAATAATTTAACGCATAGTATTTCACAGTTGCTTACCTTTGCAGCCTTAAATAAACAAAGGAATACATGAGCAATTCACCACAACGTTATACAATTACGGCAGCATTACCTTATACCAATGGCCCTATACATATTGGGCATTTAGCAGGCGTTTACGTACCAGCAGATATTTATGCCCGATATTTAAGAATGCAGGGGAAAGATGTAGCTTTTGTATGCGGAAGTGATGAGCATGGTGCGGCAATCCCGATGAAGGCTAAGAAAGAAGGAATTACTCCGCAACAGTTAATAGATAAATATCACGGCATCATCAAACAATCCTTTTTGGATTTTGGGGTGACCTTCGATAATTATTCTAGAACATCGAATGAGATTCATCATGAAACAGCTTCCGAGTTCTTTAAGAAGTTATATGCAGGCGGAAAATTTATTGAAGAAACTACCGAACAATTATACGATAAAGAAGCAAATCAATTTTTAGCAGATCGATTTGTTACTGGAACTTGCCCAAAATGTGGCCACCCCGAAGCTTATGGCGATCAATGTGAAAGCTGTGGAAGTTCTTTAAACGCTACAGATCTCATTAATCCTAAATCGGCAATTACAGGCGCTGTGCCAAGTATGAAGGAGACCAGGCACTGGTTTTTGCCTTTAGATCAATATGAAGAGTTTTTGAGAGAATGGATCCTGAAAGGACACAAAAAAGATTGGAAGGCCAATGTGTATGGGCAAGTAAAATCTTGGGTAGATGAAGGCTTGAGAGCTCGTGCTGTAACCCGTGATCTTGATTGGGGAATTCCTGTTCCTGTTGAAGGAGGCGAAGGAAAAGTGCTATATGTATGGTTTGATGCTCCAATTGGATATATCTCGTCTACCAAAGAATGGGCAGCCCGCGAAGGAAAGAATTGGGAAGATTACTGGAAGAAAGACGATACCAAAATGGTGCATTTTATAGGAAAGGATAATATCGTGTTCCACTGTATTATATTTCCAATTATGCTGAAAGCAGAAGGAAGTTACATTCTTCCTGAAAATGTACCTGCTAACGAATTTTTAAATTTGGAAGGGAAAAAACTTTCCACTTCTAAGAACTGGGCAGTTTGGTTGCATGAATATTTGGAAGATTTTCCGAATCAGCAAGATGTGTTGAGGTATACCCTTACCGCCAATGCTCCTGAAACAAAGGATAACGATTTTACCTGGAAAGATTTTCAGTCAAGAAATAACAATGAGTTGGTTGCGATCTTCGGGAATTTTATAAACCGTGCGGTTGTGCTTACCGATAAGTATTATGAAGGAGTAGTTCCAGTATCGGGAGATTTTACAGAAGTAGATGAGCAAACCTTAGCTGCGGTAAAAGCATATCCAGCAGTAATTGCGAGCTCTATAGAGAGATATAGATTTAGAGAAGCCCAAGGGGAATTGATGAATTTGGCTAGATTAGGTAATAAATATTTGGCAGATGAGGAACCATGGAAAGTGGTAAAAACAGATCCCGAACGAGTAAAAACGGTTATGTTTGTAGCGCTTCAGATCTCTGCGGCTTTAGCAACATTGAGTGAGCCATTCTTGCCTTTCACTTCAGAGAAGTTGAAAAGCATCCTAAATGTTCCTTCAGGTGAAAGTGCTCTTAAATGGGAAGAAGTATCAGAAAAAGACACTTTAAATCCTGCAGGGCATAAAATCGGAAAAGCAGAATTGCTTTTCAGTAAAATTGAAGATGAACAAATTCAACAACAATTAGATAAATTGGAAGCAACAAAAGCAGCTAATGAAGCTGATACTAAAATAGCAGAACCACAAAAAGAAGAGTCTACCTTCGAAGATTTCACTAAGATGGACCTGCGTGTTGGAACTATAGTAGAAGCTAAAAAAATGCCAAAAGCAGATAAATTAATGGTGCTAAAGGTGGATACTGGGATTGATGTGAGAACCATTGTTTCTGGAATTTCAAAAAGTTTTAAGCCTGAAGATATCATTGGTAAAAAGGTAACTGTAATGGTAAATCTTGCTCCAAGAAAACTACGTGGTGTAGAAAGCCAAGGAATGATCTTAATGACCGAGAATGCGGAAGGGAAACTGGTTTTCTTGAATCCAGATGAAGAAGACGTGAAAAATGGGACTATAATTAGTTAGACAAACACTAAATGAAAAAATACCTAATTACCGTTCTAATTATTTTGTTTGGATTGTCAATTTCCAAAGCTCAATCTGGACGAATGTCTTTTAAAAATGAGGATATAAGCCAACTGCTTAGTATGGATATTTATACAGTTCCTAATTCTGAAACTGAAAACCTTATTTTTTTACTTGGGGATCAAAAGGATCTTTGGGTTTATAAGTATGACAAAAATTATAAGAAAGTTTTAGATTTTAAACTAGACAATAATTTTCACGGGATTTATGAAAAAGTTATAGGATATCAAGTTCGTGGAAATAGTTTCGACTTAATAGCGCCAAATAGCTCAATGAAGAAGTTTGAAATTCTCAGCTTTAATATTGATGATAGAAGTCTGATAAAAAAAGAGGCTGATTTTAAGTTTTCCAAGAAGGAGAAATATTTAAACTCCTTCCAAGTAGGAAACTCTTTTTTTCTTTTAAGTTCTGATAAAGAAAGCACTCTTTTTATTAGAAAATTAGATGAGGATGGTGAATTTGAATTATTAAAGAAGTTTAAACTTGATGAATTTGACAATTCTGGTACACAAATAAGTTTAAAAAAATTATATACTCCAGATTTATTGAGGACTCAGGATTTTAATCTTTTTACAGGCTTTAACGGAGAAAATCTTCAGACTATAAATTACAGGATGCCTACTTCTTTATCTGTTACTTCCCAAAAAACAAAAATTTATCAAGATGAGTCTATAATTCACCTTGTAATGGAAATTGAAGATGAGTTTACAGCTATAGGCACTATAGATCTGATATCCTTAACAATGGAGAAAAATATAATTCCATATATTAAAGATGAGTACGGAAGGTATAATGATCATAATTCTTATTTATATAAAAACACCTTATATCAAATTAGCGCCTCTAATGATGCAATGATTTTACAAATTAAAAATATGCAAGGGCAGGTATTAAATCAATTTACTTTACATGAAGGGCAGAAAAAAATCGAGTTTTCCAACACGCCAATTATGGTAGAGGGTTATGGCTATTACAGGTATAATAGAGAATTGGAAGAACCTAAAAAGTTCCTAAGAAAATTGATGAAGAGTGATATGGGCATAAATGTTATAGAAAAGAATAATAATTTTATTATCCAAATCGGAAGTAGTGATGATAGAGAAGCTAGTTCTTATCCCAATTTTACAACTCCGTCTCAATGGTCTACCCAAATTAGTGTGTTATTGGATAAAGATTATCAGCACTTATCTGGAGAAATCGAGCCTACTAATTTTGATTTACTTAGCGATTATCAAATGAATAAGAGATATAAAATTTCTTCTTATGTCCATTCAAATCAAGAATCCGTTTTTCTAGGTTATTATAATTATCCTTCAGAAGAATTTAGACTGATTGAATTTTAGTTAAAAAACCAATCCTGTCCTAAATAAATTTTAACCACCTAAAAATTAATCATTTTACTGGTCTTCACCGCTGTTTTTATAGATTTTCAAAAAAGAACCCCTTGTATGCATTTATTTGGAGGCGGTTGTTCCTTCGCAAAAGGATTATCGAGCCATTGGTATAAATCCACTTTCACAAAAAGGTTAAGTCTAATAAAGGCTACCAAATTTGATAAGTACCAAGGGTGTTTTGCATGTGTTTTAAGTGCTTTCAGGATTAGAATGGTAATCAGCGCAGTCCAAATCTGTATCATGACCGCATTTTGGCTAGTTCCAATGAAGGACTTTATGTGCAGTTGCTGTTTTATGTCCCTAAAAAAGATTTCCACTTCCCATCTGGCCTTATAGAGTTCGGTTATGGTGTTTGCTGTCCAAGACGTTTGATTGGTAATAACCTCAATGGCCTGTTGGTTTTTTTCGTCCCATAGGGCAACCCTGCGCAATCTTTTAGGATATTTCCCTTTTGTTTTGGCGCCTGTCAGTTCAATGATCTCATCTTTTAGAAGGTGCTGGTGTTTGTTCTCTGGCAATTCCAGCTCTTTGAAGGTTTTGAACTTTATGTTGTCCTTATGCCTGACCACAAAATAAACCCCGTTGCTGTCCCAAACATTCAGCAAGGCTAAATCATTGTAAAATCTATCGGCAACAATAACACTTCCTTTTAAAAGCGGAACATCGTAAGCCCCTTTGTTATCCGCTGTCTTGCCATCTGTAATATTTACATAGGCAGGTAGATGACCATCATAATCAAGAAGGGTGTGCATTTTTACCGCTCCCTTTTTAGTCTTGTATTTTGCCCAATCAAAAAGGCTTAGACAAAGACTTATGGTGGTAGCATCCAATAAGAATATTTTTGACTTTATTTTGAACTTGGTTCGCTTCATTTGCGCTTGCTGTCCCAGACTCTCCAACAACACGTAATAATAATCCCTAAAAAGCTCCCAGCTACGGTTTTTATTTTGATAGCTGACTGTAGATTTCGAGGGTGCTTTCAGCATCCCTAAATGGTTCAGGTTGCCTGTGGCAGAGCGAAGTCCATTGCTGATATCGCGTACAGATTGGCTCTTGGCAAATTGACAGAATAGCATTGAAACTAAGTGGGACCAACTATCGAATCCTTTTTGATGCTTATCACTTTGATGTGATTTTACTAATTTCTTGAATTTTGATGTGTCTAATTTTGAGATAATTTGAGAAAACAGGGTTATATTTATCATCAGAGAAAGGTTTTTTGTGTTGCACCATAAAGATAACTTTGTGGAACAAAATTTCCTTTCTCTTTTTTAAACGTTTAGGACGCTATTGTTAAAAAACATTTATTCTATTGCTCAAAATAGCAAATCATCCCATTTACAAACACCCCTTGCCAAGCGGACATAGGTTTCCTATGGAAAAATATGATCTTTTGCCAAAGCAATTACTGCATGAAGGAACTTGTACAAAAGAGAACTTCTTTGAACCGGAGCTTCCTGAAATTACAAGGATACTGGCGGTGCATGATCAAGATTATGTAGAAAATCTGGTAAATATTTCTATTGAAAAACGAGCTGCAAGAAAAATAGGTTTCCCTCTGTCCAAGGAGCTTGTCCAACGAGAACTCATTATTGCAGGCGGAACTATGAAAGGCTGTGAATATGCTTTGGAACATGGAATTGCTATGAATATTGCGGGAGGAACTCATCATGCCTACACTAACCATGGAGAAGCTTTTTGTTTATTAAACGATCAAGCTATTGCTGCGAGATATCTTCAGAAGTTTAAAGGGATTAAAAAGATCTTGATTGTAGATCTGGATGTGCATCAAGGAAATGGTACAGCTGAGATTTTTCAGCATGATGATTCAGTTTTTACTTTTTCGATGCATGGAAAGAACAATTACCCCTTCAGAAAGGAAACCTCCGATCTGGATATCGAATTGGCAGACCAAACTGGGGATAAAGAATATCTAGAAGTTTTAAAAGAAACTCTTCCGAAGCTAATAAAAGAGCAAAATCCTGATTTCATTTTCTATCTAAGTGGCGTGGATATCCTCTCAACAGACAAATTAGGGAAACTGGGTTGCAGCATAGAAGGTTGTAAAGAGCGGGATCGATTTGTTTTACAAACTTGCCACGACCTTAAAATCCCGGTGCAAGTAAGTATGGGCGGTGGCTATTCTCCAGATATCAAAACTATATTGGAGGCACATGCAAACACTTTTCGAATGGCACAGAAGATATATTTTTAAATTCCTCAGCAGTTACATATAACAATTCTTTCAAAAAAAATAAGCTTATCCTCTCATAATTGCAGTTCCTTTTGTTGATACTCTTTTAAATTCTATATCTTAGAAGCAGATTAAAATTTTAAATTTAGTATGAGCAGTTACCAAATTAAGAACTTAGAAGAATATTACCAAGTATATAGAAAGTCTGTACGAGATCCGGAAAATTTTTGGGCAGAGATCGCCGAAGAACATTTTGTATGGAGAAAACCATGGAATAAGGTATTGGATTGGGATTTTTCTAAACCTGAAGTAAAATGGTTTGAAGGAGCGCAATTAAATATCACTGAAAATTGTATAGATAGGCATTTGGCGACACAGGCAGATAAGACTGCGATCATTTTTGAGCCAAATGACCCAAAGGAAAAGGCTCAACACATATCTTACCAGCAGTTGCACGATAAGGTGTGTGCTTTTGCAAATGTTCTAAAAGACCAGGGAATTAAAAAAGGAGATCGTGTTTGTATCTATTTACCCATGATCCCGGAATTGGCAGTTTCTATTTTGGCATGTGCCCGAATTGGAGCCATTCATTCGGTGGTATTTGCAGGATTTTCATCTACTGCCATAGCCAGCAGAATTAATGATTGTGAATGTAATATGGTAATTACTTCAGATGGTTCTTTCCGTGGAACTAAGAAAATAGATCTAAAAGGAATTGTAGATGAAGCCTTGGAAAGCACACCAACAATAAAGTCGGTTTTGGTTGTGAAGCGAACTGAAGTTCCTATCAACATGAAAGAGGGAAGAGATCATTGGGTGCAGCCGCTTTTGGATAAAGCAAGTATGGACTGCCCAATTGAAATAATGAATGCTGAAGATCCGCTTTTCATATTATACACCTCTGGTTCTACAGGAAAACCAAAGGGAATGATGCATACTACGGCAGGATATATGGTATATAGCGCCTACACCTTTAAAAATGTATTTCAATATAAAGTTGGTGACGTATATTGGTGTACAGCAGACATCGGCTGGATCACGGGTCATAGTTATATAGTTTATGGGCCGCTAGCAAATGGTGCCACCACCTTGATGTTTGAAGGAGTTCCTAATTTTCCCGATTTTTCCAGATTCTGGGAGATCATAGAAAAACATAAAGTAAATCAGTTCTATACTGCACCAACTGCAATTCGTGCTTTGGCTAAGGAAAAGTTGGATTATGTGGAAAATCATGATCTTTCATCTCTCAAAGTTCTTGGTACCGTCGGAGAACCAATTAATGAAGAGGCGTGGCATTGGTATAATGACAATGTTGGTAAAAAGAAAAGCCCAATTGTAGATACCTGGTGGCAAACTGAAACAGGAGGGATCATGATCTCTCCAATTCCATATTGCACTCCAACCATTCCCACCTATGCAACTTTGCCTTTACCCGGAATTCAGCCAGCATTAATGGATGAGCAAGGAAAAGAGCTGAAGGGGAATCAGGTAGATGGGAGGTTGTGCATCAAGTTTCCGTGGCCGGGAATGGCAAGAACTATTTGGGGAGACCACAAAAGATATAAAGAAACTTATTTCTCTGCTTTCGAAAACAAATATTTTACCGGAGACGGAGCATTAAGAGATACAGTGGGTTATTATAGAATTACGGGAAGAGTTGATGATGTGATCATTGTTTCCGGGCATAATTTAGGAACAGCGCCTATTGAAGATGCTATTAATGAGCATCCAGCAGTTGCAGAATCTGCTATTGTAGGATTTCCGCATGATGTGAAGGGAAATGCGCTTTATGGTTATGTGATTCTGAAGGAAACAGGGGAGTCTAGAATGCATGATAATTTGCGAAAAGAGATCAATCAGATCATTACCGAACATATTGGACCGATCGCAAAATTGGATAAAATTCAGTTTACTGAAGGTTTGCCAAAAACAAGATCCGGAAAAATAATGAGAAGAATTTTAAGAAAAATTGCCTGTAATGAAACTGATAGTTTGGGAGATACAAGTACTTTGTTAAATCCGGAAGTGGTACAAGAGATCATAGATAATAAACTGTAATTGCTATTTCTGAAATAACCTAAAAAGAAAAGCGCCAAGAAATTAAACTCTCTTGGCGCTTTCTATTATATAAACTTGTAATTTTTTTACTCTGGAACTATTTTCCTAAAAGAAGCAATTCACTACAAACGATCTCTGTTATATATCGTTTCACTCCTTCTTTATCTTCATAGCTTCGGGAAGTCAGTTTTCCTTCTATTCCCACTTCTTTTCCCTTTGGAACATAATTTTCTACTATTTCGGCTGTCTTTCCCCAAGCCACGATATTGTGCCATTGGGTATCTGTGATCTTTTCACCTTTGGCGTTTTTATAGGATTCATTGGTGGCGATTGAAAATTTTGCCAGAATCTTTCCTGACTCCATGTGAAGAATTTCAGGGTCGTTACCTACGTTCCCGATCAATTGAACTTTGTTTCTTAAAGTGCTCATAACTATAGAATTTATTGCAGTTGAAAATCATTAGTTCATTTCAACAGGACAAATGTATATGTGCACTTCAGCGGTATTCGGTTGGGAAAGATTTGTTTTCGTTTACTTTCGTTTGTAAGTGTTTGTTGTCGGATAATTAAATAGTCTAAGGTGTTTTTTTTCGTAATATTACTACGGAATGCGGCTACTTTCTTTTCAGAAATTATATGTTTTTAGCCTAATACTAATAGATATTTATGGTATTTCTTAACATTATAGAGACTTCACTTCCACTAACCAACCCGGTTTTGAAATTTCTCGTTATACTTATTATTATTCTTGCCGCACCTATTCTTCTGGGAAAATTAAAGATCCCACATATACTAGGTCTTATTATAGCCGGAGCTATCATAGGCCCTAATGGGTTTAATTTGTTGTTAAGGGATAGTGGTATCATTCTTTCAGGAACTGCGGGGCTTCTGTATATTATGTTTTTAGCAGGCTTAGAAATAGATATGGCCGAATTTAAAAGGAACAGTTCGAAAAGTTTTCTTTTCGGGATGTACACCTTTCTTATTCCAATGATCATTGGGATTTTGGTGAGTTTGTATATTCTGGATTTTTCAATGATCACCTCCGTGCTGCTTGCAAGTATGTTTGCATCTCATACCTTGATAGCATATCCAATGTTAGGCAAATTTGGAGTTACAAAGAACAGGGCTGTAAATATAGCGGTGGGCGGAACTATGATTACCGATATCCTTGCCCTTTTGGTGCTGGCGGTAATTATAGGTATGCATAATGGAGAAGTCAACACGCAGTTCTGGATAAAACTTACTATATCCATTCTAATTTTTGGCTTTATAGTCCTCTATTTGTTTCCCATAATTGGGAGATGGTTCCTTAAAAGGTATCAAGACAAAGTTTCTCAATACATTTTTGTATTAGCGATGGTATTCTTAGGTTCTTTTCTGGCAGAAGTAGCAGGAGTAGAGGCAATTATTGGCGCTTTCCTGACAGGCCTTGCGTTAAATAGATTGATCCCTTCTACTTCGCCATTAATGAATAGAATAGAATTTGTGGGGAATGCTATTTTTATTCCCTTTTTTCTGATTGGGGTGGGAATGCTTGTTAATTACAAGGCATTTATTTCAGATTTCGAGACTATTAAAGTGGCAGCCGTTATGACCATTACTGCCACTTCCTGTAAATATATCGCGGCTTGGCTCACACAAAAATCGCTTAATTTCAGCATTGACGAGCGTAGATTGATCTTTGGTCTAAGTAACGCACAGGCTGCAGCTACCTTAGCGGCGGTGCTTATAGGATATAATGTAATTCTTGGTGAAACCCCAGACGGAGAACCTATTCGGCTTTTAGGAGAAAGTATTTTGAACGGAGCAATTATTATGATCCTGATCACTTGTACCATTGCCACTTTTGTTGCACAAAAGGGAGCACAAAATATCTCCTTGTCCGAATCTCAATATCTTGAAAGAGAAGAAAATGAAACTGAAGAAAGAATCCTGATTCCAATAAGCAACCCAGATACCGTAGAAGAACTTATTAATTTTAGCACACTCATAAAGTCCAAAAACAACAAGCATGGTTTATATGCCTTAAACATAGTTTTAAATAACACGTCTACTGCAGTTGAGAATCAAAGGGCAAAAAAGATATTGGAAAAGGCAGTAGATATGGCAGCCTCAACAGATATCTTTTTACAGCGGTTATTGAGATACGATTTAAATATTGTAAACGGAATTACGGGAGTGGTTAAAGAAAACAATATTACAGATTTAGTTCTAGGGTTTCATTCGGAAAAAGCTATTTCAGAAAATTTCTTAGGAAAACTAACCGATGGAATTTTATCAAATAGTGATGCTACCACCTTTGTTTATAAATCGGTGCAGCCAATGGCAACCATAAAAAGGCACGTTATAGTAATTTCTGCTTTTGCTGAGAATGAAATTGGTTTTCCGTTTTGGCTATTAAAGGTTTGGAACATTTCCCGGAATTCTGGAGCAAAACTTCTGTTCTATGCACCTAACAGAACCTTGGAAATTCTATTGGAAATTCAAAAAAAACATCAGATAGAAGCGGAGTTTAAAAGCTATAATACATGGAGTAATTTTTCGGAAATAGCTGCTGAGGTATCTGTTAACGATAATATTATCCTTGTACTGAGCAGAGAGAACAAAACTTCCTATGATAAGGATATGAAAAAGACTCCAGATCTTATAGGCACCTATTTCCCCGTCAATAGTTTTATTTTGATCTATCCCAGACAGACAGGTATTTCTGAAGAGGTTTTAATGGGTTTAAACAATCCATCATTATTACCGCCCATAGAAAAGTTGGATAAAGTGGCTAAGGATATATTCAATTACTTTAAGCGAAGTTCATAGAATAGGATCATTTGTTTAGAAATCTTGAAAAGGGAACGCTTTCTTTTTAACTTGTGAATCTAAAATCCCTAAACAACAAACCAGCTTTAATGCAATATCAAATCATCGAAGAACAAGAGTTCAATAAAATAGATTATACAGAAACAGCGCTCCCAAAAGGAGAGTATGAATTGTGTACATTTAATGGGTGTAATTTCACGAATTCAGAATTGTCAAAGATCAAATTCATGGAATGTGAATTTGTTGGCTGTAATTTAAGTTCCGTAAATATTTTTGGTGCTTCATTTCAGGAAATGAAATTTGAAGATTGTAAAATGTTAGGGATTAGATTCGATCTTTGTGATGGCTTCGGATTAGCATTAGATTTTACTAATTGCCAATTAGACCATTCTTCTTTTTATCAGGTAATACTGATAAACTCCAGCTTTTTAAATTGCAAGCTGAAAGATATAGATCTCACCGAAGCAGATCTGACTAAAGTGACTTTAGATAATTGTGATCTTTCAGGCGCTATTTTTGAACGTAGTAATCTGGAAAAAGCAAATTTCAGCACCGCGATTAATTATTCTATAAATCCTGAAAACAATAAGGTGAAAGGAGCCTCCTTTTCGATCCCTGCAGTTACTGGTTTGTTAGATAAATACAAACTTAAAATAGCTAATCAGTAATTATAAGTATCTTAAACCATTAATAAACTTAATTTACGTAGAACCCTTCAAGAATAAATTATATGAATATTAAATCATCCTTCAATTTTTTTCTAATTACACTGCTTTGCTTTAGTATGAATGCTCAGGATACTAAGGAAAAAGTACTCACCGCAGAAGATTATCAGCAAGCAGCAAAATTTTTACCTTCTAATGTTTATCCGTTAGGAGATCTGGCTAATGTTAGGCCCAATTGGCTGGAAAATGAAAAATTCTGGTATACAACTACAGAGAATTCTGAAAGGAAATATGTTCTTGTAGATGCAAAATCGGGAAAGCGAAAATCAGCAAACACCTTAGACTCTTTAGTTTCAAATTCTAATGAAAACGGAGAAAAAGAGATGAAGAATGAACCCCGAAATGCGGTTATTTCTCCAGACGGCAAAAAGGCTGCTTTCATTAAAGATTGGAATTTATGGATGAAGAATCTCGAAACTGAAAAGGAAACCCAACTTACCACAGACGGCATTGAAAATTTTGGATATGCTACAGACAACGCGGGTTGGAGAAAAAGTGATCGTCCAATCTTACTTTGGTCTCCAGATTCTAAAAAGATAGCTACCTATCAGCAAGATCAACGACATGTAAGCGATATGTATTTAGTGTCTACCAATATTGGTGCACCTAAATTGCAAAGTTGGAAATATCCTTTACCACAGGATGAAGATATTATTCTTATTAATCGAGTTATTATAGAAGTAGATACTCCTAAAGTAATTCGTTTGCAATTGCCAGCAGATGCACGAAGAGGAACTTTGTGTGATGATATTTCCTGTTCTGGCGGTTTTGATGATAACCAGTGGAATAGTGATGCTTCTAAGTTAATGTTTGTATCTACTTCCCGAGATCATAAGATTGCGGGTTTGCGCATTGCCGATGCAAATACCGGAGAGGTACGGAATGTTTTTGCTGAAGAAGTTGAAACTCAATACGAATCTGGTCAGGGTGCCATTAACTGGCGTTATTTACCTAAAAGCAATGAAGTGATTTGGTATTCTGAAAGAGACGATTGGGGACATTTATATTTATATGACCTTGAAACAAGAAAACTAAAGAATCAGATTACCAAAGGAGATTTTGTAGTTACTCAGCTTTTAAAAATGGATGAGAAGAACAGGAAATTATACTTTCTTGCAAATGGGAAAGAGAAAGAAAGAGATCCTTATTTCACACATTTTTATAGTATAGATTTCAGCGGAAAGGACCTGAAATTATTAACTCCAGAAAATGGAAATCATAATGTTTCAATTGGTCCTGATAGCAACTATTTTGTAGATACTTACTCCCAACCTAATGTTGCTCCGGTTTCAGTATTAAGAGATCTTAATGGAAAATTGATCGCGGAGCTTGAAAGTTCAGATCTGTCAAGATTGGAAGCAATTGGATGGAATCCTCCAACACCAATAAAAGTAAGATCAAGCAATGACAAATGGGACCTTTACGGACTTATGTTTACTCCAACAGATCTGGATCCATCAAAAAAATATCCAGTTGTAAATTATATTTATCCAGGTCCGCAAGCCGGTGGAGTAGGAAGCAGATCTTTTGCGCCAGTAAGAAGAGATCATCAAGCTTTGGCAGAATTAGGATTTATTGTGGTGGTAATTGATGGAACTTGTAACCCAGATAGGTCTAAATCTTTTCATGATGCCTGTTATGGAAATATGGCAGATAACACCTTGAAAGACCAAATTTCAGGGATCAAACAATTGGCTGAAAAATACGGATATCTGGATCTGGAACGCGTAGGAATTTGGGGACATTCTGGTGGTGGTTTTGCTACAGCATCTGCAATGTTTAACTATCCTGAATTCTATAAAGTTGGTATTTCTGAATCTGGAAATCATGATAGCCGGAATTATGAAGATGATTGGGGAGAACGTTATATAGGACTTATGAAGGTAGATGAGGAAGGTAATTCTAATTACGATGATCAGGCGAATGCTGTATTAGCCGAAAATCTTCAAGGGAAGCTGATGCTTGCTCATGGTGGTTTAGACGATAACGTGCCCCCTTACAACACCTATTTGGTAGTTGATGCCTTGATAAAGGCAAATAAAGATTTTGATCTTGTGATCTTTCCAAACGCCAGACATGGTTATGGGGAGGACAGTAATTATATGATGAGAAAAAGATGGGATTATTTTGTAACTCACTTGATGGGAGCAACTCCCCCAAAAGAATTTGATTTCAGTAAGAATTAATTAGTGATATAATCTCTAAAAATGCAGTTTGAACCTAAAACTAAAAATTATAAAGAGAATGTTGAAGATAGTTTTAAGCTTCAGAAATTCATGGATTTTATAGGTGCTAAATTAATGAAAGTAGAGCCTGGTTTTTGTGAGATACATTTGCCTTTCAATGAAAACCTCACTCAGCAAAACGGATATTTACATGCAGGCATTATAAGCACCCTGGCAGATAATGCTGCGGGATATGCCGCTTTTTCGCTAATGGAAGAAGAAGCATCTGTTCTTGCAGTAGAATTTAAACTGAACTTGATCTCGCCAGGAATTGGTGAAAAACTGATAGCTCGCGCCAACGTTTTAAAATCGGGAAGAACACTTACAATTTGTAGAGCAGATGTTTTTACTGTGAAGGATGGTGTTGAGAAATTGTGTGCCGCATCCCAAGCAACTCTTATTCAAGTGAAAAAGGTATAAGAAAGTTCAATTGAACACTTATTAAATAAAGTACAATTCTTATAAATCATGGTTCTTGGATTGTACTATTCTAATAATTAAAAAAAGAAATTATGATAAAGTCAACATTATTAATTGCCTTCAGTTTTATACTTAGTTCTTCTGTTTTTGCATTTCAAGATATGGATGATGTGAAAATTGAAGTAGTTCCTGTAAACGAAAATATTTACATGTTATTAGGGCGTGGTGGTAATATTGGTGTTTCCGTAGGAAAGGACGGAGTTTTCATGATAGACGATCAATTTGCGGCACTAACTCCAAAGATTATCGAGGCAGTGAAAACTATAAGTGATAAGCCGGTAAAGTTTTTAGTGAACACCCATTATCATGGCGACCATGCGGGAGGAAATGCAAATTTTGAAAAAGAAGGAGCTTTAATTGTTGCCCATGAGAATGTTAGAAAACGCTTAAAAGAAGATGAAAAAAATACAGACCAATCTGGTTTACCAATAATTACTTTCGATAATAAAATGCAACTGCATTTAAATGGGGACGATATTATGGTGGTGCATGTGCACAACGCACATACAGATGGGGATGCGCTTATTTATTTTCCAAAAAGCAATGTGTTACATACCGGAGATACTTTTTTTAACGGGATGTTTCCATATATAGATTTAAAGAGTGGAGGCAGTGTTTCTGGCGATATAGAAGCTGCAAAAACAGGCTTAATGCTTATAAATGCTGAAACAAAAATTATTCCGGGGCATGGATCTTTAGCAACTTATTCAGATTATAAGAATTATGTGAATATGTTGGAAGGAATTAAGGCGAATGTTTTGGCTGCCATAGAAGCAGGAAAAAGCAGAGAAGCTATTTTAGCTGATGAAAGCTTAACTAAAAACTATATGACTGACGCTGCTGCCGAAAAATCATTTATAAACGGGCCTAAAATTCGCGG
This sequence comes from Gillisia sp. JM1, assembly GCF_000424645.1. Lineage (NCBI taxonomy): Bacteria > Pseudomonadati > Bacteroidota > Flavobacteriia > Flavobacteriales > Flavobacteriaceae > Gillisia > Gillisia sp. JM1. Next base: position 286,394 of record NZ_KE384218.1, read on the forward strand.
TACTTTTTATGACAGCTTAAAAAGTGAAGACTAAATACTTTAATCCCTCATTGAGGGTTTAACCCGCCTGACCGGCTGGGCAGGTTCCCCGAGGCCTGCCCGAAACATTCAGGCGGGCTTACCTCGAACTTTTAAAAGGATTTTCCTCCCGAACCATCGGGACATACTCCGTGGGCTTGCCCCAAGGTTCTTGATTTTTTCGAAATAAATAGCCTGATTCAATTGGATATTTTACAAAAAAAAGGCTGTCTAAAATATAGTGATTTCAATGATTTAAAAGATAAAATTTAGAGATTAAGGAAGGTTATATGCTTAGAAATCAATACCTCCTATAATTATAAACTAACCTCTATCTTATCTTTCATTTAGAAATATTTATTTTAGACAGCCACAAACTAATTCTTCATCCTTTTTCTTTTGGATTAAAGACCAGAAATACGGGTTTTCCAATTACTCCTGCTCTATTCATTGCCTCCTTTAATTTGGCATCTTCTACAAAAGTTTTATAATCTTTTACAGAGTCCCATTGATTCATTACATAGATCCATTTAGAATCTTCGTTAATGGTCCCTACTTCATAACTCACTTCTTTAAATTCCTTTCGAGTGCGTTCAAAGTCATTAAAAACTCTTTTCCATTTATCATAATCTTCTACTTCATGATAAATTATACCAGTGATCTTATTCTCTAGATATTTGCTTCCTTCTAATTTATTCAAATAAAGGAAGGTTGGAGCCTCGCTAACTCCCGCTTCATTCATTTTATCTTTTAAGACACGAGTTTCCTTGAATCTATTATAGTGATCTTTAGATTTCCAGGTACTAAGTACATATACTGTGTTGGGCTTATCATCCAAAAGTCCGACCTCATAGCTTAATTCTCCATTTGATTCCCGTACTGGTTGAAATTCATCGAAGGCTTTTTTCCATAGATCATAATCATTCACCTTATGATAGATCAAAGACTTGGCTGTGTCCTCCGTTAAAACAGCATTTTCAAACTCACTATTTGAGGCCCCTTTTATGTTGGGATTCTTCCAAGCTATTAGAACCATTGAAAATATTAAAGTAAGTACCGATAAAGTGGGTATTTTCATTCCCATAATTTCTAAATTTTAAAACTAGATCTTTTTGAAATTATAATACAAAAAAATCTTTTTAGGGGGAGGAGGAAATAAGGGAGGATGGTAAAAAAGTGAACATCTAAAATACAAAAAAAACAAAAGTATTTGAATATCAAACAGTTAAAATTTATCTGAAACCTTTTAAAACTTTTGAATTTAGGCATGCTTAATAACAATGGGGAGCTTGTTGAATATTTTCCCTCTGTATTTTCACAAAACAGAATTGAGGTCTGAATTTGTTTATTATTTAGCGCTAATAGGTCTTTCTAAGTCTTTTCCCTATATTTATTTCATGCAAAAAGCTTGTCCAGAATGTGGAGAGAAAATAGTTGGGAGAATAGATAAGAAATTCTGTAGCGACTATTGTAGGAATGCCTATAATAATAAGATAAATAAGGACTCTACCAATCTTGTTAGAAATGTAAATAACCTTCTGCGTAAAAATTATAGGATATTACAGGAACTAAATCCCACAGATAAAACCAAAACCACTAAATCAAAATTATTAGCTAAAGGATTTAATTTTGAATATTTTACTAGTATTTACACCACAAAGACTGGAACCGTATATTATTTTGTATACGATCTGGGATATTTGCCTTTAGAGAGTGATTATTACGCTTTGGTAAAACGAAACTAGCAATGCCAATTTTGTGCTCTTAATTTCATTGCGGCACATAAGATATCTTTTCTGCTAATCTGCCCAATCAACTTTCCGTTTTCAATAATAGGAAATCTTCTACAATCATGTTTATAGAAAAGAGAAGCGCAATCAAAAATATTTACATTTTTATCTATGGTTGGTACATTGGTTTCCATAAATTCTTCCACTCTTTTATCGCCAATTGGCATGTTGTAGTATCTGCTTTCAGAAATTTGTTTCATACAATCGCCATCAGAGATCACCCCAATAAGCTCGTTTTGATCATTAACCACAGGAGCCCCGGAGATCTTAAATTTCATAAGTGTTTCAATTACCATTCTTAGTGGATCTTCTTTTTTGAAGGTTATTAATGAATGACACATATAGTCTTCCACCAAAATTGGTGCACTCTGTAATTTTTCGGGTTCCGCCCTTTTTCCTTGAAAACTTTTAATCCCCATAGTCCTAAGTTTTTGATTATTAAGACTTTAATATAGTCAATTTCTTCGCCTTTTGAAACCAGAGACATATATTTATTTTATTCAGCTTATCTTATTTATATTTAAACCGCCAATACGTCTTTCTATTATGCTGAAAAAACTGTCTCCGCTTTTAATACTCATTCTTTTACCTGCAATCATCTGGTTTCTTTTTTATTTCAGTATGCCTAGAACCATTTCTGAAGCAGAACTGCCAGTCACAGAATTTTCTACCATTCGTGCATTCAAGCATGTGGAGGAAATTTCCAAAAAGCCTCATTTTGTTGGAAGCCCTGAACATAGTTTGGTAAGAAATTATATTGTGAGAACCTTACAAGATCTGGAATTGGAAGTGCAAACTCAGGAGGGTTATAGCCTAACCAATAAAGGGATGCTTACCAGACCACAAAATATTTTGGCCAGAATTAAAGGAAGTGAAGATGGAAAAGCCCTTTTATTAATGTCTCATTACGATTCTGCTGGACATTCTTCTTTTGGAGCCAGTGATGCAGGCAGCGGGGTAGCAACTATTTTGGAAGGTGTTCGTGCTTTTTTAGCTGAAGGAAGCTCACCTAAAAATGATATTATTATTCTATTTACCGATGCTGAAGAACTTGGACTCAATGGCGCTGAGTTGTTTGTAAATGAACATCCTTGGGCAAAAGAAGTAGGACTTGCACTTAATTTTGAAGCCCGGGGGAGTGGAGGGAATTCTTTTATGTTATTGGAAACAAATAGTGGAAACTCGAAGCTTATTCAAGATTTTATAAAGGCAAACCCTAAATTTCCAGTTACCAATTCCTTGGCATATAGTATTTATAAAATGCTGCCAAACGACACTGATCTTACCGTTTTACGAGAACAAGGAAATATCAACGGTTTTAATTTTGCATTTATAGACGATCATTTCGATTATCATTCTGCTAATGATATTCCAGCGAATTTGGATAAGGAAACACTGGCTCATCAAGGTAGTTATCTTATGCCTTTACTTACGTTTTTTAAAGATGCAGATCTAGTAAGTTTTGATTCTAAAGAAGATCTCATCTATTTCAATTTACCAATGGGAGAGATGGTGAGCTACCCTTTTAATTGGATTTTACCAATGTTAATTATAGGTTTTTTATTGTTTTTTGGAGTTGTAGTATTTGGAATTTACAAAAGAAAACTGCTGCCAAAAATAATTCTAAAAGCAACGATACCTTTTCTAATAAGCTTAATAGGCTCAGGAATTTTAGTGTTTCTGGTTTGGAAGTTCTGCATGATTATCTATCCAGAATATGGAGAAATGTTGAATGGCTTCACCTATAATGGCTATTATTATATAGCTTTTGGAATATTTTTGAGCTTGGCGATAAGTTTTTATATGTATCATTATATGAACAAGAAGGAGGATCAGGCAAGTGTTTTTGTTTTTCCGCTTTTCTTCTGGCTGCTAATATGTGGGCTTACGGCTTTCTATTTAAAAGGGGCAGCTTATTTTATTATTCCGGGATTTTTTGGAGTTGTACAACTCTGGGTTATGATCCGTCAGAAAAGGCCGAATTTGTTTTTAATGCTGCTTTTAAGTCTGCCTGCTTTGGTTTTAATTCTCCCTTTTGTATCTAGTTTTCCAGTCGCCTTGGGGCTTAAGATCTTATTTGTGTCAGGAATATTAGCCGTCTTGTTATTCAGCTTGTTTCTTCCTGTTTTTGGATATTTTGAATTTAAAAAGACATTGGCTGCCTTATTAGGTTTAGGTGCGATCACGATGCTTATTATTGCTCATTTTAATTCAGATTTTAATGAAGAGCGACCAAGACCAGATAGTTTGGTATATGTTTTAGATGGAGATAACAATACTGCAAGTTGGAATTCTTACGATCTTAAATTAGACGATTGGAATAAAGAGTATTTTGGAGAAGACTCGAGCAAATCTGAAATCACAGATAATGATTTTGAAAGTAAATATGGTTCAGGTTTTAAATACAAAGCACCAGCGCCGGTAGTAAAGTTTTCTTCGCCGGGATTTATTTATAAAAAAATAAATAACCAAGATTCGCAGAGCAATTCCAGTAGTTATATTTTAAAGATCGTTCCAAATAGAAAGGTGAACAGGATGGAATTATTCTTAAATAGCTCTTATAATTTTGAGAATTTCACCGTGAATGGTTTGGAAGCAGATGCTATCAAGTCTGGCAAAGAAAAGTTTCATGTATTTAAAAATAGATGGAGTGACAGATTACTTACTTATCATGCTGCCAATTCCGACACATTACGTATTAATTTCACAACTAAGGAAAAGACTGCGCCGGAAATTGTTCTATATGAAAGCAGTTATGATTTGTTGGACAATACAGACTTGAAAGTAAGGAAGAGAGATAAAACGAAGATGCCGAAACCTTTTGTGCTGAACGATGCTGTAATCCTTAAAAAGACAATTAAGTTTGAATATTAAGACTCTGACAGGCGGCTCAGTCTGACAAACGAGTGTGAATTATATTTAGCTCGGTTTCTAATTAAGAAAAATGGCGTCTCGCTGGGTTTGGCAAAGTGTAAAATCTGATTTGTTTTAAAAAAGCAATAAATTCTAATAGAGCATTTCTAAACGAAATATTCTTTAAATTAGGTAAAAATTGCCACGCTGTCCTGATAGCTATCGGGATGTCGAAGCGTAAATTATAATCGAAAAATAAAACATGAAAATTTCAATATTAGGATGTGGTTGGTTGGGACTGCCACTTGCAAAGAAATTAATTGAAGCCGGTCATATAGTTAAGGGTTCTACTACGAATAGAGATAATATTAATTTGCTCTCTTCGGAAGGAATTATTCCTTATAAAATTCAACTTTTTGAGGAAGGAGTGCAAGGAGATATGACTTCTTTTTTAAAGGATTCTGAAGTGCTTATCATAGATATCCCGCCAGGATTACGAAAGGATCCAGAAGTTAATTTTGTTGGAAAAATAGGCCGACTTAATTCATTTATCGAAAAATCTGATATCAAAAAAGTCGTTTTTGTGAGTTCCACTTCAGTGTATGAAGATGGGAATGATTTCCCAGTGTACACAGAAGAAGATTCTGCAAATGGTACTGCTGAAAATGCTATTCAGCTAAAAGGAGCAGAGGAACTTTTAAAGGATTCAGAAAGATATGTTACTAGCATAATTAGATTTGGTGGATTGATTGGCCCAGGGAGACATCCTGTAAATTATCTTTCTGGAAAATCTAATTTAAAAGACCCAAACGGACCAGTAAATCTTATTCATTTGGAAGATTGTATTGGGATAATTGGAGCTGTTCTAAACAAAGAATCTTGGGGAGAAACTTTTCACGGAGTATATCCAGATCATCCAACACGCAAAGATTATTATTGTAGCATCGCCATAGAAAAAGGATTGGCAAGCATGAGTTTTAATGAGAATTTGGTTTCAAAAGGAAAAGTTATATCTTCCAATTTGTTGCAAAAAGAACTTAAGTATGAATTTGTTCAAAATATTTGGTAGTGCTAAGGTGAAGGAGTGAAGAAGTGAAGAAGTGAAAGAGTGAAGTAGTGAAGAAGTGAAAGAGTGAAGCGGTGGTACAAAAATTTAATTTTAATAATCATGTATAATGAACAATCAACTTAGTTTAAAATCCTTGATTTTGGGAGGCTTACTTTTACTTCCTGCATTACTTGTAGCTCAGCAAAAAGGAACTGTAGCGAATCCTTATATTTTGAATGCGACAGATTCTACGGTTATCTGGGGCAATTATTGGAGTGAAAATGAACCTGTTCTCAAAATAAAATCCGGCGATTATGTAAAAGTACATACGCTTTTAACATCCAATCCCGAGCGTCTGGAAGAGGCAGGAGTACCTTTAGATGAGGTGGAAGAGGAATTGCGGCAGGTGCAAAAAGTTACCGAGCGAGGACCGGGGGGGCATGTTTTAAATGGGCCAATTTATATTGAAGGGGCCGAACCCGGCGATGTTTTGGAAGTTAAAATAAAATCTATCAGCCTTGCTATTCCATACGGCTATAACGCCATTGGCCAAAACGGATTTTTATCTGATGAAATCTTCGAACGGAAAATGCGAATTATAAGGCTGGATACTGTTAAAATGATTGGTCATTTTTCGGAGGGAATAGAAATTCCCTTGTATCCATTTTTCGGAAGTATGGGGGTTGCTCCTCCAAAAGAAGCAGGACGATGGAACAGTGCCCCACCCTGGGTGCATGGTGGGAACATGGATAATAAAGAACTTACTGAAGGCAGTTCCCTTTTTATTCCGGTATTCGTGAAAGGCGCATTATTCGAAGTAGGCGATGGGCACGCGGCACAGGGAAATGGGGAAGTTGATATTACAGCTATTGAAACTTCCTTAAAAGGGAAACTTCAATTTATAGTACACAAAGACAAAAAACTGGATTGGCCAATGGCGGAAACCGATACCCATATTATTACAATGGGATTTGACCGTGATTTAACCGAAGCAACTCATATAGCCTTAAGGGAAATGATAAAATATTTAATGGAGGAAAAAAGCATGACTCGAGAAGATGCCTATATGCTTTGTAGTATAGCCGTAGATATGGCTATAACCCAATTAGTTGATGGAAACGTGGGAGTGCATGCCATGCTTCCTAATAATATTTTCGTGGGGAAAAAATAGTTTTCAGAAGAAATCTTTCGACTCCGTTCAAGGTGACAAACCAAGAATTTGGATAAATCGAGCGGAGTGGAGATGTCTTTTTTTTAGGATTAAAATAACAGAATACCATATTTGATGTCTTGTTATTCAATTGTAAATACCAATAAAGAATTTACTTTCCTACTCCGCTCAAGGTGACAAACCCAGAATTTGGTTCCATAGAGCGGAATCGAGATGTCTTTTTTTTTTAGGATTAAAATAACAGAATGCACTTCGATCTTTCGATTCACTATAATTGTGGGCTTTCATTTAAAAACTTTACATTTATTAAAATTTATTTTTATGAAAAATCTTATACCTCTTTTACTATTATTTCTTCTATTCGTTGGTTGTAATTCTAATTCTAAAGGCAAGGATACTTCTACGATTCAAGTAGATTCAATGACAATTGGGAATTCTATTAAAATACTGGCTTCAGACGATTTTCAAGGAAGAAAACCATTTACCGAAGGTGAAGAAAAAACAACCGCTTATTTGAAAGAACAATTTTCAAAACTTGGGCTGCAACCCGGCAATGGCGATAGCTATTTTCAGGAAGTTCCTATGGTTGCAATTACCGGCACCCCTTCAGAAAAAATGAAGATCTCTGGAAATAGTAAGAACATAGAGCTACAATATTTTGAAGATTTTGTTGCGGTAACACGAAAAACCGATAGTGTTGTAGATTTAAATAATTCAGAACTGGTATTTGCAGGGTATGGGATTGTGGCTCCCGAATATGGCTGGAACGATTACAAGGGAATTGACTAGAAAGGTAAAACTGCAGTAGTCTTAGTAAACGATCCCGGATTTGAATCTCAGGATTCTACTGTGTTTAAAGGGAACACTATGACCTATTATGGTCGTTGGACTTATAAATACGAAGAGGCCGCCCGGCAAGGTGCCGCAGGTCTTCTCATAATTCACGATACCAAACCAGCTTCGTACGGGTGGAATGTGGTGCAATCCAGTTGGAGCGGGTCTAAATTATCCTTATTAAGTGATGCCCCCAAAATAGATGTTAGAGGGTGGATTACCCAAGAAGCAACGGAAAAGATTTTTGAAGCTGCTGGTATGGGCGATAAAAATTATAAAGAAATGGCCATGAACAAAGACTTTAAACCAGTATCTCTTGGTTTAAACGTATCGGTAAGTATTCAAAATAAAGTGAAAAAAGATGTTTCCAAAAATGTAGTAGCGCTGCTACCAGGAACCAACAGAAAAGATGAATATATAATTTATTCGGCGCATTGGGATCATCTTGGGATTGGAAGACCCGTAGATGGTGATTCTATATACAATGGAGCAGTAGATAATGCATCCGGGATTGCAGGTATGTTAGCAATTGCCGAAGCTTTTACAAAAGATAAAAAACCTGAAAGATCTGTTGTTTTTCTTGCGGTAACTGCGGAGGAGCAAGGATTGTTGGGATCCGAATATTATGCTTCTAATCCAATTTATCCACCTGAGAAAACAGTAGCCAATATTAATATAGACGCGTTATCAAGCCCCGGCCCGATGAAGGATCTTACTGTTACCGGTTATGGTCAATCTGAATTGGACGAATATGCTAAAGATGCCGCCGATAAACAGGGTAGATATATAATTCCTGATCCTGTTCCTGAAAAAGGATATTTCTTCAGATCAGATCATTTTAGCTTTGCGAAAATCGGCATTCCTGCACTTTATGCCAGCGGTGCTTATGAAGATTTTGATCACGGTAAAGATTTCGTAAAAAAGAGAAATGAAGATTATGAACAGAATAAGTATCATCAACCTTCAGATGAATATGATGCCGATACTTTTGTTTTAAGCGGAATGCAGTTCGATGCGCAACTTTTGTACACAATTGGGAAAAGATTGTCAAATGAAGATTATTTCCCAAAGTGGTATGATGATAGTGAGTTTAAAGCCGCAAGACAACAAGGTAAAAATTGATTGATCTACATGTTTATTGCAGAGAATAGATTTCTCAATCGCGAAAGTGCTCCTTCGAAATGACATTTTTGTTTAGCATGATATTTCCAGTTTGTCATCTTGACCATCGGGAGAGATCTAAACGGAATTGGATGTTTATATAAAGTAGAGATTTCTCAGTCGCGAAAATGCTCCTTCGAAATGACATTTTTTTTGAGCTTGATATTTCTAGTTTGTCATCTCGACCCTCGGGAGAGATCTCAAAGGAATTGGATGTTTATATAAAGTAGAGATTTCTCAGTCGCGAAACTGCTTTTTTGAAATGACAGTTGTTTGAGGCAGATTTTTCTAATTTGTCATCTCGACCATGGGGAGAGATCTCAAAGGAATTGGATGTTTATATAAAGTAGAGATTTCTCAATCGCGAAAATGCTCTTTCGAAATGACAATTTGTTTAGCGAGATATTTCTAGTTTGTCATCTCGACCATGGGGAGAGATCTCAATGAAACTGGATGCAAAAAGTAATGCAGAGATTTCTCAGTCGCGAAACTGCTCCTTCGAAATGACATTTTTTTTGAGCATGATATTTCCAGTTTGTCATCTCGATCGCAGGGAGAGATTTAAACGGAATTGGATGTTTATATAAAGTAGAGATTTCTCAGTCGCGAAAATGCTCCTTCGAAATGACATTTTTTTTGAGCATGATATTTCCAGTTTGTCATCTCGACCATGGGGAGAGATCTCAAAGGAATTGGATGTTTATATAAAGTAGAGATTTCTCAATCGCGAAAATGCTCTTTCGAAATGACAATTTGTTTAGCGAGATATTTCTAGTTTGTCATCTCGACCATGGGGAGAGATCTCAATGAAACTGGATGCAAAAAGTAACGCAGAGATTTCTCAGTCGCGAAACAGCTCCTTCGAAAAGACATTTATAATAATATTAGAAATTCTGCGAGGGATAGCAGCGGTAGCTCCTAATTGCTTTTGCAATTGGGACTTTAGCGAATAGCCCGACCGCCACGCTTTTTGGCTTGGCGGACGCAGCCAAAAAAAAAGGGCCAACATCACTGCGGCCCTTTTCTAATATCAACTTAAAATCTTACCAGATCTTAACTCTATTCTCTGGTTTTACATACATTTTATCCCCTTCGGTAATTTCGAAAGCCTCGTAAAATGCATCTATATTTTGTAATGGCACATAAGCACGATACATTCCTGGAGAATGAGGATCGGTTTTAATCCTGTTTCTTAAGGCTTCTTCTCTCATTTTGGTACGCCATACGGTTGCCCAAGATAGGAAGAAACGTTGCTCTGGTGAGAATCCATCTATTTCTCCAGGATTTCCATGTTCTTTTAAATGTAATTGAAGTCCATCGTAAGCGGCATTTACACCACCTAGATCTCCAATATTTTCACCTAAAGTGAACTTTCCGTTTATGTATACACTGTCTAAAACTTCAATAGCACTGTATTGCTCTGCTAAAGCTCCACCAAGACCTTCAAAAGACTCTAGGTCTTTATCGCTCCACCAGTTGTTTAAGTTTCCTTCAGCATCAAAACGAGAACCGCTATCATCGAATCCGTGAGAGATCTCATGACCTATCACCGCACCAATTCCACCATAATTTACAGCGGCATCTGCTTTGTAATCGTAGAAAGGTGGTTGTAGAATCGCTGCAGGAAATACGATCTCGTTGTAGCTTGGATTGTAGTAAGCATTTACAATTTGAGGTGCCATAAACCATTCGGTCTTATCTACTGGCTCTCCTAATTTTGCCATGTCTTCTTTTACATTCCATTTAGAGGCATTCATCATATTTTGGAAATAAGATCCATTAGAATCTTTAGGAGAAGAGATCTCCAACTCGCTATAATCTTTCCACTCATCTGGATATCCAACTTTAATGGTAGTAGATGCTAATTTTTCATTAGCTTTTGTTTTAGTGCTGTCGCTCATCCAAGTAAGATTGTCTATTCTTCCTTCGTAAGCTTTAATGATGTTAGCGATCATTTCCTGAGCCTTTTTCTTAGCTTCTGGCGGAAAGTTCTCTTCTACATATAACTTTCCTAGAGCCTCTCCTAGAGTCCCGTTTACAGTTTGTAAGGCACGTTCTTTAAGTGCACGTTGCTCTTTAGCTCCTTGAAGCGTTTTGCTGTAAAAATCCCAGTTGGTTTGTTCTATTTCCATGCTTAAAACAGAAGAAGCATCATTCAATAAATTCCAACGTAAATATGTTTTCCAGTCCGCAACCTTGTTAGCCATAAATGTTTTTTGCAAAGCATCCATGTATTTAGGCTGAGATACAATTACCGTATCTATTTTAGAAGCTCCAATTTCATCGAAATATTTTTTCCAGTTGATTGCAGAAACTTGATTTTGCAATTGTGCTACAGCCATTGGATTGTAAGTTTTTCTCGCATCTCTACGATCTACCTTATCCATTTGTGGTGTTGCCAAACTTGTTTCGAAAGCCAGAATTGTTTCTGCACTTTTAGAAGCTTCCTCTTCAGAATCTCCTAAATATTGCAACATTCTGGTGATATGCTTCTTGTATTTCTCTCGGGTTTCCTGAGAGTTGGAATCGTCCATTACATAATAATCTCTATCTGGCAGTCCTAATCCAGAAGGATAGATATATGCAGCATTGGAATTACTATCCTTAGCATCTGCACGCACTGTGAATCCGAAAAATCCGGCTCCCCCGTATTGTTGCATTTCGGTTAAGAATGCCTGTAAGTCTTCTTTGTTTTGGATCGCTGCTATTTTGTCTAGATATGGTGTTAAAGGTGTTACTCCTTTTTTATTTCTAGCAACAGTGTCCATGATGCTTTGGTATAAGAATACCGCTTTTGCCTGGTCGCTCTTGGCATCTAAATCCTTATTATTTGACGCTTTTTCTAGTAAAGCAAGTGCATCCTCATCGGTATTTTTTCTTAGTTCATTAAAACTACCCCAAGTTGTGTATTCATCTGGGATCTCTGTAGAATCTGCCCATGTACCGTTTACATATCTAAAGAAATCTTCTCTAGGACTCACTGTAGTGTCCATAAAAGCTAAATTGATCCCATGGGATTCTTCTTTAGCATCCATTTTTTTATCGTCGCTTTTACATCCGGTTACTACCGTTGCTGCAAGGGCAGATAAAATAAACGCATTTGTTATTTTTTTCATCTAAAAGTATAAGTTTAAAAATTTCACGCTAAAATACTAAAAAGTAACAGATTATAAATGATTATTACTATAAGCGTATATAATGCTTCGAAGCAGGGAATATTTGCAGATTTAAAAGGAGCTGAAATCTGAACTTGGATAAAATGAATTGAGCGATCAAATTAAATTTTAGGCTCTCTTGAATTAGATTTATTAATTGAAATTCTTACTTCTTAGATTGAAGCTTTGTAATTAAAAGATTATCAGTCTGTTTTTTTAATGCGGTGATCTCTGCAACATCATCATTTGGAATAGCGATAGAAAGCACATAATGTTTCACTTTCCAAGCTCCGTCTACCTTTTCCATCACGCCAGATCCTCTACATATTCCCATTTGTGTACTCAAAAGTTCATCAAACCAGGCTAGACTGTTATCTTTTTCTGTGTAGATGTTGCGTTCCAAAGTTGTAAAACTCCATGCTTTACCTTTGTCGAAATAAGGTTTAGAGAATTTACGAAACTCCTTATTTTGCCAGTTTTCGGTAGCATCAGTTCCTATAAAAACCCCGTCTTTTGTCATTAATCCAAAATACTCATCAAAGTTCGCGGTAGCTGCTGCTTTATGCCAATTCTCTAAAGCAGTATTTATTTTTTCTTGTGAATTTACTTCTGAAGCCATCTTTTCAGTATCTAATTTTTCTGAAGATGTTTCATCTTTTTGAGAGTTTTTATTATTACAGGCAAAAGTTGAAATTAAAAGAAGAAGGATTAGTTTTTTCATATGTCTGAAATGGTTAAATTTTAAATTGTATCTAAAATATAGAGTCGCGTGATCTATTATTGCCTACCGTTCTTTTTCGTGATGCAGGTAATACTCTTTTTGGGGATTGCTCTTCTTCATTTTCAATTTCATCCAATTCTTCTTCAAATTCCTCTAAGGTTTTTAGGAAAAGTTCATTTATCTGAATTTTAAAATTGTTCCACTCGAGAGGCAACTCTTTAGCTGTTTTAGAAATTTTTTCAGGATCAACCTCTCTTTTTTCCGCAAGTTGCTGCAAGATCTTAGATTTGGTCACAAGTACTCCTAGTCTGGCTTTAACGGCATTGGATTGTAATCTTACTGGCACCGTTTCTTGCAATGACTTCATGATCTCTGTTATTGGAGTGGTATTAGCGATCACATCATTTAGTGTATAATTCTTTAAGTTTTCAATCTCACTTTGGGCAGTGATATAAGCCAACCACTCATTAGTGATCTCTTGAGCCTCGGGCAAAAGAATGACCTCTACTTTAGAAGCTTCTAATTTTTGAGTGAGAGCCAACTGAATATCCTTTCTGTCTGACTCATTATTTTCAGTGCTTTTTTGGTTACATCCAACCATTATAAATATAAATAGAATCCAAAAGGAGGTTTTCATAAGCTAATCTTGTATAGCAAAGTTAATGAAAAAGCATTGCCAAAAAAGGACGCATTAAAGATGTAGGGATTAACTCCCTTTTTTAGATAGAATGTTATAGCATCATCTCTGAAATGGATATATTTGCGCAGTAAAATTTACAGAATGATTTCAGATAAAATATTGATTATTGGAGCTTCCGGTCAAATTGGAAGTGAGCTTGCATTAAGACTGCGTGAACTGCATGGAAATGAAAATGTGATTGCAAGTGATATAAAAGAAGGTAGTGAAGAGCTTATGACTAGTGGCCCATTCGAAATAATGGATGCTACAGATGGAGACGGAATTGCAAATCTTATTGAAAAATATAGTATTACAGATGTTTATTTAATGGCTGCAATGTTAAGTGCTACTGCTGAGAAAATGCCAATGAAAGCATGGAATTTAAATATGGATTCTCTATTCATAATTCTAAACCTTGCGAAGGAGAAAAAGATTAAAAAAGTGTTCTGGCCTTCCAGTATTGCTGTTTTTGGACCAAGCACCCCAAGACTAGATACTCCACAAACCACCATCATGGAACCAACCACGGTGTATGGAATTAGTAAGCAAACCGGGGAACGCTGGTGCGAGTATTTCTTCAATAAGTTTGGAGTAGATGTTAGAAGTATGAGATACCCTGGAATAATTAGTTATAAGACTTTGCCTGGCGGCGGAACTACAGATTATGCCATAGAAATATTTCATGAAGCATTAAGATCTGGAAAATATACATCATTCCTAAATGAAGAAACTGCTTTGCCAATGATGTTCATGAAAGATGCTATCAAAGCAACTGTAGATATCATGAATGAACCGGCAGAGAATGTTAAAGTAAGATCTTCTTATAATTTATCTGCTATGAGTTTTACTCCTAAAGAATTAGCAGAAGCGATTAAAAAGGAAATACCTGAATTTGAAATAGATTACAAGCCAGATTTTAGACAGGCAATTGCCGATTCTTGGCCAAGTAGTATAGATGATAGTGCTGCGAGAGCAGATTGGAATTGGGAACACGAATACGACCTTAAAAAGCTTACTCAAGCAATGTTAGAGGGATTAAAAGAGTCCTTTTCCTTAGAAAATAAGTAACAAAAAAAACCCGTCTAAATTAATTTAGACGGGTTTTTATACCTTCGAATTAAATATAAAAATATATTAATCGTGGATCAAACGTACTTGAGCAGCCGTTAGTCCTTTTCTTCCTTCTTCTTCAACGTACTCAACTTTGTCGCCTTCATTTAAAGACTCTCCATTAAGACCTGTAACGTGCACGAAGATGTCTCTTCCTGTATCGTCGTTAGTAATGAATCCGTAACCTTTAGACTCATTGAAAAATTTAACTGTACCTTCCATTGTAATAAAATAAAAATTAATAAAGAACAAACTTACATAATATAATTTATCATTTTTGCTCAATTAAGAATATTTTTTACCATTTTTAATTATATCCCTTTACTCCCTGCGATTACCACGCATTTTATCCATGTTTTCTTTTGTAAGGGTATAGTCGCTTAATTTCTTTCCTTTCCAACGAACGTATAAGAAGATGGGCATCAGGACAAAAGCACTTGCAAGAACGGCAATTCCTATAATTCTATCCCCCAAGATCACGTCGTCGTTCATTCTAAAATAAAAACCAATTCCAACGGCAATAAGAATAGAGATTGCCAGTATTTTAATTACTAATTTCATTGTTTAAACTGTTACCTCAATTAATTTCTGTCTATAAGCGGTGAGCAATTTAGATTTGGATACAAAGCCTATATACTTATCATTTTCTATTACCGGTAAATTCCAAGCATCGCTTTCCTGAAATTTCCTCATAATATCCTGCATTCCATCTTTTCTAATATCAATAATTTCCGGGGCTCGCTGCATAAGTTCCTGAACGGTAACCTTATCATATAAATCCCTGTCAAACATAATGGGCCTAATGTCATCTAATAATATAATACCTGTAAAACGACCTTTATCATCCAATACCGGATATAAATTTCTCGAAGATTTTGTAACTCCTTTATGGATTACATCACCTAAAGTCATATCCATTTGCAGTTTTATAAAATTGGTTTCTACAAGATTTCTAATATTCATTAAGGTAAGCACTGCTTTATCCTTGTCATGAGTCAGAAGTTCACCTTTCATTGCCAGTTCCATGGTATAAACCGAATGTGGTTGAAATTGATTGGTGATCATAAAAGAAATGGTAGCGGTGATCATTAAAGGCACAAAAAGGCCATACCCACCTGTAAGTTCTGCGATCAAGAAAATGGCGGTAAGTGGTGCATGTAAAACACCCGCCATGAGGCCTGCCATACCTACTAAGGTAAAGCTACTTACCGAAATCGGGTTTTTTAAGATCCCTAAATTATTTACAATTAGCGCAAATCCATGTCCCATAGCGCTACCCATAAAAAGCACCGGTGCAAAGATTCCTCCAACCCCGCCAGCTCCAAAAGTCAGCGAGGTTGCAATTATTTTAAAGATGACCAAGCCTGCTAAAAGTGCGATCACTATCCAGATGTTGTCAAGATAGTCGTTAAATAAATTGGTGCCCAAGGCTTTTATATAGTTTTCAGTCAATAAGTTATTTATTACATTATAACCTTCCCCATAAAGTGGAGGAATCATATATACTAGCACTCCAAGCCCAATGCCCCCAATTAAAAGTCTTTTCAATGGAGAGCCTATTTTTTTGAATAATTCATTCATTTTAAAATAGACACTGGTAAAATACATCGAAATAAAAGCAGCTAGAATTCCAAGAATAATATAGAAAGGCACTTCAGAAATAAGGAATTTATCTTGTAGCTGAAAAGGTAAAATAATGTCTGATCCAAAGAAAAAATAGGAGGTAAGTATTGCTGAAACTGATGCGATAAGTAAGGGAAGCATAGAAACCAAAGTGAGATCTAAACTAAAAACTTCAATAGCAAAAATTATTGCAGCAATTGGTGCTTTAAAGATAGATGACATAGCTCCTGCAGCGGCACAACCAATTAGCAGTGTACGGTGAGTCTGATTCATCTGAAATACTCGTGCAATATTAGAGCCCAGAGAAGCTCCAGTTGCAACGGTTGGTCCTTCCAGTCCCACAGATCCCCCAAAACCTACAGTGATGGGTGCTGTTAATAAAGAGGCGTACATCTGGAAAGGTTTCATAATGCCTTTTCGCTTGGAAATAGCATAAAGCGTAGAAGGTATCCCGTGACCAATTTTTTTGTTGAGTCCGTATTTGAGGATAAGAAGCGTTAGGGCAAGACCAATTATAGGGAAAATGAAGTAAAATGCATGATGTGCATTCGCAATTAATTTCCCTTCTAGCAATTCCTGAATAAAGTGTGTAAGGTTTTTAATCAATACTGCCCCTAATCCACTGGCAAGACCGATGAGGGCACTAAGAATCAAAATGAATTGATGTTGAGTAAGATTATTGGTCTTCCAAAGTAAAAATTTTTGAAAACCGGGTTTGGCTCGTGCGAAAATCAAGGATGCTAAAATTATTGAACAGTGAAAAAAATTAGTGCTAATATATTAAGTTAAAACGATTTAGGAGTTCTATTCTTTGTCAATAAAACTCCTGATTCGTTTTTGTACTTATTTTAAAATGAATTTTGCGCTATTCCGTAACTTTTAAATGCAATTCTGAAAGCTGTGCATCATCAAGTTTTGACGGAGCATCTATCATAATATCTCTTCCAGAATTGTTCTTTGGGAATGCTATATAATCTCTTATAGTTTCGTGGCCTCCTAAGATTGCAACCAGTCTGTCAAATCCAAAAGCGATCCCTCCGTGTGGTGGTGCTCCAAATTGGAAGGCATCCATTAAAAATCCGAATTGCGCTTTAGCTTCTTCTGGAGTAAAGCCTAAATAATCGAACATTTTAGCTTGAGTTTCTTTATCGTGAATACGAATAGAACCTCCACCTATTTCATTTCCATTCATCACCAGATCATAAGCATTTGCTCTTACTGTTCCAGGATCTGTTTCTAGTAATTTGATGTCTTCTGGTTTTGGAGAAGTAAACGGGTGGTGCATTGCGTGATATCTATTGGTTTCTTCATCCCATTCTAGAAGAGGGAAATCTACGACCCATAGCGGTGCAAATTCTTTAGAATTTCTCAATCCAAGTTCAGTAGCTAAATGCATTCTTAAAGCACTTAATTGTGCTCTAGTGCTGTTAGCATCTCCAGACATTACTAAAATAAGGTCTCCTGCGTTCGCTCCTGTTTCTTGCGCCCAAGCTTTTAAGTCTTCTTCAGAATAGAATTTATCTACTGAAGATTTTAAAGTTCCGTCTTCATTGTATTTTGCCCAAACCATTCCGTTGGCGCCAACTTGTGGACGTTTAACCCACTCAATAAGTTTATCTATTTGTTTTCTTGTATAAGAAGCGGCTCCGGGAACTGCAATTCCAACAATAAGTTCTTGTTGATCAAAAACATTAAAACCTTTGTTCTTTGCAAGATCATTCAATTCTGCAAACTCCATCCCAAAACGAATGTCTGGTTTGTCGTTTCCATATTTCTTCATAGCATCGGCATAGGTCATTCTTGGGAATTCACCTATTTCAACACCTTTAATTTCTGTAAGTAAATGACGAGTTAATCCTTCGAAGATATTCAAGATATCTTCCTGCTCCACAAATGCCATTTCACAATCTATTTGTGTGAATTCCGGTTGTCTATCTGCTCTAAGATCTTCATCTCTAAAACATTTTACGATCTGGAAATATTTGTCCATTCCACCAACCATAAGCAATTGCTTGAAGGTTTGAGGAGATTGTGGTAAAGCGTAGAATTGTCCTCCATTCATTCTACTTGGTACTACAAAATCACGAGCTCCTTCTGGAGTAGATTTTATAAGATATGGAGTTTCCACTTCAATAAACCCTTCTTCAGAAAGGTAGTTTCTCACCTTCATTCCCACTTTATGACGAAACATTAAATTTTCTTTCACAGGATTTCTCCTGATGTCCAAATAGCGATATTTCATTCGAAGTTCTTCTCCACCATCGGTTTCATTTTCAATAGTAAAAGGAGGTGTTAAAGAAGGATTCAATATTTTAAGTTCAGCAACCAAAATTTCAATATCTCCAGTTGGAAGTTGCGGGTTCTTAGATTCACGTTCGATCACTTTTCCGGTAACTTGGATCACAAATTCACGACCTAATTGAGCTGCTTTTTCCATCATTTCTGAAGAAGTGCGCTCCTCATCAAAGATAAGTTGTGTCATCCCATAGCGATCTCTAAGATCTACCCAGATCATAAAACCTTTATTTCGGGTCTTTTGAACCCAACCAGATAGCGTAACCTCTTTATTGATATGAGCTTCTCTTAATTCTCCACAAGTATGACTTCTATACATAACGCACTATTGAATTTTGGTTTGCAAAAGTAAGAAGATATGGTGGTTTCTTTTTGGATTTAAGTGTAAAATTAGCAGTGTTTAAAATTTGTGGGTATTCTTTTAAAAACTAAAAACCCGAAACTCTTGGTCTCGGGTTTTTATAATTATTTATTTTATTAATTAAGTTGTGGCAAGTTCTTCTTTTTCTCTCGCTTTTCTTTCAGCCCGTTGTTTTCTTTTATCTGAAAATCTAACTTTAGCTCTATTTACCAGATAGAACATTACAGGAACTACAATAAGGGTTAAGAAAGTGGCGAAAATAAGTCCGAAGATTACTGTCCATGCCAATGGCCCCCAGAAAATCACGTTGTCCCCACCTATATATATTGCCGGATCATAATCTGTAAATAAGCCAAAGAAATCTATGTTGAATCCAACTGCTAATGGAATAAGTCCTAGAACAGTTGTAATTGCTGTTAACAATACTGGGCGCAAACGAGACTTACCGCCAGCAACTATTAAATTGAAATATTGTTCTCTCGTTAAAAGTTCTTCTTCCTCCACTTCAAGTTCCAGTTTTCTTCTATCTATTAAAATTTGGGTGTAATCTATTAATACAATAGCGTTGTTTACTACAATACCTGCGAGAGATATTATTCCCATCATCGTCATGATAACTACAAAATCCATTTGGAAAACTACTAGACCTATAAATACCCCAGCTAAACTTAGTATAATAGCCATTAAGATTATTATTGGTTTAGATATAGAATTAAATTGTCCTACCAGAATTAATAAAATTCCTCCCATGGCATAGAATAAAGCCATTAAAAGGAAATTCATATTTTCTTCTTGCTTCTCTTGTTCTCCTGTGAAAGCATAAGTGATCTCTGGTGGAGTTTCATAACCTTCTAATTCCGATTTTAATTCTCCAACAAGTTCTGTAGGATTATAACCTCCTAAGACGTTAGAGTAAACTGTAATTACGCGTTTTAAATCTCTACGTTTTATAGAACTAAATGAAGCGGTATTGTTTTTGGAAATTAAAGAGGAAATTGGCACCTGGATTAGGGTTCCTTGATTATTTCTAAAAGTAACCGGCTGATTGAACAAGGCACTCTCATCATGTCTATATTTATCTGCAAATCTCACGTTTATCTCGTAATCATCGTCCCCTTCTTTATAGGTAGATATTTCTTCCCCATAAATAGCTCTTCTTAATGTTTGGCCAACGTTTGCTGTAGAAACCCCAAGTTGTCCCGCTTTTTCACGATCAACTTTTATTTCCATTTCTGGCTTCGCTTTATTTACATCTATTTTAAGTTCTTCTATACCTGCGACGTTTAGACCTTCTATGTGTGCTCTCATCTTTTCCGCTTCTTTGAGCATCTCATCGTAGTTTTTTCCCTTCAATTCAATATTTATAGGGTATCCAGACGGAGGGCCGGCAGCATCTTTTTCAACAATTATAGAAGCTCCAGGAAATCCTTTAACGGCAGATCTTACTTCAGAAAGTACGGTGCTACTTTTCACCCCTCTTCTTAATTTAAAGTCGCGCATAGAAAGGGTGACCTTTCCTTTTTGCGGCATTTCATTTGCCTGGCCTGCATCTGTTTGGGGATTACCAGCTCCTTGACCGACTTGAGAGATAGCAGATTCTACCATATAGTTGTAGCCATCCTCATCTTCATATTTTTTAATGGCATCAAAAATTCTATTTTCTACTTTCTTGGTAAGTTCGTTGGTCTTTTCTATATCTGTTCCTTCAGGATATTCAATATATGTGATTATCTGATTTGGTTCATTTTCAGGAAAGAAGAGTACCTTAGGCTGTACCAACCCAACAAGGACAAAAGATAAAATAAGTAGGATGAAAGTTCCGAAGAAGAAATAATAAGCCTTTTTTCCCCTTAGTGCGAATTTTAAAATTCCTTCATAAAAATTTTCGAGTTTTTTTAATGCTTTGAATTGAAAATAATCTACCGCGCCCGCTAGGAAATATTTGTAAACCCATAACATAATTGCCGCCAGAATACTTAAGTTCCCTATTCCGCGTAGCGCTCCAGAATCTATAACAAATCCAGCGATAAGCATTAAAAGACCAATTCCTCCTATAATTAAACTCCATCTAATAAGTTTCTTTTTAGTTAAGGATTCTTCTTCAGTTTTCATGAATTTAGAAGTAAGCATAGCGTTAATAATCAATGCTACAAATAAGGAAGACCCAAGAACTACAGAAAGGGTAATAGGGAAATAGATCATGAATTTTCCAATTGTTCCTGGCCATAATCCCAATGGGAAAAAGGCTGCTAAGGTGGTTGCGGTAGAGGCAATGATGGGCCAGGCTATTTCACCCATCCCTTGTTTTGCAGCTTTTATCCTTGGCATACCTTGAGCCATAAGAGAATAAACATTCTCTACCACTACAATTCCATTATCTACTAACATTCCAAGTCCCATAACCAATCCAAATAACACCATGGTGTTAAGTGTGAATCCTAAAGATGATAGGATAAAGAGTGACAGAAGCATAGAGAGCGGAATGGCAAATCCTACGAAAAGGGCATTCCTAAACCCAAGGAAAAACATTAAAACCAAGACTACCAGGATAACCCCAAATATAATATTGTTCACAAGGTCATCTACTTGGTTTTGAGTTTTAATAGACTGATCGTTGGTTAACGAAACATTTAATTGCTGAGGTAAATAAGTGTCTTGTTCTTTTTTAATTATTTCTTTGATTTGCTCTACGGCTTCAATCATATTTTTCCCTGCACGCTTTTTTACATCAAGCATTACTACAGGTTCCCCATATTCTCTGGCGTAAGTAGTAGGTTCTTTTTCCTTAAATTTAATAGTTGCAATATCTTTTAAGAAAATTAAGCCCCCGTCTCTCTTAACGACAACATTTTCAAGCTCTTTAGGATCGTCTATTTCACCAATGATCCTTATATTTTTTTCTACACCATTACTGGTTATGTTACCTCCAGAAATAGTATTGTTTTCACCTCTTACTGCATTAATAATGTCATTAAAGCTTACTACAGATGCAGACATTTTATATACATCTACAGCGATTTCAACCTCCATTTCTTCGGCACCACGAATACTAGCTTCTTTAATTTGAGGTAGTAGTTCAATTTTATCTTGAAGATATTCAGCATAATCCTTAAGCGTTTGTACTGGATAATCTCCTGTTAAATTGATGTTTAGGATGGGTTGTTCTTCAGAAATATTAAGGTCGAACACATTTGGCTCTACCTTAGCACCATTATCTAAGGTTGGCCAAGTAGTAGCAGATTTTACCTGATCTACTTTATCTTTAATAAGCTGTTTTGCAACAGGAATTTCTACATCTTCTTCAAATTCTACAATTACAATAGAATAGTCCTGAAGCGTTGTAGAACTAATTTCTTTTACTCCACCTACATTGTTAAATTCTTGTTCTAAGGGTTCGGTAATAAATTTTTCAACATCTTCTGCAGAGTTTCCAGGGTTGATGGAACTTACATAGATTTTGGTTTCAACTATTTCAGGAAAAGCCTCTCTGGGCATGCTGTAATAGGAAAAAATACCAAGAAACAGGATAATAGCAATAATAACATACACAGTCATTTTATTGTCTATGGCCCAAGAGGATATTCCAAATTCTTTAAAGGGATTTTTACTCATCTTGAATTATTTCTTAGTTATTAGTAGTTACACGTTGCCCGTTCCTTATGCTTTTTGCACCTTCAATAATAATAGTCTCCCCAGGTTTTAGACCACTTTTAACCTCAATTTCGTTTTCATAGGTATAACCTATTTCTAAAATCACTTTTTTAGCAATTCCAATCGAATCATTTTCAGCCTCATATAAAAAAACAATGGTCTCTCCTTTAGAGTTTTCCTGAAGTATGTTTGCAGGAATGGTTACAGCATTTGCGTTGGAATAATCATTTAATTGAACAGTAGCTATCAAGTTAGGCTTTACAAAACCATCTTTGTTGGGGATTTCTATTTCAACATCAAAAGTCCTGTTGTCTGGATTAATGTAGTTACCAACTTGGCGCACGATTCCTTTGTAGGTTTGCCCTATTGAAGCTAAATTTACATTCACAGCAGTTCCTTTTTCTACAGTTTTGGTATAATTTTCAGGAACAGATGCTTTAACGTACATGTTGTCTAAATTCACTAGTCGAATAACTTCGGTTTGACCTTGATTAACAACTTGCCCTTGATCTGCAATGATATTATCTACAACTCCGGAAAAAGGTGCAGTAATAACTGTTTTAGATAATTGTGATCTTAACTGGTTTGTTGCATTTTTAGTAGCTTCATAATTCGCTTTTGCTTCTAAATACTGTATTTCCGATCCAATCTTTTGATCCCACAAACGTTCTTGTCTCTCAAAAGTAGTTTTTGCAAGCGCCATTTGAGTTTCTTGTTGAGCAACTTGGCTGGATAAACCACCGTCGTCTATAAGTGCTAAACGCTGCCCCTTAGTTACTTTTTGGCCTTGTTTTACATAAACCCTAGTTAAAACTCCGGAGTATTCAGGATATAAAATAATGTTCTGATCTGTTTCTACATTTCCTTGCACTTCTACAAAGTGCTTAAAAGTGGTGTCTTTCACAACCTGGGTAGTAACCAGAACTGCTTTATCATCTTTTTCTTCGCTTTGGATATAGGCATTCAATTTATCTATATCTTCTCTAAGAAGTTTTTGCTGATGGTTTAATTCGCCTTTTTTGGCCTTGATTGCTTTAAGATCTCCCCCTTCTAATAAAGACTCTACAGAGTCTGTTTTCCCTCCGCAGGAAATAACTAAAAGAGTAATGCTTAAAATATATAATAGCTTTTTCATGTTTTTAAAATTGAAGGGATTCCTAATTTTCTTTTGAATATTTACTAGTGTCAAGGAGATTTTCTAATTCGGTTTTATTGGTTACAACATTCAACATAGCTTGTAAATAATCTTGTTGTGCTCTATATAATTGTTGTTGCGCATCGTTTAGATCGAAACTAGAAGAAAGTCCTTCCAAAAATTTCACCTGATTTTTATTTTCTATTCGTTCTGCTAAGTCCAAACTCTTTTGCTTATTGGCATAATTTTCTAAACTAAACCTATAATCGTTTTTAGCCGATTCTATATTAAGTTCAACCTGATTCTTAGTGAACTCTAATTGAATAAGGGATTGCTCATATTGAATTCTTTTTTGTGCAGTTCTTGCACTTCGCATTCCGCTGCTAAAAATTGGGACATTTAAACTTAAGCCTAAAATAGATTGATCGAAATAAACCTGATTATTTGTAAAAAAACTGAAGCTGTCACTATTCCCCTGAGCCCCGTAATTCACAAATCCGGTAAGCGTAGGTAAAGACTTGCTTTTTTCCAGTTTAACTAAAATTTCAGCCTGATTGCTTTGATCTTGGGCTAGCCTGAAATCTATATTTTCCTCGATTTGAATTTCTTTGTTAAGTAATTGAAGATCAAAATTCTCTGTACTTAATTCTTCTAAATTATCTAATGCTTCAATATAGTTGTTAACAGGAATACCCATGCTAAGTTTCAGCATATCATAAGCAATTACCTCCATTCTCTCTGCATTATTTAAACTCGTTTCCAAACCTAACAAAGTAATTTCCAGTTGTTCTACAGCTTCCTCTTCTATGAGTCCATTTTCATAAGTTTTTCTAGTATCGTTCAGGTTTTTCTGAATTGTCTCCAAGTTCCTTTTAGAGATTTCTACGCTTTCCCGAGCTAATAAAACATTGCTATAAGCATTGGTAATAGCCAGTTTTACCTCCAAATCTGTTTTCACTTTTGCATTCTCCGAAATTTGAAGCAAAGTTTTGGCAGATTGCACACCTACTATATAAGACCCATCAAAAATCAATTGGTTCCAGGTGCCAGTTGCTGTTAAATTTTGTTGGGTACCAAAGGTTACGGGCACAAAAGTTCCAGGATCTCCCCCTGCAATTTCTCCAGGCAATAAAATAACTGGTTGTTTTAGGTTGTTTATGTATTCTGCATTACCACTTATTTGGGGCAAACCCTGCGAAATAATTTCCCATTTTTGTTTAAGAGCGATGGCAATATCTTTACTGGCAATTTCAGCATTATAACTGTTCTTTAACCCATAGGCAATTGCTTCTTCTAAAGTGAAGGTTTGAGGAGCACTAGTGGTTGATTCCTGTGCGCTAACAATTGCAGTTAGTTGAAGAAAGAATATTAAAAAGATCCTTTTCATTAGTTGTTCAAATGTGATTGGTTTAATACAGTGTTTAAGGTTATTAAGCCTTTTTCCGTAACGATTGCTCTGAGGTGGTATTCTAGAAAATTTTCTAATAATCCATTTGGAGAGAATTTTTCTAGGGGGAAATAGTATTCGTCTTTTATACCCATCATCCCTATAAAATAGATTTTGCTTATAAATTCTAAAGAAATGTTATCACGATATAATCCATTTTTAATTCCTTTTTCAAGATTATTTACCACACAACCTTCCATAATCTGAAGGTGATTTTTCTGAACAAGGATAAATACCTTTGGATAATATTTTTTAAGTTGAAATTGAGGTGAAGTCTTATTGTCTTTTAAATGTTTCATTGCAAAGTTCTTTATATCGAAGAGCTCTACAATAGCATTCTTTTCCTGACTTATAATGGTCTCTATTCCACAAGATATTTGTGATAAGATGTGAAGCGTGCTAGCTTCAACTAACTTAGTCTTGGTAGAAAAATGAGAATAAATTGTTTTCTTGGATATTCCTAATTCACTGGAAATATCATCCATAGTTACGCTCTTAAATCCAAGATTGAGAAAAAGCTCTGCGGCGGTATGAATTATTTGATCTTTCAATACGTATAATTTTTTTTGCAAATGTAAGCAGGAAACTTTAGAAACCATAAAAGTTTCCAAAATAATCACAATAAATTAATAGGTCGTTGAAATTTATATTTTGGGGTTAGTATTGAAATATTCTTATAGACAATAAAGTAGGATGGATTTTTATAAGGGTCAAAATCTTATAGATTTCTCTGGTCGGTTCAAATCCGATGAGGATTGCAAGATATATCTTACTTGGATTAAGTGGCAAGATGGTTTCAAATGCCTCAAATGTTCTCATAAGAAATCCTAGATCAGGAAAGATTTCTCACTTACATGCAATATATGCTCCCAACATGAATCGACAACTGCGAACACACTTTTTTTACTTAGAATAAAGCCATTTGAAGGAAATTTATATTCTGGATAAGTATTTGAAAGATATAATTTTTGGATTTTAATATAAAAAGGCTCCGGGTGCAGGCCAAACACTCCCAATTCATAACCAGAAATATTTTCAAATAATAGATGACTTTTAAGCCTATCTCAAACAATTGATCCCTTGCACCTAAATTATTTATGCAAAGGTGGTTCATCTTTTAAATAAAAAAAGTCACCCCTAACTTGTTTGATTGACCAAACAAATTAGGGATGACGAAATAAAATTTCTGTATATCCGTTTAATGTCCACTCGCTGTAATGCTTGCTATTACTAACCTATCGAACAACTTATCTCCAAAATACCTCCGATTAAGCTTGTATACAAACTCATTGAGGTATAATTGCAGATATTTTTTCTTAATCTTATGATAGGTGCCCACAAAATTCCTTTTGGCATTGCTTATAGCTATATGTACCCATTTTAGGGTTTCTTTGGTGGTCTTTTCACTTGATTTTTCAGTAATATGTAGCTCTACGTAATCTGCTATATCAACGTAGGATGTGCTTTGGTCGGAAAAGATGATAATGTGTTCATCACCAATTGCGCTTTTTAGAGTATTGTTGATTTCATCGGCCTCGTGGTTAACAAGGACTTTTGCCTTAAAATACCTGCAATGACGCTCCACTTTCCCTGTTTTTATATCTTCCAAGACAGTGCTCTCGGCCAGAACCATAACGTTGGATTTGGTCTTGCTGCCACGACCGGCCTTTTGGGTTTGGTGATCGTTTTGGCTCGCCTCAATGGTGAAATAACCTTCATCCATCTCGATCATTCCCTCCAACGTATAGCGGTCATCTCGCTGCCCCATGGCTTTGCGTAGTTTGTGCACCATTGCCCAAACCGGCTCATAGCGCTTTAGGCCCAGCTGCCGCTGTATTTCCTTGCTGGAAAAACCTTTCTTTGTCGTGCTCAAAAGAAAGATGGTCTTATACCAACTCATAAAAGATAATTTGGAGCTTTCCATAATTGTTCCACTTCGCAAGGACATCCTCGCCTTACAGGATTTGCACTGGTAACTCCATTTGTTTTTGAGCCAATAATGATCTATTGATCCACAGCTATGACAGACAACTCCTTCCTTATCACGTTGCTCTTTGAAATGTAGGCGGCAGCACTCCTCATCGGTAAAATGAACTCCGAAAGAAAATATATCCATATCCAATCAATTTAAATTCAATCAAATATAGGAATATTTCCACTAATTAGGAATGTTTACGGACATACAGTAAAATTTTATTAAAGTCCTCTAATTTTCTAGTAGAGAAAAAAATTATTTATCTGTTTTGGTAATTTTCCAAATAACTCCTGAATTTACATCGTATGAAAAGGGAGGTACTTTTGAAAGATCCACAGTCATAACCCCATAATCCACTATATACATCGATCCATCAGGGCCGAATTTAACATCAAATGGACGATCCAGTCCTTTTCCTGCCATCCCGAAATTGGAGGCTGGACCTTTTCCCTTTGTATTGGAGACAAATGTTTCAAGCTGCCCATTAGCTGGGTTGATACTTACTACCTGAGATCCTGCCGGGGTTTTCCTTAGCGGATTGGTTGGCGGTGCAAGATCGCCCCATTCTGCTACGAATACATGACCGGCCATTTTACCCCAAGAGGCAGGTGCAACATCAAGCTTACTTGGGGAAGAATTAATCTCATGCTTACCCAGTACTACTGAAGGATCGGGTGGAGTTAATCCGCTGGCCTTATGGTCAATTACAAAACCTAGATTTTTTCCAATCATCTCATCATTAATATATATTGGAACCTGAAGACTGTCCGGAACTTTAAATTTTGGATTGGTTAAAGGCTCCCTTCCAGCGGAAAAGTCTGGGGCGCCATACCACATCCCTTCCTTAATTCGAAGAGAGGCATCGATCACATCGTTAACTGGTCGAGAACCTCTAATGTCGTATCCGTTTTCGCCGCCATACATATTCCCTTTACTATCCCAGGCCAGGCCTATAAGGTTCCTGAATCCCCAAGCATGAGTGGTTAGAGTACCCATTGGATTTTCAGGGTTAAATTTTAGAATGGAACCACCGCACAAGGTTACCCCTTTAATTACTTGGCCAGGGGTAGTTGCTTCCCCAAAAGGAACAAAAGCACCTGTTCTCACCTTATCACCTTCCTCTGGTGTCATGAAATTAGGAGTTTCAAAGTTTCTTCCAATCAATACGATGTCTTGACAAGGTCTAGGGTGCAAACCAGGGCTTTTCTTTACCCATGGGGCGATAGATTTATCTACTACTCCTGAGTTTCCTGCAGCACCCACAGATACATACATCATATTGTCTGGCCCTACCTGGATATCATTTATTTGGTGTTCGTCCTGATTGTCTATAATTCCTTTAAAAAGCAGTTCTACCTTGCCAGCTTTGTTTACCCTGGATACAGCACCTGTTAAATCTTCTGCTCGATGAGTTATATAAAACCAGCCATTATGCCAGGTAATTCCCACTAAAGAAGGTTCTAAACCACTTTCGCCTAAATTAGCCACTTCCATCTTAGTGCCATTAGGCATTATTTGAACAATACGCATAGGTGCCAATAGTTTAGGGAACAACCCTCCGCCAGCTTCCGCTACAAAGAGATTCCCTTGATCATCCCAAGTCACACTAGTTGGGAGGTGTAAACCCTCGGCCAGTTTCACCGCCTTGAATCCGGCAGGGACTTTAATTATAATATCATTTTCGGGATCCTGTTTATTTTGAGCTTTATAATTAGCGCAGGAAAAAAAGGTTCCCAGTAAAAGCATTAACGCAAAAATCTTTGTCATTTTTTTCATAATAATTGTTTAATGGTTGTTAGTACTTGGTTAAGGAGACCTGATTAAAGTAAATTTAGGAAATAAAAGCTAGGAGGGGAGAGGGATATCTCTTTTTTGAGAGTTATTTAACGAAACTTGCCAATAAAATGCCTGAGAAATGAGAAATAATTATAAAAAAAAACACTTTCCACAACCTGCTATAGCAAAACTGTAGAATTCCTTGACTCTGTAAGTTTGCAATTAAAAATATTTTATCTGTAGAACCACCTAGTGGATTGATTATTAGACTAATTAGAAAATGGCGAGTTTTTTTGAGTTTGAAAGATATCATACCTAATGCAGATCCATAGGTCAGGAGAAAATTGTTTTGCTTTGAATACAAAAAGCATCTGGACTCAAGTTATACTTTCACATTTTGATAAATAGAACCCTGGTATTATTAAACATCGAGATGAGATACTGAATTTAATATCTTTAGACATACTTATATTCAGGCTATAGCTATTAGGCAAGGTTAGATTGAAATGTACTCTTAACTCTAGTATGATTAGAAACTTGAAAGTGGAATTAATTGTAACCGATGCTTCTACAAATTATTTAATTATCAAGGTATTTTGACGCCTCGTTGCTGTAAAAAAATTCATACGTTAGCATGCCAAAGTGAATTATTAGAGGTACCCATAATTATACCGGACATCTCAATTTCCACCTATTTATCTTTAGGTGCATTAGGACATGAGAATCAATAATAATTAATTTGACCCACATTACCAGTTACCGTTTATAAAATATTATGAATTCGTTTGACAAATTATAAACTTGTTTTATATTAGTTGAAACATAAGCAAAGAAGGACCAAAGCAGAAAAAGCACAGACGGCAATGTGGAAAAGTATTTGTAGCCTTTCTTGAGACCTTTAAATCAGGTCCTGCATGGAGCAATGATACTGTGACAAGCGATTGCCACTACAATGCAAAGTTCGAACAGTATGAAAATATGTAAAATATTAATTTAATTCGCATTGCACCAACCTTCCACACTTACCTGATGGCCATTTCCCAATATGTTTGATAGAAATCCAAGTAGTATTTGGTAAGCAATAAAAATTAAATCACTAATTTACTAAGCTGTAAGAATAAAGAAAATATCCCTACAGCTTCACATAAGTATATCCATAACAGAAAAAATTTTAAATATGCCTTCTTCAATTACCTCCGTCATAACTGCTTCCCTCAGTCAACCTGTTAAAAATTGGCAACAATGCCTTACCGATATTATAGCAGCCTTTGATTGCACAACTGGTACCATACATATTCTGGATGAAAGAACGAACCTTTTAAAGTTGCAGGCTCGACAGGGGCTGCCGGATTTTTTAATTCCTAAAATGTCAGAAATCCCTATTGGAAAAGGCATGGCCGGTATTGCCGCCGAACGTCGCCAGCCGGTTGAGATGTGTAATCTACAGACGGATAATTCTGGAGTAGCACGCCCAGCGGCTAAAGAAACCAAGGTTGAAGGTTCTATTGCAGTACCTATGCTACTCGATGGAAAATTATATGGCACCCTAGGTATCGCAAAACCTGTTCCTTATGATTTTAGAGAAGAGGAAATAAATGACCTAATGGAGATTGGAGCAGAAATTAGTGGTTTAATTCAGTCCAATTCAGTTTAATCTTTGCAATATCAACTTATAGGGAAGACGTTTTAACTGTTGTAATAGGTAATTGAATAGTTATCAATTAGGTATATGTTTTATCGCCAACCTCAAAAATTAGTTTTGCAAAAACACATGCTTCCATATTAACTCATAGACATCTATGGGGTCAATAGTGGTAGTATCAATTAAATCAGTATTTTGAGTGATAAATAATGGCCAGTCTTCTTCTGAATCGTGGATCCTTCCGTGAGAGCCTTTCACCAAAGTTGCGTCAAGTGGAATCACATCCATAAGGTAACGGAATCCCAATTTTTTCTTTAGTAATTTTAATCCTATTTTACCTTTCAAAAACTTGATCTTTGGATCGGCAAAGGTTTCTACGGGATCATAACCGGGCTTGCGGTGAATATCTACTGTACGGGCATAATCGGGTGCTTTTTTATCATCCAGCCAGAAATAGTAGGTGAACCAAGAATCTTTATCAGCCATCACTACAAGGTCCCCTGCCCGTTCATGGTTAATGTGATGCTCTTTCTTGCCCGTTTCACCCAGAACAAGCTCTACCCCCGGAGTGCTTTCTAGAAGTTCTTTTACTAAAGGAATATCAACTGGGTCTTTTATGTAAATATGTGCGATTTGATGATCTGCCACAGCGAAAGCTTTGCTGGCCCAGGTGTCTAGTGTTTCCAGTCCTAGCTCATCTTTAACCGATATATATCCATTGTTCCTCAATACTCTATTTATATGTACAGGATTATTGACATCGGATATTCCATATTCTGAAACTATCACCACCTCTGCTCCTTGCTTTTCATAATAAGTAATAAGATCTTCACAGACTTTATCAATCTCTTGCAGGTCTTTCCCTATTTCAGAAAAATCGATGCCCCGCCTCTGAAGGTTGTAATCTAAGTGTGGGAGGTAAATTAAAGTAAGTGTAGGATCATGCCATTTATCGACTAACATGGAAGCATCGGCTATCCAACGGGTAGATTCGATATTTGCATTTGGGCCCCAAAAGGAAAAAAGAGGGAATTGTCCCAGCTCCTTTTGCAGTTTTCCACGGAGATCCATAGGTTGACTGTGAATATCGGGAAGCTTTAAACCATTGGCTGGATACAAGGGACGTGGGGTGATCGCAAAGTCTACCGAGGAATTCATGTTAAACCACCAAAACATGTTGGCACATGTAAAACTAGGATCCTTCTTTTTTATTTCTTCCCATATTTTTGGAGCCTGTACCAGTTTATTCGACTGTCGCCAAAATTTTATTTCATATTCATCCTTAAAGCACCAGCCATTTCCTACAATACCATTTTCCGCTGGCCATTTCCCTGTGAAATACGTTGCCTGCGAAGAGCAGGTAACTGCAGGAAGAAGTGGTTTAATGTTAATATTTTTACCTTTCTCCGACCATTTTTTTAGAAAAGGCGTATGCTCTCCTATAAGACGAGAAGATAAAGCTACTACATTAAGAACAACCGTTTTTTTCATATTTAAATATTTTTCTGTACCCATTCGAGTTCCCGAACAATTGAGTCTACAATTTTGAGCCTGATATCTTCCGGTAAAACTTCCCAAGTATAAGTTTCAACCTCCAAATGATCAGTTATTTTTTCCTTCTTTAAGTATTCAAGTACCTTCAATATATCTTCCTGTGTTGATTCTAGTTTCCCATACTTACCCAGAAAAACAGGTACATGAAAATGTGTACGCCATTCTCTTGCGGCAGGATTGTTTAACATTTCTAAAGCCTGTGGCAAATCTCGGTAATGGGTAAGTCTATCTCCTGAATCCCTTTCCACCACCTGATGGAGGTAAGTGGACTCTACAAAAGGCGTCAATGCCTCTTTAACCCATTTTCTGTCTTCTACTTTTTCAGGCAGGCCAACCTTTAACGCTGCACTTATTTGAATTTTTCCAATCTTGATTCCTTCTGCACTCAGCAATGGAAAAACTTCTTCCGGCTTTTCATACACAATGGCAAAGTGACAAACATCATAACAAACCCGGATATGTTTTTTTAAGCATATCCCTGCTTCTTCTTCAGATAACCCTAGCTGTTCTTTCAAATAAATTGTTCCTTCCGGAATAAGCCATTGTTTGTACCATTCTATTAGCTCGTAAGTATTTTCAAGCAGTCCATCCGGTTCTGGTTCAATATCCAGGTGTAAAAGCTGATTACTCTCCTTACTGATCTTGTAAAGTTTTTCGGCTACTTTCACAATATTTAAAGTTGCCTGTTTAAAAACCTTCTTTTTATCTTTCAGGGAGCCTGGCCAATATTTGTAGGAGAGGGGAGATGTTGAAATCCCTCCTTCCACGCCTTCTGGAATCAACGTTTTTAGAATATCAAATAAGCGGAGGGTGTAGTTCAAGCGCTCCTGGTTCGTCCAGTCCGGCTGGTGTACTTTGTCTTTTACCGATTGATGGTGAAAACTTCCAAAAGGAAAGCCATTAATTGTAAAAACATAGCAGGAATTATCCTCCAGCCATTTTTGGAAAATCATTAGTTTATTTCCTTGCAGAAGTTCCGAACTTGCAGCATTGGATAAACGAAGGCCAATCCCAAAAGAGGTTTCAGGAGAAACCTCTTTTTTTATTTGTGGTATATAATCTTTAATGCTTTGAAAAGTTTCTTTCCAGCTTTCACCAGGATGAATATTTGTACAATAGCTTAAGTGATAACCTTTGTGTAACATAAAAACCGTATATTTTTGACGAATTGCAAAAGTTAATTTAATAATAACGCTGAAGCCATTTATTCACATAGCGTAATTTTCTTTCTACAACAGCTTTAATTCTTTTGCAGCATCAGAAATTAACTTTTCATCTATCTCATGAACTTCAATGCCTTTACCTATTTTATCAAGCAACATAATTGTTAGTTCTCCGCCCAAATGCTCTCTAAATTCTTCAAGACCCTGTAAAAGGTTCTTTCCGGATAATTCGGGTGTGTGAAGGCTAAAACCTAACTTTTTGAAAAGTGAAATGATCCTATTAAGTTCTTGCCTGGGAAGCATTCCCTTGAGGGAGGAATAGGTAGAATCTAGTGCAACCCCCATCGCAACAGCTTCACCGTGCCTTAGCTCGTAGTTTGTTAGATGTTCAAGTTTATGAGCGGCCCAATGGCCAAAATCAAGGGGGCGGGAGGAACCCGATTCAAATGGGTCCCCTCCGGCTATATGTTCCATATGCAATTCTGCACAGCGAAAAATAAGCTCTTCCATTGCAGCCATTTTTCTAGATGCCAAATCTGCGGCATTTTCTTCTATCCATTCAAAAAAAGTGAGATCCTTTATAAGTGCGACCTTGATCGCTTCAGAAATACCGGAGCGCCAATCCCGGTCATTTAGGGTTTGTAAATATGATTTATCGTTGATTACAGCATAGGGCGGAGCGAAAGTTCCAAGGAAATTTTTTTTACCAAAGGCATTTACGCTGTTTTTAACCCCAATACCTGAATCGTTCTGGGCAAGTACAGTAGTTGGAATACGAATATGCCGGATGCCTCTGTGAGCAATGGCCGTAGCAAATCCTGCCATATCGAGAACAGCACCGCCACCTATGGCAACAATAAAAGAATGTCTATCGATGCCATATTTACTGCTTGCTTCCAGGATTTGCTCAACAAATCGCATTTGGTTTTTAACGTCCTCCCCTCCGGGAACGACTAAAAAATCTGCACATAAACTAAATTTTTCTGGGTATGCTGCAGCATAGTTATTAATATTATTAAATAGGTCCGGATGTAAATCTACAATTCCCTGGTCTACAACAAAAAATGCCTTCGAAGTCTTGTCTTTACCTAATACTTCAGCAAATAGTGGATTTGATATATTGAAAATATTTTCCGTGAAATGAACATCATACTTAAATGGAACGGAAAACTTTTGTTCTATAGATTTTTTCATTTTTATAAAAATTAGAATATTGGCTCTACTTTCTCAAGTAACTGCAAATTTTTTGGCTATTCCCATGGAAACTGGAAGTAATAATAGTACAATAATTCCATATATCCAGCCAGCAAATGCGGATGAAAGTGCGGCGTTAAGGACTATGAGGGAAATCACCCCCGCTTTTACTGCTTTCCCTATCAACTGAGGCTCTTGCTTGGTTATAGCCCTGGATAGAGGTGGGAAAATAAAATAAGTAAGTAGCAGCACAAAGGGTATTACCTGCCACCACGGAATTTTAGATACAAATCCCAGGAAGGTAAGGGCCAGAATAATTATTACGTACATTGCAGCTCCACCCAACAATGCTTTTTTGTTACCACCGTGAACTTCACCCCGGCTAATCATGGTAATAGCAGCAATATATATAACAGGAATTAGTGCTAAAAACCAAAAGTCCTGGATTACAGATGGAATAGCACTTACCCCAAGTAAAAGATTCCCTCCCCTACATAAGCCCATATTAATAGGCCCAAATATTAGCTGGTGTTTCCCCCACGAATCGTATAATATTGCCAGTATAGCTATTATAATGGCAATTATTCCGCTAAACAGGGATGCTTGAAAAGCAGCCGCAATTCCCACAATCAATAATAAACTTGCCAGTATGCTGGCACTTAAAACTGAGGCTCCTCCGCTAGGGATTGGCCGTTCAGGTCTTTCTTTCTTATCTAGTTCTGCATCAAAAACATCATTAAAGACTATCCCGCCTCCGTAAAGTCCAATTGTTGCCAAAATCAACCAAAGCAATTGGTAGAATAGCGCACCCGACTCAGGATTTTCAGCTGAGAATAATTGTACGGCTGCCCCGGAAACAGCAAAACCAGCTAAAACATCTGCAATTGCTGTAATTATATTAGCAGGACGCATTAGCTGTATATGGGCAAGGATGGTTTTCATTGAAAAACTTAAAAATTTAATTTTCCACTATATCCGAAGAGGAGTCTCCATCTATTTGTGGGGTTTGGCCTCCCCGGAGAATGGTATTGCCGGAAAGTTTTTTTCTTTGGTCTATAGGTTCGGGATTTAGCCAGTCTGTCTCTTTCATTTGGCCGCTCTGACCGTATGCTGAAAGTGCATTTTGGTAACAAGCAAGGTGGATGAGTTCCTCACTTATTCCTTTTTCTTTCATTAATTTTGCCGTTTTTGGAACCGCAAGTGGATCGCTTATTCCCCAATCTGCGGCACTATCCACGATAATTCTTTCAGCCCCATATTGCCGTATTATTTCAACCATACGTTCGCTTCCCATTTTTGTATGCGGATAAATGGTGAAAGCAGCCCAATAACCCCTGTCCAACACTTCCTTGACCGTTTCTTCATTATTATGATCAACTACAACCATAGAAGGATCCAGTCCATGCTCTTCGCTTACATCCATGCTTTTTGTGGTACCTCTTTTCTTATCCCTGTGCGGAGTGTGAATCATCACTGGTTGGTTCACTTCTTTTGCCAGATCCAGTTGTAAACGGTAATATTTATCCTCTGCCTTTGTTTGGTCATCATAACCTATTTCTCCAATGGCTACGACTCCTTCTTTACATACGTATAAGGGTAATAATTCCATTACTTCCTCGGCTAAGGCCTCATTGTTGGCTTCTTTGGAATTCAAACCGATAGTACAATAATGTTTGATTCCGAACTGGCTAGCTCTAAAACGCTCCCAGCCAATTAGACTATTAAAATAATCCTGAAAGCTACCAATCTTTGTTCGGGGCTGCCCCAACCAGAAAGCAGGTTCTATAATGGCACGAATGCCAGCTTTCTGCATAGCTTGATAATCATCTGTGGTACGTGAAGTGACGTGAATATGAGGATCTATGTACATATTTAATTGTTTAGTAATTAATATTTAATTGTAAGTATTTGCTTCGGAATAACCCAGTAATAAAATTTAATCTAAACGTTCATTTAGATTTATATCGTTTTCGAAGATTAATATCTTTTTGTTGTTACTAAGCTCGTTAAAATTTTTCTACTTCAATGGAATCCCAAGTCAACCTACCTGTTTCTATATCTTCTTTGATATCAGGAAACTTTTTAAGTAACTCAAGTGCTTTTGGATAGTTACTGGAAGCACATGCCAGTAAGCCCGCCTTTTTTTCAAGCAGATCTCCTTGAACAACTTTTTCGATATCCGATATATAATTTTCATTCAGGAATGGACCTACAAAGCGCCAGAGTTGGGGCATCACTTCCCGATTGGCTGCCCAACGCTCATGAGCAAAATCAACAAGCATCTTAGCTAAATCTATATTCGCACGTTCATCTGCTCCGTAAATCTTATGTAATGGTCTTTGCATGAAAACTGCTTTAAGGATCATTTGGTTCCATGCTTTTTGGTCTAGAAATTCTTTGGGAAAAGGGTTATGCAACGCAATAGCATCAAAAACATCTGTAATGTTAGTTCGAATACCTTCAACAGCTCGTTTAGCCATAGTATTTGGATAAGGAAGAAGAGGGAGAGCACAGTACAATGTTACTTGTTCTTCAAAATCGGCTGTCTCATAAAGCCTGATAAGATTAGTTTCGTAGTTTTTAGCATCGCTGTTCGGTAATAGAAGCAATAAATAAGTGCGAACCAGTTGCAACAAGTTCCAATATTGCGGTTGAAATCCTTTCTTGAATTTTTCTGCCTGTGCTATTTCGTGCTGTGAAAGATGTAAAGACTCTTTTCTAACAAAGCGGGGCGCAGAGCTAAACGCGAAATAAAAAGATCGTAACTGGAAGTCAGTTTTAAATTTTTCCTCCTGTTGCCTTAACCATTCCTGCTCAGCTTCACTAGCCTTTTTATTAATTAAATCTTGAAGAAATTCAATGGTTTCAGAAATATCTGCCTGATGGGCCATAAGCTTTTTTAAATATAATAAATTATTAAATTAAACTGAGCTTGGGGCAGTTCCTATATTAAATATAGAAAATTTAAAAAACAAAAGTCCTGAATTAAGAATATTTTGGCAATGGGATAGCTTCTATCATTAAATGCAGTTCTTTTTTATGTAATAATATTAAAAGAAATCTTCAGGCTTTTTTCAAATTTTTGGACCTATGAATAATAATAAATGTTTTGTAAGTCCAAGGATGAAATGATTAATTAATCTATCCGCATGGAATGACGCTTTCATAAAAAAGGACATAAGCAAAAAATTATTTCCGCCAATCCAATTTTCTATATCATTTTTATTCAATATTATTTGCTTTTTTTATTAATTAAGTCATCCCTAACCTGTCTGAATGAACAGACGGGTTAGGGATGACGAATTAAAAATTTTATTAAAGTCCTCTAATTTTCCAATAGAAGAAAAATTATTCTTCTATTTTGGTAATTTTCCAAATAGATCCGGAATTTACATCGTACGAATAAGGAGGTGCTTTCGAAAGATCGATTGTTACCACTCCGTAATCCACTATATACATCGCACCATCTGGGCCGAATTTAACATCAAATGGACGGTCAATTCCTTTTCCTGCCAATCCGAAACGAGAGGCGGGACCTTTTCCCGGTGTATTGGAGACAAATGTTTCAAGTTGTCCTGTCGCCGGGTTAATACTTACTACCTGTGATCCTGCCGGATTATTAGCACCACGTAGCGGATTGGTTGGTGGTGCAAGATCGCCCCATTCTGCTATGAATACATGACCGGCCCTTTCATTCCAAGAGGCAGGTGCAACATCCATCAAACTCGGAGAAGAGTTAAACTCATGCCTACCCAATACTACTGAAGGATCAGGAGGGGTCAATCCACTGGCCTGATGGTCAATTACAAAGCCCAGATCTTTTCCAATAAACACATCATTGATATACACTGGTGCCTGAAGACTGTCGGGAACTTCAAATTTCGCATCGGTTAAGGGCTCTCTTCCCGCGGAAAAGTCCGGAACACCATACCACATTCCTTCATTAATACGAAGTGAGGCATCTATCTCATCGTTCACCGGCCGCGCACCTCGGTTGTCGTATCCGTTTTCTGCGGCATACATATTCCCATTACTATCCCAAGTCAGGCCTATTAGATTTCTGAATCCCCAGGCATGGGTGGTTATAGTACCTATTGCATTTTCAGGATTAAATTTTAGAATGGAACCACCGCACAAGGTTACCCCTTGTATTACCTGGCCGGGAGTAGTTGCTTCCCCAAAAGGAACAAAAGCACCTGTCCTCACCTTATCACCTTCCTCTGGTGTCATGAAATTAGGAGTTTCAAAGTTTCTCCCGATCAATACGATGTCTTGGCAAGGCCTTGCTTTTAAATTAGGGCTTAACTTTACCCATGGGGCTATAGACATATCTACTACCCCTGCATTCCCTGCAGCACCCACAGCCACGTACATCATGCCATCAGGCCCTACCCTGATGTCATTGATCTGGTGTTCTGCCTGGTTGTCTATAATGCCTTTGAAAACCAATTCTACCTGGCCAGTTTTACTTACCCTGGAAACAGCACCTGTTAAATCGTCCGCTCGATGAGTTATATAAAACCAACCATTATGCCATATCATTGCCACTAAAGAAGGTTCTACTCTGTTGCTTAAATTAGCCACTTCCACCTTAGTGCCGTTTGGCATTATTTGTAATATACGAATAGGTGCCAATTCCTTAGGGAATAATCCACCGCCAGCTTCCGCAACAAAAAGGTTTCCGTCGTCATCCCAGGTTACACTGGTTGGAAGGTGTAAACCATCGGCTAATTTCACCGCCTTGAATCCGGCAGGGACTTTAATTATATTATCAGCCATTAAATCATTACTAAAAAGATCAGGCGTGTCTTCTGCATCGCAATTTCCCTCCATAAAATGGAAATATTCGGTGTTGTTATCAGCGCTATAAAGAGACCTTACATCTGTGTCTGTAATCACTCCACTTCTAATGAGTTTTGGTTGTGCATCATAGGCATCTGAGTCTAATAAAGTAATTTCTACATAATATTCATCCGTACCACTTTTATCTACCAAAGCAATACAAAGAGGTTTTGCAAAAGCATCTCCATTGGAATTCACACCTATCTCGTTTTCCGTATTCAAACTGATGCTTCTCCCTCTAGGATTTTGAGGATCTCCAGTATAGATCCAGGCACTGGCACTAAAATGTACGGGAAAATGCCTTCCGTTTTCATCACAAAAGTTACCGAAAATACAAAAATTTATAACTTCATTTTGGGTGATATCGAAAAATAAATAACCATATTCATTTACCATACGGCGGTCATAGCATACAACATCTACGCTTACGTATTTTTTGACTCCCGCGCCCAAAGGAATATCCATGGGCAGCGCTGTTCCCACCATATTTTCAAATAATCCGCTTCTGGGGGCTATCCAGAGTTGGGTCCCAGTTGCATCAAAAACACTAAAATATTCTAAGGTATAAGTGCCTGGTACCAATTCAAGATCAGGAGAATATTTGGTAAAAAAATTATCGACTCCATCCCCATCAAAATCTGCTGCGTTAGGGCTTAGCTCTACCCTTAACGGATTAGTATTGCTTCCCACAACCCAACTTCCATCTTGGGAAAGTGCTACTTCAACGTAAGCGGGAGTGCCATCTGTACATTCCGGTAAATCATCCAGATGTTCTTTAATAGCAGATCGGTTACCTGCCATGTCATTTAATAAAGACCCAAAAGACAGAGTAGCCTTCTCTTGATCTGAATTGTTGTTTTTAATATCATCCTGACTACAGGAAAATAAGGTCGCTAAACAGATTAATAGCGACAGGTACTTGGATAGTTTTTTCATAATAAGAGTTTTATTCAATAAATGTTTAGAAAGGTTTACTTTTTATAAAAAAGGGGAGCTGTATTTTAAAGGGAAGTTTCAATTTTAAAAAAATCATTACCCTAATTGCTTAAAGTTAAAAAGGATAATGAAAATTTTATATGGGGGTTTTGCCCTAATTTTTAACATTTCAAATTTTTTTTTTGCGTTTAATGGATTACTATTATTTATCCATTTTAAAAATATAAATGGGTGCCTAGGAATCTATTTCTTAGAGCTTTTTTTTAATTGAATTTTTAAAAAATGTGGTCATGGTTGAAATGACCTATTCTTATCTGTATTTATAGAGCATTTGTATTTAAAGAATCTCGAGTTAAGTCCTCTTGAACCTTAATTTCATACCCACAAGCTATGTCCCGAGCTGTCTCGAGAAAAATATTTTTAAAAATTCTAGGCATCCCGATAGATTCTTATCGGGCGGGGAATTAATTTCTTAATGAGAGATCAATGGGCTGGCTAAAATAAATAAGTGGAAATATTATGGTCTGAACCCTTGTGAAAATAGCGGAAAATCTCAACTCAAACAAAAAAAGAAACAGCCCTCAAAAGGGGCTGTTTACTATATCAGAATTAATAACAGAATTAATTTGATTCTATTGTAATCATAATTACCTGTGATGTAGGTGGAACATTATTAAATTCGGAATCACCCACCAAGCGTACTAAATTATTGGGATCTGGCGCACCGGTGTTCGGGGCCGGTTGCCTAATTACCTGAAACAATCCCGCACCCGGATATTCATCGATTTCTGTCCCAGCATCATATAAAAATACTTGTGAAGTAATATTACCATCTATCGCAACCCCATTATTGAATAATGGAATTCCAGTTTCATCAAAACTATAGAACCAGTCATTACTTTGGATAAACATCGTTGCCAGAGATAAATTCATCCCTTCCGAAGCCGTAAAAGAAAACTTATAACTTTGACCTGGGCCAATTGGTCCTGGACTGGATGCACCTACAGGCGTATTGAAAGCAGCAGAGGCACTAACTGTGGCCAATGTACTTAAATAATTAGCGAGAGCCATAGACGTTCCATCTTCTGCTACAGCTTCCAGACCATTGCCAAATACAGGAACACCAAGAGCATAGATATGCATGGTTCCTTCCTCATGAACAGCCCAAGCTCCAGGAGACAATGGAACAATCAATCCGGTGGCTGCAAAAGTATCTGCGGCCAAAGCTGCCGGGAATCCGTCTTCAGCTATGTTTTCAACTCCTTCTTGGCTAGAAACCAGGCCGGCATTAGCGGCAGGTTCTCCTACTTTAAAGAATGGAGCAAGCTTGGTATGCACTGCATAAACTCCTGGAGAAATTGGCACAGCTGCTCTTGTACCCTCGCCTAAAGCAGGAGTGGCAATGGTTGTTGCTGTAGATACATTTATAATACGCACTCTAAATTGCGCATCTCCAATATATTCTATAGTTACTTTTATAACCTCGTCTGCATCGGGAATAATATTTCCAAAAGAATCTGTATTGCCTATAATTTTAGTTACTACGCCATTTTCATCTATTCCCTGATCTTCGGCTGTTGGTGCTTGTTGAGGTTTCTGGTTAGGGCCTCCGGTAGCTTCATTCACTTCGGTTCCTGAATCCCATATAAATACTTGGTCTGTGACATCTACAGGACCACTGGAACCAATAGGGTTATCACTCCCGTCATATAAAGGAATTCCTCCTTCGTCCGGGGCAAAGAAGAGATCATTAGACTGTACGAACATCGTGACAAAGGACAATCTTGTACCTCCATCCATCGGTAGAACCACAGGACCGGCATTTATCTCAAATTCATATGCATCTCCTGGAAATAACGGCCCCTTAGCAGTTTCACCTTCCGGTATGCTAAAAACACCACTCTGGAATATAGGTTTTGGAATTACTACATTTGTAATTGTAACAGTAAATTCTGAAGTATTTTGCTCCCCGTCTCCTTCATTAAAAAGATCAGGACTGTCAATAGAATTACAGTTTCCTTCAAAGAAGTGGAAATAATCTACATTATTGTCCCCGGTATATAAATCTTTTACATCGGTATCTGTAATAATCCCAGATCGAACTACTACTCCATTCATGGAAATTTCAATATAATAATTATCTTCCCCTTCCTTATCCGGAAGCGCTAAACAAACTGGTTCAGAAGATTCATCACCATCATTATTAACTTCAATGGTATTGCCCAAGTCAGCATATAAAAGCTGGCCGCTATCATCGGTACCATACCAAACATCCACTACATATTCAGCAAGGGAGTGTCTGCCGTTTTCATCACATAAGTTACCGAATATGCAGAAATTTATAATTTCGGATTGATTAATATCAAAAAATAAATAACCATATTCATTTACCATTCGGCGGTCATAACATACTACATCCACGCTAACATATTTTTTGACTCCCGCGCCCAATGGAATATCCATAGGAAGAACTGAACCCACCATATTTTCAAATAATCCACTTCTGGGGGCTATCCAGAGTTGGGTACCAGTTGCATCGAAAACACTAAAATATTCCAGGGTATAAGTGCCTGGTACCAATTCTAAATCGGAAGAGTATTTAGTAAAATAATTATCCAACCCATCCCCATCAAAATCTGCTGCGTCGGGGCTTAACTCTACTCGTAACGGATCAGTATCGCTTCCCACAACCCAACTTCCTCCCTGAGAAAGTGCCACTTCAACATAAGCAGGTATACCATCTGTACATTCCGGTAAATCATCCAAATGTTCTTTTTGCATAGCCCTATTCCCTGAAAGATCGTTTAATAATGATCCAAAGGATAAAATTGCTTTTTCTTCGTCTAAATTGTCGATTTTAACTTCATCCTGGCTACAGGAAAATAAGGTCGTAAGGCTAATTAATAGCCAAAGGTAAGTTGTCAGCTTTTTCATAATCAAATAGTTTTAATTAATAAATATTAATTGTGCCTAGCAATAATATCAGCGTAACAGTGGTTTTTCAGTAGGATAGAAATGGAGAAATTTAATGTATATAAAATTAAACAAACACTGAAAGAGATGAGATACGGGATTTTCCCCATATTTTGTATTATCTATAATTATTTGAAAGAATTTTACTTTAAACCTTAGAGCTTTTAATTTTTGGAGAAAAACACAGTCGATTAATCTATAAGATAACAATGTCTTTTGTCTGGGTGACCCGAAAGTTCGTAGGCTTAAGTTATCTGGCATTTTCTTAACAAAAAAAAACCGTCAAACATTTGTTCAAGATTGCCTAGTGATAGGGGTGGCAAATGTTGAGAAAAGCTATAAGAAATAAGATGTCCTAAAATAAATTTATATACACTATAAGAAAAAGAATTTTAACACATCTAAAATCTCTGTTAAATAATTACTATAGCTTTTAATAAAAAAATATGTATCTCATTATAAAATTTTGAGCCAAAGTAAATTTCGGAAACTTTAAACAAAAAAAGTTTTCCTAGATCTCAATAAATATTCAGTTAAATTAATTATTCATAACAATTATGGTATTTTAGCCGAAAATTTTGCCAAATGCATACTATTTCTGAATATAGGGAAGCTCTTAGAGAGTATTTAAATAAGAAAGTGGAAACTAAAGAGCCTAAAAATCTTTATGAACCAATTACTTATATATTAAATCTTGGCGGAAAGAGATTGCGCCCAGTTCTTGTGCTTATGAGCGCCGAAATTTTTGAGACTCCTTTTGAAAAAGCTATGGATGCTGCCTTGGCTATGGAAATTTTCCATAATTTCTCCTTAGTGCACGACGATATTATGGACGATGCTCCATTGAGAAGAGGGAAAGCAACGGTACATGAAAAATGGGATTTAAACACAGGGATACTTTCTGGCGATACTATGCTTATTACTGCCTATCAACTTTTTGAGAATTATGAAGGTGCAATTTTTAAAGAACTGGCACAATTATTCACTAAAACTGCAATTCAGGTTTGTGAAGGTCAACAGTACGATATAGATTTTGAGAGTAGGGAAGATGTGGAAATAGAAGATTACCTGAAAATGATAGAATATAAGACCGCTGTTCTTGTGGGAGCTTCCCTGCAAATGGGTGCTATAGTTGCGGGTGCTCCAGAAGATTGTAAGCGTTCTGTTTATCAATACGGAAGATTGTTAGGAATTGCATTTCAGTTACAAGATGATTACTTGGATGCCTTTGGTAATCCAGATACTTTTGGGAAACAAGTTGGGGGTGATATTATAGAGAATAAAAAGACCTTTTTATATTTAAAAGCATTAGAGAATTCTGAAAGGAATGAAGCTAGTAATTTAGAACATCTTTACTCAATAAGCCCGGTAGATGCAACAGGTAAAATTGAAGCAGTGAAGCTTATTTTTGAACAAAGTGGCGCAGCAGAACTTACCAGAGCGGAAATTAAAAAATACACGAAAGAGGCTTTTGCGATCCTTGATAACATAGAAATTCCTGAAGACAAGAAATCTTTGCTACGTAGTTTTGGATCTTCTTTAATGGAGCGAGAGGTTTAAAAATAGATGCTTACAAAAGGCATGAGCGCACTGCTGTAAAAACTTTTTTCATCATCATAGAGCAGATCGTATCTTATTCCTGCAGTAACATTTCCTGTGTTATATCCAATTCCAGCAAACAGGGCGG
This sequence comes from Gillisia sp. JM1, assembly GCF_000424645.1. NCBI lineage: Bacteria > Pseudomonadati > Bacteroidota > Flavobacteriia > Flavobacteriales > Flavobacteriaceae > Gillisia > Gillisia sp. JM1. Next base: position 331,188 of record NZ_KE384218.1, read on the forward strand.
GAACCCAATATTTCTCTTCCAGATCTAGGCCAATAAGCTCATATTTTCTATGAATATTTAGTTCCTGAAATTCTACAGATACCTGTAGAAATCTTACTGGATTTATCAAAGCAATAACACTTCCTCCAAGGCTCGTTGTCCTGAATTCATCTTGTTTGGCGTATGCAGCATTTAAACCTACACCTGCAGAAACTATCTCATTAAAATCATAAATGGCCGAAGGTGCAATTATTCCGGTAAACCTATTGTTGCCAAAATTTAAACCCAAACTTCCTCCAAAACGTACAGATTGCCAAAAATCTTTTCCCTTGACTTGAGTGGTCTTTGAATCTTGGGCAATAAGATTCCCAGAACTACAAAAAGAGATAATAAAAACTAACAAAAATATATTTGAGGTGCGGTTTGTATAGCTAAACATGTTAAAATTCTTATAAGATAGAGGATAAATATAAGAATTTCTATAAGCTATAAATTCTAAAAATTGTATTTTTGCTTTGTTTAATACAAAAGAAACATTAGTTTCCAAATATGGATAAATTTTCATTTCTTAACGCTGCACCTTCAGCCTATTTCGCCAATCTTTACGATCAGTATTTACAAAACCCGGATAATATAGAACCTAGCTGGAGAGCTTTCTTTCAAGGTTTCGACTTCGGAATGGAGCAAAATGGAGAGCTTTCTAAAGAAACGCACCAAGAAAATGGTGCTGCAAAACAGGAGTTTACATTAGCGGAAGTCCCGGAAAACATAAGAAAAGAGTTTCAGGTAATTAAGTTAATAGACGGATATAGAACTCGCGGACATTTGTTTACTAAAACAAACCCTGTAAGAGAACGTAGACAATATGTACCAACTTTAGCATTAGAGAATTTCGGTCTTTCTTCAGAAGACCTGGATAAAACTTTTAGTGCCGGAGAAATTATTGGTATTGGAACCACAACTTTAAAAGATATTGTGTCTCATTTAGAGACCATTTATTGCCAGTCTATTGGAGTAGAATATATGTATATCCGAAAGCCTGAGGAAATAGATTGGATTCAGAAAAAATTAAATATAAACGATAATCAGCCTAAGTTTACTGACGCTGAGAAAAAAAATATACTTTCAAAATTAAACAATGCAGTTTCTTTTGAAAGCTTTTTGCACACCAAATACGTAGGACAAAAACGATTCTCTCTGGAAGGAAACGAAAGTTTGATCCCTGCATTGGATACCATTATAGAAAAAGCGGCAGATCTTGGAGTGAAAGATTTTGTAATGGGAATGTCTCACCGCGGTAGATTGAATGCGCTTACCAATATCTTTGGAAAAAGCGCAAAAGATATTTTTAGCGAATTTGATGGCAAGGACTACGAACAGGACATTTTTGATGGAGATGTAAAATATCACTTAGGATGGACAAGTTGTAGAACTACTACAAATGGTAAAGAAATAAATATAAATATTGCGCCAAACCCATCTCACTTAGAGACTGTGGGAGCGGTTGTAGAAGGAATTTCCAGAGCAAAACAGGACAGGCATTATAAAGATGATTTTTCTAAAGTGCTCCCAATTATAGTGCATGGGGATGCGGCCATTGCTGGTCAAGGTGTGGTTTACGAGTTGGTGCAAATGGCACAATTGGAAGGTTATAAAACTGGCGGTACTATCCATATCGTAGTGAACAATCAAATTGGTTTTACTACGAACTATTTAGACGGTCGTTCTTCTACATATTGTACAGATGTTGGAAAAGTGACACTTTCTCCGGTGCTTCATGTAAATGCAGATGATGCAGAGGCTGTAGTTCACGCTGTTTTATTTGCGTTGGACTTCAGAATGAAATTTAAAAGAGATGTTTTTATAGATCTTTTAGGCTATAGAAAATACGGGCATAATGAAGGGGATGAACCTAGATTTACACAACCCAAACTTTATAAAGCAATTGCAAAGCATGAAAACCCTAGGGATATTTATGCAGAAAAACTGATAAAAAGTGGCGTAATTGAAGAAGGCTATGTTAAAAAGCTGGAAGAAGAATATAAGGCTAACTTAGAAGAAGAACTGGAAGATTCCAGAAAAGAAGATACTACAAGAATCACTCCTTTCATGCAAGATGAATGGGAAGGATTTGAGAATGTACGGGAAGACACCATGATGGCTCCTGTAGATACTACAATAGATATAAAGACGCTCGATAAGGTTGCAAAAGTGATCTCTAAGCTTCCTAAGGACAAAAAATTCCTTAGAAAGATTGCAAAACTTATAGAAGCAAGAGAGACTATGTATTTTGAAACCAACAAGTTAGACTGGGCGATGGCAGAATTGCTTGCTTATGGTACGTTGATGACTGAAGGATATAGTGTGCGAATGAGTGGACAGGATGTAGAAAGAGGGACTTTTTCTCATCGTCATGCTATTGTAAAAGTAGAAGACAGTGAAGAAGAGATCATACTTCACAATAATATTCCAGATAGGAAGGGTAGATTCTCTATTTATAATTCTCTATTATCGGAATATGGTGTCGTTGGTTTCGATTACGGATATGCCATGGCAAGTCCAGATACTTTAACTATTTGGGAAGCACAATTTGGAGATTTTGTAAACGGAGCCCAGATTATAATGGATCAATATCTTTCGGCTGCAGAAGATAAATGGAAACTTCAAAACGGATTGGTAATGTTATTGCCACACGGATATGAAGGGCAAGGAGCAGAACATTCATCTGGTAGAATGGAACGTTTCTTACAGCTTTGTGCAACAGACAATATGTTTGTGGCCGATGTTACAACCCCTGCAAATATGTTTCATTTGTTGAGAAGACAAATGAAGGTGAATTACAGAAAACCACTTATTATATTTACACCTAAAAGTTTACTAAGACACCCTAAGGTGATCTCTACTAAAGAGGAATTCGCAACAGGAACTTTCCAGACGGTGATAGATGATGCTTCAGCTAAAGTTGATAAAGTAAAATCCTTAGTATTTTGTACTGGGAAATTTTACTATGATCTTTTAGAGTATCAAGAAGAGAATAAGCGAGATGATATAGCGCTAGTTAGAGTAGAGCAATTATTTCCTTTACCGGAAAAGAAGATAAAAGAAGTAATGGCTAAATATAAGAATGCAGACGATATTGTTTGGGCTCAGGAAGAACCAAGAAATATGGGAGCATATAGTTACTTATTATTACATTTTGAAGAAGCAAAAAGCTTCAGAGTATGTAGTAGAAAATTCTATGGATCTCCGGCAGCGGGTAGTTCAGTAAGATTCAAAAAGCGACACGAAAAAGTAATTGCAAGTGTGTTTGATAAAACTATGGTTTAATCAAATTCCAATACTAATAAATAAAACATCCTTTCTTAGTAATAAGGAAGATTCAAAAACATAAAATAAAAGATCATGGCTTTAGAAATGAAAGTTCCTTCTCCGGGAGAATCTATTACAGAGGTTGAAATTGCTCAATGGCTTGTAGAAGATGGAGATTATGTAGAAAAAGATCAGCCAATTGCTGAAGTGGATAGCGACAAAGCAACCTTAGAACTTCCTGCTGAAGCTAGTGGAATTATCACATTAAAAGCTGAAGAAGGTGATGCTGTTGCTGTTGGTGCCGTAGTTTGTTTAATAGATACAGATGCTCCAAAACCAGGCGGGGACACTAAAGAAAAAACTAAAGAAAAAACGGAATCTAAAGACGACTCTAAGGATGAATCTGTAGAAGAGGAAGTTAAAGAGCAAAGGGAAGAAACCTCTACAAAAGCTAATAGCGATAAAGGAGAGGCTTTAACACAAACACCTTCTAAGCCTTCAACTCCTTCCCAAGTACAAGATAAAACTTATGCTACCGGAACTCCATCTCCTTCTGCCAAGAAGATTATGGATGAAAAAGGAATTGATTCTAAATCTGTTTCCGGATCTGGTCGTGACGGGAGAATTACCAAAGAAGATGCCGTTCAGGCTAAAGCTTCTATGGGAACTCCAGGGCCTGGAAAACGAGGCGAAGAGCGTAAGAAAATGTCTATGCTTCGTAGAAAGGTTGCGGAGCGTTTAGTAAATGTTAAAAATGAAACTGCCATGCTTACTACTTTTAACGAAGTGGATATGTCGGCAATTTTCTCTTTGCGTAAACAATATAAAGAGGAGTTTAAGGAAAAGCATGGAGTTGGACTTGGATTTATGTCCTTCTTTACCTTAGCAGTAGTTCGCGCCTTGGAATTATACCCAGATGTAAACTCTATGATAGATGGGGATTACCAAATAAAATTCGATTATAAGGATATAAGTATTGCGGTATCTGGTCCTAAAGGACTTATGGTGCCTGTAATGCGAAATGTTGAAAATATGGGCTTTAGAGCTGTAGAAGATGATGTAAAACGTCTAGCTCTAAAAGCTAGAGATGGAAATATTACCGTAGATGAAATGACGGGTGGTACTTTTACAATTACCAATGGTGGTGTATTTGGATCTATGTTATCTACTCCTATTATCAACCCACCTCAAAGTGCGATTTTAGGAATGCATAACATTGTTGAAAGACCAGTAGCAATAGATGGACATGTAGAGATAAGACCTATTATGTTTGTTGCTTTATCTTACGATCATAGGGTGATAGATGGTAGAGAATCTGTTGGTTTCTTGGTTGCGGTAAAAGAAGCATTAGAAAGTCCAGAGGAATTATTGATGGATAACGATGTGAAAAGAGCCTTGGAACTATAGTTCAACAAGATTATTAAATAAAAAAAGCTCGCAACTTTAGAAGTTGCGAGCTTTTTTTTGGCTTATTTCAATCAAAATAATGCTATCAATGTTAGTATATTCAAAAGAAGTATTGCAATAGTTGCTATTGCAAGCAAAACAAATGCCGCATTAGTAAAACCTTTTCTTTTTGCTAAACTTTCTATGATATCTATTTTCATATTCAAATTTAGCAGGAAACAATGGATAATTTAATGGGGGTTTTTCCCCATTTTCATAAATTATTTTAAATACAGGGCTTTATTTTTATAATCTATAACTGCTTTTCCTTTTTTTAATATATCTGCACCAATAATTCCATGTACTTTTTCAGCTTTATGGTTTACTAAGGCTTCATTTACATGGGTAAGATCAAAAAGAACGAGGTCCAGTTTTTTGGTTTTCCAGCCCTCAATTTCAATACTATTCTTTAAAGCGATCTGGGTTAACATATTGGTACCGCCAGCTCCTGCGGCTCTAATCTTACTTTCTTCGCCCAACAACTTAAAATGAGCGGCAGCATCAAAACCAACACAGGTGCTAGAAGCACCAGTGTCTAGAATAAAATTACCCTGAACTTCATTTATTTTTGCCACCAATTCAAAGTGATTGGTTTCAGTATATTTTAATTTAATGCGATAATAGCCTTTGCGTTCTAATAATTTCCTAAGGGATGACATTCGTTATGTTTTGACAAAGATAGGTCTTCAAAATAAATTATTTTTGCAATTATGATTTTAACAGATACTCACACGCATTTATATAGTAAGGATTTTGATTCCGATAGGGAAGAAGCTATCAATAAGGCTATTGAAAAGGGAATCAGCCGCTTTTTTATCCCGGCTATAGATTCTTCTCATACAATAAGCATGTATGCTCTAGAAAATCAATTTCCAGACAATGTTTTTCTAATGATGGGATTACACCCAACCTCTGTTAAAGGCGATTTTGAAAAGGAATTACAACATATTGAAGAGCAATTTAAAAAAAGGAGTTTTTATGCTGTAGGTGAAATAGGGATAGATCTTTACTGGGATAGAACACTGCTTAAAGAACAGCAAATTGCCTTTAAGCGCCAAATTCAATTGGCCAAATCTAAGAATCTGCCAATTGTAATTCATTGTAGGGATGCATTCGATGAGGTTTTTGAAGTGTTGGAGTCTGAAAAAGGAAATGATCTTTTTGGGATTTTTCATTGTTTTACCGGTAATAAAGAACAGGCTTTAAAAGCGCTTTCTTATAATATGAAACTGGGAATAGGTGGTGTTGTCACGTTTAAAAATGGGGGTTTAGATAAATTTTTAGCTGAAATACCTATTGAGTATATAGTTTTAGAGACAGATTCACCCTATTTAGCTCCTGCGCCACACAGAGGGAAAAGAAATGAAAGTGCTTACATTCAGATAATAGCAGAAAAAATCGCAGCTCTTTACGAGCTCGATCTAGAGGAGGTTGCTGCTATTACCACGAAAAACTCCAAAGATATATTCGGTGTGTAATGTGGGGAATTAACATATTATTTTGTTCTTTTGTGAAGCTAACCAAATATTGTACGTGTCCAACTTCGAAGAAATAAGATTTTATAATGATAATGAGGTGCAAGCTGCTCTAAATAAGTATGCTAATCACCCAATGGTTAAAACCTTGTTACAATTTACATTTCCTGAAATGTCATTCGAGGAGATTAAACAAATCTTAGACGATTGCCATTCTATCCGAGATTTTCAAGGAAAAGTCATTTATCATTCCGTAAGAAAAGTATTAGAAAAAAGCTCTGAGGGGCTTTCTTATAGTGGCTTTGAAAATCTAAAAAAAGATGAATCTTATATGTTTATTTCTAATCATAGGGATATCATATTAGATACCAGCCTAATTAATTATGCTTTATATGAGCAAGATTTAGTGATGACTGCTTCAGCGATTGGAGATAATCTAGTGCAAAAACCATTTTTATTATTATTATCCAGACTCAATAGAAATTTTCTTGTTCAACGTGGACTTACTCCTAGGGAGATGCTTCGCAGTTCATTGAACCTTTCAGAGTATATTCGGCATTTATTGCTAGAAGAGAATAGATCTGTTTGGATGGCACAACGAGAAGGTCGTACCAAAGACGGCAATGATGTTACTCAACAAGGAGTTCTTAAAATGATTGCTATGGCTAAAGGCGATATGAGTATTTCTGAATATTTTTCAAAAATTAAAATTGTTCCAGTTTCCATCTCATACGAGTTTGACCCTACAGATGTTCTTAAAATGCCAGAATTGATGGCTAAAAGAAATGAAGTGATTTATAAAAAATCTGAGCACGAGGATTTCAACTCTATTCTGAAGGGTGCTTTGGGTAATAAGGGAAGGATCCATATTACTGCGGGAGAAATCCTAGATGAAAATTGGTTTAATGAATTAGAGAAAACAGAAAACTCTGTTAATGATCAACTAAAAACTATTGCTGGAGCTATTGATTCTAAGATCTATAAAAATTACAAACTTTGGCCTGCAAATTATGTAGCCTGCGACCTTCTAAATAATTCTGAAGTTCACGCCAGCAGATATACAGACAAGGAGAAAAGGCAGTTCGAGAGAAGGTTATCTCGCCGGGTGGACGTTAAAAATGCACTTGAAGTTAATAGTTACCTTTTAATGTATGCTAATCCTGTGATAAATCATGAAGCCCTGAATGAAAACAAAATCTAATATTTTATTGATCTATACCGGTGGAACCATTGGTATGATTAAAGATTTTGAAACCGGGGCTCTAAAGGCCTTTAATTTTAGTGAATTGCTTCAAAATATTCCTGAGTTAAAGCTACTGGAACATTCCATAGATACCGTGAGTTTTAAGGAGCCCATAGACTCTTCTAATATGAACCCAGGGAATTGGATTCGAATTGCAGAGATCATTGAAGAGAGATACGAGGATTATGACGGATTTGTGGTCCTACATGGGAGCGATACCATGTCTTATACTGCTTCTGCCTTAAGCTTCATGTTTGAGAATCTTACAAAACCAGTTGTTTTTACGGGTTCTCAATTACCTATTGGTGATTTAAGAACAGATGCCAAAGAAAATCTAATTACAAGTATTCAAATTGCAGGATTGCAAAAACAAGGAAGGCCTGTTATTTCCGAAGTTTGTCTTTATTTTGAATATAAATTATATAGAGCCAATAGAACTACGAAGATAAATGCAGAACATTTTCAGGCATTTTCATCTTCAAATTATCCACCTTTAGCAGAGTCTGGAGTATATTTATCTGTAAATCATTCGGCTCTTTGGTCAACAAATAGAAGAAAAAGGGTGAAATTGCATAAAGATTTCAACTCAGATGTGCTTATTTTAAAGATATTTCCGGGAATAACGGAAAGTACAGTTGCGCATATTTTGGCGAAGAAAAATCTGCGAGGCGTCATATTAGAGACATTTGGTAGCGGAAATGCACCAACAGATGCGTGGTTTATTAATTTACTAAAAAAGCATATTTCTAAAGGTTTAGTGGTCATTAATGTCACTCAGTGTGTTGCGGGCAGTGTGGCCATGGGCAATTACGAGACAAGTACGCAATTAAAGAAAATAGGAGTGGTGTCTGGTAAAGACATTACTACAGAAGCCGCAATAGCAAAATTAATGTACCTTTTAGGAAAAAAATTATCACCTAAAGTATTCAAAACCATCTATGAGACTTCCTTACGTGGGGAAATGTTATAAATATTAACGATTCTTATTTTGATGGTAATTTTTTTTTTTTGTTATTTGGCACACTAATTAAAATAAACAAATTAGAGAGGTGGCCGAGTGGTCGAAGGCGCACGCCTGGAAAGCGTGTATACGCCAAAAGCGTATCGAGGGTTCGAATCCCTTCCTCTCTGCAATTTATTTTTATTAAAAGTTTATTTTTATATCTTTAACCCTTTAACTAATTAATTTAAGACAAACAGTAATGAAAAGATTATTTTCAACTTTGGTAATCGCTTCGATTATGTTATTTGGAGCAGCACAAGCTAATGCGACAATTAATGTAAACATCTTACCTGATAATATCCAGACGATTGTTCAGGATGACGAAGCAAGCCTCGACACAGAAGAGGAAGATTTAGGTTTTCACCAAGAACTTAAAAAGCGTTTTATAGAAGGTGGTGCCGGATTTATGGGTATCGTACTTTTATGTTTAATTCTTGGTTTGGCCATAGCCATTGAGAGAATTATCTTTTTAAATTTATCTACAACAAATACTAAGAAATTAGCTCAAGATGTTGAAGATGCATTGAATAATGGCGGAGTAGAAGCTGCTAAAGAAATTTGTAGAAACACAAGCGGACCAGTTGCCTCTATCTATTACCAAGGTTTAGATCGTGCAGACGAAAGTATTGAAGCTGCTGAGAAAGCTGTTGTTGCTTACGGTGGTGTGCAAATGGGACAACTTGAGAAGAATGTTTCTTGGGTATCTTTATTTATCGCTTTGGCTCCGATGTTAGGATTCATGGGAACGGTAATTGGGATGATTCAAGCCTTCGATAAAATTGAAGCAGCTGGAGATATGCAACCTTCATTGGTAGCGGGTGGTATTAAAGTAGCACTTCTTACAACTGTATTTGGTTTGATCGTAGCGATTATTCTTCAAATTTTTTATAATTATATCATCGCTAAGATTGATAGTATTGTAAATGATATGGAAGATGCTTCTATCCTATTAATCGACATGTTGGTTGATTACAAAAACAAAAAAAGAATCTAAGAAATAATAAATCATGACCATACACAAAGTTTTAAAATATTTAGCACTTGTTATTGGTGTAATAGGTCTTATCCTTCTGGGTAGAATTATTATAGCTGGTGATGATGCTATTTCCGCCTCAGCGGCAGATCAAAATAGTTTACTTGAACCTATGATGTGGGTTGGCTATATTGTATTAGCTATTTGTATATTAATAGTATGTTTCTTTGTAATTAAAGGATTGTTCTCTGGTAATGTGAAGAACACACTTATTTCAGTAGGAGCATTTTTATTAGTTATAGTTATAGCTTACGTATTAACTGATGGTACAGAAGTTCAACTTAAAGACGGTGATACTTTATCTGCAAGTGCAGATCATTGGGTTGGTGCCGGCTTGGTAATGTTTTACATTCTAGCTGCAATAGCAGTGGGAGCGATGGTACTTTCCGGAGTAAGAAAATTAATAAAATAAATTATGGCTAAAAGATCAGCACCAGAGGTTAATGCGGGCTCTATGGCCGATATAGCATTTTTGCTATTAATTTTCTTCTTGGTAACTACAACAATTGAGACCGATAGGGGAATCAGCCGTAAATTGCCCCCTATTCAAGATGAGGACGTTGTGCCGCCAGTAATTAAGCAGAAAAACATCTTTACTGTAATCGTTAATAGAAATAACGATTTATTAGTTGAAGATCAAGTAATGCAACTGAGTGAACTACGTCAAGCTGCGAAAGATTTTCTTGATAATGGAGGAGGAGTTGGTGAAGATGGATGTACTTACTGTAAAGGAGCTAGAGATCCACAAGCATCAGATAATCCTAAAAAAGCTATTATCTCATTGGTAAATGACCGTCAAACTGAGTATAGAACTTATATCTCTGTACAAAACGAATTGGTTGCTGCTTACAATGAACTAAGAAACAGGGAATCGCAAAGACTTTACAGTATGGATTTTACTGAAATGGAAGCTAAATACAACGATCCTAATTTTAAAGGTAATAAGGATAAGATGGAAGAGCAGATAGATCAAGTAAAAGAAATGTACCCTCAGTTATTGTCTGAAGCAGAGCCAAAAAGCTCTTAGATTTAAAAAAATTTAATTCAATCTAGTTATGTCTAAATTTAAAAAGAAAAAGAGTGGTGAATTACCAGCGGTAAATACGGCATCGTTGCCAGATATCGTTTTTATGTTGCTTTTCTTTTTTATGGTGGCTACGGTAATGCGTCAAAACACTTTGATGATTGAAAATAAGTTACCCTTCGCAGATCAAGTGGAAAAGTTGGATAGAAAGGAATTGGTGATGTATATTTATGCAGGAAAACCAAGTTCTAGATATACTCAGAAATTTGGTAGTGAAGCTCGAATTCAGTTAAACGATAAATTTGCGTCGGTAAGTGATGTCCAAAAATTTATTTATGCAGAAAGAGAGACTAAACGTGAAGAGTTGATTCCTTATTTAACAACAGCTTTAAAGGTAGATGTTGACACTAATATGGGGTTGGTATCAGATATCAAACAAGAATTAAGAAAGGCAGAAGCGCTTAAAATTAACTACACAACCCGAATAGGAGAAGTAGCTAAGAATAATTAAGATCTGTTACATTACTGTTTATAAAACATCCCATCTGGATCTACCAGATGGGATGTTTTTTTTATATTTAACTTTCTGAATGTGCACAGGAATTAACCCTTTGAAAATGAAAAAACTTCTATTTTTTGCATTTGGTCTTTTTACAATGTTCCCTACATTTTCCCAGGCTACTGCAGTAGATACGCTTTTGAAACCTATAGATAGTCTATATAGAGAAGATCAATTGTATGTGGGGTTAACTTTTCACCTTTTGACAGATCTTCCAGAATCTGTTGCCCAGTCTGGATTTTCTGGGGGGGTTCATCTTGGTTTTATTAGGGATTTTCCTCTCAATAAACGCCGGAATATAGCTTTAGGTGCTGGATTGGGTTGGTCCTTAAATTCCTATGGCCAAGAAATGTTTATTGGGGAAGATGAAAATAATAATACGATCTTCAGAAATCTAAGTGATCCAGAAGTAAATTATGACTTTAATAGATTTTCTACTCAACTTTTGGAGGTACCCCTAGAATTTAGATGGCGAACTTCTACTCCAGACTCTTATAAGTTCTGGAGAATATATACAGGATTTAGATTGGGGTATATTTATTATTTTAAGTCTAATTATAGACAAGACTCTAATCAAGTCATTCAAACCGATGTCCCGGAACTGGATAGATTGCGGTTAGGAACTACTTTTACCTTTGGTTACAATACCTTCAATTTTCACGTGTATTATAGCTTAAATCCCTTCTTTAAGGATGCTCAACTCAATAACACGCCAGTGGGAATAACTACTTTTAAACTTGGCTTGATGTTCTATATTTTATAACCAATAATTAAGTACTATTAATTGAGGTAAAAAGCCAATAAAAAACCCAAGTAATAATTCTAACCAAGTATGGGCTTTATAATGTAATCTGGAAGTTGCGGTTAGCCCCAAGGCAGCTATTAAAAAGGCTATAACGTATATTAGATTTAGTCTATAGTAAATACTAAGAGCTAATACGAACATAAAAATCCCCGAGAGGCCTAACATATGTAGGCTTATTTTTAATTTGAGCCATGCCAAAATAAATGCTGTTATTATTGAAAACAAGATACCCACAAAAAAATAATATAATGCTGGGTAATTGTAAATGTTTAAGATCTGATAGAGGTTTAGGCCAATAAGTAAACTATAAAAAAATAGGGGCCAACGGCGTTGTCTAACATCTTTGAGAAAAACAGACTCTGCCTTGCCTAAATTTTTCAGAAGAAAGTAAAAGACAACTGGAATGAACAGAGTGGTAATTGCAATAGCCAATAATTTGGCTTGAATCAGTGAAAAAGGAAAAAATCTTGGAGTAACTACAAAGTAAAATAAACTTCCAGCAAAAGGCATCCATAATGGATGAAAAATATAGGAAGCGCTTTTAATCAGGAACTTCATTAAATCTCTTTTCTCATTCGAGCTACCGGAATATCCAGTTGTTCTCTATATTTTGCAACTGTTCTCCTTGCAATAGGGTATCCTTTTTCTAGCAATAACTTTGCAAGTTTATCATCGGTTAAAGGCTTGCGCTTATCTTCTTCATCAATAGATATTTCCAAGATCTTTTTGATCTCTCTGGTAGAAACCTCTTCTCCTTGGTCGTTCGTCATAGATTCAGAAAAGAATTCCTTAATAAGCTTGGTTCCGTAAGGAGTGTCTACATACTTACTGTTTGCAACCCGAGATACAGTGGAAACATCCATTCCAATCTCATCTGCAATATCCTTTAAGATCATAGGGCGTAAATTACGCTCATCTCCACTCAGGAAGAATTCTTTTTGATAATTCATGATAGAACTCATTGTAACCATCAGAGTCTGCTGGCGCTGCTTAATTGCATCTATAAACCACTTTGCAGAATCCAGCTTCTGTTTTATAAACATTACCGCGTCCTTTTGCGATTTTGTTTTTTCTTTAGACTCTTTATAACCTTTAAGCATATTGCTGTAATCATTAGAAATATGCATTTCTGGAGCATTTCTACCATTCAAGGTCAATTCCAATTCTCCATCAATAATTTTAATGGCAAAATCTGGAATAACATGCTCCACCATTCTTAAGTTACCAGAAAAAGCACCACCCGGCTTCGGATTCAAATGCTCGATTACATCTATCGCATCTCTAAGTTCATCTTCAGAAATATCATGCTTTGCAAGTAATTTGTTATAATGCTTTTTGCTGAAGTGATCGAAAGATTTATCAAGCAGGTCTGTCGCCAATGAAACCTCTTTAGTTGCTTGCTTGCGCTTCAATTGTATTAGTAAACACTCCTGAAGCGAACGTGCTCCAACCCCTGCAGGATCTAATTCCTGAACTTTCTTTAAAACTTTTTCAACCGATTCTTCATCGGTATAAACGTTCTGGGTAAAGGCAAGATCATCTACTATATCTTGTAAGGTCCTTCTTATATAGCCACTTTCATCTACACTACCCACAAGAAAATCTGAGATCTCTCTTTCGAGGTCCGTTAGTCTGAAAGTGCTTAATTGACTCTTTAAATGTTGTGCGAAGGAAGTGCCAGAAGCATAAGGCACATTTTTTTCTTCATCATCTGCACTATAGTTATTTGCCTGAAGCCTGTAATTTGGTGTCTCATCATCACTTAGATAATCGTCTACATTAATATCGGTATCTATAGTGTCGCTATCATCATTATCATATTCGTCGTTGGAAAACTCATCATCGAATTCTGCATCTAAGTCTTCTTTCCCATCTTCCAGCGCAGGATTTTCCTCTAGTTCCTCCTTGATACGCTGCTCGAAAGCCTGCGTAGGCAACTGGATAAGCTTCATCAACTGTATTTGCTGAGGGGAGAGCTTTTGAGATAATTTAAAATTTAATTGCTGCTTTAGCATAGGTGATAAATTGCGCTTTACACAAAAATAAGCAAAAAGCATGCTATTGTAGCTTTGGCATCCATATTGCTTTCGTAAAATTTTGTTAAGAATGGCTCTCGAGAAGCTAACTAACTGCCTTGCTGAATTTTGAAGGAAACTCTAATTCTAATTTTAGAGGAGTTTTGTATATAGGATGTTCGAGTTCTAAACCTATTGCCGCAAGATAAAGTCCTTTTTTTCTGAAGGGATTCTCGCCAGAACCGTATAATTTATCGTCTACTATAGGAAAGCCAGAAGTGGAGAGATGAATTCTTATTTGATGGGTTCTCCCTGTTTTTGGAGCAACTTCTAGTAAGGAATAAATACGCTCTTGATGTTGAAAGGATTTCAGCGTTTTATAAGTAGTAAAAGCCTCTTTTCCCTCTATACTGGTTTGAATAGATGCTTGTATAGGAGTTTCGCCAGTAACCAATGCTAAATATGTCTTATGGATCTTCTTTTCCTCGAAATCCTGATGCAACTGCAGTTGCGCCGACTTTGTTTTTGCAATGATCAATAGGCCACTTGTGGGATTATCGAGTCTGTGAACAGGAACGGGGTAGGGCAAAGCATCAGGAAGAGATGAGAGTTTTAGGTTGAAGGGGAGAGCGTGTTCTATTGTTTTAAAATAATTTCCGCTTGTTGGATATCCGGATGGCTTATTGATAATTGCCAAATACTCATCTTCAAAAACCACTTCCAATTTAAGTTGGAAGATTTTAAGTTGTTTTTCTTCTTTCTGAATATAATCTATTTGCTGGTGCTCCTCTATCCAATCTGAAGTTTGAGCAATCTTTCCATTTAAAAGAATTTCTTCTTTTTTGATGGCTTTTTTAAGTCCGCTTTTGGAAGGTAGCATTCTAAATATTCCAACCGCGTATTCCTGCAGTCGTATTTTGGAAGCGACTGCAGGAACAATATGCGATTCGATAATTTTCAATTATATAATTTTAAAATTCTGCATTTTGAGGTGTTCTAGGGAAAGGGATGACATCTCTTATGTTTGTCATTCCTGTTACAAATAGAACTAACCTTTCGAAACCAAGTCCGAAACCACTGTGAACACAAGTTCCAAATTTACGGGTATCTAAATACCACCAAAGTTCTTTCTCGTCGATATCCAGGGCTTTCATTTTCTCTTTAAGAACATCTAAACGTTCTTCTCTTTGAGAGCCTCCAACAATCTCTCCAATCCCAGGAAACAAGATGTCCATGGCTCTTACTGTTTTTCCATCTTCATTAAGACGCATATAAAAAGCCTTGATATTTGCAGGATAATCAAAAAGGATCACAGGGCATTTAAAGTGTTTTTCAACTAAAAAGCGTTCATGCTCACTTTGAAGATCTGCTCCCCATTCTTCGATTGGGTATTGGAATTTTTTCTTTTTGTTCGGCTTAGAATTTTTTAAGATATCTATCGCTTCAGTATAACTTACTCTTTTGAAATTATTCTCTGTTACGAATTTTAATTTCTCTAGTAGATCTAGTTCACTTCGCTCTGCAGCTGGTTTTGTCTTTTCATCGTCCTTCAATCTGTTTTCAAGAAATTCAAGATCATCTTTACAATTCTCCAGAACGTAAGAAACCACATATTTTATAAAATCTTCTGCAAGATCCATGTTTCCATCCAGGTCACAAAAAGCAACTTCTGGCTCTATCATCCAAAATTCTGCTAAATGCCTGGAAGTAT
Source organism: Gillisia sp. JM1 (assembly GCF_000424645.1). NCBI lineage: Bacteria > Pseudomonadati > Bacteroidota > Flavobacteriia > Flavobacteriales > Flavobacteriaceae > Gillisia > Gillisia sp. JM1. The sequence goes on from NZ_KE384218.1 coordinate 346,790, forward strand.
TAGAATTTTCTGCTCTAAAAGTTGGTCCAAAAGTATATACCTGGCCAAGTCCCATTGCATAAGTTTCAGCTTCTAATTGACCAGAAACCGTAAGATTTGTTTCTTTTCCGAAGAAATCTTCTTTATAATTTATATTCCCTTTTTCGTCTCTTTCAGGATTATTCAAGTCCATTCCAGTTACCTTGAACATCTCTCCAGCACCTTCGGCATCACTACCTGTAATTATTGGGGTGTTCACGTAATGGAAATTATTCTGCTGAAAATAACTATGTACCGCAAAAGACAGCTTGCTACGAACACGCATCACCGCTCCAAAGGTATTGGTACGAATCCTTAAATGTGCTTGTTCCCGTAATTTTTCAAGGCTATGTTTTTTTGGAGACAAGATCGTTAATTTCACCTCTTCTGGATTGGCATCACCAAGAATCTCTAAAGAAGTTACCTCTACTTCAACACTTTGCTGGCTCCCCAAACTTTCTTTTAAAGTCCCTTTGATCATTAAAGCAGCTCCTACAGTAATTCGTTTTAAAACATCTTCTGGAGTGTTTTCAAAATCAATAACACATTGTAAGTTATTTATGGTAGAACCATCATTTACGGCTATAAATCTATTACTTCTAAAAGATCGTACCCATCCTTTTACTTCAACTTCCTGTAAGAATTGATCGCTGTTTAATAAATCAGCAATTTTTGCTTTTATCATTTTACATATATTTTTATAGGGATTCAAAGATAATTTTTCCTAGCTAGCTTAACAAGAACCCCATATTTATTTTCCCTCATTGAGGGTTTTATTCTCCATCCAAATAGCTATCGGGATGACTCGAAATTTTAATTATGTTTCGAACATTGATTCTTAAGCTAAGCTCGAGGTATCTGATCATCATTTTCGTCATCTGATAAATCATCGTCCTCATTCTCGATAATCTGCATAGAAGGTTCCTTTAAGATCTCTTTATTGGCAATACTCTTTTCTAAAGAAAGCAACAGCGATGGCAATAACAACAAATTAGATAACATGGCAAATAAAAGAGTTGCTGAAACCAATCCTCCTAATGCTACGGTACCTCCGAAACTACTGATCATAAATACTGAAAATCCGAAGAACAAGACTATAGAAGTATAAAACATACTTACTGTAGTTTCTCTTAAAGAAGCATACACAGATCTTTTGATCTTCCAGTTGTTTGCTTTTAATTCCTGCCTATATTTTGCCAGAAAATGTATGGTGTCGTCAACCGAGATTCCGAAAGCAATACTAAATACTAGAATTGTAGACGGTTTAATAGGTATTCCTAAGAAGCCCATCATTCCTGCGGTTATAATTAATGGTAACAAGTTAGGTATTAGCGAGATGAGGATCATTCTAAAAGATCTGAACATCCATGCCATTAACAATGCAATCAATAATATAGCAAGTGAAAGTGAAATGATAAGGTTTTTCACTAAATAGGTGGTTCCTTTTTGGAAAATCAGTGCTTTCCCGGTAAGGGAGATATCATATCTATCTGGAGGAAATATTTTATTGATCTGAGGCCATAAACCGGCTTCAATTCGCTCCATTTCTTCTGTGCCAATATCCTTCATAAATGTAGTCATTCTGGCATACCGCCCTGTGGTGTCTACATATGAATTTAACAGATTACCTTCAGAAGAAATTCCTTTTAAATAAGGAGCGATGAAGTTTTGTTCCTGAGAAGTGGGTAATTGGTAATACTTTGGATTCCCATTATAATAAGCCTGCTTAGAATATTTAGCGAGTCTTACCAGGGATAGGGGAGAAGATAATTCTGGAACCTCATCTATAGTATTCTCCAATCTTTCCATTTTCTTTAAAGTGGAAAGTTTTAGTGCACCTTTAGGCTTCTTAGTGTCTATTAAGATCTCCAATGGCATTACTCCGTTGAATTCTTCTTCAAAAAATTCGATATCTTTGAAAAAAGCTGCATCCTGTGGCATATCCTCCAACAAACTTCCTGAGGTCTTAATGGTATAAATACCTATAATGCTTAATACTAATAACGAAATGGAAGCAATATAGATAGCAATCCTATGATCACGAACCATACGTTCCACCCAATCTACAAATCCGCCGATCCATTTTTTGTTGAGATGCTTTAGGTGCTTGTCTTTTGGTAAAGACATATAGCTATAGATAATCGGGATGATCACCAAGCTTAAAATAAAAATGGCAATAATGTTAATGGAGGCGACAATACCAAATTCCTTTAATAGCTTACTGTCTGTAAGGATAAAGGTTGCAAAGCCAGAGGCAGTTGTTAGATTGGTAAGTAAGGTTGCATTTCCGACCTTGGTGATAACTCGTTGTAAGGACTTTGCCTTATTTCCGTGGTTTTTGATCTCCAGCTGATATTTATTGATCAGGAAAATACAATTGGGGACTCCAATTACAATGATAAGAGGAGGTATAAGCGCCGTAAGTACAGTGATCTCATAATGCAATAAACCAATTACTCCAAAGGCCCACATTACGCCAATAAGAACGGTAACCATTGAGATTAAGGTTGCTCTAACAGATCTGAAGAAAAAGAAGAAGATCAAAGAGGTTACAAGTAATGCTCCCCCAATAAATAAACCTATTTCGTCTATGATGTTTTGTGAGTTCAATGTTCTTATGTATGGCATCCCAGACACGTATACATTGATGTCATTATCTAGCTCGAATTGCTTAATAAGCGGCCCCAACTCCTCTATAACAAAGATCTTTCGTTCTTTGGAGTTAACTATTTCTTCTTTAATATAAAGTGCTGTTTGTACGGTATTGGTATTATTGCTATAAACCAGATTGTCGTAGAAAGGCAGTTTATTAAAAATCTCATCTTTATACCCAGCAACTTGAGTACTATCCAATTTCCCCTTTTTGAGTAACGGAACCATCTCCAACCTCTTAGGGTCATCGAATTTTTGTAATTTCTTTAAGTTGCCAAGAGAAATTACACTTTCTAATTCGGGATAAGTTTGTAATTTTTCTGAAAGTTTATTCCAGGCATTGAATTTTTCAGGAGTAAAAAGGGTGGAATCGTTTACCGCAAGAACTATAATGTTCCCTTCTTCCCCAAATTTGTCTAGAAAACTATTATAGGTAATGTTGATCTCGTGATCGTCTGGCAAAAGATTTGCCTCGGTATAAGAAAATCGCATATTTTGCCATTGTAAGGCAAGAAATATGGTAATACCAATAATAATAGCAATAATAACGAGCCTATTCCTAAGAATAACCCGAGCGATGGAATTCCAAAATCCAAAACTAAAAATTTTTGACATGCCTGTTTTTTGAGCGCGGGCAAAGTTAAGAAAAGCCTTGGTATTAAACACTTATTGAGGGTTTAATTCTCGTCCAGATAGCTGTGGTGAAGCCTCTAATTTTCAATAGAATTTTCCATCCTGATAATTATCAAGATATCGCTTATGAGCCTTACCTCAACCTTCGGACTGGCTTGTCCTGCGGTTCTTGATTTGGTTTTGAGTAAAGTAATCTTCTTTCTAAATTTTTAGGTTCAGGGTAAACTTAAAGGAGAAATTTTCTTTGAAGGTTGGTAGGTGATAGGCGCCGTACCTATAGGCGAAACTAAGCCCAAAACCACCAAGCAATTTGTTGAGTTCTAAGCCGGCTTCAGAATAACCGTGCTTTAAGGAATTGAATTCGATATTTTGATGCGCCTCAATATTATTAAAGTTTCCAATTATAAATCTATTAAGAAGAGCCAGTTCGGGTTTGTAAGTATCGGTAATTCTTATTGGACGAAACTGATGTCTAATGTGCAGCGCAGCTTGGCGATCACTAAAAAACTCATTAAAGTACATCGTTTCAAAACTGATCTTTCCTGCTATGGAGAATCTATTTAAGATTTCTGCTTTATTAGGATTGTTCGGGAAGGCGTGAAATGCATGTGTAAGCGGGATATCTCCAAAAGCATAATTTCCCTCTAATGTAAATTGAGTGTTAGAAAGATCCAGCCTATTTATTTGATATTCTACTTTTAATCCAACTTTGGTGAAATCAAAATCTCCCCCTAAAATATTCGAAAAACTTTTTGATACCTGCCCTGTGAACTGTGGATATCCTTTGTTAATTACCTGGTTGCTTTCTGGGGTATTCAAAAATGTACTAAAAGGACGATATAAGAAACCGAGTGTGGCTTCTGTAATGGTGTAATCTGTATATAGTTGATTACTATTTACAAAACCATAATCTCCTATTTGTGAGATATCACTTTTATTAATCACCCATTCTGTCGCTAGTTTTGGAGTGAACCTATGGGTGAGTCCAGCTTGTAGTGCTTTATATTTGTAGTAAAAAGTAATGTTTGCAAATCGGGGTTCTAAGATGGAGAAATCATTGACACTTTTCAAATATTTATAGGCTCCTACTTCACTAATATCATCGCTATATTCAATATCTAACCAAGTGTCGCTGCGTTTTCTTAGCAACTTTCCTGCACCAATTCCATATTTGAACTTTGCATCTTTAAAACCATAAACTAGATAGCCATGTAGCCTTATTTTTTCAGAAAAATCAGCATTTGTTGTTCCTCCAGCTCCTAGCCGAATCCCTTCGTAATTGTTGAATTTAAAAAATTTACTGATATCAAAATCCCACACTCCGGCAGGTAAACTACCATTGGAAATCGCTTTTTTAAATCTGATCTTAGACTCTATGTTTCGAGTTCTTATTATACTGTCTACTTTTTGAGAAGTAAGCTCATCTTTTATAGAAAATGGAATTTGTCGATTGGCTTCCCAGTAATTAACAGACTTTTCATTTGCATCTTTTAATACATTTATAGTGGCTGCATATTTTGGAAAGGAAACTTCTTGGTTGAACTGAACATCGTAATTCACTGTAGTGGATTCCAAAAACAAACCCGATTCCACTTCTCCAGATCCAATAACCGTATTTAAAATAGATTTTTTACGCTGCACTGTTCCTAAAGAAATACTTCCGCCAAATACAGAAATATCTTTACCTCCTGTACCAGGTTTTAATGTGATGGTTTGACCGCTGGGGAACCACAAATCTTGGTCATCATAATAATTATAGTTATGATCTATCACTAAATTTACCGCACCAAGCAGTTGTGCGGTTGCTTTTTGAATAGCATAGCTCGTGGTGTCTATGTATAAAACACCTTCTAATCCTGCGACTTTCTTTTCCCTTTTCGGTTTAAAGTAGATCATATAAGAAGGTCTTCCTTCTACGCTTGTAGTGTCTAATATTTTATAAGAATAATTATTGAATGCCCCATTTGCAAGAGGGCCTGCATAATCTGTATCAAATAATTGATAGTTGTTCTTGTAAAGAGAAAGAGGTTCTGCTTTTAAAGCCAATACATCGTAAACTGGCTTGTTAAAACCTGCCGTCTTAATGCCTTCTACTAATTCTTTTCTCTTATTGGGTTTAATAAATAAGTGAGTTGCAGTTTTTTCTGAAAGATAGGCTCGACCTTGATTGATGATCGTCCTAATTTCGATATTAGAAGTATCAGTTTGGGTACTAATACCTGAAGCATCATTATCTATAATAAATTTGTTGTAGCTTTTATATTGAAAGCTATTCAAAGCCTTCTCCGGGTCATTGTCATCTTTTCTTTCTATCGCTTTACGAATAATTTTATCTGTAGGGCTTTCTTCAGAATACAACATCACAGCCGAAAGGTCTTCAGTAAATGGCTGCAGTTTTATAATGTAGAAATCTGAAAACTTAGTGACTTCAATTTCTTTACTGGAAAAACCAATGTAAGAAACTTTCAAAATAGAGTCTTGTGCAGTTAATTGTAAACTAAAGCTTCCGTCTATATTGGTAAGAGTTTGTTTTTTTTCTGAAATCTTTATGGTAGCGTAGGCTAGAGGATCACCATTTACAGAATTTATTACCTGGCCATTAATAGTGTTTTGACCGATAAGGCTAGAATATGAAATAATAAATAAAGCTAGGGTAAGTAGTGTTCGCATAGATTTATCATTCCTCAGGCTAGTTGACCTAAAAAAATCGGCTTTAAAATATTTATAATACTTAGGTTAAACCAAATATAATATTCTAAAGCCGATTTTGATATATTTTAAGAGGATCTTAGGTTTAGATCGTCATGATTTCTTTTTCTTTAACATCTAAACTAGCATCTACTTTTTTAATATGAGTGTCTGTTAAAGTCTGAATATTTTCTTCAGCAATTTTAGTTTCATCTTCAGAGATCTCTAATTTCTTGATATCGTTATTAGCAACTTTCCTGTCATTTCTAATCCCGATCTTAGCTTCTTCAGCTTCAGCTTTTGCTTGCTTAACCAGTTCTTTACGTCTTTCTTCAGTTAAAGGCGGAACGCTAATGATAACACTTTCACCATTGTTCATAGGATTAAAGCCAAGATTAGCGAACATGATCCCTTTTTCAATGGCAGTTATCGAGCTTTTCTCGTATGGCTGGATAGTAAGTGTTCTCGCATCTGGCGTGTTGATGTTTGCAACTTGTGCTAAAGGAGTCATGCTACCATAATATTCTACCATTACACTTCCAAGCATGGCAGGAGTTGCTTTTCCAGCACGAATATTAAGAAACTGTTTCTCTAAATGCTTAATAGCATTGTGCATGTTCTCTTCTGTACTCTCTAGAATAAATTTTAAATCTTCGTTCATATTATTTAAACTTTAATACCTCAATAAGTGTTTAATTCTCCAACCCGATAGTTATCGGGATGACTCGATTTTTAAAAATTAGTTTTCAAACTTCTTGTCTTGTGCACTTGGCAACAATACTTCACTTAAAAAAGTTTGTATTTTTTAATCCCTCATTGAGGGTTTAATTCCCTGAGGCCTGCCCGAAACATTCAGGCGGACTTGCCTCGAGGTTATTGATTTTACCTATAAATTTACTTTGGTTCCAATAGTCTCACCTGTAACCACTTTTAACAGGTTTCCCTTGGTATTCATATCGAATACAATTATTGGTAATTCATTCTCTTGGCTAAGTGTAAATGCTGTTGTATCCATCACTTTTAAACCTTTGCGAATTACGTCATCGAAAGTGATAAAATCGAATTTTGTAGCTTCTTTATCTTTTTCAGGGTCTGCGGTATAAATACCATCTACTCTGGTTCCTTTCAATATAACATCTGCATGGATCTCGATAGCTCTAAGAACAGCAGCAGAATCTGTAGTGAAATATGGATTTCCTGTACCTCCACCAAAAATCACAACACGCCCTTTTTCTAGGTGACGAATTGCTCTTCTTCTTATAAATGGTTCTGCAACTTCATTTATTTGAATGGCAGATTGTAATCTTGTTTGTATTCCTGCATCTTCCAAGGATCCTTGTAATGCAAGTCCATTAATAACAGTTGCAAGCATTCCCATATGGTCTCCTTGTACTCTGTCCATTCCTTTACTTGCGCCGGCAACACCTCTAAAAATATTCCCACCTCCTATAACAATGGCAATCTCAACACCTTTATCTATCACAGTTTTTATTTCCTGTGCATATTCGGCCAAACGGTCAGGATCTATCCCATACTGTCTTTCGCCCATTAATGATTCGCCTGATAGTTTAAGAAGAATTCTTTTGTAGTGCATATCCTGTTTATAGATGAATGATGCAAATATAGACAATATCTTAAATTGCAAAGAATCTCTGGCGCCCTATTGTAATTAAGCTTTAATATTTAGTGTAATTTTAAGTTTGTAATCTTGCTGAAGTCTATAATATTGGGCTTCGAGCCATTTCTCCTTAAGAACTGACACACTTGAAAATGGCCGGGTTTTTGTTATATTTGTTTTGTAAAAAACAACAAATTAAAAAGAAATGATAGGATATTATATAATTGCAGGACTCATATTTGCCGTGAGTTGGTATGTGAGCAACAAATTAAAAAGCAAATTTAAAAAGTACTCGAAGGTTCATCTTCAAAACGGGATGAGTGGAAAAGAGATCGCTGAAAAAATGCTTTCTGATAATGGAATAACCGATGTGAAAGTAATTTCTACTCCTGGAATGTTATCAGATCATTACAATCCCCAGAAAAAAACCGTCAATTTAAGTGAAGGCGTATATACGCAAAGAAATGCAGCGGCCGCAGCAGTTGCAGCTCACGAATGTGGACACGCGATACAGCACGCGCAGGCATATAGCTGGTTAGGAATGCGTAGCCAGCTTGTGCCAATTGTAAGTGTAGCGTCTAAACTTTCTACGTGGGTGATCATGGGCGGACTGGTGTTAATGGCAATGACTTCTTTAGGAAGTACTGTGTTGTTAATTGGAATCATTCTTTTTGGGATGGGAACCTTATTTAGTTTTGTAACCTTACCTGTAGAATACGATGCAAGTAAAAGAGCTTTGGTGTGGTTGGAAACAGAAAATATGTTAACCGCAGTAGAACACGATGCAGCAGAAGATTCTTTGAAATGGGCCGCTAGAACTTATGTAGTTGCGGCAATAGGTTCTTTAGCAACCTTGCTTTATTTTGTGAGTATTTACTTAGGAAGAGATTAAAATATTAGGATAGAATAAAATCCTGAATCATTCCAATAACTACAGGACTAGTCGAAATTTATAAATAAAAGGAGGCGTTGTAAATTACAACGCCTCCTTTTATTTTTGGATATTTCTGTTTTCTAACTAGATATTATAAAATTTCAAATGAAGCGTAGTATTCGAGATGTTTATAGGACCTTCGCCTTTGGTCTATCCTGAGCGCTAGTCAAAGGGCTCAGGGATACAAGTTCATTTGTATGATACTAATTCCTAGAACAAGGAACTATACTTTAATCTGTCTTTTTATTTGCTGATCCAGAGAAATAAAGGTTTCTGTTCTTGAAACGCCATCAATGGCTTGAATGTTCTTATTAAGGACTTTCATAAGATGCTCATTATCTCTGCAGAGGATTTTTAAAAATATAGACCAGTTCCCTGTTGTGTAATGGCATTCCAATACTTCCGGAATTTCACTTAATCTTTTTACAGCTTGAGGATTGCTCACCGCTTTATCCAAATAAACACCCACAAAGGCTAAAGTTTTATAACCTAAAACCCTTGGGTTGATCATGAGTTTCGAGCCTTCAATTAATCCAGCTTTTTCTAGTTTTCTCAATCTTTGATGGATTGCAGCACCACTTATGCCAATACTTCTGGCTATTTCTAGTATAGGCTTTCGCGCATCTTCCATAAGATAATTAAGGATGGTTTTATCAATACCATCAATAGTTACTTGGTCATCTACAAATTTCATTTGGTTATAGGTTGTTAAGTTTGGGGCTTAAAAATTACTGTTATTTTAATCAATTCCCTACTCCTCCAGACGGATTATAACCTAAATATTTATTTTCCTGCTCCTTAAATAAAATTCCATGAGATTCTAACTCCTCTAGTATAGGGGTGTAAACTTCTTTTGTGATTGGAACTTGAACCCCAGGAGTAGTTATCTTTTTATTTAAAATAGCTAAGGTTGCTATGGCAACTGGTAAGCCTACAGTTTTAGCCATCGCAGTTCGGGTTTGATCTTCCCCAATTAGTACCATGGTAGAATCTATTTGCTTTTTCTCTCCATTAAGCTCATATCCAAATTTATGATACATCACGATCATATCCTTATCATCTTCTGCAAGTGTCCATTTATCTGATAATATTTTTTGAAGTGCTTGTGCTGGAGTGGCATTCTCTAATCCAATTTTCTTGTCTTTATTGAAAAGATCTAATTCTTCCAGCTTATTCCACATAATATCATCCTGGTCTATTTTAAGATTATGTCTAAGTTTTAGCTCTACAGTATTCGTTGGAGAATAAGGTAGAAATGAATTGATGAAATCCCTATAGCTCATATTCATAGTATCCTGCATAGTATAAGTGTCATCTGTTAAACCTAGCTGAACAAACATATTCCAAGCCTTACTAAAACCTACCCGTCTTATAGTTCCTCTATATAAAGTAAGAATATCTTCCAAGCCATAAATACTTCGGTAATCTAACGAGTTTCTATTGGCATATCCTTCAAATCTGCCATGACCTTCTATTTCTAAGAATTCTGTTCTTCGGAATAAGCGGTGGTAAGGGATATATTTATATTTTCCTTCCTGGATGAATTCAGCTACACCACCTTGACCTGCTACAACAACATTTCTTGGGTTCCAAGTAAATTTATAGTTCCAAAGATTTGTATCGCTTTCTGGAGCTACAAGTCCGCCGGTGAAAGATTCAAAGAGGATCATTTTTCCACCTTTTTCACGAATGTTGTCTATCACCTTCATGGCACTCATATGATCTATTCCAGGATCTACGCCAATCTCATTCATAAAGACCAATCCGTTTTCTTTGACTTCTTGATCTAAGGCTTTCATCTCCTTGCTCACATACGAAGCTGTAACAAGTGATTTTTTATATTTAATACAATCTTTAGCTGCCTCTATATGAAATCTTGCAGGCAACATAGAAATAACGATATCGGCATCTTTGATTGCTGATTCCCGACTTTCTTTATTAAAAACATCTAACACAATAGCCTTGCATCTTTCATGATTCTGGCTAAGTTTTTTTGCATTTTCTATATCTAGATCCCCAATGGTTAGGAATAAATTTTCGGTTTCAGATTTATCAAGTAAATAGGAAATTAATACCGAGGTAGACTTACCGGCACCAATTATTAATATTTGTCGCATATTAAATTTTCTTAATTAGTTTTGTAAAGTTAAAGGACGAATGTACTTAAATGTTTAGACTAATAAAATTATAGGATGGAGAGAAAATATTATATCGCAGGCTTTGTGTTTGGACTTTTAGGAATTGTAATTGGCGCCTTTGGAACTCACGGATTAAAACCAGTATTATCTCCAGACGCTTTTATTTCAATGGAAACAGGAATAAAATACCAGATCTATCATTCTTTATTATTACTAATATTAGGATTAATAATAACATCTGGGTATAAGCTTTGCAAAGGAATCTTTTATTTACTGATTTTTGGAGTGATTTTGTTTAGCGGATCTATTTATTTACTGGCGACAAATGATTTAACAAGCATTGATTTTAAAGTAATTGCCTTGGCTACCCCTTTGGGAGGCAGTTTATTAATTATAGGCTGGGCCTGGTTATTGGTTCATTTTATAAAGTTAAAAAAGAAATAAAGTAGAACCTTTTTATTAAGTATCAAAATAAGTTTCTTTACTTTTGCCAGCCTAAACAAACACACAACTTAAACTTTTATGTTGGCAAATAAGCAAATTACGAAATCGTTATCGTTAGAAAAATACGGAATTAATAAGGCTACTGCTCACTATCAACTATCTCCTGAAAAATTACACCAGATAACTTTGGATAACAACCAAGGGGTTGAGTCAGCGACTGGCGCTTTAGCCGTTAACACAGGAGAATTTACCGGAAGATCTCCTAAAGATCGCTTTTTGGTAAAAGATGAAGAGACCAAAGACAAAGTTTGGTGGGGAGATATCAATATTCCATTTGATACTGATAAATTTGATAAGCTATACGACAAGGTAGTAGATTACCTTTCAGAGAAAGAAATTTACGTTCGTGATTCTTATGCTTGTGCAGATGATAATTATCGTCTAAACATCCGTGTGATCAACGAATATCCTTGGTCTAATCTATTTGCTTATAACATGTTTTTAAGACCAGAGGAGTCTGAGCTTGAAAATTTTAAAGAAGACTGGATCGTAGTTAATGCTCCTGGTTTTAAAGCAGATCCTTCTGTAGATGGAACTCGTCAAGCAAACTTTTCTATTTTAAATTTTTCGAAGAAAATCGCCTTAATAGGTGGTAGTGGCTATACAGGAGAGATCAAAAAAGGAATTTTTTCAGCATTAAATTTTATACTTCCGGTACATAAAAATGCACTTCCTATGCATTGTTCAGCAAACATAGGAGAAGAAGGAGATACTGCTGTTTTCTTCGGACTTTCGGGAACTGGAAAAACAACTTTATCTGCAGATCCTAAACGTAAACTTATTGGAGACGATGAGCACGGATGGACTAATGAAAACACTATTTTCAATTTTGAAGGAGGATGTTACGCGAAAGTGATCAACCTTTCAGAAGAAAATGAACCAGACATATTTAATGCTATTAAGCCAGGAGCGATCTTGGAAAATGTGATATTGAATGATGATGGGAGTATAGATTTTGAAAATACTTCTATTACTCCAAACACCCGTGTGAGTTATCCTTTAGATCATATTAACAATATTGCAATGCCTTCAATAGGTGAAAATCCTAAGAACATATTCTTCTTAACTGCAGATGCCTTTGGGGTATTGCCTCCCATAAGCAAACTTACTCCTGCGCAAGCTGCATATCACTTTATGAGCGGATATACTGCAAAAGTAGCAGGAACGGAAGCTGGAGTAGATGAGCCACAACCAAACTTCTCTGCGTGTTTTGGAGCGCCTTTCATGCCATTACATCCTGCAGAATATGCTGAAATGTTAAGTAAGAAGATGAAAGATGCTAATGTTAATGTATGGTTGGTAAACACCGGTTGGACTGGTGGAGCATACGGTACAGGAAACAGAATGAAATTGAAATATACCAGAGCAATGATAGAAGCTGCTTTAGATGGTAAATTAGAAGAAGTAGAATTTACACAGCATCCTATATTTGGTCTTAATATGCCAGTAGAATGCGATAATGTTCCTAGTGGGATCTTGAATCCAAAAGAAACTTGGAGTGATAAAAAATCTTACGATGAGAAGGCAATGGAACTTGCTAATTCATTCAAAAATAACTTCAAAAAATATGAAGATAATTCTAATAAGGAGATCCTTTCTGGAGGACCCATTGTGTAGTTAATAGTATATAACAAGTCAGAAACCCGATAAATCCTAAGAGTTTATCGGGTTTTTTATTTATAGATTATAAGGCAAGTGCAATAGCGGGTAATTTGAAAAACAAAAGCCAGATAAATTTAAATTTATCTGGCTTTATTAGTTGTAAAAAAAACTAACTATTTCTTGTTAACTTCTTTTATATATTTCTGAAGCGCCATCGTCATAGATGGAGTTTCTGGAGTTGGTGCTTTTATATTACATACCAATCCATGTTCTTTTGCTGCCTTTATGGTGGTGTTTCCAAAAACGGCTATTTTTGTTTCTTTTTGTTCGAAATCTGGGAAGTTTTCAAACAGGGATTTTATTCCACTTGGGCTAAAGAACACAAGAATATCATAAGTGACATTTCTTAAATGTGAAAGATCACTTACCACTGTTTTATAAAACACTGCTTCTTTCCATTCTACACCTAATTTGTTAAGTATTTTAGGCACATCTGGTTTTAGCATGTCTGAAGCTGGCAAAAGAAATTTTTCGTTCTTATATTTTTTGATAAATGGAGATAATTCTGAGAATGTGCGTTTCCCAACATATATCTTTCGTTTTCTGTAGACTACATACTTTTGCAAATAATACGCGACAGCTTCACTTAAGCAGAAATATTTAAGTGTGTCTGGCACTTTATATCGCATTTCCTCGGCTATTCTAAAAAAGTGATCTACTGCATTTCTACTTGTTAGAATAATAGCAGTATAATTAGTAAGATCTATTTTTTGTTGCCTAATATCCTTGGAGTTAACTCCTTCAACGTGAATAAATGGTATGAAATCAATTTTTACTCGTTGCTTTTCTTCCAACTCAAAATAGGGTGAATTTTCTATTTTAGGCTCTGGTTGAGATATTAAAATTGTTTTCACTTTCATATAGTTGTAGTTATTTGAATTTTTAGTATTTAGTAATTAACTTATACAAAACAACATAGGGGGCGATTTCGAGTGCGCAAAGATACAAAATAAAATAGAACCAAAAGCGAGAGATTAATCTAAGGTTCTTTTTGACAATTGCATACAGGATATATAAAAGTGCGATAAGTATAAGCGCAATAATCAGATAGAAAAGAGGTAAACTCGGGATATCACTATATACCAGAAACAATGATAATCCAAAGATAATCAGAGATATAAAATTAAGATAGGTTTGTTTTTGAAAAATATAAGTATCCATAATTTCATCTATGTCAAAAACGTTAGCAATAATTTTTTCTACGGTAATCTTCAGTAAAGCAATAAAACTATAAGCTGTAATTATTCTCAATAATAAATTTCCAGAACTGTCTAAAGTTTGTGTTGTTAAAAGCCTAAATGTTAAAAAAACGAATAAAGAGACAATTAAAATATGTGCAGTGAGCATTAAAACGTTAAAACCAAATAGGAGTTTATACTCTTTAGATTTTATAATTAAGTATTTTCCTGATGCAGCTAGAGAGATGAAATCTTCGAACCGATTACTAAATAGAGTCTTGGCAACGGCTAATAACAATAGTACCAATAGAATAATAATGGTAAGTAGGTCGTTTGAGGTTATATATCGTTCTATTGCTTCCAATTATAAATTTTTACAAATGTATAATTATTAGCGGGAAAGATGAAAGTAAAATTAAACCTGAAAAGGACAAAAATGGTTACATTTGCCCAAAATTTCTAGCATGTCGAATGGGATAATTATTATACCCACCTTTAACGAAATTGAAAATATTGAACGCTTGATTAGGAACATATTTTCCTTGCAGCGTAAATTTCATATCTTGGTGGTAGATGATAATTCTCCAGACCAGACTGCTGCTAAGGTAAAAGAACTTCAGGCAGAGTATTTTGGTTCGTTATTTATAGAGGAACGAAAAGGGAAGTTGGGTTTAGGGACAGCATATATTCACGGTTTTAGATGGGCATTAGCTCATAAATATGAATATGTTTTTGAAATGGATGCCGATTTTTCTCATAATCCTAATGATCTTATCCGGTTGTACAATACTTGTGAGAAAAACGGGGCCGATCTGGCTATTGGTTCCAGATATGTAACAGGAGTAAATGTGATTAACTGGCCTATGAGTAGAGTGTTGCTTTCGTGGCTTGCTTCAAAATATGTTCGATTTGTCACAGGAATGGATATTCATGATACAACTGCAGGTTTTGTTTGTTATAAGAGAACGGTTTTAGAAAATATAAACTTAGATAAGATACGGTTTGTGGGTTATGCATTTCAGATAGAGATGAAATTTAAAGCATATCTACAAAAGTTCGACATTAAAGAAATTCCGGTAATTTTTACCGACAGAACAAAGGGAAGTTCTAAAATGAGTGGAGGGATTATTTCTGAAGCAGTTTTTGGAGTAATTAATATGAAATTAAAAAGTCTTTTTAATAAGACATCAAAATAATGAAGAAGGTTTTAATCAAAAACGCACGAATTGTCAATGAAGGGACAATTATGGAGGGAGATGTATTTATCGAAAATGGAATTATTGTTGAAATAGCCGATAGTATAAGTGCAAAATCTCCAGACCTAACGATGATCGATGCGGAAGGGAATTATCTTATTCCTGGAATAATAGACGATCAGGTGCATTTTAGGGAACCAGGTTTAACTCATAAAGATACTATAGAAACAGGTTCTCGTGCCGCTATTGCGGGAGGGATCACTTCTTTTATAGAAATGCCAAATACCAATCCGCAGACCACAACTATAGAAAAATTGCAGGAGAAATTTGATTTGGCAAAGAATTCCTCTTATGCCAACTACTCTTTTATGTTTGGTGGTACCAATGATAATCTGGATGAAATTTTAAAGGTAGATCCTAAAACTACCGCTGCCCTAAAATTATTCTTAGGTTCTTCTACAGGGGATATGTTGGTAGATGATGCAAAAGTTTTGGAGCAGATCTTTTTGAAATCTCCTTTAATGATCGCGGTGCATTGTGAAGATGAAGCTACTATTCAGAAGAATTTAGCTGAATGTGTTGAACGTTATGGGGATGATATTCCTATTGAATTACATTCAAAAATCCGAAGTGAAGAAGCATGTTATATATCCTCTTCAAGAGCGGTTGCGCTAGCAAAAAAGACCGGAGCAAGATTGCATGTTTTTCATATTTCTACGGAAAAGGAATTAAAATTATTCGACAATAAATTGCCTTTAAAAGATAAGAAGATCACTGCTGAGGTTTGTGTACATCACCTGTGGTTCAACGATTCAGATTATCAAAAGAAAGGAACTTTTATAAAATGGAATCCTGCAATTAAAACCAAGAAAGATCAAGATGCTTTGTTGAAAGCATTGTTAGATGGACGTATAGATGTAATTGCTACAGATCATGCACCTCATACAAAAGAGGAAAAGAAAAACGTGTACACTAAAGCTCCTAGCGGAGGTCCTTTGGTACAACATGCGCTTCCTGCAATGTTACAAATGCATCACCAGGAAAAGATAAGTCTTGAGCAGATTGTAGAAAAAATGTGCCATAATCCTGCGATTCTATTTCAAATTGAAAAACGAGGATTCATTAGAGTGGGTTACAAAGCAGATCTTGTTCTAATAGATCTTAATGCTCCATGGGCTGTACAGCCAAGTAATACAGTCTACAAATGTGGTTGGTCTCCGTTTGATGGAGTTACTTTTAAATCTAGAGTTACACATACCTTTGTAAATGGCCAATTGGTTTATAAAAACTTCAAATTCATGCCTTTTACTCAGGTGGCAGAGCAGTTAACATTCGATAGATAATAAATTGTATGAGATTTTTAAAGGTATTTATAATTGCTTGTTTCTTGAGTTCTTGCCAAAATATAGAGGAGGTCAAGAAGCCCGATAATTTAATATCTGAAGATAAGATGGTAGATGTTCTTACAGAATTGTCCTTATTAAATTCTGCGAAGAACAAAAATAAACGAACTCTTGAAGAAACAGGTCTTCAGCCGGACACTTATTTATACTCAAAATATAAGATAGACAGTTTGCAATTGGCAGAAAGCACGACTTATTATGCTAAAAAGTATGATAAATTCGATGGCATCTACCAGAAAGTGAAGCAAAACCTGGAAGTGATGAAGGCGAAGTTTGAAGTGATTCGTGACGAAGAACAACGAATTGAAGATTCTATAAGAGCATTGGATACCAAGGACACCTTGGATATAGACAGCCTTAAGATTCCAAAAGCTATTTTAATTGATAGTCTTGGTTCGAAACCTCAAAGTAAAAATATCTCTAATTAATTTTTTTTCTTCTTAATACATAGATGTCGAGTTTCACAAGGTTGTTGATGGAAGTTGATTAAGATCAGATTGTAAACTTAGGATTTTATTTTTAAATTCATTGGGTGTTGTTTTAAATAATTCAGGTTCTATTTTGTACCATTTTTCAACTGCTTGAAAAGGAGTTTTCACATTAAGTTCTTTTCTCAAAGAACCATGCCTCCTGTACAAATTATAGTAGCACAGGAACTCCATCATATCCTTCCCCATCTGCTGTTTGTTTTGATATTTTATTTTTAGGATGGTATTGTTTTTAATCGTTCCGTTGGCTCTTTCCACCATACCGTTCGTTTTTGGTGTTGCTGGTTTTGTAAGCCTATGTTCAATGTTGTTCTTCATGCATTTCACATCCATTTTAGAAGGCTTGTCACAAAGTTTTCCTTTTTTGGACATAATAAGCCTGTTGGTGAATTCAAGTCCATTGTCGGTTAAGATATGACTGATATGGACCGGAAAGAAATCCAGGCATTTGTCCATGAAATCTTCTGTGCTCTCAGCCTTTTTGTTTTCATAGACCTCATAGAACATAGTCCTGGTGGCCCTATCTATTGCCACAAATAAATAATATGACTGCCCCTCGAATTTGGGCAAATAGGTTACATCTATGTGTAGGTACCCTGGTTTGTAGGCTTTGAATTTTTTGGCAATATCCCTCTTTTCCTGAGGTACTTTATTGATGTTTTCCTTCACAAAACAACGGTAGACAGAACTTCTTGAAATTGCCGGGTTACCCTCCAACAAAGATTCCCAGACCTCATCAATGGGTAGCCACGTGGAACTCCTCAAACTTATGGCAAGCGCTTTTTCCAAATCGGTCAAAGCATATATAATGTTATGGGGCGCACAGGAAACATCTTGGACGAAATCCCTGTTTTTCCATTTTGAAATAGTTTGTTTGGAAACGTTGAACCTTGATGCCAATTCGGAATTTGTAGCAGAATTGGTTTGAATTTGGGTACGAATATTTATATTCGTAGTGGCATTGAAATGATAGATTTGTTGCATAATTATTTTTATTTGTGGTAAAACAAAAATAATCAACTTTTTTATCTGACCCTTTCGGGGTTTTCTTTTTCGGCTACGCCTTCAAAGAAAACCCCGAAAGGGATGAAATGCCATCAACATTGTAGTGAAACTTTACACATAGAAACTATCATAAACAGAAAATGGACGTTATTCTATCCCGAAACTTCGGGAGATTTAGCATCTCAGAATATAGTGAGAAAACCCTGAAATAAATTACCATTGACGTAATTCCAAAGTTACTCCAAATAAGCGACCCTGAACTCCCGAAGTATCGGGATAGGTTGACGATACTGGTTTTAACTTTCGTCATGCTGAACTCGTTTCAGCATCTTTCATACGTCAAAAACCTACGCTAGATAATTTTTTATCACAGGTCTCAGGATGACGCGATATTATCTTTTTCTTTTCTAAATAACACTCCTGTTTCCATTACCACACTTTTTACTGGAGTAAAAGAAAAACTTGTTTTCTCCCTAATTTTTTCATTGCTATAATAAGAATGTTCAAAAAGGGACCTATAATCGTTTCTTGAAAGTTCTTTCTTTGCTCCCCATAATATATTGGCAATACTTTGATAGATCCAACCAATAAAGACCATCCAAGGTTTTAAAGGGGTATGTGGTCCTTTTTTCTGAAGGCTCTCCGCAACCCACTCCAAGATGGTTTTAAAACTCAAGTTTTCTGACACAACTATATATTGTTCATTTTCTATGGAAGAATCCATTAGAAGTATAGATGCTTTAGATACATCTTGCACCCCGACAAAACCTGTTGTCTTCGGGAAATGAAACTTTAAACCTTCATCTATTTTTTTGAATAACTGCCCACTGCCAGAATCCCAAAATCCAGGCCCAATGATTACTCCGGGATTTACAATTACTGCTGAAAGACCTTCCTGAGTGCCTCTCCAAACTTCAATTTCAGCTCCATGTTTCGAAATGGCATAATCGCTATGTGCTTTTTCGGGATGCCAAGTAAAATTTTCAGAAATGTATTCATCTCCCAAAGCGATATCCATAGTAGCTATAGAGCTGATATGGCAAAGTTTTTTAACCTTGAATATTATACAAGAGTTTACAATATTGGCAGTTCCTTCAATATTTGTAGCCCTAAGGTTTTCGGCGTTTTTAGCATCAAAAGATACTATTGCAGCGCAGTGATATACATAATCAATATCCGTGAATACTTCATTGAGAGAAGGGATGTCTAAGATATCTGCTTGAACCCAATCTATAGAATCGAATAAAAATGCGGTTTCTTTAGCTGAAACATAATATAAAAACACCTTTTTCACCTCAGAAAGTTTGCCTTCTGATCTATAGATCGCCCTAACTTTTTTTCCAGATCTAACTAAATCTAAAAGTAAATGTGAGCCCACTAGTCCTGTGCCTCCTGTAACTAATATCATAAGGTAAATATAGCTATTTCAACTTAGGAAAAATGGCAGTTATTGGTATCTTTACCGCTGTTTTCTATTAGATATTAGAGTTCATTAGTAAACCAATGAATTTAGAATAGGACAAAAACAAAGAAGTTTGAAGCATTAATATTGAAAATAAGATACCTATGAATTTTGTTAAGGAAATTACCTGGAGAGGCATGATGCACGATGTGATGCCTGGAACTGAAGAGCACTTAATGGAAGAAATGCGTGCTGCTTATATTGGTTTCGACCCTACTGCAGACTCCTTGCATATTGGAAATTTGGTGCCTATTATGCTCTTAGCACATTTTCAGCGCAGTGGTCATAAGCCGGTGGCATTAGTAGGTGGAGCAACGGGGATGATTGGAGATCCTTCAGGAAAATCTAGCGAAAGAAATCTTTTAGATGAAGCTACTTTAAGACATAATCAGGAATGTGTACGAAAACAACTTTCTCAATTTCTGGATTTTTCTTCAGGAGAAAAGAATGATGCTATTCTTGTGAATAACTACGATTGGATGAAAGAATTTTCTTTTCTGGATTTTATAAGAGACGTTGGTAAGCATATTACGGTAAACTATATGATGTCTAAGGATTCTGTGAAAAATAGAATTTCTGGAGAAGATACCGAAGGAATGTCTTTTACTGAATTTACCTATCAGTTAGTGCAGGGATATGACTTTGTTCATTTATATAGAAATCAAGCTTGTACCTTACAAATGGGAGGAAGTGACCAGTGGGGAAATATCACTACCGGGACAGAGCTTATTAGAAGAATTGGGAATGGGAAAGGTTATGCACTTACCTGTCCTTTAATCACCAAAAGTGATGGTAGTAAGTTCGGGAAGAGTGAAGGCGGTAATATTTGGTTGGATCCAAATAGAACCTCTCCTTATAAATTCTACCAGTATTGGTTAAATACCAGTGATGAGGATGCCGAAAAATATATTAAGATCTTTACGTTTTTAGATCAAAAAACTATTGAAGAACTTATTACAGAACATGGAAAAGAGCCGCATTTAAGGTTGCTTCAAAAACGTTTAGCTGAAGAGGTTACAATAACTGTACATGGAAAAGAAGATTTTGAGAATGCAGTGAAAGCTTCTAATGTGCTCTTCGGAAAAAGTACTGCAAGTGATTTTAGAAGTTTAAATGAAGCTACATTTTTAGATATTTTTGAAGGAGTTCCTCAGGCAGAAATTGAGCGTGCAGATGTTGATGCTGGTTTAGATATGATTGCTGCTTTAGCCGCAAAAACAGGATTTTTAAATTCTAATGGAGAGGCAAGAAGAGCTTTAAAAGAAAACTCGATCTCTGTGAATAAAGAAAGAGTAGGGGAGGATTATCTAATTTCTGAATCGGATCTTATAAATAACAAATTTGTTATTCTAAATAAAGGGAAAAGAAACACCTATATTTTAAGAGTGGTATAATGCAAAAGCCCCTAAACATTATACTGTTTAAGGGCTTTGCAACTAACTAACCAATCTAATATGAAAAAACTCATATAGCTTATTGTAAACAAAAACCTAACCAAAAATTATGTTTACAAGTATTAGTTCGAAAAAAAACTAGTTCATTACAGTTTTATAAAAAAATTTTTTGATTTTTTCGGCAAGATTGAAGATAAGTGTGTGTGCTAAAGCACCATTAAATTACAGCCGCGAATATCACTGTTATCAAACCTACCCATAATTTCTATAGAATTTTTTTCGCTCTTTTTTCCAAGATCTTGAGTGGCGATAAAAGAGCAGGAATTTATATTGGCAAGGTCTATTACATTAATTCCGCCGGTACTATTATTTTGGAGGTAGGACTGTGCATCTTCCGGATCCCGAATTAAGATCTTCATCCAAGGTGGGCAATCAAAAACTCCATTTCCTGACGAATATGCTTGAGATAACAACTCGGTCATTCCGTATTCGCTATGGATGGCAGCTACCCCAAAACCTTTTTTAAGGATACTATGCAGTTCTTCCCGGATCATCTCTTTACGTCTCCCTTTCATGCCGCCAGTTTCCATAACTATGGTATTCTTCAGTTTAAACTGAAAGTCTTCTACAAGATCTAATAAGGCAAAGGACACACCAATAAGTAAGACTTTTTGGCCCTTGCTATCCAAAGAGATTAATGTCTCTTTTAATTCAGAAAGATTATTAAGGTAGAATCCGCTATCTGGATGCTTACTTTTTTCAATTAACTGCTGCGCCATGTAAATTAAAGAAGAACCATCCCGTTCCAGATAAGAAGGTAAGAGCGCTAGGATAACGTAATCTTCGATTTTTCCATAAAACTGTTTAAAACCCAGATTAAAACTATGTTCGTAAATAGCAAGATCTGTTACGTGATGTTTGCTGGTTTTACTACCGTTAGTGCCACTGCTTGTGAATATTTTCTGAATATTTTCTTCAGAAGATAATATAGTATGAGACTTAAAAAGATCTATTGGTAAAAAGGGAATGTTTTCAATCTTATTTATCTGCTTCGGATCTTTTTTTAATAAATCCGAAAACTTTCGGTATACCGAATTGTTAGCATATTGAAATCTGAAAATTTCTAGTGCAGCTTCATTGAAATCTTGTTCAGAAGAAATAGAAAAAATCTTTTCAGGATTCATTTATGTGTTTTGAAGAAAATGAAAGTAAAGGTAGAAATAAAAAAAGCTTCTAAGAATAGAAGCTTTTTATTTATGTGTTTTAAAATTACCTGACCACCAATTTTCTGGTAGCTTGAGTAGTTCCTTCTTTAATTTTTAAGATATATATTCCAGGAGTAAGTTCTGAAACATCTAATTCTTTACCTGTAATTCGGGCGTTTAGAATTTTTTTACCTAATACATTATAAATTTCTACTTCTTTAGTTTGATTTTTATTGGAGGTAATATACACTTTACTACCAACCACAGGGTTAGGGTAAATAGAGAGACCTTCTATTGGTTTTTCTGTAGCAAACGCAGGAATCGCTGTGTTTTGAGCTATAGCCCGAGGGGTGAACAGCAGAAAACTAACCAATAATAAACTTAAGATGTAGAATTTTTTCATATTTGTTACGTTGGTAATTGTAAATCTACAATAAATAATTCAAAAATGATACCATTAATTCATGCTTAAAGATATAATTAATTATTATTATTTTACTCCTAAAACAAAATAGATGAGGTAGTTACACCTCATCTATTTTTCAACTCCAATGCTAACCTTAACTAATAAAGGGTATACCAAATTGAAATTTAATTTTATAATCTTGCATTTCTCCAAGACCAACCAGAAACATCTACTTTAGTTCCTGCATTATAAGTGCCTGTTAAACTAGCATTTGCTCCATCCACCTTTATGTTAGCTACCGGTCCAATATCTTTCATGTCCAGATTAGTTTGGTAACCCTCTAAATAAATGTTGTTGATAGTTGCCCCAGATTCTTTCTTAAACTGTAGAGCTGTCCCTCCAGTTGTGGAGATCGCAGTGAAGTTAACAAGCTTCGGATTCTTGTTCAACCCATCTGCTTCTAAGGCGGTAGAAAATCCTGAAACAGTATGAGAAACGTAAGTATTTGTTACCGTTCCATTCCAGCCTTCTGTCCAGTCTAGAGCATCATCTTCGTTATTTTCTAAGTAAATGTTGGTTGCAGAAACAGTTCCTCCAAAGAACTCTACTCCATCATCTGCTCCATTTATTACAGCTATATTTTCTATAACTGTTCCCGATCCAACCGAGTAAAATGAAACTCCATTATATTGAGATTCAGCATTAATTTGCGCTCCAGTTCCAAGGATCACTAAGTTTTTAATACTTCCAGAACTGTCTGCATCTTCATTACCTCCGTATACAAATCCGCCAACTTCTGCGGTTGCATTTACACCCTCTGTAGTAGTTGCTTTTCCAACTAGGGTTAATCCGCCCCAATCTCCTGGTTGTGCATCTTCAGAAGAAATCACCACTGGGTTAGTCGGAGTTCCCTGAATATCTATTTCCCCACCTTGTAGAACGGCAATGTATACACCTGTTCCTCCATTTCTAGCACTGATTTTTGTTCCTGCTGGGATGGTTAATTTTCCTCCATCTTTCACGATCAAGGAAGAAGTTAGCTCATAAGATACAGATGCATTTAAACTAAGTTCACCCTCAACAATACCTTGTAATACTGTAGCTTCAACTGACCCTCTATTATTTATCCAGTTAAAAAGAGCAATATCTACGCTTGCAACATCTGTATAAGATTTTCCCGGATCGGCTACCACATCTTCAATAAGAATATTTGCAATTGGCCCATTATCTTTCATGTCTATAGATGTATCGTATCCTGTTAATGACAATCCAGAAATAGTAGCTCCAGATTCTTTTTTGAACTGTAATGCAGTTCCACCTTTAGAAGACACGGCCGTTAAGTTGATAATCTTAGGATTGTTGTTTAAACCATCTGCCTCTACAGCTGTAGAAAAACCAGCTTTAGTATGTAATACGTATGCGTTGGTAACAGTTCCGTTCCAGCCTTCTGTCCAGTCGATAGCATCATCTTCATTATTTTCTAAATAGATGTTCTTAATAGAAACAGTTCCTCCAAAAAACTCAACTCCATCATCTGCTCCATTAATTAAAGCGATGTTCTCTATGGTAGTTCCAGAACCAACAGAATATAAAGTTAATCCGTTGTATTGAGAATTTGCCTGTATCTGTGCCCCGGCTCCTTCAATGATCATGTATCTAATAGACCCTGAATCATCCTGATCGTTATTTCCTCCGTAGATAAATCCACCAACTTCAGCAGTTGCATTTACACCTTCAGTAGTTTTAGCATCTCCTAAGATCACCAAACCTCCCCATTCTCCTGGACTTGAATTTTCAGAGGACATTCTCACAGGGTTGCTTTGAGTTCCCTGAACATCAATTTGTGCTCCTTTTTTTACTACGATATACACTTCCTGACCAACACTCGCAGTGATATTTGTTCCAGCAGGTATCGTTAATTTAACCCCTGGTTCTACACTAAATGAACCTGTTAATTGGTAAGATACATTTGGGTCTAAAGTTAAATTAGAAGTTAATGTTCCATTTAGATTATTGTCTATTGGTGTTACCGGTGTTTCACCTTGTTCTCCGTTGTCGAAAAAGCCATCATCACTACTACAACTTCCCAAGAAAAGAGAAGAAAGAAGTGTTACTAATACTGCAATACTTTTAAAGCTTGTTTTCATTTTTTTAGATTTTAAAATTGGTTTATTCGTAGTTTTCATTATTTAAAAATTATAATTTAAGCCTAGGCTTATTGTTGCCCCACGTGTGTAAGATCTCACGGTCTCTGTGGATTCTATTCCAGTGGTGCTTGGTCTAACATTTTGGGTTCTTTTTATTTCGGGGTTTAATAAGTTTTTTCCTGATAGTTGGACTCCCCAGTGTTTGCCAAAATCTTTACTTATTACAGTATTTAGCGTTACAAATCCCTTTTCTATAATAGCATCGTTGTAAAAAGTTTCACTTTGAGTCTGGATTTCTGGTGCGCCTAAAGCAAAGATCTTGTCTGAAGCATAATTGGCAGTTACAGTAGCCAAAAATGGGTTTGGAGAATTTGTTGAAAAATTAAGCGAACCATTAAAGATCCAATCAGAAGCTCCTTGAAGATCTGTTTCTGTTAAACCTTTATATCTAAAGGTTTTTAGAAAGACTCCTTGAGCATCTCTTAGTTCTTTTAAGTCCTGAGAGTGCCACATTCTTGAAGCATTCAAGTTGAGATCTAAATTGATCCCTGATTCGTCTTCTGCTTTAATCAGGTTTAGTTTGGTTTCAATTTCCAATCCGTATATTTCAGCTTTTTCAGCAGAATTGAAGAAAGAGAAAACTCCCGCAGAACCTCGATCTTGGACTTTATTTATAGGGTCTTCTATTTTTTTGAAAAATCCAGTAAGTGACACTAGCTGATTTGCAGTTGGAAAGAATTCCCATTTAACATCAAAATTATAATTGGTAGAGGCTTCTAAATCGGGGTTTCCACGAGTTACTTGCCCAACTGGAGACACATACTCGAAAGGTGCTATTTCTTTAAATTCAGGTAAGGTGATGGTTTTACTAGCTGCAACTCTAAAATTATTGCGCTCATTGGCAGCATATTTTAAGTTGATGCTTGGATAAAAATTGTTGTAAGATTTGTCTGAAACACCAAACCTTCCCGGGATGTTTCCAACATCATATTTTACATTTAGATCATCTTTTTGATAACGCAGCCCAAGATTAAAATTGAATTTATTTAAATTGTAGTTTGCAGAAACAAAGCCTGCAGTAGATTCCAATGTTGCCAAATACCTGTCTGGAGCGAGAATATTTAAAGTAAGTAAACCGTTCTGAAGATTTTCTGGAGTAAAGACTCTAGATAAGTTGTTTATAGACGTTGGATTAAGTGTATTTATAGTGCTTTCCTCTAAGCCCAAAAATTGAGATCCAAAATCACGTTCTTTATTTCTATAATTAGCACCGAAGCTCAGTCTCAAACTTTTTTCTTCAGAATCTATTAATGTTAATTCATCTTTGATAAGTCCATTGAATTCCTGGTCATTGATTATTTGAGCAGATTTTCTTTGTTGAAACCCACCGGTTCTCCCCAGTTGTACAAAGCCATCTCTAAAATTAACTTCATTCCGAATTCTGTTTGGTTCATCTGCATCTACAGTATTATAACCAATGGCCCAATCCAATTCGTTTTTTTTATTTAGTTGATGATTCCCTGTTAGCTGATTCACCCATAATTGGGTTTGTTTGATATTTTGATCTCTAATAAACTGA
The DNA here is from genome assembly GCF_000424645.1 of Gillisia sp. JM1. Lineage (NCBI taxonomy): Bacteria > Pseudomonadati > Bacteroidota > Flavobacteriia > Flavobacteriales > Flavobacteriaceae > Gillisia > Gillisia sp. JM1. The sequence continues at coordinate 373,100 of NZ_KE384218.1, forward strand.
GAGAGATCTTCTACTGGTTCGGTTTCTTCAAAAATGGTAGCTTCTCCATTTCTTCCACCTTCAAAAACTTCATCGGTTAATTTATTGATGAAAAGGCTGGTAAATTTAACTTCGTTATTCTCATTGAAATTATAAGAGGAACTAAGTAAGCCGGTAGTATTGATAGATTTCGAAAACGTTTCAACATCTGTAATAGAGTCATTTATAAAATTTGCTCTAAATTCTCTAAACTCTCCTTGTCTATGTTCAAAAGAAATATCCTGTGAACCAGTAAATAATACTTTAAGCTTTTCACCAAATTTCTTCCCTGCAGTTAAGGTGTATTTATAATCAAGAGGAAGTTCTGCCTGTTGCGTATTCCAGGTTTGTTGTGTTAATGCTTCCCGTGTTCTAAGGTCTCTGGAATAAAATCCAAAAGTCACATTTTCTGAATTTGGTGATGTTTTGAAATTATCTCCAACGCCATTTCTTATAGCATTGGTGTTAAAACCTACTTTTACGCCAGCTGCTAATTCCTGGGTCCCAAGTAGTTCCCTAGTGCTAATATCTATAGTTCCCGAAGCTTGATCTGCCGAATTTTGAGCCGAATATGTTTTGCTAATGCTCACATTTTGTAAAATGTTGGTAGAATACAATTCCAGATCTATATTCTTGCGCTCTACATCGTCTGATGGGACTGGCAAACCGTTCATGGTGGTGTTTAAATAACGATCTCCAAGGCCTCGCACAAAAATATCTCCTGAAGCCTCACTACTGCTCACTCCAGAAATCTTTGTAGTAGCAGTAGCAGCATCAGAAACTCCCATTTTGGCTAATTCTTGGGCACCTATACTTTCTTTAATCTCTATTGCCTTTTTTTGTTCAATTAAAAGAGCAACTTGAGAATCTCTTCTTGCAACGGTTTTAATAACTACTTCATCTAGAGAAGCAGCATTAGATCCTAATGCAGTGTTTATTACTGTAACTTTTCCGGCAACCACTGTTACATTGGGAACTTCCAAAGTTTCGTATCCCACGAAACTAAAAATCACGGTATAAGTCCCTGCGGTTAAATTTTCAATTGCATATAATCCATCAATATCTGTAGTAGTACCTGTAGAAGTGCCTTTAATAATGACATTTGCAAAAGGCAGTGTTTCGCCGCTTATTTCCTTATCCATAAGCTTGCCCGCAATGGTACCTTTAGTATTTTCCTGAGCGTAAGAAATGCTTATAAAAAATAGCGTTAATAGTAAAAAAATCTTCTTCATTATTTTGTTTTTTATCGACAGGACAAATTAACGATGAGAACTCTTGAAGTAGCTTAACTTAACTTTACGCTTAGGTTAATTGGGACTATTCTAATGTTATGAAATGGTTTCGGGATCTAGAGGTTCTTGGAGATTGGTAATAATGAGATAACAAGTTTTCTTTATTTTCTATGGTTGACGCCCTTTTCGGGGATTACAAAGGATCTTCTGTGTTAAGTAAGTGTTACCAAGTATAGAGGCTTTAAGATACTTCAGTATTAATTTTATCTTTACATAGATTTATTTGCAATAAATTAATCTGATTTATATGAAGAAAAAGAATATTACAATCCTTTTGGTCGATGATGAGCCAGATATCCTAGAAATAGTAGGTTATAATCTTTCTGCGGAAGGCTATAATGTTATAACTGCCGAAGATGGGAAAGAAGCAATAAAAATTGCGAAGAAGAAAAAGCCGCAACTTATTATTCTAGATGTAATGATGCCAGAAATGGATGGGATTGAAACCTGTGAACAAATAAGAAAGATCCCAGAATTGGAAGATACCATGATCACTTTTTTTACTGCAAGGGGAGAAGATTACTCTCAAATGGCAGGATTTGATGCCGGAGCGGACGATTACATAACCAAACCAATTAAGCCGAAGGTTTTGGTTAGTAAAGTAAATGCTTTGTTAAGAAGGTTTCGTGAGAATGAAACTGCTTCTAACATAGTTCAAGTTGGAAATTTAATCATCAACAGGGACGAGTATAAAATCATCAATAACGATGAGGAAATTATATTGCCAAGAAAAGAATTTGAGTTACTTTCACTACTAGCATCTAAGCCTGGGAAAGTCTTCAAAAGAGAAGAGATCCTAGATAGTGTTTGGGGGAATGAAGTAGTTGTTGGAGGTAGAACCATAGATGTCCACATCAGGAAACTGAGAGAGAAAATTGGGGATGACAGTTTTAAGACTGTAAAAGGAGTAGGTTATAAGTTTGTTATTTAATGGCTAAAAATTTCAGAAAATCATATAAATTTTCACTTAAGACTTCGTTATTTATTTCAGTGTTTCTAACCTTAGTCGTGAGTATATTTTCATTATTAACTTCAGGGTTCCAGCTTTTTCCGGTAATTGGTTTTTTTCTTGTTAGTTATTTGATTTCTTTTATAATAATCCAATATAGGGTAGAGCATTTTATTTACAAGAGAATTAAGAATATTTACGATAATGTTACACTTTTGGATGCCAGCACTTTAAATCCAAGTCAGATCACCACAGATATGGCAACGCTTACCAAAGAAGTAGAAAGATTTGCCAAAGGTAAAAAGTTAGAGATTGAAACTTTACAGGTTAGAGAGACCTATAGAAAAGAGTTTATGGGCAATGTTTCTCATGAACTTAAAACTCCGCTATTTACTGTTCAAGGCTACATTCTTACTTTGCTGGATGGCGCGATGAAGGATAAAGCAGTGCGCAAAAAATATCTTCAAAGGGCAAGTAAAGGAGTAGAACGGCTCGTTTATATTGTGAAGGATCTGGATATGATCACAAAATTAGAAGCCGGTGACCTTCATTTAAATAAGGAGAATTTTGATGTTGTTGAATTAATCCAGAATGTCTTTGATCTTTTAGAGATGAAAGCTGCTAAAAAGAACATCTCTCTTGCCTTCGATTTACTCTATAAGGAGCCTATAATGGTAAATGCCGATATGGATAGAATGCAGCAAGTAATCTCTAATTTGGTTGTGAACTCTATTAAATATGGCAAAAAGGGAGGGACTACCGAAATTAGTATCGAGAACCTAATTAAGAACAAAGTGATAATTAGGGTTTCAGACAATGGAGAAGGAATAGAGAAAGCTAATATTCCACGTCTTTTCGAACGTTTTTTCAGAGTAGATAAAAGTGGATCGCGAAAAGAAGGCGGTTCAGGCTTGGGTCTTTCTATAGTAAAGCATATTCTGGAAGCACATAATGAGAAGGTCTATGTAGAAAGTGTGTATGGGGTAGGTAGTGAGTTCTCATTCACTCTGGAAAAGAGCAAAAACAGAACTAAAACTGGTCGTAAGAAAATCAAATCTTAATCCTTTAGTGTTTTTTAGATTTTCTAATTTCTTAAGAGAGAACTTATTTTGAGTACAACTTCCAACTAAAGTATTTTCAGAAAGTTTTTTTGCTAAGTATTCCTGTTCTGGTTGTCCTGGAGTGGGAATTAAAAATGCTTTTTTCTCCAGTTTTGCAATATCCATAATGCTTGTATAGCCAGATCGGCAAATTATATGTTCGCTACTATTTAATGCTTCTTCCAATTCTTTTCCAAGCAGATAGTTATAAATCCTAATATTCCCAATTGTTTCAGTTTTTGATTCCTTTTCCAATACTCCTCTAATAAATAAAATAGGAGAAGAATGATCTTTGAATTCCTTAAGTAGTAACTTTTCTAAAATTCCTCGCTGAGGTTCGGGCCCGGATAGTACGATGGCATATTTGTATTTAATAGGAAGTTGCAGTTTCGAAAACCTGCTTAATGGGCCAATATATTTTACTGGAAATGGTGTTTTAACTAAATGGCCCATTTCACCGCTTAAATTAGGCGTGTTTCCAAAATCTGGCACCCAGCATTCTGTGAATTTTGAAATCAATTTTTGCTGAAGTTTACTGCTGAAAAAGGTTGAAGAACCAGAAAGCACCTTCAACTGATGAGTTATAAATACAGAAGGAATTTTTTTGTGTCTCACTCCCCATCTGTTGTCAGATATTATTCCGGAGATATTTTGAGCGCTAACAAGTTTTCGGGTGGCTTCTTTTTCCTTCTTAATTGCAGCTATTATTTTTGGAGTTTGAAGGAGTAGCTTCCACTTAAAAAAAACTTCCTTCTTTGAATAACTGATATTATATTCTGGTAAAGCATAATATTCTAAATCTGGAAATTCCTTCTGAAGTAATTTTAGTGCAGCTCCATCTGAGGCGATTACGGGCTCAAAATTTTGACGAATTAGTTCGTTGATTATTGGGATGCATCTAGTGGCATGGCCTAAACCCCAATTTAAGGGAGCAACTAAAATTTGTTTTTTTTGCATGATCAAATATAAGTAACCCAATAATTAAAGAGTTGTAAATTAAATTTATTATCGATTTTTATAAGATATAAGAAATAACATATTTATTTGTCATCCCGACGTGTGGAGGGATCTCTTTTGAACCTTAATCCTATTTCATTGAGATTCTTCAATCCGCTACACTGCTTTCAGAATGACAAGTGAAAGTAATTGTAAGGCTGAGACCCGTGTTAAAAAAATTATCTAGCGTATGATATTGACGTATGATGGTTCTCAGCAGATTTATTGTTTTAAGAACTTCTTTTTTGCAGTGTAGTGCTTCCCCAGCGTAAAATTTTCGAAGCCTAGGAGAAAATTTAGCTGGGGAAGTACGGTTCCAATTATGCGGGAGCATAATTGGAAACACCTACAAAAAAGTGTCCTTTTTTTGGTTCGTTTTTTTGGACAGATAAAAAAATGAACAATCTTAAAATTAAACAAATCATTACCGACTAAAAGGAGTGTTTTCCAAAATCTTGAAATCACCTCAATGATAACAAAAAGCGTATTAAAAACTTGCAAAGAATTAGGCGCTTCAATTATCTATAAATCAGTAACTTATATAATAAGTCAATGGTAGACCCGTGATAAAAAAATTATCGAGCGTAGTAAATTGACGTATGAAAGATGCTGAACCGATTTCAGTATGAAGGCAGTTAAAACAGTATCGTAACCCTGTCACGATACTTCGGGAGTTCAGGGTCTCTTATTCGGAGTAACTTTGAAAATACGTCAATGGTAGCATGTCGAAACCTCTTAGGTTTTATATCATATTTCGGCAAGCTTAGTCTCAACGTCTTGTCATCCTGACGATAGGAGGGATCTCTTTCGAACCTTAATCCTACTTTATTGAGATTCTTCAATCCGCTACGCTGCTTTCAGAATGACAAGTGAAAGTAATTGTCAGGCTGAGGTCGAAGCCTATAAGGTATTATATCATACTTCGGCAAGCTAAGTCTCAACGTATTGTCATCCCGCAGTGAGGAGGGATCTCTTTTGAACCTTAATCCTATTTCATTGAGATTCTTCAATCCGCTACGCTACTTTCAGCCTGACAAGTGAAAGTAATTGTCAGGCTGAGGTCTAAGCCTCTTAGGTATTTTATCATATTTCGGTAAGCTTAGTCTCAACGTATTGTCATCCCAACGTGTGGGGGGATATCTTTTAAACCTTGATCCTATTTCATTGAGATTCTTCAATCCGCTACGCTACTTTCAGAATGACAAGTGAAAGTAATTGTAAGGCTGAGGTCGAAGCCTTTTAGGTATTATATCATACTTCGGTAAGCTAAGTCTCAACGTATTGTCATCCCGACGTGAGGAGGGATCTCTTTTGAACCTTAATCCTATTTTATTGAGATTCTTCAATCCGCTACGCTACTTTCAGAATGACAAGTGAAAGTAATTGTAAGGCTGAGGTCGAAGCCTCTAAGATATTATATCATACTTCGGCAAGCTAAGTCTCAACGTATTGTCATCCCGACGTGAGGAGGGATCTCTTTTGAACCTTAATCCTATTTCATTGAGATTCTTCAATCCGCTACGCTACTTTCAGAATGACAAGTGAAAGTAATTGTAAGGCTGAGACCCGTGATAAAAAAAATATCTAGCGTAGGATATTGACGTATGAAAGATGCTGAAACGAGTTCAGCATGACGGCAATTAAAATAGTATCGTCACCCTGTCCCGATACTTCGGGAGTTCAGGGTCTCTTATTTTGGGCAACTCAGAAAATACGTCAATGGTAGCTTGTCGAAGTTTGGTATAAACATAGAATGGCAATTGGAACAGAATCACAAAAACCACCTTGTATGAATAAATTGAAAACTACTCACTGGAACAAAAATGAACAACCAGAATTTAAATACTGAAAATTTAGAAAATGCCTTAGATCCAGATAATGACTGTCTAAGCTATTTTAGCTAATTTTGCCAAAATATTTAACAGCACGTGGGCAGTAAGAATAAACTCAAGAGATTTAGGGAAAACGAAAGTTTTGATAATGTAGTTCAGCCTTCCAGAGAGGAAATTGTAGACACTCAATATGCTCTTAAAGGGAACTGGAACGAGCAATTCTTTAAAAACAACAACCCGATCGTTCTAGAGCTAGGATGCGGAAAAGGAGAGTATAGCGTTGCAATGGCTCAAGCAAATCCAGATAAAAATTTTATTGGGATAGATATTAAGGGAGCAAGATTTTGGAGAGGCGCCAAGACAGCCATAGAAGAGGAGATGCTTAATGTTGGCTTCATGAGAACCCAAATCGAATTGATAGATCTTATTTTTGCAGAAAATGAAGTAGATGAGATCTGGATCACCTTTCCAGATCCTCAGATAAAATACAAGCGTACCAAGCATAGATTAACAAATTCAGACTTCCTTAAAAAATACAAGCACATCTTAAAGCCAGCGGGCTTGGTAAACATAAAGACCGATAGCGAATTTATGCATGGATATACATTGGGCTTGCTACATGGCGAGGGTCATGAAATTTTGCATGCCAACCATGATGTCTATAAAAATGTATATTCCCCAAAAGAAGTTGTAGGGATACAAACTTTCTATGAAAAACAGTACCTTGAGCAAGGAAAGCCAATTACCTATATTCAATTTAAGATAAAATAGCAATTTGGAGGAAACAAAAATTTTCCTGATCACATATTTTGCAGCTCTATTAGGAGTAGTGCCCCCGGGATTAGTAAACATGACAGTTGCCAAAACTTGCGTAGAGTATGGTAAGAAAAATGGAATTTATGTTGCAATTGGGGCATCTATAATTGTCTTTTTTCAGGCCTTGGTTGCTATTCTTTTAGCTAAGTATATTTTCGATAATCCTTTTGTTCGCAATATTCTTCTTAGAACTGGGCTTGTTATATTCATATTTTTAATGATTTATTTCTATTTGAAAGCAAGAAGTGATTCACATTTGAAAAAGCATTCTAAAAAGGCGAACTCCAATAGTTTTTTTAAAGGAATGTTGGTGGCGGTTCTAAATGTTTTTCCAATTCCCTTCTTTGTTGCCATTGCCGCCGCTTTAAATGTTAGTGGAGAGGTTAATTATCATTGGTCATATATACTGGTTTTTGTTCTTGCTGCTTCCTTAGGAAGCTTTACTACCTTATATTTCTATGTTTTTTCTTTCTGGAAAATTGAAGATAAGACCGAAGTCTTTGCCAAATATTCAAATTATTTTATGGCAGCTTTAATGCTTGTTCTGATAATTATAACATTAATCAGGATTTTCTGTTATTAACATGGCCGAAGAACCCAACTTTTTTGAGCGAGTTTATGAAGTTGTGAAACTTATCCCTTTAGGTAGAGTTTCATCCTATGGCGCTATAGCCAGATATTTAGGAGCTGCTAGAAGTGCCAGAATGGTAGGTTGGGCAATGAACAAGGCACATGATCTGGAAGAAGTGCCTGCTCAAAGAGTGGTAAATAGATTGGGATTACTCACAGGAAAACATCATTTTGGAGGCACCAATGCGATGCAGCAATTGTTGGAAAGTGAAGGCGTAATTATTAAAGGTAACCAAATTCAAAATTTCGAAAAAGTGTTTTGGGATCCAAATAAGGAATTGGAAAGACCGCTTTAAAACACTTAAAACAGTATCTATAATTTTCGCTTATTCTATAATCAATCAATTATAGCGGAATACTTCGTTTTCTTGGGGAAAGCCTTTATATTTGCATTTTAGAATCAATCTATATAAGAGGTTGAAAATGAAATAAATTCAGATGAAATTAGAAAGAAAAGATATACTAGCAGCTCTTGAAACCATTTCTCTTTCTGGTGAGGGAAGTAATATGGTAGAAAGTGGTGCTATAAAAAACGTAATGACCTTTGGAGATGAGGTAGTGGTAGATTTATTAATGACTACTCCTGCAATGCATATTAAAAAGAGGGCAGAAGCAGATATAATTAAAGTTATTCAAGAAAAGGTCTTCGATAAAGCTATCGTAAAGGTCAATATTAAGGTTGAAGCTCCGGAAAAACCTACCATCAAAGGAAAGGCTATTCCTGGAATTAAAAATATTATTGCTGTTGCCTCTGGAAAAGGTGGAGTTGGGAAATCTACAGTCACTGCTAACTTAGCGGTTTCGTTGGCTAAAATGGGATTTAAAGTAGGGTTATTAGATGCCGATATTTATGGGCCTTCTATGCCTATCATGCTAGATGTAGAAGCTGAAAGACCTTTATCTACAAATGTAGATGGAAAGTCTAAAATGAAACCAGTGGAGAGCTACGGAGTTAAATTATTATCGATAGGTTTCTTTACAAAACCAGATCAGGCGGTAGTTTGGAGAGGCCCTATGGCAGCAAAAGCGTTAAACCAAATGATTTTTGATGCAGCTTGGGGAGAATTGGATTTTATGCTGATAGATCTTCCACCAGGAACTGGTGATATTCACTTATCTATCATGCAATCGCTTCCAATTACAGGAGCAGTTATAGTAAGTACCCCACAAAATGTGGCACTTGCCGATGCTAAAAAAGGAGTGGCAATGTTTCAACAAGAAAGCATCAACGTTCCAGTATTAGGAATTATAGAAAACATGGCTTATTTCACTCCAGATGAGTTGCCAGAGAATAAATATTATATTTTCGGCAAAGAAGGAGCAAGAAATCTTGCAACCGATCTTGGAGTTCCGTTTTTAGGTGAGATTCCATTGGTGCAAAGCATTCGTGAAGCGGGAGATTTAGGTAGACCTGCAGCTTTACAAACCGGAACAGCATTGGAAAATTCTTTTGAAGAATTAACCAGAAATATAGTTCAGGAAACTGTGAATAGAAATACAAGCTTGCCTCCAACCGAAGCTATTAAAATAACTACCATGGCTGGATGTAGTGCTGTTAAAGGAAAATAAATGACGACTGAAGAAATTAGAATTAATGTAGAAAAAGCCTTGCAAGAAATTAGACCTTTTTTGCAAAGCGACGGGGGAGATATTTCTTTAGTATCAATTGAAGATGATCGCCTAGTAAAGGTTCAGTTAGAAGGGGCTTGTGTAGGTTGTCACGTTAACCAGATGACATTGAAATCTGGTGTAGAAATGACCATCAAAAAATATGCACCACAAATAGAGGAAGTGGTAAATATTGAAAGGTAAGCTGGTTTTTAGCTACTTATCTTTTATTGCAAATTGAAAAAGAATGATCAAAACAGATATTATTATAATCGGTGCCGGACCCACAGGTTTGTTTACCGTGTTTGAGGCCGGATTGCTTAAACTTAAATGTCATTTGATAGATGCACTACCAATTCCAGGAGGGCAATGTGCCGAGATCTATCCAAAAAAACCAATTTATGATATTCCTGGATTTCCAGAAGTATTAGCTGGTGATCTGGTAACTAATCTTCTGGAACAAATAAAGCCTTTTAGCCCTGGGTTCACTCTAGGAGATCGGGCAGAAACTTTAAATAAATTAGAAGACGGAACATTTTTGGTTACTACTTCCAGAGGGGTTAAACACAACGCACCTGTTGTTGTAATTGCAGGTGGCTTAGGAAGTTTCGAACCTAGAAAACCGCCTATCCCTTCAATATCTAATTTTGAAGACAAAGGAGTTTCCTATATCATTAGAGATCCTGAAGTTTATAGAGATAAATCTGTAGTAATTGCCGGTGGAGGAGATTCAGCTTTGGACTGGTCCATTTTTCTTTCCAATATTGCAAAGGAAGTTTCATTAGTTCATAGAAGGAAAGATTTTAGAGGAGCTTTGGATTCCGTAGAAAAAGTAGAAGAATTATCTAAGATCGGGAAGATCAACTTGATCACCGATGCTGAAGTTGTAGATCTTAAAGGAGAAAACCACCTAGAGGCTGTAGTGATTAGACACAAGGATAATGTGGAAGAGGAAGAAGTAAAACCTACAGATCATTTCATTCCATTATTCGGTCTTTCTCCAAAATTAGGTCCAATAGGCGATTGGGGATTAGAAATTGAAAAAAATGCTATCAAGGTTGATAATACGTACGATTATCAAACCAATATACCTGGAGTTTACGCCATTGGAGATGTAAATACCTATCCGGGAAAATTAAAACTGATACTTTGTGGCTTTCATGAAGCTGCTATAATGTGTCAAAGTGCGTACCAAAGAATTAACCCAGATAAGAAGTATGTTATGAAATATACTACTGTAAGTGGAGTAAACGGTTTTGATGGTTCAAAAAAAGAAGCTAAACGAGAAGTCGTTAAAAGTATAAATTAAGGATTCCATTTTTTTCTGAGATATGTCTGATATTAAAATTACCATAATAGATAGAGAAGGTGAAGCTCATAATGTTGATGCTCCCACAGATATGAATATGAACCTGATGGAGATAGTGCGGATGCATGAATTGGCTCCAGAAGGTACTATTGGTATATGTGGCGGAATGGCTATGTGTGCTTCTTGTCAATGTTATGTTTTAAGTCATGAACATTTAATGCCAGAAAAAAGTTATGAAGAAGAAGACATGTTAGATCAGGCATTTTTTGTAAAAGACAATAGTAGATTAGGTTGCCAGATACATATAACTCAAGAACTAGAAGGACTAGAAGTTAAACTAGCACCGCAGTCTACGTAAATATCTTAATGTTTTACGCTAAGCACTAATTCTAATTTTATTATATCTTGCAGTTAATGGATATAATAAACGAAATGAGAGTAGTTTTAATTGGCTTGCTTCTAACTGCTTGTTTTACTCTACAGGGGCAAGAAATAGCTCCCTACTTCACCAATTATTTAAAAACCGATTATAAAGGGGAGAATTCTAATTGGGATATTACTCAACACACAGATGGGACAGTATATGTTGCTAATAATAAAAATCTCCTAGCTTTTAACGGAGATTTTTGGGCTAAGTATACTTTGCCTTCCAAAGGAATAATAAGATCTGTAAGCGTTATAAACGATACTTTATATTCGGGTTCTTATCATCAATTTGGCTATTGGATTAAAAATGATAAGAATGAATTAGAATACAATTCCATAAGTGATTCCATCGACCAAAAAAATTTCAATAATGATGAAATCTGGAAAATAATTTCGTTTGGTGAGGAAATTTTGTTTCAGTCCTTCAATAAGGTTTACAGGTTTAGTACAAAAACCAAGAAAATTAAAGTACTTCCTTTTGGAAATATTTCAGCGGTATATACTTACCTAATTCATAATAAATTATATGTAGGCACCAAAAATAATGGGATTTACCAAATAGAAAATGATAGTGTTTCCCAATTAAATTGGAGTAAACCGCTAAATAATTATACCATCCAAAGTATTGTTGATTATAAAGGTGGATTATTGATAGCGACCCAAATTAATGGTCTTTATTATTACAATGATTTTGTATTAAAGAAATGGTCTTTTTCTTCTTTTGATGAAATAAAATATCCTGAAATCAATAATTTAAAAATAGTGAACAACCTTGTATGTGTGGGCACCATTAACAATGGACTCATGGTCTATAACTCTGAAGGTTTGCTTAAATATGTTTATAATAAGAAAAATGGACTAGCCAACAATACCATATTAAGGCAGTTTTTAGATAGACAAAATAATTTATGGCTTGCACTGGATAACGGCTTGTCTAAGATATTCCTTACTAAAAACGTGTATGCTTATAATGATAAATCGGGCTTATTAGGAACTGTATATAGTATAGTTGACCAAGGTGAAGATATTTTAGTTGGCTCTAATCATGGGGTATTCACGTTAAAAGGAACTCAATTGGAGTTTTTAGAAGCATCCAATGGACAGGTATGGAATCTAACTAAAGTAGGTAATGAAGTTATCTGTGGACATAACAATGGCACCTACAGTATTAAAAATAAGGAATTTAAACTTATAAGCACTGCAACCGGTGGTATGGATTTCGTTAATATTTCTGGGACAAAATATTATTTGCAACCCAACTATAATGGTATTACCAGATATCATAAAATAAAAGGAGTCTGGGAATCATTTAGATTTAAAGAATTAGACTTCCCCGTTAGAGGTATATATTTTGATCAAGACCAAAATTTGTGGGTTGATGCTGCACATAAAGGGGTGTTTAAATATAAAATTTCTGATGACTTTAAGGAATTAAAACTTCAAAAAAGTTTTAATGGTTCTAATGTCCCTTACGAAATGTTTGCGCTAGGCTCACAAATATTTCTGACAAGAAAGAATGAAATCTATAGGTATGATCCAATTCATGATATTTTAGTTAGGGATTCCATATTAGAAAAAAGAATATACCCATTTACAAGTATATCAGGTATTAATAAAGAATTACTGGTAATTAAAAACGCAAATTCGCTCAGAATTACTTCCCAAGCAGGTGATAATTTATATAATTTTAATGAGGAACTAATTAATAGTAGGATCGTTAAGAGTGCTCCTAGCGCTAAAAAAATAGATAAGTCGTTGTTTTTATTTTTGGATGATGGTTTTTTAAAAGTTAAGCCTTCTATATCTCAGAATAACATAGACTCAACAAACGTGTCTTTGGAAATGGTTAAAGTAAATGGTAATTCGGTACCACTTAATGCTTCTATAGATATTCCATTCAAGAAGAATACCCTTAGTTTAAAGTTTTCCAGCCATGCTCCAGGAGCTTTGTCTTTACCTCTTTATTCCTACAAGTTGGAGGGTTATGATAAAAAATGGTCTATACCTAATATCACCTCACATGTGGCTTATCAAAATCTACAACCTGGAGATTATGAATTTAAAGTGAGAAAAAGCAATTTAGATACTAATTCAGAAAAGACGCTTTTTTCGTTTAGTGTCCTTCAGCCTTGGTATTTTAATATTTGGGCTTGGTTTGCCTATACCCTCCTATTAATTTTGATTCTTTTTTTAGTCCATTATTACAATAAAAATAAATTTAAAAGAAAGAAAAACTTATTGGAAAGGGAACTCCATTATAAGCAAAAACTCATATTACAAAAGCAAAATTTCGAGACCAATAACAAAATAACCCTATTAGAACAAGAAAAATTAAAAACCCAACTGAAGTCTAAAAGTAAAGAGCTGGCCTCCTATGCGGCCTTAATGGCAAAAAAAGAGGACATGTTGAATGAAATGGAAAAGGAAATAGTAAAATCGAATATAAAAAAGGAGAATAAAGCACTCTATTCAAAACTAATGAATATTAAGGAGCAACAATCAAATTCTCAAAATGATTGGGCGCTTTTCGACAGAAATTTCAATGAAGTACATGATGATTTCTTTAAAAAATTACAGGTAAAATACATTGATCTTACCCCAAAAGATTTAAAAATGTGTGCCTATCTTATAATGAATTTGAGTTCTAAAGAAATAGCACCCCTAGTTGGAATTACCTATAGAAGTGTAGAATTACATCGATATAGATTAAGGAAGAAATTTAATATTCCCAAAAACCAAAACCTTGTTAAGTTTTTGCATAGAGTAGTGTAATTTCTTTCGAAAACGTTATAGTTTTGGCTTAATCACCTCATCTTTTCCACATCAAAATTAATCTTTGAATCTTTAACTACTTTATTTTATATTCCTAATTCCTTGTAAAACAAAGATTTAGGTTTATCTTTAAACTTGATGTGTTTACTTATATTATGTAAACATTAACAGCTCCTTTCCTAGTGTTAGCTTTGAAATAATCTCGGTGCATTTTAATGTGCTATGATATATAAATCTGAAAACATTAATTCTTCCAAAAATAGTTGTGCTTATGAAAACAAAATTCACTTTATTATTTGTGCTGCTCAATATGTTTTATTTTCAATTACAAGCTCAGGACCGAATAATTACTGGTACGGTAACATCGGAGCCAGATGGGATTACTCTCCCTGGTGTAAATGTTGTTGTTAAAGGTACTTCGACCGGAACTATAACCGATTTTGACGGTAAATACTCCATTAGTGCTAACAACGATGACATCTTGGTGTTCAGTTTTTTAGGTTTTGAAACCAACGAAGTTAGTGTTGCTAATCAAAATATTATTAATATACTAATGAAGGAGAGTGCTTCTGCTTTAGGAGAAGTTGTACTTGTGGGGTACGGTAGTTCAAGAAAGCAGGATGTTACAGGGTCCATTACTAGAATAAAAGCAGAAGAATTAGTAAAACAACCAGCCTTAACTCCCACACAATCTATACAAGGTAAGGCCGCCGGAGTTCAAATTATTAGTTCTGGTGCACCAGGTAGTTCGCCTATAGTTCGTATTCGTGGTACAGGTACGGTGCAAGCCGGGAGAGAACCTATTTATGTAGTGGATGGTATTATTACTGATAGGATAGACAATATTAGTAGTGAAGATATTACCACTATAGATATTCTTAAAGATGCTTCTTCGTTGGCAATTTATGGTACTAGAGCTGCTAATGGAGTTATTATTGTAACTACTAAATCTGGGAAGATTGGGAAGATGCAGATTGATGTATCTTCTTATTTTGGAATAAAAGAGGTTCTGAGTAAAGTAGATATGGCAAATGCTCGCGGTTTTGTTAATTATTCTAATCTGGCATTTGGAAATCAGAGATTTGAACTGGATCAACAATACGACACAGATTTTTTTGATGAGATAACCCGAACAGGTACAGTTACCAATCACTATGTATCTATAAGTGGGGGTAGCGAAAAAATGACTTCTTATTTTAGTGCCAACTACTTTGAGGAAGAAGGGATCTTAATTGGTAATGATTATCGTAGGCTTAATTTAAGAGGCAAAGCCAGTTATAATTTAACTTCAAAATTAAAATTCGATCATAATATCTCCTTGTCTCTTAACCGCTCGGTTCCAAAACCATTTTCGGCATTTACAAATGCCTATAAACAAGCTCCAATTGTACCAGCCAGATATATAGGCGGCACTTTTAATGGAAGATTTGGAGTTCCATTTGATAGTTCAGGAGCCCGCTTCAACAATGTAGGTAACCCGGTTGCCGACCTTGCTTTAAATGACGAAAAAAGGAAAAACTTAATTTTGCAAGGAAACGTTTCAGCAACCTATGATATTACAGATTATTTATCGGCCACGACAAGATTCGGGATTGAGAGTGGTTATGGAAAATCTTACGCATTTAATCCAAATTTAGAACAATTCCTTGCAGGTGATCCTACAAGAGAAATTTCAGATTTTGATTCACCCAATAGAAATACCTTAAGAGTTAGAAAGGATGATTTTTATCACTGGGTATTTGATGCTTTTCTAAATTATGATAAAACCTTTGCTGAAAAACACGCTGTCAAGTTAACTTTAGGTACCACTGCAGAAGAGGAACAAAATGAATTTTTAGAGGGTATAAGAAATAACGTACCTGATGATTCAAGCCTTTTCTCATTAAATAACGGGGAAGTAGGATCAGATGTAGTTAGTGGTGGATTTTCAGATAAAAGAAGGTTGCGTTCTTATTTTGCAAGACTTAATTACGATTTTGATAGTAAATACTTATTAACGGCTACTATAAGACGTGATGGATCCAGTGTGTTTGCAAACAATGCAGATCAATGGGGTTATTTCCCCTCTGTTGGTATAGGGTGGTTAATTTCCAACGAAGATTTCCTTAAAGAATCTAATTTTGTAAATACTCTTAAGATAAGAGCAAGTTATGGGGAATTAGGGAATCAAAATATTCCTTTGAATGTACTAACCTTTAACTCAGATTTAGGTTATGTTTTTGGGCCCGATCAGGTATTAGTGCCTGGTTCTACAATTACTGCCATCATAGATGAGAACGTGGGATGGGAAGTTACCGAAGAATATGACATTGGGCTAGAATTTGCCTTTCTTAACAACAGACTTTCAGGAGAATTTGATTACTACAATAGATTGAACAGGAATGCGATCTTGCCAATTAGCTTACCAGATGCATTTGGAGCTTCGGGAATTACTTTAACTCATGCTGGTAAGATTAGAAACAAAGGTTTAGAATTTGCATTGAATTGGAATGATCAAATCAACGACGATTTCAAATATAATATCAGTGGAAACATTACTACAAATGATAATAATTTGGAAGAGATCACCAATCCCTTTGCTTTTGAACAACAGGGAGGAAGCATAGATAATGGACAAGTAACAAAGATTTTAAGAGAAGGTCAGCCTTTGGGAAGTTTCTTTTTACAGGAAGTAGAAGGATTTGATGAAAGAGGAGATTTTGTTTATAGAGATTTGAACAATGATGGGGAAATTGATAATGATGACCGTCAGTTCTTCGGTTCAATTCAGCCGGATTTCTATTTTGGTATAAATGGAGGCTTTGAATATAAAAGCTGGGATTTTAACATCCAAGGTTATGGAAGTGCGGGAAGCATGGTATACAATGGTAAAAAGGCCCAACGTTTTGGTGGGGAGAATGTAGAGGCAAGCGTTGCTAATAATATCTTCAATTTTGATAATGCGTCTAACATGAACCCTGCACCCTCCAACGAAGTTCTATTATCATCTACTTACTTTTTAGAAAGTGGAGATTACTTCAGAATAAATAACGTCACGGTAGGATATACGCTGCCAGATGTAATTGTGGGCGTTAAAAAGATACGGATCTATGCCTTGGCACAAAACCCTTTTATCTTCAAGAAATTCACTGGCTTTACACCAGAATTACCTGGAAATGGAGACCCACTTAGTAACTCCTCGGGGATAGAATTGAATGCATACCCATCTGTGAAGTCCTATATTGTAGGGGTGAATTTAAATTTTTAAAAAGATCTAGTTATGAAAAATACTTTTAACATAATTATTACAGGTTTAATGTTCCTAACATTTACAGGCTGTGATGATAACGAATTTCTGGATGTACAACCATCTAAAGAAACTACGGAACAAGCTCTTTCCAGCCCAACAGCTGCTACGGAACTGGTAAATGCCATCTACAATAAATTTTTGGAATTTAATCAAAGTTCTTTTTCATGGATTGGAGTAAGTAGTATTACATCTGATGATGCCAATAAAGGAAGTGACCCGGGTGATACAGGAACGGATAAAAATCTTTTGGATGAACTCACATTTACTTCTACTTCTATTTCTTTTAATGAAGTTTGGGAATCCAACTATCAGGGTATTGCAAGAGCAAATCAGGCATTAAACTATCTTCCAAATCTAGATATTGAAGAAGGTCTTAGAACAAGATTAATTGGGGAGAGCAAGTTTTTGAGAGCTGAATTTTATTTTAGATTGGTTAGAATGTTTGGAGGTGTTCCATTAATAGAAGGGGTGCCTAATATTCAAAATCAAGATGATATCAATGCAGCAAATACAAGGGTTTCAAAAGAAGGTATCTACGCATTCATAACTTCAGATTTAAATGATGCTATAGCGGGTCTACCCGTTTCTTATACCGGTATTGATCTAGGAAGAGCAACCAAAGGGGCCGCCTTAACATTATTGGCAAAAGTAAATATGTATCAGGGCAACTGGCAAGAAGTTTTAAGCCTTACTAATGAGGTGATGGGTCTGGGTTACAGTTTAACTCCAGAATATGAAGATATTTGGAGAGAAATTGGAGAAAATAATTCTGAATCTATCTTTGAAATCCAAGCCAGAGGAGAAACTCCAAATAAAGGTGTACAAGGGTATTTCGTTGTCCAAGGTGCCAGAGGTGCCGGAGGTTGGGGTTGGGGTTTTAATACCCCAACAGAAGATCTTACTAATTTTTATGAAGAAGGGGATGAAAGAAGAGATGCTACCATCATATTTAGGGGAGAAACTCTTTTCGATGGGTTTTTAGTCGCAGAAACGGTCTTTAATCCTAGGTATAATCAAAAGGCTTATGTAAGTAGGACTACTGAAACCTTCAACGGTGGGGATTGGGAAACTA
The DNA here is from genome assembly GCF_000424645.1 of Gillisia sp. JM1. Classification (NCBI taxonomy): domain Bacteria; kingdom Pseudomonadati; phylum Bacteroidota; class Flavobacteriia; order Flavobacteriales; family Flavobacteriaceae; genus Gillisia; species Gillisia sp. JM1. Next base: position 391,209 of record NZ_KE384218.1, read on the forward strand.
ATAAGAATGTTAGAATTTTAAGATATGCAGAGGTGCTTTTAATGAATGCAGAAGCAGCTATAAATGTAGGAGGCGATGCAAAAACGCCATTGAACTTGGTGAGAAATAGAGCAGGACTTGAAAGTTTGGAAACTGTAACGCTCATGGATGTTTGGAGAGAACGTAGAGCGGAACTGGCCTTTGAGCATGACAGATATTTCGATCTAGTTCGTCAAGGGAGAGCAGGAGTAGTATTACGCGCTCATGGTAAGAATTTTGTAGATGGTAAGCATGAGCTATTCCCAATTCCACAAGCTCAAATTGACCTTAGTAAAGGTCAATTAATGCAAAATCCTGGTTACTAAAAATTATAAATCTGAGGCATCTCAATATTCAAAATTATTTTTTCATGAAACAATCACGATTTATCTACATACTCTTAATTATAGGAATTATAAGTTCTGGATTTTTATCGTGTTCCAGCAATGAAGATAGTAAAGTAGATAAACCAATTCCAACAGAGCCAGATTCAGGATTGCCTCCGCAACTCTCAGATAATGAGCTAATGGATAAGGTGCAGGAACAAACCTTTAAATATTTTTGGGATTTTGGACACCCCGATAGTGGAATGGCCCGTGAAAGATCTGATGCAAACGCCTATGGTGGACAAAGTCCAAATATTGTTACTTCAGGAGGGAGTGGATTTGGCGTCATGGCGATTATTGTGGGGGTAGAAAGAAACTATATTTCCAGAGAAGAAGCTATAAAGAGGTTAAACACCATTACCAACTTTATTTTAAACGGAGACAGGTTTCATGGAGCCTTACCACATTGGTATAATGGGAATACTGGGAAAGTAATACCTTTTTCTACTCAAGATAATGGTGGAGATCTTGTGGAGACTTCCTTTATGATACAAGGATTACTTACTGCCAGACAATATTTTGATAAGGACAATTCAGAAGAAAAAGGATTGAGGGATAAAATTAATCTAATTTGGGATCAGGTAGAATGGGATTGGTATACCAATAATAGAAAATCGCTAACCTGGCACTGGTCTCCAGAAAATGGTTTCATTATCAATCTTCAAATTAAGGGACAAAATGAGGCGCTTATTACCTATGTGTTAGCGGCATCTTCCAGAACTCACGCTATAGAGCCTGATGTCTATCATGATGGATGGGCCTCTGGCAACGGCTTTATAAATGGAAAATTGTATTACCAGAAATGGCAACTTCCATTAGGACCAGATTTTGGCGGTCCACTGTTTTTTGCTCACTATTCTTTTTTAGGATTAAATCCTGAAGGATTGGCAGATAGATATGCTAATTACTGGGATCAAAATGTGAATCATACCCTTATTAATAGAGAGTATTGTACAAGAAACCCTAAAGGATTTTTAGGTTATGGAGCAACTTCTTGGGGATTGACTGCCAGTGACGATCATGAGGGGTATTCGGCACATAGCCCTACCAACGATAATGGTACTATAACTCCAACAGCAGCTTTGTCATCCATGCCCTTTACCCCAGATGAATCTTTGAAAGCCCTTAGAAATTTCTATTATAATTTTGATGGAAAATTATGGGGTCAATATGGATTTTATGATGCCTTTAATAAGTCTACTAGTTGGTATTCAGATCAATATCTGGCGATAGATCAAGGTCCAATAATAGTAATGATAGAAAATTATAGAACCGGATTGTTATGGGATCTTTTTATGTCTTGTCCTGAGGTAAAACAAGGCTTAACAAAACTAGGTTTCACAAGTCCAAATATTTAAGTCTGCTATGGCTAAGTAAAAGTAGCCTTGAAGTCAAATAAAATATAAAGAATTATAAAATATAACTAACTTAAATCGTGTTGAATAATGAAAACAATTAAACTATTCCTAAGTTATATATCTATAGGGTTATTGACGATTTTTTCCTCTTGTACTGAAGAAGAGCAATTTTTTCCTTCGTTAACATCTATTCCTTGCGAGCAATCTAATGTGGTACCAGACCCAAATATAATATCAGATTTTCAATGTCAGGCGAATGTTACTCTTGATGGGGTAGAAACTGTATTGAACCCAGATGAATCTGGAGCAAATACGAGCCGGTTTGTAGGAAAATACATTGATCCAACAGGTCCGTTTGATGCTTTAATTATAGATTATGGTTCTTCCATAGATCTTTCAACATTCAATACATTTAAAATAAAAGTTAAAACAAATGTTGCCGGAACTTTAAAGGCAAAGCTTGAGGGCGGTTCTTCTTCAGGAAAAGAGGTAGATGCCAATATTACCAACACTTCTAGTTGGGTAGAATATACTTTTGATTTCAGCGATCAATTCAATCAGGATCACACCAAATTAGTATTATTCTTTAATGCTGGAGTGGAAACTGATGGTTCAGATGTTTATTTTATAGATGATCTTAAATGGGTAACTACCCCAGATCCTTGCGCCGGAGTTGCAGCAAACCTTAATGTGGTAAATGATTTCGATTGTCAGAAAAATCAAGATGTTCCGGAAGTTGAACTTATTGCAAACCCTCTAAAATCTGATATTAACAACAGTAAATTTGTTGGGAAGTATATAGATGAAATGGGATCATTCGATGCTGTAATAATTGATTACGGGGAGCCTATTAATCTTTCAACAAATAATGTTTTTAAAATAAAAGTGTTGGCTCCTGTAGAAGGGATTTTAAAAGTAAAATTAGAAGGAGGAACTTCTGCACCTATAGAAAAAGATGCATCTATAACCAAAACAGGAGAATGGGTAGAGTATTCTTATGATTTCAGCGATCAGGCCATGGAGAATCATAACAAGATAGTTTTATTTTTCAATGCGGGAGTAGAAACCGATGGGACTCAGGTATACTTTATAGATGATATTAAGTTTGAAGAACTTTCTGATACTTGTAACGGTGTAACTCCAGATCTAAGTGTTATAAACGATTTTAACTGTCAGCAAAACACTACTATTCCAGGATTCATTCCTAATTCTATAGTTGAAAATCCTATGACAGGAGATGCAAACCCAAGCGATATGGTTCTTGAGGTAATAGATGATGGAACTCAAGCATTTGATGCATTAATCTTTGAATCTTCTCGATCTTTTGATCTTTCAACTAAAAATTTCTTTAAGATCAAGATACTTGCTGAAAGAGCGGTGCCTTTATTAGTGAAACTTGAAGGTGGTACTTCTCCAGCAAAAGAAGTATTTATAGATTTAGATGTAGTAGGGGAATGGGCAGAATACACTGTCGACTTTACAGATCAGGCTGGTGCAGATCATAAAAAACTGGTAGTGTTCTTTAACGGAGCTCAAAGTGATGGAACTCCCACCGATAAATATTATATAGACGATCTAAGATTCGCAGCTTTTGATCCTTGTGATGGTGTTGCTGCAAATATGGATATAGTGAATGATTTTGAATGTCAACAGAATTATGAGATAACTTGTTGCGTGACAACAGAAATAGTAGATAATCCTGATGCCAGTGGAATAAACACTAGCAGTAAGGTGTTAAAAGTAACAGACAACGGATTAGAAGCTTTTGATGCCTTAGTTTTTGACAGAGGTGGAGTTATTGGTCTTTCAACTAAAAATCAATTGAAGATCAAGATTCTTTCAAGTAGAGCAGTGCCTTTATTGGTAAAACTTGAAGGGGGTACTTCTCCTGTAAAAGAGATTTTCATTAGTATAGATGTAGTGGGCGAATGGACAGAATATACGGTCGATTTTAGTGATCAGGCTGATGCCAACCATCAAAAACTGGTGTTATTCTTCAATGCTGGGGAAAATGATGGTACCGCTGCAGATATTTATTTCATAGATGATATAAAATGGGAATAAACAGATTCTTCTGGAAATACCAATTTCTTACATCACTAGATTAATAACACTTTTTTGAATTAGTTAAATATGTTGCACTTCCAAATTGGAAGGGCAACATATTTTAAACTAATTGAAATAAACCAGATCCATGAAAATTTACAAACTCTTTTTAACGGCAACAATAATCCTTAGCATCTCTTGTAAAAACAATGAGAAAGATAATGTTGATTTGGCCGTAAATGATGAAAATGAGAAAATTGAAAGATTAGAAGGCGAAGCATTATTGGATACTGTTCAAAGTCAAACTTTAAAATATTTCTGGGATTATGCCGAACCGAATTCGGGAATGGCCAGAGAACGTTATCATCCAGATGGGGAATATCCTCAAAATGACAAACATATTGTCACTACAGGTGGATCTGGATTTGGATTGATGGCTTTAATTGCGGGAATCGACAGAAACTTTATTCCTAGAGAGGAAGGGGTTAAACGATTAGAAAAAATTGCAGATTTTCTCGCTAAGGCCGATAGATATCACGGAGTTTGGTCGCATTGGATAAATGGTGAAACCGGCAAAACTCAGCCTTTTGGAAAAAAGGACAATGGAGGCGATCTTGTGGAGACATCTTTTTTAGCTCAAGGTTTTATTGTGGTAAGAGAATATCTCAAAAATGGGAACGAAGAAGAAAAAGCTCTGGCAGCAAAGTACGATGAACTTTGGAAAGGTATAGATTGGAAATGGTATACCAACAATAAAGAGGTGTTGTATTGGCATTGGTCTCCAGATTATAATTGGGAAATAAATTTCCCATTGGAAGGTTACAACGAAACCTTGATCACTTACATAATGGCTGCTGCATCTCCTACACACAGCATATCTGCGGAGGCATATCATAAAGGTTGGGCCCGTAATGGAAATATTAAAAGCTCTAATACAAAATATGATCTGCCACTTATTCTAAAGCACAATGGCGCAGAAGAATTTGGAGGTCCCTTATTTTGGGCCCATTATTCTTATTTAGGATTAAATCCCAAAGGCCTCTCCGATCAATATGCAAATTATTGGGATTTAAATGTGAATCATTCGAAAATAGACTATTTGTACTGCGTAAAAAATCCTAAAGATTTTGAAGGTTATGGTAAAAATGTATGGGGCTTAACTGCCAGTTATACTAAGAACAATGATGGTAGTATTGGTTACACCGCTCATTCCCCTACGAATGATACCGGTGTAATCTCTCCTACTGCTGCAATAAGTTCTATTCCATATACTCCTGAAGAATCTCTAAGGGCGATGTCTTATTTCTATAATGATCTTCATGACCTAACCTGGGGACCTGCTGGTTTTTATGATGCTTTTAGTTTAGAAGATGAAGATTGGGTAGCAGCAAAATATTTAGCTATAGATCAAGGACCTATGGTTGTTATGATAGAAAATTATAGATCTGGATTGATTTGGGATCTTTTTATGGGAGCAGAAGAAGTGAAACAAGGATTGGATAAATTAGGATTCAGTATTCAGTAATAACTTAAGGTTTATAGTTTTTGATTATTGAATTATGAAATGCGCGTAAAGCGAATACGATACTAACACAGATGAAGATAAGCGAATTACTCCCGATAGCTCGGGAAACCAAATCGAGAACCTCGGGGTTCGTTCAGGCCCATGAGGTATGACCCAATTGGTATCGGGGCGGGGAATTAATCCCTCAATGAGGGATTAAAAAACAATAACTATCTACTTATGAAAAACAGCGTTTTATATATAGGAATTTTGATTGTATCTTTTCTAATAGCACCTTTTAGCTCAGCAGATGCACAATCTAAAATGGACTTTAGAAAAGAACATTTTATAAAAAATGGTGATACACTGAATTATAGAATCCTTTTTCCAGAAGATTTTTCAGAAGACAAAAAATATCCGGTAGTCCTGTTCCTACATGGAGCCGGGGAGAGAGGAAATGATAATGAATCTCAACTAAACCACGGCAGCTCTCTTTTTCTTGAGAACAGAGAAAATTTTCCTGCTATTGTTATCTTTCCGCAGGCACCAGAAGATGACTATTGGGCAAAAGTGGAGGTTAATCGGGACACTATTCCTTTTCAGTTCGATTTTAAAAATGAGCAGCCCGCCACTACTTCATTGGAGTTGGTGATGGATTTGATGGATGAAATGGCTGCGAAAAACTTTGTAAATAAAGAACGAATTTACGTGGGCGGACTATCGATGGGAGGAATGGGAACTTTCGACCTCATTTACAAAAAACCCGAAATGTTTGCCGCAGCTTTCGCTATTTGCGGTGGGGCAAATCCAGAAATTGCTAAGGAATATCCGCAAGGCTTCAATATTTGGCTTTTCCACGGAAAAAAAGATGATGTAGTACTTCCAAAATATTCTGAAGCGATGGCCAGGGCCATTAACCATTATGGCGGAAACGCTAAACTTTCATTATATCCGGAAGATAATCACAACAGCTGGGATTCGGCTTTTGCTGAGCCTAATTTATTACCCTGGTTGTTTTCACGAAAACGAACTGAATAGGGACGAGAAAAGAATTTGACAATTATTAAACTGTTTAAGACGGAAAGAAATGAAAAGTTATAATAACATACTTACAGCAACGGCCTTATTATTTGGTGTTATTATATATGCACAGGAAGTAGTTCCGGAAACTTATATAAACCCTCTGGATATTGATTATACCTATATGGTTTATAATTCAAATAAGAATATTTCCTACCGTTCCGGAGCAGATCCTGCGGTTATTGAATTTCGTGGCGAATACTACATGTTTGTCACACGTTCTTTTGGTTATTGGCATTCCACCAATTTAATCAATTGGGAATTTATTAGACCAGAACAATGGTTTTTCGAGGGTTCCAATGCACCAACGGCATTCAATTATAAAGATTCGCTGGTATATTTTGCAGGCGATCCCGCAGGTTACGGGAGTATTCTTTACACCGATGACCCAAAAAGTGGTAAGTGGACACCAACCGCATCAATTACCAAAAATATTCAGGATTCGGAATTATTTATTGACGATGACGGGAAAACCTATTTGTATTGGGGCTCGTCAAATGTACATCCGCTTCGGGTGAAAATGCTGAACAAAGACGATCGTTTTCTGGAAACCGGGGTTGAAAAAGAACTTTTCAACCTGGTGGAAGAAGAACACGGTTGGGAACGTTTTGGCGAAAATAATTACCATCCAACCTTAAAAGAAGGATATATGGAAGGTGCCTCGATGACCAAACACGATGGAAAATACTATTTACAGTATGCTGCACCGGGCACACAATTTAATGTGTATGCAGATGCTGCTTATATAGGTGAAACCCCGCTTGGTCCTTTTACTTACATGAAAAATAATCCCATGAGTTTCAAGCCAGGCGGTTTTGCCAACGGTGCCGGCCACGGTATTACGGTAAAACAAACCAACGGACAATACTGGCATTTTGCCACTGTGGCCCTGGCCTCAAATTCTCATTGGGAACGCAGGCTATCCATGTTCCCCACCTATTTTGATGATGAAGGATTAATGTATTCCAACACCAGCTATGGGGATTATCCCTTATTCGGGCCTAATCATCCAACAAAGGCGGGACAGCATAGCGACTGGATGTTGCTTTCTTTCAAAGGAAAGGCAACAGTTTCATCTTCTCAAATGCAGGTGAGGAAAAGTACTTCTACTGACGGGGATTTCGATATCACTGAGATGCCTGTGGAAAAAAACAACGAGGGTGAAATTATTTCGAAGTTGTTGACCGATGAAAGCCCGAAATCCTTTTGGGTTGCTGAAGCCAATGATGATAAGCAATGGGTTAAGATCGAAATGCTTTCCCCCGGAAATATTTATGCTTTTCAGTTAAATTTTCACGATGAGGAGTCGGGCATTTATACCCGTACCGAAGGCTTGCGCCACAGATTCACCGTGGAAGTGTCAGAAGATGGTGAACATTGGGAAACGGTTGTAGACAGAAGTAAAAGTTATAAAGATGCGCCAAATGCCTACATCACCCTTAATCAACCTGTACAAGGAAAATACGTACGCTATAATAATATCGAGGTGCCGGGGAATAACCTGGCATTATCCGAAATAAGGGTATTTGGTAAAGGTTTAGGTAAGAAGCCTGCAAAGGTTAAGGGATTCGAAGTTTCCCGCGAGGAAGATCGAAGAGATGCCTCCTTTACTTGGAATCCGGTGAAAGGAGCTCAGGGATACAATATCCGCTGGGGCATTGCTTCAGATAAATTATATCAATCCTGGTTGATTTACGATGAAAATGAACATTTTATGCGCAACCTGGACCGTGATACAGAATATTACTTCAGTGTTGAGTCATTCAATGAGAATGGAATTTCTGAAAGGTCTGAGATTATCAGGGTGAAATAATTGAAACAAAAGCCTAATTTAATAAATAAAGATTTTACAATGAGAAAAATTTATCTGTCAATTAGTATGTTGCTTCTTGCGGGCAGCTTTGCGCTTCAGGCACAAACTCAAATTCCTGAAGTAGAGGAACTCCTCTCAAAGATGACCCTGGAAGAAAAGATCGGTCAGCTAAACTTACTAACTCCTGGCGGTGGTGTTGCTACAGGATCTGTGGTGAGTGAAGATGTAGAGGCCAAGATCAAAGCGGGAAATGTAGGAGGAGTGTTTGGTGTTTCCAGCCCAGAGCGGGTTAGGCAGGCACAGGACCTTGCAGTAAAAAATTCACGACTTAAAATTCCGCTGCTTATAGGTAGTGATGTGATCCATGGGTATAAAACCACGTTTCCTATTCCGCTGGGACTTTCGGCCAGCTGGGATATGAAACTTATAAAGGAAACCGCCCAAATAGCAGCCAAAGAAGCCACAGCCGATGGGATTAACTGGAATTTCTCTCCAATGGTGGATATTTCGCGCGACCCTCGTTGGGGCCGGGTAGCTGAAGGTGCAGGAGAAGACCCATACCTGGGCTCGCAGGTTGCTAAAGCAATGGTTGAGGGTTACCAGGGAGATGATCTTTCAAAGCCAGAAACAATGATCTCTACTGTAAAGCATATGGCGCTCTACGGAGCTGCTGAAGGTGGTCGCGATTATAATCGTGTAGATATGAGTCGTGCAAAGATGTTTAATGAATACCTGCCACCTTATAAAGCCGCAGTAGATGCCGGAGTATGGAGTGTAATGACCTCCTTTAATGACATAGACGGGGTTCCCGCTTCAGGAAATAAATGGCTGCTTACCGATGTTTTACGTGAGCGCTGGGGATTTGACGGGTTTGTGGTATCAGATTATACTTCAGTAAACGAAATGATCGCTCACGGCATGGGAGACCTGCAGGCCGTTTCGGCACTGGCGATCAATGCCGGGCTGGATATGGATATGGTTGGAGAAGGTTTTCTTACCACCCTAAAAAAATCTGTTGAAGAAGGAAAAGTTACTGAAGAAACTATTACCACTGCCGCCAGAAGGATCCTTGAAGCTAAACACAAACTTGGATTATTTGATGATCCTTACAGGTACTCTGATGAAAGCAGGCCGGAAACCGATATACTTACAGCAGCTAATCGGGCGAAAGCCAGGGAAGCAGCCACCAAATCTTTCGTGCTTCTTAAAAAACATAACAACACCCTGCCAATTTCAAAAAATGCAAAGATTGCACTTATTGGACCGCTGGCAAATAACAAGAACAATATGTTGGGAACCTGGGCACCTACAGGCGATCAACAGCTTTCAATCCCAATACTGGAAGGTTTTAAAAATGTGGCGCCCAATGCAAGTATTACCTATGCAAAAGGAGCCAACATAAGCGATGACACCACCTTTGCAAAAAAGGTGAATGTCTTTGGGCCCCGTATTGAAATCTCAGAAGAATCTCCGGAACAATTGCTGAAGGAAGCTATGGCTGTGGTTGCCAATGCCGATGTGGTTGTTGCAGTGGTTGGGGAAGCATCAGAAATGAGTGGGGAAGCCGCCAGCCGAACTGACATTTCTATTCCTGAAAGTCAGAAGAAACTGATAAGGGAACTTGCCGCAAGCGGAAAGCCCGTGGTTCTGGTCTTAATGAGTGGTCGCCCGCTTACCATTCCGGAAGAAATGGAATTACCGGTGAGTATATTACAGGTATGGCATCCCGGGGTGGAAGCAGGAAATGCTGTAGCCGATGTAGTTTTTGGAGATTATAATCCTTCGGGAAAACTTACATCTACCTGGCCTGTGAATGTGGGGCAGATCCCTGTCTACTATGGAATGAGGACCACAGGGAGACCTGCAACTTCAGAGGAGTTCGAGAAATTTAAGTCCAATTATCTTGACGCTCCAAACGCCCCTCTATTTCCCTTTGGATATGGGTTGAGCTATACAGAATTTGATTATTCCAATGGAAAAGTGAGTAATCCTACACTTTCTGAAAATGGAAGTATTACCATCTCAGCAACTGTAACCAATTCCGGAGATTATAACGGCGAAGAAGTCGTGCAACTTTACCTGCATGACAAAGTGAGGTCTATTACTCCACCAATGAAAGAATTAAAAGGTTTTAAAAAGATCTTTCTTGAAAAAGGGGCTTCTCAAAGCGTGACATTTGAGATCACTACAGAAGACCTTAAATTCTATAACAATGAGGAGGAATTCATCTTTGAACCCGGAGAGTTTAAATTTTTTGTAGGTGGCAGCTCAGACAATAAATTTATCGGAAGTTTTACCGTAGAGTAGATAGTAAAATTCATTAGTATGCTCCTCTCACAAAACCCATTTTTTTTTGAAGGAGCATTTATACTTTTGGAAAATGAATAAAACCTGGATTTTTTTCTTGTTGTTCCTTTCCTCGTCCTTAGTTGTAAAGAAAATAAGGCGCAGGAAGAATTTTTGGCTGATGAAAAACATGAAGCACAGAGACCATTGCGATTTCGCATTATTGTAAATTTGAAAGACGTTTAGTTGTGTACCCAGCAAGTTTTGAAGATATTGGGCAAATGTATGTGAATACTGCGGCCTATGGGGATTATCCACAATATTTGCCAGATACTGAATTTTAAAATCAGAAAGAACGCTTTACAGGCTGGATGTCTTTAACTTATAAAAAGCCCGTAATTATAAAATTCAGGTTTGGTGGAAAAAGACATTAATTTGGTCGACGAAAGTGAAGGTGGCTATATACAGGAATAAATTAAGGACTTTAATCCCTCATTGAGGGTTTAATTCCCCGAGGCCTGCCTGATACGTTCAGGCGGGCTTGCCTCGAATTTTTAAAAGTATTTTCCAATTCATACCTCGTGGGCTTGCCCCGAGGTTCTTGATTATTAACAAAACAAATGATGAAGAAATTTGTTCCTATTGAGTTTCAGAAGCAAATAAAGATTCTATTTATGTACAAATTTAAATGAATTTCCAAGATTTTAATGCATGCATTTTTGGAAGACCAGATGGCATCAAAAAAAAGTTTGTTCTCAATGGTTCTTTAGATGGGAAAAATTGGGAAATCATAGCTGATTATTCTAAAAATGAAAAGGACATGCCACATGCGTAATCTAGAATTAGAAAACCGAGTATATGCGCGATTTATAAGATATGATCATGTGTATTGCTATAATGAATATTTAGCTATTTCTGAGTTGAGAGTTTTGGTAAGGGGGAAGAAGCAAAACCTGCTACGCCAACACATTTTAAAGCAGAACGTCAAAAAGACAGAAGAAATACAGAGCTTTCCTGGGATAAAGTTGAAGGAGCTACCGGATATGATATTTACTGGGGAATTTCAGAAGAGCACCTCAATTTATCAGTATTAATGTACGATCACCCAAATTATGAATTAAGAGCTTTGAATACAGACCAAAATTATTTCTACCAAGTAGAAGCTCTCAATGAGAATGGAATTTCTGCTAAGGGTGCCATTGTAAATACAAAGTAATTATTAAACTAAATCTGTCATGAAAAAAATTGTTTCAACATTCATTCTTCTATTTACTCTCATAATAAGTGCACAGGAAATTTCGGTTATGACATATAATATTAAGTATGACGAACCTACAGACACTATTAATAGTTGGAATGTCAGAAAGGATTTTCTGATTTCACAAATCAATTATAATCAACCGGATATTATTGGAACTCAAGAAGGAATGTACAATCAGCTTACCGATATAAAAAAAGGCCTGGATGAATATGAATTTTTTGGGTTAGGAAGAGACTTTGGAGACAAAAGAGGAGAATATACGGCCATATTCTATAACACTAAGAGAGTAAGACTGTTAGAAGAAAGTGCTTTTTGGCTTTCAGAAACCCCTGACAAACCTTCTAAAGGATGGGATGCCGCGTTAAACAGAATTTGCACCTACGGAATTTTTGAAATTCAAAACTCTAAAAAACGACTGTTAGTCTTCAATACCCATTTTGACCATATAGGTGAACAGGCAAGGGCTGAGAGCGCACTTCTTATTCTTAAAAAAGCGGCAGAAATAAACAGGGATAATCTCCCAGTTATTATTATGGGTGATTTTAACTTAGAACAAGATAGCCAAGGCGTTCAGAATATATTGAAGCAATTTGATGACTCCCATCTAACGGCAAAAACTTCCTTTGGACCAACAGGAACTTTTAATGGATTTCATTTCGATAAACCAGTAACAAGAAGGATTGATTTTGTATTCACTTCAAAAAACTGGAAGCATTGAAAAGTGGTATTTTGAGTGATTCAAAAGATTGTCGCTACCCTTCAGACCATTTCCCGGTGTATGTTGAACTAAACTTAAAAAATGAATAAGATATTAATCTTTATTATAGGTGTTTTTAGCAATGCCATAGTCTATGCTCAGGAAATAGAACTAAAAAATTGGCAATTCCATTCAGAAAAAGATACTGTTGAGCAATTTGTTGAAACCCCGCACACCTGGAATCTCCTGGATGCGTTTGATGATACCCCGGGCTATTGGAGAGGAACCGGATATTACACTACACAAACAACGATTACAAACCTTAATAAAACATATTATTTGCACTTTAATGGGGTTAATCAGGTAGCTAAATAAAAGTTAACAATCGAGAAGCGGGTACACATAAAGGAGGATATACAGCTTTTGATGTTGATATTACGCCATACATTATTAAGGGGAATAATACCATCACTGTGTGCGAATTAAAAATGTGCTTACACCTGTGGGTTGGCTTAATATATTATTTCATCCAATGTAGATTTCCATAGTATAAATCCTTTTTTGTTATCTGAATAATCGTGTATAATTCTAGTGAAATTTTCAGGGGTGTTTGCTAAAAAAGCCAGTCTTCCTTTTTCTCTAATAATGCTTAGTTGGTTGTCAATTTGTTTTACCTCTTCAATTAGAGATACTCTATTATTAGGTGATTGCCACATATAGGTAGCTTCTTCAGTGTCCAATGTTTCCAAAATTATATAATATTTCTTATTCCCTGCTAAAAGGAATACAAAGGAAAATGGATTTAACACAAAACGAATCTTCATCATCTGATTTTCGTGCCTTTCTGCCAAATATTGAATATGCTGAGAGTGCTTGTATTGCTTATTCTTAAGAATTTCATTTAACAACTCTTCTGCGGTCGGATAAATTTTATCCTGTCCTTGCAATTCATCTGAGGTCAGGATGTTTTTAATATTTGGACTGAATTGCTTAAGCAATCCTTTATTCAAAAACTGAAATTTCACTCCCTCAATCACCTCTTTATTGATATGTTCAATATCTGATGATAAAGCCTGTTGAGAAACCAATTTTCCATTTTCAAACTCGGCAAATAATTCTACTATAATAGTCTTTGATTTTAAAGTTCTAATGAAATATGTTTTTAGCGCCTCAAATTCTGGTCTTATTTCAATATTTTCAACCTGAAATTGAAGTTCGGTGTTCATCTCAACAACTGGATATTTGAACGCTACACTTCCATAGTGAAAGTCTAATTTCTTAATTGGAACCTTGATTTTCTTTTCAAAAGAAAACACATTATTCAGAGGAGTGGTAATTTCTTGTGGTTCATCAAACAAAGTTGCTTGCTTGTAAATTTTTCGGTAGTAGGTATTATGCTTAAGAAAAAGTTTATTCAGATAATCAATTTTATAGTCCCGATAATCGTAAATTATTGGATTGATTTCAGAGCGTTGCACTCTGCCAATATATTGGATCAATTTTCCTTCAAAAGAAAATGGATAGACCAAAAATAAACAGTTAATGTTATGTAGGTCTGTTCCTTCGCCAAAATATTGTCCAGTGGTTATTAAAACCTGAAAATTCCCTTCGTGTAATATTTTCCATTTATATTTTTTGGAAATTTCGGAATCTTCTCCAGTTAGCGTAATGACTTCATACAATTGTTTTAAAAACAAACACAGTGTATCAATATGCTCCTTTCGTTCGGTGATGATAACCGCTTTTTTACCTTGATTCAATTCAGTTTTTACATCTTCCAGTATCAGTTTATTTCGAGTACTATCGTGAACCAAAATTTTTGATAAAGTTTCAAAATTGTCTGTTTTTGAATTGTATGGGACATCTAATTTTGTGTTTCGGATAATGATTTGTGCTTGTTTATAATTTTCAATTTCATTGGGTTGAATATTGGCAATAATTTCTCCCAAATGTGTGAAAATCATTTTACCATCACTGTATTTTCTAAAAGGGGTAGCAGTTAATCCATACAGATAATATGCTTGTAATTTTTCAATCGTATTTCTGAAAGTTTTGGCAGGAACGTGGTGGCATTCGTCCACAATGATAGTTCCAAATTGATTTTGAACAGATTCAATTTGTTTTGGTAAACTTTGAATAGTTGCAACAGTAATTTGTTTGCCGATTTTAGACTTTCCTTGCCCAATAACGCCAATATCTTTTTTCGAAATACTCAAAAACGCTTCTATCCGTTCTGTCCATTGCTCCAATAATTGTTTTCGGTGAACAATGATAAGCGTAGGTTGTCTTTTGTCTGCAATTATTTTTAGCCCAATAACTGTTTTTCCTGAACCTGGAGGGGCTACAATTGCTCCGTAATCCTTTTTAGAAACAGTTTCTATTACTCCTAATTGATGATTTCTCAAAGTTGCAATAAACACTAAAGGGATTAATGGCTTTAATTTTCTTTCATCAACAAATTCAAATTCGATTTGTGATTCCTTGCAAAATCGTAAAAGCTTTCCGATAAATCCCCTTGGAATGAAAATTCCACTTCCCGTTTACTCAATCAACTTAAAATAACGGGCTGTTTCAAATGTATTTCTTCCTGATTTCTTTTTGATGAAAAATTCAGAGTTGGCGAAATTCAATTCTTCTTTCAAAAAATTAGTAAGGGTTGGAGGTAATCCAATTCTGCTTAATATTACATTATTGCTTAAAGCAATGCATAGCTTTCCACTTGTTGGTTTCGATTTTATTGTCTGAACATCAGGCGTTAATCCTTTATAAAGTTTGTCTAAATAATCTATGGAAACCTTTTTAATATTTTTCAGAAACTTCCATTGGTCAGTTTTCGGCTTAAAAGTTTCGGGGTCAACAAAGCAACTATTTCCTTTATCAAAGGTTGGCTTATAAAATGGCAGAGCTATAAGGTTTCCAAAACCTTTTCCCGAGAGGAAATCCTGATTCGGAAACAATCTGTCAAAACTGGAACTTTTGTCAAACATTGAAAATGCACCCGATTGTTCTAAAATGGAAATGAATATTTTTCGACTTCTTACAGCAGGATATGGCTTGTCAAAAAATATCCAAACGTGTCCTCCGTTCCCTGAACGAGAACGCTCCAAGTATGCTGGAACCCCTTTTTCCTTACAAGCTTTAAGAAAACTTATGGCTTCATCCTGCCATTTGGCTTTATCAAAATCTGCTGCTAGAAACCAAGTTGTATTGTCTTGTAAAAGTGGATAAACTCCAATCTGATGAAATTCATCCAAATGCTTTTGAATTTGCTCATCAGTAAGTTTTAAATAAGACTTTTCAGTAAAATCCTGAAATGTTCCTCCTCTCATTTTATGTGCCCGAAATCGGTAAGGGTCATAAAAATAAGCAGGCATATATCCCCTTTTGTTTCCTTTCTCCCAACGAAGAGCAAACACATCTTCGCGTCCTTTGAAGAGGGAGCGGAAGCGGTTGATATTGTTAGGAGCATTTTCCACTGTTTATTGAATTAACCCCAATTTTCATATTCTCGCTTGTCCATTGGAGTTTTTCTTATTTCAGCAATGTTGGTTATGATTTTCGCCAATATTTTTTTGAACTCTGTAAAGTCCACAGATTCTCCATAAAAAATATCATCTTTTATGTCATCAAAATCCTCCTCATTAAGCCATTCTTTGATTATAAGCTCCGCCTTGGCCAAATAATCGTCATCATTCTTGCATTGAGATGCTAACACACCAAACTGCAAAGTTAAATCGTGATTGAATTTTTCTGCTTCCGTGAGAATGCCATTATAGGTGGGTATTGATAAATCGTCTGTATCCATAGTATTAATTGTTATGTCCCAAAATGTCCCATATCATCAAAACGTGTCCAATTTTTATTTTTTTATAGCCACGTTCTTAAAACATGTGTAAATCTTACTCACGTTTTTACATCCCTTTTTTGAGTAATTCATACAACTTTGTGTTGATATAAATCACTTCTTTCCCTTTATTCTTTTCAGAATTATACCAGAACTCCAGTTTCAATTTCCTCCAAAATCCCGTTCCATAATTCAATTCTGCTTTCAAGAGCTTTTTGTGCAACTTCCCTTACTTCGGCTATTTTAGTTGGATCTTTCTCACATAATTCTTCTACCATTTGGAATGCCATAGGTCCATGCTCATCTGCATCTAATTCTATGTGCCTGTCAAAATAATATTTAAATAGTTTAAGATCTTCTTCTGGAAATTGCTGCTGAATGTTTTTTATGATCGAAGTGAACATAGCTGGAATTAAGCCTTCTCTTCCAAAGGTAAAGGCAGCGGCTATTTTATGAGGTTGTCCTTCAGAAATAATTTCGAAAGTAAATTTTAAAAACTGCTTGATACTTCTTGGGAGATCACTGGCAGCGATAACCAAATAGATATCTGTTCCATGAGTAACTTGAGATATAAAATCTTCAATTTTTACTCTACTCGCTCCGCTTTTACTCATAGCATCGAGGTACATTTCAAAATGACTTTGTCTTTTTCCAAATGCATTCAAGTCGGTTTCTTCCGCAAGAACGATCTCGTTTATCAGGTAACGTAGTTCAGGGTTTCCAACGGGGACCCACGGAGTAGTGGTTCTTGTCAAGTTTACTTGAAGCGCTTTTAGTAAAGACATAAAATCCCAAACTGCAAAAACATGATGTTCCATAAAACATCTTAAATGTTCTGGAGTCTTTATTTTGCTATAAAGTGGATGGCTTAGTAATTCGTCGGTTTGAGGCTTAAGGGCAGCATTAATTTCTTGTATCATTTTCAGGCTAACATTTGTGCAAAAATAAACTTAAGAGTTTGAATTTTAAAGCCTTTAAAAGGCTTTTTCAAAATTTTAACGATTGTATAATATGCTAGTTGAAAGTGAATTTTCGATTGTAAAACTGAGACCCGTTATAAAAAATTATCTAGCTGAGGAAATTGACGTAAGAAAGATGCTGAAACGAGTTCAGCATGATGGAAGTTAAGACCAGTATCGTCAACCTGTCCCGAAGCATCGGGAGTTTCAGGGTCTCTTATTCGGAGTAACTTTAAAAATTCTTCAATGGTAGCTTGTCATAGTTTTTGAAATTTTAATGTTCACATTTCGACAAGTTCAATGTGACAATTCTATAAATAAAAAAGGGCAGCTTCAATGAAGCTGCCCTTTTCAAAAAATCTCTTTTATAATCAAGAACCTCGAGGCAAGCCCGCCTGAACGTATCGGGCAGGCCTCGGGGAATTAAACCCTCAATGAGGATTAACTAAAAGCTGAGATACCTGTAATATCCATACCAGTAATTAACAAGTGGATATCATGAGTCCCTTCATAAGTGATCACACTTTCAAGGTTCATCATGTGTCTCATAATACTATAATCTCCGGTAATTCCCATTGCACCTAGCACTTGTCTGGCTTCACGGGCAATTTTTAGAGCCATATCTACATTATTCCTTTTAGCCATAGAGATTTGAGCAGAGGTAGCTTTTCCTTCATTTCTAAGCACTCCCAATCTCCAAGCTAATAACTGTGCTTTAGTGATCTCTGTGATCATTTCTGCTAATTTCTTTTGTTGAAGCTGAAATCCTGCAATAGGTTTTCCAAACTGTACACGCTCTTTGGAATATCTAAGTGCGGTATCGTAACAATCCATTGCAGCTCCAATCGCGCCCCATGCAATTCCAAATCGTGCAGAATCTAAACAACCAAGTGGCGCTCCCAACCCAGATTTATTTGGAAGCAAGTTTTCTTTAGGGATTTTCACATTATCGAAGATTAGTTCTCCAGTTGCACTTGCACGAAGAGACCATTTGTTATGTGTCTCTGGCGTAGAGAAGCCTTCCATTCCGCGTTCTACAATTAGTCCGTGGATTCTTCCTTCTTCATTTTTTGCCCAAACTACAGCGATATCTGCAAAAGGAGAGTTGGAGATCCAAAGCTTGGCTCCGTTCAATAAATAATGATCTCCTTTATCTTTAAAATTAGTAACCATTCCACTAGGATTAGATCCATGATCTGGTTCAGTAAGTCCAAAACAACCCATGAATTCTCCTGAAGCTAATTTTGGTAAATATTTTTTCTTTTGCTCTTCACTTCCGTATTTGTAGATAGGATACATCACTAAAGAAGATTGAACAGATGCAGTAGATCTCACTCCACTATCTCCACGTTCAATTTCTTGCATGATAAGTCCGTAGGCGATCTGGTCTAGACCTGCTCCACCATATTCTTCAGGAATGTAAGGACCAAAAGCACCAATTTCGGCAAGGCCTTTAATGATGGATTTCGGGAATTTTGCGTCTTGAGCTGCTTGTTCTATAATAGGAGATACATCTCGCTTCACCCATTCTCGAGCAGCGTCACGTACCATTTTATGTTCTTCGGTTAAAAGATCGTCTAGATTGTAATAATCTGGAGCCTGGAATAAATCTGGTTTCATTGGTTATGATTTTGTACACAAAAATAACCAACCTGCTAGTAGCAAGCAATTTAAAAAGCTTATAATTTAAGGTAAAACGGAGCGACCATTTTTTTATATTCTGGGGTGTAAATGTGTCTGCTCTCTTCTAAGATCAATATATCTCTTTCTATTTCCTTCTGAAGAAATTGAAAAGTGATCAAGCTGCGTTTCACTTTCGCGGTTTTAGTCCCTTTTACTTCAGTAATTTTATTTGGATAAAGTTTGTTTGAAGCAGCGATTTCTAAAATAGTAGATTCTTCTTCTTTCGGGACAACAAGGCTGAAAGTGCCATTTTCTGAAAGTAATAGGGAAACTCCATGAAGCAATTCTTCAAATGGAAGTGAGGCTTGAGATCTTGCCGTTTCTCTGGAAGTTGCAATTTCTGAAGTTGAGGTGGTAGGAAAGAAAGGTGGATTGCTTACTATTAGATCATACTTTTCGTCCTTCATTTCTTCAATAAATTCGTCGAAGGCAGCATGGTAACAAAACAATCTGTCTCCCCATGGGCTGTTCTCAAAATTATCTACAGCTTGCTCATAGGCATCTTCATCAATCTCTAAAGCATCAAGGGTTTCTGCAAAACTGCGTTGTGCGAGCATTAATGCGATTATTCCTGTTCCTGTGCCAATGTCTAGAATGGAATTGACTTCAGAAGAAATCGGAGTCCAAGCACCAAGCAAGACAGCATCTGTACCAATTTTCATGGCGCATTTGTCTTGAGCTATACTAAATTCTTTAAAACGAAAAGGGGTTTCCAAAATGGATTAGTCTAAATAAAGATCTATAAGACCTTCTGGAGTTTTAACAAAAATGATCTTATTCTTTTTGTCTAGTTTTTCTATGAATTCATCATTCAAGGGGATGAGTACTTGTTTACCATCCTTATCTATCTCAAACAATGATTGTGAGGTACTGTCATTTATAGCAGTGATCTTTCCAACGGTACCATAATTTACGTCTTCTACAGTGAAACCTATGATCTCGTGGAAGTAGAATTTGTCGCCATCTAATTCTGGAAGTTTATTAAGTGGAAGATATACAGCACATTTCATAATATCTTCTGCACCCTCTTCCGTATCTACGTCTTCAAATTTTACACGAAGTAAAGTACTTCGGTGAAGTCCGCTTCTTTCAATAAAAAATGGAACCAAGTTTTCGTTGTATTCAACGAAAACCGATTCCATTCCTGTGTATTCTTCAGGTTCATCGGTATCAAGTTTAATTAATACCTCGCCTTTAAAACTGAATTTACTAACGATCTTTCCTAAATAGAAACATTCTTCTTTAAGCATCGCTATTTAATTTTAGGCGTCTTTTTTCTCTTGTGCTTTTGCTTCTTCAGCAGTTTTTGAATCTACATCTTTTTCGGCCTGCGCTTCCAATTCTGCATTTTCACTTTCACCTTCAGCTTTTCCAGCCTCATTTACTTCTTCAGAAGCTTCTGTGGCTGCAGTTTCAGCCTCAGCTGATGCTGCCATACGCTTAGCATTCACTTCTTTTTCAGCATCTAGAGCCTTATTCTTAGCATCTTCTTGTGCTTTTGTTAAAGACTCTTCCTTAGAAGAAACAGATCCTTCTTTTTCATCTAACCAAGTTTTGAATTTCTCCTCAGCTTGTTCTTCAGTTAAAGCTCCTTTTCTAACACCACCAGCAAGGTGAGTTTTAAGAAGGGCTCCTTTGTAAGAAAGAATTGCACGAGCCGTATCTGTTGGTTGTGCACCATTTTGTAACCATTTTACAGCACCATCTACATCTAACTCAATAGTTGCAGGGTTTGTATTTGGATTGTAGATACCAATTTTCTCAAGGTATTTTCCATCTCTTTTTGCACGGTTATCCGCAGCAATAATCCAGTAAAATGGTTTCCCTTTTTTACCGTGTCTTTGTAATCTTATTTTTACAGGCATATTAAATTAATTAGTGAGGTTCACGACCTCTATTATTAATAAGTCTGCAAAGATACTATATTATTTGTTTTCCTGAACATAATTCAGCAACACAATTTTAATAAAAGCACCAAGCTTATTTAGCTAAAAATCATTTAATTAAAATAGACTATGGATAAGTGGTTTAGCTAATAATTAAGAATCTTTATCCATTATTATGGCCCCATGTTAAAAGCAGTTAAACTATGCCAAAGCCTGTTAAAGAGCTTGAAGTGAGCTCTTTAATCTTGTATTTTTATACCGTTGAAAATAAATTTACTAATCAAAAAAAACATAATATGAAGTATTCTGAAGATGTTGCAAAAAAATTAAACGACTTATTAGAGAAAAATTATGATGCAGAGAAAGGATATAAATTCGCTGCTGAAAAAGTGAAGAATCCTCAACTGCAATCATTTTTTAGTGAAAGAGCAAAAGAGAGATATGATTTTGGACATGAATTAAAGTCTGAGATCAGAAATTTTGGAGAGGCTCCAGAAAAAGGATCTAGTTTGGCAGGTGATGCTCACCGCACTTGGATGAATTTAAAAACCAGTCTTTCTTCAGATAATGAAGAAGCGTTTTTGGAAGAGACCGTACGAGGTGAAAAATCAGCTATAGAGGAATATAATGATGTTTTAAAAGACACAAACCTTCCTGCATCTACTGTAAGTATTTTGAAGAAGCAGAGAGATTCTATGACGGCATCTTTAAATAAAGTGAAGTCTATGGAGGATAAGCATTAGAAAGCTTAATTTCATAGAATAATAAAAAATATTTCCTCCCGGGGTATGCTTCAATTAGCATATTCCGGGAGATTTTTTATAAAAACGTTTTAAACTAAAATAGCTATCCTTCTAAACTCAAACATTTTTCTTGATTATATGCTATAAGTGTTAATTCCTGTTAAACTTATGTGAAATACGTTAATATACTTGCTATTAGTGCCTTTAAGCCTTGTGCTATATTTGGATGTGAGACAATACACATCTTAAAAGAATTTATTGAAATTTAAAATGAAGATAGATATTATGAAGAATTTTGAAAAAATTTCAAATAAGGTAAATGAATTATTAATCAAGAATTACGATGCCGAATAAGGTTATATTAAGGTAATTCATAATGTAGAGAACGATAGCTTAAAATCATTTTTTACAGAACGCTCGGAAGATAGAGGTAGATTTGCCAGCCAAATGAGAACCCAGATCCTAAGGTTCGGTGAAACCCCAAAAGAATCAGGTAGTTTTACTGGAACAATGCATAGAAACGGGATGGAATTTAAAACTTTATTCACGTCTAATGATGAAAAAGTTATTTTGGAAGAAATAATTAGAGGTGAAAAAGCCAGTTTAGAGGACTACAATGAGATAATCTCTGAAACAGATATCCCAGAAAATATAAAGACTGTTTTGGTTTCTCATAGAAATTCAATTAAGAACGTTATAAATAATGTTCCAAAAATGGAAGAAGCAGTAGCTTAGAAAATTGCTTGATAAATATTAAAACGCAACCTTAGGCTTGCGTTTTTTTTGTTTAAAATGTTTATAACTTTCGTTTTTAAAAAGGGTGAATAATCTGTAATTTTAGTGCTTCTTTCTATTAGAAGTCCCTTTTCTTTGCAAATGCATTTGCGAAGTTTTAACAGCACTAAAATTAATACATGTATTTAATTTTCGATACCGAAACTACTGGATTACCCAAAAAATGGGATGCCCCATTAACAGATTTCGACAATTGGCCGCGCTGTATTCAAATAGCTTGGCAATTACACGACGAGATGGGTAATTTGGTGGAGCATCAGGATTACTTGGTGCAGCCCGAAGGCTTCAATATTCCTTTTGATGCAGAAAAAATACATGGGATTTCTACTGAACTGGCACAGCAAGATGGTTTGCCACTTCAAGAAGTACTAGAGAAATTTCAAGCAGCCTTAGGGCGATCCAAATTTATTGTGGGACAAAATGTTGGCTTCGACCTTAATATCATGGGTGCCGAGTTTTTAAGAGAAGGATTGGAAAATCCTATGGAGGCATTTCCTGTCTTAGATACTTGTACAGAAAAAACGGCAGAATTATGTAAACTTGCCGGAGGTAGATATGGTAGATTTAAACTTCCAACACTTACAGAGCTACATCAGCAATTATTTGATCAACCTTTTTCTGAAGCGCATAATGCTACAGCCGATGTAGAAGCGACTACGCGTTGTTTTCTAGAATTAATACGAAAAGAGAATTTTACAAAAGAACAGCTTCAGGTCTCTGAAGACTATTTCGAAAATTATAAAGAAGAGAACCCTGAGCCATTAAAGCTTATAGGTTTAAAACATATCAACCTTAAAAAGGCTTCGGCTAAAATAAGGGAAGAGCTTCAGAAGCTTGAAAAAGTGGATGAGGTTAGTACCGAGGAGATTGAGGAAAACCTCGAGAAACTTGATGAAGTGCGTTTTTCACATCTTCATAATCACTCTCAATTTTCAATATTACAATCTACTATTAGTATTCCAAATCTAATAGAAGCTGCCACCAAGGAGAGTATGCCGGCTGTTGCACTTACAGATCATGGAAATATGATGGGAGCTTTCCATTTTGTAAAAGAAGTTGGGAACTATAATAAATCTATAAAATCTCTAAATGCAGCTTCCTTAGAAAAAGGAGAACCGGCAACTGGAAAAGAATTAAAAGCCATCATTGGTTGCGAATTCTTTGTATGTGAAGATCATTTAGATAAAACAAGAAAAGATAATGGATATCAGATAGTGATCCTTGCCAAGAACAAGAATGGGTATCATAATCTGGCTAAAATGGCTTCTATCGCATATGTAAATGGGTTTTATTATTTACCTAGAATAGATAGAAAAGTTATAGAACAATACAAAGAAGACCTTATTGTATTAACTGGAAACCTGTATGGGGAAGTTCCTGGAAAGATCCTTAATGTTGGAGAAAACCAAGCGGAGGAAGCTTTGCTCTGGTGGAAAGAAACTTTTGGAGAAGACCTTTATATAGAACTGATGCGTCATGATCTCGAGGAGGAAAATCGGGTGAATGATGTATTGATAAAATTAGCAAAGAAGCATCAGGTAAAAACTGTTGCAACAAATAACACGTATTACTGCGCAAAGGAAGATGCGAATGCTCACGATATTTTATTGTGTGTTAAAGAGGGAGAAAAACAGGCTACTCCAATAGGAAGGGGGCGCGGATATAGATATGGATTGCCAAATAACGAGTTCTATTTCAAGTCCGATTCTGAAATGAAAAGCTTGTTCAAGGATCTTCCTGAAGCTATTTCCAATATTCAAAAAGTGGTAGATAAAATAGAGCCTTTTGAACTTGCCAGAGATGTATTATTACCTGCCTTCGATATTCCCGAAGAGTTTTTGAACCCAGAAGATGTGGATGACGGCGGGAAGCGTGGAGAAAATGCCTATTTAAAACATCTAACTTATGTAGGGGCTAAGGAGCGTTATGGAGATCTTTCAGAAGATATAAAAACAAGATTAGACTTTGAACTCTCGGTAATTCAAAACACAGGATATCCTGGATATTTTTTGATTACTGAAGATTTTATACGGGCAGCGCGAGCAATGGATGTTTCGGTTGGGCCGGGTAGGGGATCTGCAGCGGGAAGTGCTGTTGCTTATTGTTTAAAGATTACCAATATAGACCCCATTAAGTACGATCTGCTTTTTGAGAGATTTTTGAATCCGGATCGTGTAAGTATGCCCGATATCGATATCGATTTTGATGATGAGGGTCGAAGCAGGGTAATGGATTATGTGATCAAGAAATATGGTTCTAATCAGGTGGCTCAAATTATTACCTATGGTACCATGGCTGCAAAGTCTTCTATTCGCGATACTGCCAGAGTTTTGGATCTGCCGCTGCATGAATCTGACAGAATTGCAAAACTGATTCCTACCATGTCTAAATTGGGGAAGATCTTTGGAATGGATGCTAAGGAGCTTAAAAAATCTTTCCGAAGTGAAGATCTGGAAAAAGTTAACGAGCTGTTGAATATTGCAGATGGAGACGATCTACAAGCACAAACCTTAAATCAGGCGCGAATTTTAGAAGGCTCTGTTAGAAATACCGGTATCCATGCATGTGGAGTAATCATCACGCCAAGTGATATTACCAATTTTGTTCCGGTTGCCCTTGCAAAAGATTCAGATCTATATGTAACTCAGTTTGATAACTCGGTGGTAGAAAGTGCCGGTCTACTAAAAATGGACTTCTTGGGGTTGAAGACCCTTACCTTAATAAAAGACACGGTTAAAATTGTAAAGGGAAGACATGATATAATCCTGGATCCAGATGCTTTTCCGTTAGATGATGAAAAGACCTATGAATTATTCCAGCGCGGAGAAACTGTAGGGATCTTTCAATATGAATCTCCGGGAATGCAAAAACACATGAAGGATTTAAAGCCTACAGTGTTTGGAGATCTTATTGCGATGAATGCGCTATATAGACCAGGACCAATGGAATATATTCCGAGTTTCATTGCTAGAAAACATGGGAATGAGGAAATAGCTTATGACCTTCCGGGTATGGATGAATACCTTAAGGAAACCTACGGAATTACAGTATACCAAGAGCAGGTGATGCTGCTTTCTCAAAAACTTGCTGGGTTTACCAAAGGTGAAGCCGATGTTTTGAGAAAAGCGATGGGTAAAAAGATATTTGCTTTACTGGAGCAATTGAAGCCGAAATTCCTAGATGGTGGAGAAGCCAAAGGACATCCTAGAGAGGTTTTAGAAAAAGTGTGGAAAGATTGGGAAGCCTTCGCAGCATACGCCTTTAACAAATCTCACTCTACCTGTTATGCGTGGATCGCTTATCAAACCGCTTACTTAAAGGCGCATTATCCTGCGGAATATATGGCTGCGGTATTGTCTAATAACATGAGCGATATCAAGCAGGTTACTTTCTTTATGGAAGAATGTAAACGAATGAAGCTTAATGTACTTGGGCCAGATGTTAATGAATCCTTTTATAAATTCTCTGTAAATAAGGAGAACGCCGTCCGATTTGGAATGGGTGCTGTGAAAGGAGTTGGTTCTGGGGCCGTTGCAACTATTGTAGAAAATCGAAAAACCGAGAAAGGACCCTATAAGTCTATTTTTGATATGGCTAAACGTTTAGATCTTCGAGCTGCAAATAAAAAAGCCTTGGAAAATTTGGCTTTAGCGGGAGGTTTTGATGGCTTCGGAAATCATAGAGCACAGTATTTTTATGATGAAGGAGACGGGATCACTTTTTTAGAAAAAGTGATTAAATATGCAGTGAAATTTCAGGAGAATGAAAACTCTTCGCAGGTAAGTTTATTTGGAGAAGCCAGTGATGTGCAGATCCCGGAACCTGTGGTGCCACCTTGTGAAGAATGGGGAGGCATAGGAAAGTTGAAAAGAGAGAAGGAAGTAGTGGGAATCTATATTTCGGGTCATCCCTTAGACGATTTCAAAGCAGAAATTCATTATTTCTGTAATTCGAAGGTTTCCGACTTTAGGGAGCAGGAGAAATATGTAAACAGTGAGCTTTCTTTTGGAGGAGTGATCTCTGAGGTGCAACATAGAACTTCAAAAATGGGGAAAGGTTGGGCTGCATTTTCCATAGAAGATTACTGGGATTCTTATGAATTCAGAATATTTGGAGAAGAGTATTTAAAATATCAGCATTTTTTGGTGCCTAACGCATTTGTGTACATTAAGGCATTTGTGAAAGAAGGATGGACCAATAAGGAAACAGGTAGTAAAAGTGAGCCTAGAATTCAGTTCAATAATTTTCAGCTGTTGCATGATATTATGGATATTTATGCAAGAAAACTTACTATTCAGCTGGATATAAATGAATTGAAAGAAGAAAATATAGATTCTTTAAAAGATATTTTCAGGACTCATAAGGGAGATCACAATTTGCATTTCATAATTTATGAAATGAAAGAGCTTATAAAACTGAATTTGACAAGCAGAAAGCAAAAAGTGAAGATCTCACAAGAGTTATTGAATGCTTTGGAAGAGGAACATGTGAAATATAAGTTGAATTAAAGGCATTGCTTTTATTTAATTAGACACTCATCCCCTCCTAAATCCTCCCCAGAAGGGAGGACTTTAATACAAAGAGCTTCGCAAACAGTTTTTGTTAATTTATCGAAGCTTAAATAATAAGAAAATATTCACAGTTCCCTTTGAGAAGGGCTGGGGATGGGATGAGAAAATTAATCACTCATCCCCTCCTAAATCCTCCCCAAAGGAGAGGACTTTATATAAAACATAATGATAAGCATAGGTAAAACGAAGATATATAAGACCATCTGATATATGAATAGCCAAATCCTATACAAGCGCAGTAAGGTTTAGCTAAATAATAGACTATTTTTACATATTAATTGAAATAAATAAAATTATGGCTTTAGAGATAACAGATGCTAATTTTGAAGAAACAGTATTAAAAAGTGAGAAACCAGTAATGGTTGATTTCTGGGCAGCTTGGTGTGGACCATGTAGAATGGTTGGACCAATTATAGAAGACATCAGTAAAGATTACGACGGGAAAGCTGTTGTAGGAAAACTAGATGTAGATGCCAACCAGGAATTCGCTGCTAAATATGGTGTGAGAAATATTCCAACAGTGCTTATTTTCAAAGGAGGAGAAGTAGTTGGACGTCAAGTTGGAGTTGCTCCAAAAGCCACCTATGCTGAAGCATTAGATGCTCTTTTATAGAGAACTTCAAATTTTAAGATATAAGCCTCGCTAAATTGAAATTAGCGGGGCTTTTTTTATACCTCAATGAGGGGTTTATTGCCCGTCCCGACGGCTCTATCGAGATGCCTCGAATTTTAAAATTATCTTCCTCCCCAACCATCGGGGACATAGCTCGTGAGCTTGCCCCGAACTTCTTGACTACAAAAAAATTATATTCCGTACCTTTCTTAGGTAATTTTAGAATTAAAAAATGTTAGAACAGGAAGTCCATAGATCGGGTGGTTTCATCAACTTAGATTTATTAGCCAGGCAGGTGGTAGAAGGTTTTATTTCTGGGATCCATAAAAGTCCGTTTCATGGATTTTCTGCAGAATTTGCCGAACATAAGATCTATAACAATGGAGAAAGCACAAAGCATATAGATTGGAAGCTTTATGCAAAAACCGATAAGTTGTATACAAAGCGGTATGAAGAAGAAACCAATTTGAGGTGTCATTTGATTATAGACAACTCTTCTTCTATGCATTTTCCTATTATGAAAACCTTCAATAGGGTCTCTTTAAATAAAATTGCTTTTTCTGCTCTAGCAGCAGCTTCGCTAATGCAAATTTTAAAGCGTCAGAGAGACGCTGTTGGTTTAAGTGTTTATAGTGACAAATATGAATTTTATGCGCCAGAGAAGGGAAGTGAGCGCCATCATCATATGTTATTGAATGAATTGGATAGGATGGTTGCCAATCCAGTGAAAAATAGAACAACAGATAGTTACACATACCTACACCAGATCGCTGAAAAATTAAAAAGAAGATCTTTAGTCTTCCTTTTTACAGATATGTTCCAAGAGGATAAAAAGGAGGAGGAATTATTTGAAGCTTTAAAGCATCTAAAATATAATAAACACGAAGTGGTGCTTTTTCATGTCATTGATAAGAAAAAAGAGCTCAATTTCAACTTTGATAATATTCCAAAACGATTTACAGATGTAGAATCGGGTGTTCATTTGGATCTTTATGCTGAAAATTTCAAGGAATCTTATCAAAATTCAGTCGAAAAATACTTCAATACGCTCAAACTACAATGTGGAAAATACCGAATAAAGTACGTGCAGGCTGATATTGAAGAAAGTTTTGAAAAATTTTTAACCACCTATCTTATTGAGAGACAAAAATTTGCGGGCTAGTGCAAAAATTAATCAAAAATTATTTTAAAAAACGTTTGTGGAATCTAAAAACAGGTGTATATTTGCCATCGCAATAAAGCAACGGTCTGGTAGTTCAGTTGGTTAGAATGCCTGCCTGTCACGCAGGAGGTCGCGAGTTCGAGTCTCGTCCAGACCGCTTATTACACTTCAAAATAACACTAAAAGCCTCTAAATCAACGATTTAGAGGCTTTTTTAATTCAATTAATCTCATTTGATATCAAATAAACCTAAGTAATTGGTGCTCAATTCGGTGCGTCTTTTTTTACTTTAAAAAGACTCACCTCGAAGCTCATAACGTACTGTTAATAAAAGGCTTACGCGTTTTCTTTAACACTTTTGAACTCTATCATTTCGTATCTTTCTAGTGAGCAATTTAAAAGACGCACCTATGGCAACTTTACTAAACATTCTTTTTTACCTTAAACGGGGAAGATCAACACCTGATGACATTTCAGTAATTTACACCCGAATTACTATTAACGGGAAGCGGTCTGAGTTTAGCACAGGCAGACAAATTGAGTTGAGAAAATGGAGTTCTGGAAGCGGTAATGCCAAAGGTAATTCAGATGAATCCAAGTCTATAAATAGGTATCTAGGGATCAAACCATATTATTGGGGAGCTCAAAAATTATGCATATAATTTAGTTAGTCTATAGAGGAAGAATTTCACATCTCTGACACCTCTAAA
>NZ_KE384218.1:424278-1112941 GCF_000424645.1 Gillisia sp. JM1
AATATGCCTTCTGGCAATAAATAGCGGGCTAATTCTTTATCCAAGTTCTAAGTGTTTTGCTTGCAAAGATACATTTCTCCCCAAGTTTTTTCCTTGATCCGTATCTAGATTCCATCAAAACCAAAATATATGATATACATGATCGATTAATAAGAGATAATCAATCAATATCTTCTAAAATTATTCGAGATATTTATTTCGGAAAAGGGGAGGAGGAACGTATGTTAATGGAGATTTTTCAGGAACATAATGACCAAATGAAAAAGCTAATTGGTAAAGGCTATACAAAAGGCACCATGCAGCGCTATGACGCTTGTAAAAACCATATTGAAAATTATCTGCTGTACTCTTACAAAAAGAAAGATATTCCGGTTAAGCAGGTAGATCATAAATTTATCACCGGGTTTGATCATTATTTAAAATCCCAAAAAGACTGCGCACATAACACAGCTCTAAAGTATATCGTGAATTTCAAAAAGATCATCCGTATTGCTTATGCCAATCAGTGGATAGATCGAGATCCATTTTTTCACTGGAAAGGAGCCTGGAAGTCTTCTGAACGGGAATATTTGACTGATATGGAACTTCAGAAAATGGCGGAAATAGAATTTGATATTCCCCGTCTGGACCTAGTAAGGGACATTTTTT
Source organism: Gillisia sp. JM1 (assembly GCF_000424645.1). Taxonomy (NCBI): domain Bacteria; kingdom Pseudomonadati; phylum Bacteroidota; class Flavobacteriia; order Flavobacteriales; family Flavobacteriaceae; genus Gillisia; species Gillisia sp. JM1. The sequence continues at coordinate 424,927 of NZ_KE384218.1, forward strand.
TATTCTGTTGTTACACCGGCTTGGCATTCGCCGATGTAAAAAAGCTATCAGAGAATGATATAGTGATCGGAATGAATGGAAAAAAATGGATAAAAACCAAACGTCAGAAAACAAATTCTTTGAGTAGCATTCCCATACTTGATGTGCCGGAAGCAATACTTGAAAAATACAGCGATCATCCGCATGTAAAAGCTGGAAAAGGAGTACTGCCTGTTCTAACCAACCAGAAGTCTAATGCTTATTTAAAAGAGATAGCCGACGTGTGCGGTATCAAGAAGAATTTAACCACCCATTTAGCCCGACATACTTTTGCGACCACTGTAACGCTTTCTAAAGGAGTGCCTATTGAATCGGTTGGGAAGATGTTAGGTCATAAATCTTTAAAGACAACCCAGATCTATGCAAAAGTGTTGGATGAGAAGGTAGGGAGGGATATGGAAGCTTTAGAAGAAAAGATGCGGCTTAATATGTAAATCATTTTGCTGATGATTATGCATAAGATTTAGCAGATTTTTTTGTAATATAATTTTCCCTTTTAAAAATGTATTTATTTTAAAAGTTTAAAATGCCAGCCTTAAATTATTAATAGACCCTACTCCATTAATTTATTTAAAAACTGACATTGCTCTTTAAATCAACCTTAAATCTTTCATAATCCCAATAAGATTTGGATTTGTATTGGCATTAAATTCTTCCCTCAGTTCTTTTAAGCACTTTTCAATTGCACTTTTACTGCTGGGTTTAATATTATTTTTTTTTAATTTTTGCTCGATTTCATCTTGGGTTAAACCCCAACTGCAAATGCTAAATCCAACAGCTATTAGCTAAAAAATAATCGGTGTATCTATGGCTTTTTTTTAAATCACAGAATGACAAGAAATCATGAACAATAAACAATTAATTCTCTTCCGCTGAAATTCGATAATATTCAAATTCCGCTTTTTTTCATAAGCTCTCTGGCATTAAAGTCAAAGCAAATATCCGGATGAAGTTTTTACGCTAAATTTGGCGGGACTAATACATTATGAAAAGAACTTTAGTAAGATATAGAAACAGTGCTTTTGGAAGGTATGTTATTCGCAATCAAAAGTACGCTCCCATTCTTTTTTTTATGGGTGGTTTTATTTTTGATACGTTGACCTTAGGGCGAATAGATCGTGTTTATGATACGGTGGTCCTTTGCTCGCATATGACCTTATTATCCATAACGCTTTATTTATATAATACAGTGAATGATGACAAGTGGGAAGGTACTTTTATCAGACGTTACTCGGAATATTTTCCGCTAGCTATACAGTTTTTCTTTGGCGCACTTTCAAGTGCTTTTGTCATCTATTTTTTCAGAAGTGTGTCCATGTCAAAAACCATGATTTTTTTCATACTGCTGGTTCTGCTCTTATTTGCAAACGAGTTTCTTAAAAAGAAAATCTCCAATAAATACCTTCAGTTTAGTGTTTATTTTTTTATAAGTTTTACCTTTTTCGCCTTTATGATTCCCACGCTCATCAGGCAAATGAATACCTTTATTTTTATCATTTCCGGACTTGTAAGTTTGGGGTGTACGTTGGCACTCATCAGGTTTATTTACAGGTCAAGCCCAGGCACAAGAGCTGAGATAAGTCTAAAAAAACTGATGAGTATTATCTTTTGTATTTATATAACAATTAATGTTTTTTATTATTTCAATCTTATTCCACCAGTGCCGCTAGCTCTGGATACCGGGTTGGTGGCTCATGATGTGCGGAAAATAAATAACGAATACATCGTTACTTACGAGAAGGATCAATGGTATGTATTTTGGCGTAAACATAACATCAAATTTCATCGTCAAGCAGATCAAAGAGTTTATGTGTTCACTTCTGTTTTTGCTCCTACAGATTTGAAAAAGGCCATTTTTCATAGGTGGAAACGGTACAATCCCGAAACCGGGAAATGGGAAGTAACTGATGACCTTGGCTTTGAAGTTGCCGGTGGGCGTGATCGTGGTTTCCGCGGATATACTTATAAAAACAACCTTGAGGAAGGCCAATGGAAAGTTGATGTAATTACAGAAGAGGAACTGGTACTTGGTGTTGTGGATTTTGTGATTAAAAACACTTCTGAACCTTATAAAAAAGGAATGGTAAAGAAAACATTTTAAAAACTGTTTTCTCAATCATATTTAATGCTCTAAAAATAATTAATAATGCGCTTCATAAGCCTGCATTGACTTCCGGTAGCATAATCTTTCTACCATATCTTTTATTCCTCTTTCAATAAATGTTGCAAGACCTGCCTCAGAATAACATAATCTCCCAAAGGTAGATTATCTTCAGCGACATCTAATGCATGAAATTCTAAATTTTCTGCTCCAAATATTATTTTGTTATGCGCTATAAGTTCCGGAACTATGTCTATGACATGATACTTTTTGGAGTACTTTACCAGTTCTCACCAACCAAAAATCTAATGCCTATTTAAAAGAGATACTCGACGTGTGTGGCATCAAAAAGAATTTAACGACCCATTTAGCCCGACATACCTTTGCGACTACCGTAACTCTTTCTAAAGGCGTGCCTATTGAATCTGTCGGGAAGATGCTTGGACATAAATCCTTAAAGACAACTCAGATCTACGCCAAGGTGCTGGATGAGAAAGTAGCTAAGGATATGGAAGCTTTAGAACAAAAGATGAGACAGCAAAAATAGAATTTGCTGTGCTATTGTATTTATCTCAAATCAAATAAATATGGCTCGATAAAAGAACCAGATAAAAAATAAAGAAGACAACAGTAAATATGGGTTGATTTGGCCGATCTTATAAATACAAAATAACAGACTCAAATAATTAATAGACCCTACTCCATTAATTTTAGATAAGAACTGTTATTTAATCTTTTAATTTAGATTCTTTAAAAACTGATTCTAGATCAGTTTTAGATCTTTCATGATCCCGATAAGATGGGGATTTGTATTGGCATTAAATTCTTCCCTCAGTTCTTTTAAACGCTTCTCGATCGCACTTTTACTGCTGGGTTTTATATTGTTATTTTTTAATTTCTCTTGAATTTCATCTTGGGTTAAGCCATTGGCGAGATATTTCACAATATTGATCTCGAAATCATTTAATATCAGCAGATTGCTTTGTTTTAATGCGTTTTCAATAGCGGGTGAATTATAATTCTCCCCACTATCTACTCGGATTATCGCTTCCTTAAGTTCCTTCAGACCATTTCGGTCTTTACAAACATACCCATCGATATTACCTGTTTCCCAAAGGTTTTTGACCGTTTGTGGGTGATCTTCAATAGAGTTTACGATTACTTTAAGGGATACATCTTCTTGTTTAAGAGCAGCTATTAATTCTTGTCCCGATTTTAATTTTTCTTCCCGATGATCTAGCTTGAAGCTGAGGTCACAAATTAGAAGGTCAAAAGCTTCGCCATCTTGAAGAGCTTTTTTTGCTAATAGCCAGGCTTTATCACAGTATTGGGCATGAATTACTTCTAGAATCCCCAGTTCTTTTAAAACATCAGCCACTGCGTGGTTAATGCTATCCATATCTTCTGCAACTAAAACTTTTTTAAACATGCTAGACTTATATTGGGATTTGGATGTTTGTTTTCAATCCTTTTCCCTTTTCAGTTTCAAAATTAAGCTTTCCGTTTACTGAAATAATACGGTTTTCCACATTCTTAAGTCCGTTTCCAGATTTTATAGTCGAAAGTTCGCTTCCCTGTCCATTATCGGAATAATCAATATTTAAAAATTTCTCGGTTTTGGAAAAAATGATGGCAACAAAACTAGCGGTGCTATGTTTTTTCATATTAACCATGAATTCTTGAAGCACGCGGTAGATAACGATTTTCTTTTCTTCAGAAAGGTTTTTCCAGTTTATAGAATTTTCACCCTTAATTATAAGTTTTGCATTTGCAGGAGCAGCATTAGAAAGTATGCTTAATAAATGTGCACTATAATTTTCCCCGGTATCTATATCGCTGTTTGCTCTGGAAATATCTCTGGTACGGGAATATATACTTGCCAGATTGTCCAATACATCAGGCGAAGCAATAGGCTCCAAGCTGCCCATCATGTTGTAAATATCATTGGCCAGTTCATCATGGATCTTTTTAGAAATGCGCGTTTCTGTAATATAAACTTCCTGTAGTTTCTCTTTTTTATGTTTGTGTTTGAAATAATAAAGAATAAAACCACCAATACTTAAAATTAAGAGACTTCCTAAAAACATAATGAGCATTTGATCCTCCAGTTGTTTAGTTTCTAATTGTTGGCGAACTGTTTCTGCTTCTAGATTGTTTATTTCCTTTTCCTTTTGCTCCTCATCGTATTTGATCTTGGCAAAGGTGTTTTTTGCTTTAAGATTGGATTCATTTAGATTCTCGTTAATTAAAAAGTACTCATCGGAATATTTTCTTAGTTCCTCTCCTGAAGAAAGTCGGACCAATCTTTTTAAAGCTCTTAGCTGTGCTGATTCACTATTCAATTCTGTCGCGACGTTTAAATGTTCTTTAGCAAATATTTTAGCTTGATTTTTATCATTTGTTAGAAAATAGACTGAAAGATCATTATAGCTTGATAACAGACCCGGTTTGTCATCAATTTTTAGCCTTATCTCCTTTGCTTCTTGTAGATCTTTTGCAATATCAATAGTGCTATCGCTTAACCATTGGGTATAAGCTAGATTATTCAAAAAACGTGCTTTGGAGCTTTCATTAACAGTGGAAGATTTTAAAACTACCTGTTGAAGTATGCGTATCGATTCTTCAAACTTCTTTTGATCTCCAAGTACGAGAGCCATATTATTCAAATGACTTAAACTATCCGCAAGATTAGTGGAATATCGTAGGGCATTCTGATATTCTTTGATTGCATCATCATGAAATCCTTGTTGACGGTAGGCAATTGCAATATTGTTATAAGCACTACTAATCCCTATAGAATCTTTATATTTATTAAGATATTTTAATGATTCAGTGGCAGATTCTTGGGATCCTGAATAATCCATAACCCCGCCTTGAGATAATGACATGTCTGATAAATTTTTTCCAGCTTTAGCGCTATCATTTATTTTTAAATAAAGCTGAAGCGCTCGATAATGATTTTCAAATACTTTTTCCTCAACTTTTAAATATTTATGGATAGTAGCTTTTCTGTAATAAGCCATGGCCTCATAACTGGTATCTTTCTGAAATTTTGCTGTTTTGAGAAGCTTATCAGAAAAATAGAGAGAACTGTCATATTCTTTAATCTGATTGTGATAATAGATCTTGAAGTCCAATAGATTGGTTAATATAGTATCATTTTCGTTGGGAACTGCTGCAAGAGCTTTATTTAAAAACACTATCTTTTCTTGAGCTCCCTTTACAGATTTTGCTTGATCAAAGTAGAATGTAACAGAATCTTTTCTGGGTGACTGTAAAGATGTTGATTCTGTATTTTCATTGAGAGAATTTTCTTTCTGATTTGAATTACAGGAAAAGAGTAAAGTTGCCAATAAGAAATATGGGCATATAAGAAGATGGGGGAATTTCATAAAACGAAAATAATTAAAAAAAGCGATGGCAAACAAGTGCGATAAAAATTCAGCCGTAAAATATTGGAGGCATCGGGTGCTTAATTTGGGTTTCTCTTTTCCGGGTGAGAGGAATTAAACCTACTTTGCAAAAAATCAAATAATAAAATGTCTGAAATTTTTATGCATATTTTTAAAGGGATAAAAAGAAAACAGGCAGTTTAGGAGCTATATTTTTTAGTAAATTAAATTTGATGTTCAATGATCTGAATTGGGGTATAAATTATCGATTGGGTTGAACGAAAATCGCAAAAAGCACCAAGGAACAACAATCTGTATTCTAATATTTTTCAGAAACTTTTTCTAGATTTACTTTTTATATCCGGAGCGTTTTCCATTTTTGATTTTCAAGAGGAAAAAACGAGATATAGAATGAACTGAAAAATGCTTTGCTTACTTCCTATAGAGCCATCGCCGTTACCATTTTTTGATCTGCTTTTAGCGGATGAAGTTTCAATCGAATTTAAAAAGTACTATGCATGAAACGAATACAAATCAAGCGGACTCAAGCACAAAAGAACTTTCTGAAGTGGAGCGGTTACGCTCCCGTTTTTTTCGGGATTGCGGATTAGCGCAACGAAGGGATTCACTTTTTTACCTGTGTCCAAGACCTTTTTTTACGAAGCGATTTCCCCGGAATGGAGAGCAACGGAATGGAGGGGGATGTGCTGAGGGGTGGTGTCTAATAAATAGGCTGGAGCTATGAATCTGTTTTTTGCTGCCTAATTTCTATGAGATATGTTTTACTAGAATTGGTATTGTGGGCACAAAATCATTTTGAGTCTCATTTGAGTTACTCATTCAGAGTGCCGAGGGGTGGTGTGTTTATAGTTTAATCAGGGATGTAGCTGGCATTTAATTTTTCTTCAAAAATTAAATGGTTTAATAAAAAAACTATTCGATTTATTTTCCCCAAAATTTGAGAGCAACTTTTGGTATACAATATCCAAATAAAAATCATTTACATATTTCTAACTTGTTTAAAAAAACAGTGTTATCGATTGCACTAATTGAATAAAAGTTGTTATATTTGACGGAAGGCAACTAAAAAAACACTTACAACAAACAAATATATATGAGCAAAATAATTGTTATAACCGGTGCAGGAGGAGTTATATGTAGTGCTCTGGCAAAAGCCTTGGCAAAAGAAGGCCATAAAATAGCATTGCTAGATTTGAATAAAGATGCAGTAGACCATCTAGCTAAGGAAATTCAAGTTGCCGGGGGAATTGCCATAAGCCTTGCCGCCAACGTTCTGGAAAAAGATTCCTTGAATGCAGCAAGGCAAAAAGTGAATAAACAATTTGGTTCCTGCGATATATTAATAAATGGTGCGGGAGGAAATCATCCTTTAGGAACAACGTCTAACACACACTTCTTAGAAGAGGACTTAAAAAAAAATGAAGGTGATTTTAAAACCTTTTTCGACTTGGACACGGAAGGTGTTAAGTTTGTCTTCAATCTTAATTTTATCGGAACGTTACTGCCAACTCAGGTTTTTGCAAAAGATATGATTGGAAAAAAGGGATGTAGTATTATTAATATATCTTCTATGAATGCCTTTACGCCTTTAACCAAAATTCCCGCATATAGTGGAGCTAAGGCCGCAGTTTCTAATTTCACACAATGGTTGGCAGTTCACTTTGCCAAGGTAGGTATTCGTGTTAATGCATTGGCTCCCGGTTTTTTCCTTACAGAACAGAACAGAACCCTATTAACAGATAAAAATGGAGATTTAACCTCCAGAGGTAAAACCATAATTGAACAGACACCTATGGGAAGATTTGGCGACCCTGAAGATTTAGTTGGAACCACATTGTGGTTATGTGGGGAAGGTTCGGGCTTTGTAACAGGAGTCATAATTCCTATAGATGGAGGATTTAGTGCATACAGTGGAGTTTAAAAATTATAAAAAATGAGATTGAATTTAGAAAAAACATGGAGATGGTATGGACCTAAAGATACTGTTTCACTATCTGATATTAAACAGGCCGGAGCTACCGGTATTGTAACAGCATTGCATCACAAGGCAAATGGAGAGGTATGGCTTGTATCCGAAATCGAACTACGCAAAAAGCTTATCGAAGCTGCGGGGCTAACTTGGTCTGTAGTTGAAAGTGTACCGATTCATGAGAATATCAAAACGCAATCGGGATCATATATGGAGTATATTGAAAATTACAAACAAACCCTCCTCAATCTCGGAAAATGTGGAATTGATACGGTTTGTTATAATTTTATGCCTGTATTGGATTGGACGCGTACTAATCTTGAATATGAAGTAGAAGATGGTTCTAAAGCATTGCGTTTTGATGCTACCGCATTTGCTGTTTTTGAATTACTTCTTCTTAAAAGGCCTGGGGCGGAAGAAAGTTATTCTCATAAACAAATTGCAGAAGCAAAAGCTTTGGAAAAGAGAATGACCGATGATGAAAAGAAAGTCTTAATCAATAATATTATCGCCGGTCTACCAGGAGCTGAAGAAGGTTATACTTTGGAGGAGTTCAATAATATTTTGGCAACCTATAATGACATAGATTCCCAAAAATTACGACATAATTTGTTCGATTTCTTGAAACATATTATTCCAACAGCCGAAAAAGCCGGAATAATGATGTGTATTCATCCCGATGACCCACCATACCCAATTCTTGGATTACCCCGAGTGGTTAGTACAGAAAAGGATATCATAGAACTTTACCAAGCAATTGATAGCCCTCATAATGGACTCACTTTTTGCACAGGTTCCTTTGGCGTGCGTGATGACAATGACTTGCCGGGGATGGTAGAACGTTTAGGAGACCGGATTCATTTTATTCATCTTCGAAGTACAAAACGGGATGAAAAAGGTAATTTTTATGAAGCCAATCATCTTGAAGGAGATGTTGATATGTTTGCTGTAATGAAAGCATTAATTGTTGAACAAACAAGAAGAAAAGTCTTAGGGCGCAAAGACTTTAGAATGCCTATGCGGCCAGATCATGGTCATAAAATGCTTGACGATTTGAAGAAGAAAACTAATCCTGGCTATTCTGCTATTGGCCGTTTAAGAGGCTTAGCTGAATTGAGGGGGTTAGAAATGGGCATTAGAAAATCTATCTCTTAAATTATTGATCTATTATTTTTCAATATAAAAATTAAACTGATTAATCGCTTGTTTCCAAGTATGGCATATTTTGTCTTGCTCTTGTAATAGTTTTGGGATATTAAAATTCAAAGCTATGCAGATATTGGAATTTATTAGTAAATTTTCTAAGGAACAAAGTTGTAAAGAGTATTTCAGGGATATTCAGATGAAAGGAGAGATGTTTGAAAAAAATGCGGATACGAAAAGCATTACTGGTTGATTTAAAAATGGCAATTTCAGTACTCGAATTTTAATTTTCGGACAACTGGAGATGCTAACTTAACTGGTATTTAGAGCAAAGAATAAAAATCCTTAATAAAAGGTGAGAACCTCAAGGGATAGAATCAATTTAAGGTCAAACCTCTAAAAAGAGTGTATAATGAATATTTTATAATTAAAATTATGATGTTAAAAAATATATTATTTTCAGTTTCCCTCTTGGTTTGTTTATTTATACCAGAGTTTGCTTACAGTAAAAATTCTAATAGTTATTACTATCAAATTAAAATCTATCATTTAAAAAATAAAGTCCAGGAAGATCGAGTAGATAAATTTTTAAAAGATGCTTATTTGCCTGCATTGCATCGGGCAGGGATTAAAAATGTAGGAGTGTTCAAGGAAATATCCCGTGATACAACAGATAGGTTAATTTATGTTTTTATTCCCTTTAAAAAATTGGATCATTTTCAAAATATAAACAGAAGGTTGGAAAATGACAAAAAGTATCTTTTAACTGGAACAAATTATTTAAATACAGTTTATAATGATGCACCTTATACTCGTATTGAATCAATCTTATTAGAAGCATTTAGCGGTATGCCTGAACCTGCTGTTCCTAATCTTACGACCCCACTGAGAGAGAGATTTTATGAATTGCGAAGTTATGAAAGTAGCTCTGAAAGTTATTCCTCAAATAAAATAAAAATGTTTAATGAATTTGAAATAGAGATTTTTAAGAAATTGGATTTTAATGCTGTGTTTTATGGTGAAGTTCTTTCGGGCAGCAAGATGCCAAATTTGATTTATATGACAGCGTTTGCAAGTAAAGCTGACCGAGATATGCATTGGAAAAATTTCACTCCCGAATATAATAAAATAAAGTTCCTTCCGGAATATCAGAATAATGTATCCAAAAATAGTCAGGTATTCTTGTATCCCACAGATTACTCTGATTTTTAATTAGTCAGTACCATATGTCTGTAGAGATAGAATTCTCAAGCAAGGATTCCTTCGAACCAAAAGCTATTGTATTATTTTTCTATAAGAGAACAAACTACTTTAATATTGAAAAGTAGGTAGAAGCTCATATAGCTGAAATGGGAAGATATTGCAATTAGTAATTCAAAAATAAACTTTTTAGGAGTCTATTATGAAATCAGTTGTGGATATCTGCAAAAATATCTTAATGAATTTGTTTGCAAACTCAATAGAAGATATTTTAAGCCAATTTTCTAGAAGTTAATAGTAGTGAGTGTTTATCCTTACTGGCGAATTAACGAGTAATCAAAGTTTATATCTCTTTATCCAAAAAAAAATTTATAATTATTCACTGTAAAATGGAATATAACACCCGAATCTTTATTGAAAAATTCTTTTGTAATAATCTGTTCTTTTGCCTGGTAGTTTTAATTTATTTTTTTAATATATCTTCTCTGTTTTCTCAGGAAAATGGTATAACAATTATTAAGGAAGAACGTATTGAGGAAAATACTGAGAAAAATGAAGACCTGATCTCTGTTTTCCTCGATTGTCCCTGTGATAATGCTTATGTACGTCAGGAGTTAAATTTCGTCAATTTTGCCCGGGATCCCCAACTGGCCAAATTACATCTGTTTGTAACGAGACAAAACACTGGCAGCGGGGGGCGTTTGTATACGCTATCATTTATTGGAAAGGAAGAATTTGAAGGAGTTGATAATAACCTTTCCTATACATCTGTTCAAACCAATACTCAGGATGAAGAAAGGAAAGGGATTACTGCAATGTTGAAACTGGGACTGATCCCGTATATTGCTCAAACTTCTCTTGCCGAAAATATTACTGTTGATATTACCGGTATACCGGAAACGCGTAAGCCTGATGAAGATCCTTGGAATAACTGGATCTTCGAAGTGTATGGGGGATTGAGTTTTACTGAAGAAACCAGTACAAGTTCCCTGGATATCCGTTATGGATTTTCTGCGGATTACGTTACCGAAACCTGGCGCATTCGCCTCCGTCCTTATTTCAATTACAATCAACGGGATTATGTGAAAGATGAAGAGAATATTCGGAGTGTTTTACACAGGAATGGATTTAATGGCAGGGTTGTTCGTAGCATTAGTGATCACTGGTCGACCGGAATTTTCACAAATATTATTTCCAATACTTATGAAAATATCGAATTCGGTTATAGAGTAGCTCCTGCCATAGAATACAGCTTGCTGCCTTATAAAGAGGCACTGAGAACAGAATATACGGTTGCATACAGTATCGGGTTTGTACAGCGGAATTATCTGGAAGAAACCATATATGATAAAGTAGAGGAATCATTATATAATCACTCCCTTCAAATAGGCGTGCGTGTTCTGGAGCCGTGGGGAACTGTGCGGGCAGGCGTGGAAGGTTCACATTATTTGCATGATTTAAACAAAAACCGACTTAGCTTAAACGGCAGGCTTTCATTACGGGTATTCCAAGGTTTATCTGTTGATTTTTATTCCCGGTATGATTATGTGCGGGATCAATTATCTTTACCTAAAGGAGATACCTCACTAGAAGATGTGCTTCTGCAACAAAGGCAATTAGCCACCACCTACGGAGTTTCACTCTCTATTGGGCTTGGTTACAGTTTTGGTTCTATTTATAATAATGTGGTGAACACTCGTTTATAAATTCTCACTTTGCCATTTGTGTTCATTTTAAAAATTTTCTTCTTTTCCAATACGAATTGATTTCCCCTACGATATTTTTTTTAGTGTATCCGTATTAAGTCCAAGTTAAATCAAGATCGTATTTAGCAATAGCCTTGTAGGCTTTATAAGGGTATCTCTGACTTTAATCCAGCTGATTATTGAAGAGATTTATCGATATCTCAAATTATAACGATAATTTATTAAGCTATTGAGGCTGTGCAGCTGTAGGTCTGTAATTATAAGATTTATTTAACAAATAATTTTGTTTTTAAAATATTTATTATGTAAGTTCGGGCAATCGGTTGCGCATTATTGTCCGTTGCAAAAATTATTGTCTGTAAAACAAATTTATTTAACAAATAATTTTGTTTTTACAATATTTATTATGTACGTTTGGGTAATCGGTTGCATAAATAAGTTTGTGAATTTTTTAGGTGCAGATTGTATTGAAAAATTAGTATTTGGTAAATGAATTTGATATAACCATAGTTGCATATTGCATTTGCTTTATAACTAGTTTAATTTTTTCTTAACAATTACAAGTAATCAGTCAGACTTTTTTATTTCTAGAAAATAAAATAACGCTTTAACTACCAATATCTAAATTTTGAAATATGAAGAAATTAAAAAACAAAAACGTTTTCGATAGATTTTTAAATAGATCTCCCGTTTTTAAAGGCAAACAAATTCTTTTAATCCTTTTGATCTTTTCGGGGTTGTTAGTAACAAGTGGTTTTGCTCTTCCTATCTCCAGCAAGGTATTTCCAAATGCCCAAATTTTGGTGTCAGGTACTGTTACAGATGTAAATGGAATTGCCCTTCCAAGTGTCACTATTCAGGAGAAGGGGACAAACAATGGGGTTTTAACAGATTTTGATGGGAATTTCACCATTGAGGTGAGTTCCACAGAATCCGTATTGGAATTTAATTATGTGGGAATGAAATCCCTTTCTAGAATTGTTGGTGGGACTACCTCAATGAATGTTCAAATGGAGGAAGATGCTAATTCTTTGGATGAAGTCGTGGTAGTTGGATATGGTACACAGAAAAAAAGTGATGTAACAGGTGCTATATCATCTATTTCCGGAGCTGATTTAAATGTCACAAAAGAAAGTAACCCATTGAATTCCCTTGCAGGAAAAGTTGCTGGTGTTGATATAGGTATTGGAAGCAATTCTCCGGGGAGTTCGCCGAGTATTCTGGTGAGGGGTAGGAGTTCGCTTAACTTCTCTAATGAGCCTCTCATAGTTCTAGACGGAATTCCTTTAGAAGGGAATCTTACGGATGTTAATCCTGCTGATATTGCTTCTATTGAGGTGTTAAAAGATGCGTCTTCAGCTGCTATATATGGGGCTAGGGGAGCGAACGGTGTAATATTAATTACCACTAAGAGGGGTACAACTGGTAAGCCAAGATTTACCTTTGATACTTATTATGGTTTTGCAGAACCAATTGAAAATTACGATTTAATGAATTCAAATCAATGGGTGGCTTTTAGGCAAGAAGCTATTAGAGCTGCTAAAGATCAAAATGAAGGGGTGCCAGTTGGCACAAATCCTATTTCATCTATTGAGAATGCTCTAGAGCCATTGCAATTACAGGCTTTTCAGGCTGGTGTAAATACGGATTTTCAGGATTTGGCTTTTCAAAATGGTGAGCAAATGAATCATCAACTTGGGGTTTCTGGAGGATCTGAAAAATTAAAATATTATCTATCTTTTAGTTATTTTAAACAAGAAGGTGTTTATAAGCCCGCTGATTTTGAGAGATACACCTTTAAAGCAAACCTTGATTTTGATTTGACAAAGAAGTTAAAAATCGGAATTTCTCAACAAGCGAGCTTTTCTGAAAGAGGGGATTTTAACCCAATCGGACTTATTCTGATAAACAGCCCATTGACAATTCCATTTAAAGAAAATGGAGAACCTACCACTGATCCATTAGCTGATGGTCTTATTTGGAACCCTCTAAATGACTTCGATTCGGATAATTTCATTGATAAGACAAGTAACTATAGATATTTAGCGAACATTTTTGCTTCCTATCAAATTTTCGATAATCTTAAATATACATTAAATTTTCAGCCGCAGTTTGAAACGAATAGAAGGAATAGTTTTCGGGGAAGCCAGAGTAGTAGTAGACTAGGTGTTCTTGCGACAGCAAGTAAAGATATTTTAATTAACACTTCCTATACGATAGAAAATATTTTAAATTATAAAAAGATTATTAACAAAGATAATACATTGGATGCAATCTTTCTTTATAGTTTTCAAGACATAAATAGAGAGTTATTGACGCTCGGTGTTAGGGGGCTACCATCAGAATCGCAAACTTTTAACAACCTTAGCGATGGAGAGATAGTTGATTTTAGAGATAGTTTTTTGGAAACAGAAGGTTGGACTTCCTACATGGGTAGGTTTAATTATGCTCTCAAAAATAAGTATTTATTAACCCTTACTGGTAGATATGATGGGTCTTCCAAACTATCAAAAGGCAATAAGTGGGGTTTTTTCCCATCTGCATCTTTTGCATGGAGGATTATAGAGGAGGATTTTCTAATTGATCAGGATGTAATTTCTGACCTAAAATTAAGGTTGGGATATGGAAAGGTTGGTCGTAACCCTATTAGTCCCTTCAGTACTTTAGGAGGTGTTAGTCGGATTGAAGGATCGTTTGGTGGAAATCCAGCATTTGGATTTGTGCCAAATGAAATTGCAAATGCGGACCTTAAGTGGGAAACAACAACAACTTTTGATGTTGGAATTGATTTTGCTTTTGCTCATAACAGAGTTTCGGGTTCTATTGATTACTATACGGGCAATACAACCGATCTTTTATTAAATAGATTCTTGCCAACTAGCTCAGGATTTGAATCTATTCTACAAAATGTTGGAGAAACGAAAACCTCAGGCTTGGAAATTGTTCTGAGTACAGTAAATATAGAATCTGACAATTTTAGGTGGACAACAGATTTTAATTTTTCAGTAAACAATAATGAAATTGTGGAATTGACGGATGGAAAAAAAGATGACATTGGAAACCAATGGTTTATTGGAAAGCCTTTAAGCGTATTTTATGATCGTGTTTTTGACGGTATCTGGCAGTTGGATGAGGCTGCTGAGGCCGCTAATTTTGGAAGAAAGCCAGGTGATATTAAATTGGTAGATTTGAATAACGATGGAATTATCAATGATGATGATAGAAGAATAATTGGACAGTTGGATCCGGAATGGACTGGAGGTTTTACCAGCAGGATGGATTATAAAGGTTTTGATTTTACTGTAGGACTTTATGCTCGCCAGGGGCATATTACCACATCAACAGCTTTGCAGTCGGCTAATTCTTTATTTGGAAGGTATAATAATCTTGATGTTAACTATTGGACTCCGGAAAATCCAAGTAACGAGTTTCCAAGACCAAACGCTAATCAAGAACGTCCTTTGGATAGTAGTGTATTGAACTATATAAATGCTTCATTAGTAAGAGTTCGTAATATTACATTTGGTTATGATTTTGAAAGAAAGATCATAGAGCCTTTAAGGCTTGAGAGCTTTAGGTTATATGCCACGGCTCAAAATCCATTCCTTTTTACTTCGGAAAGTTTGGATGGCATAGACCCAGAAATTGCGGGTGGTGCCAACTATACCCCAAGCCCAAGGACATTTTTATTTGGCATCAATGTTTCTTTTTAATATAATAACTTTTAAGTAATTAGATATGAAAAAATTAAGCGTACATATGAGAAAAATTAGCCTACTACTCATTTTATCAATTTTATTTTCTTGTAGTGATGTTTTAGAAGAAGAGCTTACAGGTGATTTAACCACTAGTATTTTTAATACAGAGGAGGGTATAGATTTTGCCTTGAATGGGGCATATTCAGCATTTACTACTTTCATTGGCTCTAGCGGAAATCGTGAAACCGGTTGGACATTAATTGCAATGGGTACAGATACATATACAAATGCTTCCGACGGAAATTTTAAGTATTTTAACAATTATAACACTGATTTAAATGCTAGTACTATAGTTGTGGAAGAACCTTGGGGGGATTTCTATAAAGGTATAAACACTGCGAATGCAGTGATTGAAAGAGCCCCCAATGTAATAACGGATGACCCGGATAAATTGGCCAATGTTTTAGGGCAAGCTAGGTTTTTAAGAGGTTATTACTACTATTGGTTAGTACGAGTATGGGGTCCTGTTCATTATACGGATCAAGAAACTACTGGCGCTGAGAATGAGGCCATAAGAATGTCTCTAGATCAGCTTTATCCAAAAATTATCGAGGACATGGAATTTGCTGAACAAAATTTACCATCATCTCAGGATGATTTTGGTAGGGTAAACTCTTGGATAGCAAAAACTGCATTGGCGGATATTTATCTCACCATGAAAAATTATGATAAGGCTGCTCAATATGCAGAGGATATAATCAACAATGGTCCTTATAATCTGGTAAAACCAGTGAAAGATTTATGGAAATTGAATAATGAAGATAATTCCGAAGTTATTTGGTCTGCTCAGTTTGCTGACAATTTACAATATGACAATGGAGGGAATCCTGCTCATTTGTTTTTTCTAATGGAATATGACAAATTACCCGGAATGTTAAGAGATGATGAAAATGGTAGGCCTTGGAAAAGATTTAAACCAACTAATTACCTATTAAATCTTTACGATTTGGAAGATGAAAGATATGATGCAACTTTTACCTCAGTATGGTTCTCTAATAATTCTAATTCTGCACCTCCGGGGGTTAATCCTGGGGATACAGCAATATGGTTACCAAGAGTTCCAATTTCACAATTAGAAAAAGACAGTCATCCATTTGGGGTTAATATTTTTAACCAAGATGATTATACAGAAAAAATATTTCCTTCCTCTAAAAAGTGGGTGCAGCCAAATAGAGGGTCTGCCAATGAAACTTCGGGGGATAGGGATTTCATTGCTTGGAGATTGGCAGAAGTTTATCTTATTGCTTCAGAAGCAAATGCGCTAAAATCCGCTCCAGACCAAACTAAGTCACTTCAATATCTAAATGAAATTCGAATGAGAGCTTATGGAGTGGATAATGTTTCGGCCCTTCCTTCTATATCTTCCGTAAACATTGATGTAATTTTGGAAGAAAGAGCAAAAGAATTGGCCCAGGAAGGTAAGAGATGGTTTGATTTAGTTCGAACCGGTAAATTAGTGGAACGCGTCAAATTACACAATCCTGCAGGTGCACCTAACATACAGGGATTTCATATGTTACGACCTATTCCTCTAACCCAGATTGATAGAAGTTCAACTGAGTTTCCACAAAACCCGGGTTATTAAATGGTGTTAGTGTGTTATCCCTTTTTATCTATAAAAATGGAAAATTTTATTTTTGAGAAAAAAAAGAAATGAGCAGTAAAGGATTAAAACTGTTTCAAAGTGCGACCTGTATGTCACACCTTGAAATAGTTTTGGATATTAAAGTCAAAGCTATGAAAATCATATTTTCAAATTAGTAATGCAAATTTAGAAGAACATATTTCAGGCAAATTTTTTATAGTCTTGTGTATTGGAGTTTATTCTTACAGGCAACCTGATGAGTTGTCCAAAAAAATATTTTTAGCGATAATAAGAATGTTGTAGCTCCCCTTAAAGAAAAAATAAAAATTCTCATTAAAAGTCAAAAAATAGAGGTCTGGGGACCCATTTAATTGCAAAAAGTAAAAACGTTATTGAATATTTAATAAATAAATTTATGAGGTTAAAAAATATTTTATTTACAGTTTCCCTGCTAGTTTGCTTATTTATATCAGAGACTGTATGTGGTAAGGATTCTAATAGATATTACTATCAAATTAAAATCTATCATTTAAAAAATAAAACCCAGGAAGACCGGGTAGATAAATTTTTAAGAGATGCTTATTTGCCTGCATTGCATCGGGCAGGGATTAAAAATATAGGAGTGTTCAAGGAAATATCCCAGGATTCAGCAGATAGGTTAATTTATGTTTTTATTCCTTTTCAAAAATTAGATCATTTTCAAAATATAAACAGGAAAATAGAAAATGACAAAAAGTATCTTTTAACCGGTAAGGATTATTCAAATGCGGTTTATAATGATGCACCTTATACTCGCATCGAATCAATTTTATTAGAGGCATTTGGTGGCATGCCTGAACCTGCAGTTCCTAATCTGACCACACCTAAAAATGAACGATTTTATGAATTGCGCAGCTATGAAAGTCCCTCTGAAAGTTATTCCGCCAACAAAATAAGAATGTTTAATGAATTAGAAATAGAGATTTTCAAGAAATTGAATTTTAATGCTGTTTTTTATGGTCAGGTTCTTTCGGGCAGCAAAATGCCAAATTTGATGTATATGACTGCATTTGCAAATAAAGCTGACCGTGATATGCATTGGGCAGCTTTCACACCTGAATATAATAAAATAAAGTTCTTGCCGGAATATCAAAATAACGTGTCTGAAAATAATAAGGTTTTCTTGTATCCCACGGATTACTCTGATCTTTAATTAATCAGTATTTGTATTTACTTAAATCCTGGATAAATATAAAAGCCTTTTATTCATTTGTTTTGTGATTTAAATAAAATAATAATCTATGGGTCTGATGCGATATTAACCGTTTTTAATGAATGCCATGTCAAATATTAAAACAACAATATATTTATTACATCTGTATTATATGTTCACTGAAGAAGAAGATAGAATGACGGCTAAATTGCTTGCAAAAGCAGTATCTAAAATTGCATTCTGGGAAATCGGTCCCGATTTTGATCTTGCTAAGCCTGGGAGCCGTTTAACCCTGGGACGGGACGATAAGAATTTAACCTGGGCAAATGAATTGGTGCTTTATCTTGAAGTATTTAAAAGCATCCCTGAAGGAGCAGCGTTTAAAGATTATGGAAAAGGTAAAACTATGCCACTGTAGTTTTTTATTATTATAATTGATTTGTGAAAGTCTTTGTAGTTATTGTTTTATTAATAAGAACAGGCCGATTAAGGGTAATTAAAAAAAATATTTAGCATATAGAATATTGTGAATTAAAATTTATTGTGTAAGTTTGGGCAATCGGTTGCATTGGGAGAATGCGGATTAGAAAGGATTGTTTTAAATAAAACAACTATTAAAATTTAACTATATATTACAAAATGATATAATATACTTTCTAATGAATAAGATTTGATTCCCGAAATCCTAAAGTTTAATATATGATTGAATTAGAAATTGTACCAGATTGTTTAGTGTTTTCGAAAATAAAAAAACAAATATTATGAAATCAAAATTTCCCTTTAATTTTAAATTTCCATTAATTGTAGTAGCCCTGATCTTTTTTATAAGCTGCTCTGAACCACAAAAAGACAAGGCCCCATGGGTTAGTTTGTTTGACGGTAAAACCCTAAATGGGTGGTCTTCCATTAAAGGAGGCAATGCGCCGTATGAAGTAAAAGATGGAGCCATTGTGGGAACCACAGTTCACGACACGCCAAATACTTTTTTGACTACCGATAAGATATATGACGACTTTATCCTCGAGTTGGATTATAAGGTAGATCCATCAATGAATTCGGGCATCCAGATTAGAAGCAACAGCGTTCCGAATTATAAGAGTGGAGTGGTTCATGGATATCAAATTGAAATTGATCCCTCTGAAAGGGCATGGAGCGCCGGGATTTACGATGAACAAAGGAGCGGGTGGTTATTTCCGCTGACCGATAACAAGAAGGCTCAGGAAGCTTTTAAACAAAATGATTGGAACAATTATCGAATAGAGGCCATAGGCGATACCATTAAAACCTGGATAAATGGTGTGCCGGCTGCACATCTAATAGATGACAAAACCGATAGCGGATTTATCGCTCTTCAGGTCCATAGCATAAATGAAGACGCTGCTGAAGGCAACGAAATTATGTGGAAAAACATAAAGATCCTGACAGAAGATATGGAAAAATATAGCAGAGAAACTCCGGTGGAACCCGTAAATACAAAGAATAATTTGACTGATGCTGAGAAAGAAGCTGGTTGGGAACTGCTTTGGGATGGTGAGAGCACTGAGGGCTGGCGTGGTGCTAGGCTGGATGCTTTTCCGGAGGAAGGCTGGATTATTGAAAATGGAAAACTTATAGTGCTTTCTTCGGGAGGAGCTGAATCTGCTGCGGGGGGAGACATTGTGACTGAGGATGTGTACGGAGATTTTGATCTGAAATTTGATTTTAGATTAACAGAAAGAGCAAATAGTGGAGTGAAATATTATGTTGATACTGATATCAATAAAGGTCCCGGTTCTTCAATAGGTTTGGAATACCAGATCCTGGATGATCAAAACCATCCTGATGCTAAATTAGGTAGCCAAGAAGGGAGTAGGACTGTTAGCTCATTGTATGATTTAATTCAGTCAGATCTTAATAAACCAATTAATCCTATTGGGGAATGGAATTCCGGTCGCATCATTTCAAAAAACAACCATGTAGAACATTGGCTAAATGGAGTGAAAGTTTTAGAATATGAACGGAAAAGCCCCGAATTTCGAAAACTGGTTTCCGAGAGTAAATATGCCGTGTGGCCGAACTTTGGGGAAGCAGAAAAAGGGCACATCCTTTTGCAAGACCATGGAGATCGCGTTGCTTTTAAAAATATTAAAATTAAATCACTTTAAACTCAATTTAAAATGACCACAAGAAGAAATTTTATCACAAAAACAATTATGGGAAGCGCTGCAGTTGCAGTGAGCAGTTCTGTAATGGGCAGTTCGGCAATGGGGATGTCAGCAAGTAGTTATCGCCGTATTATGGGTGCCAACGACAGGATAAACGTGGCCATTGCAGGACTTGGTCGCCGGTTGGGTGCCTACTATGAGCCCATATCCAGAAAAGAAGCCAATGTTAATTTGCTGTATTTGTGCGATGTTATGGAAAGCCAGCGCACACAGGCATTGCAAAATTTTTCGAAACATATCGATTACAAACCGAAATTGGAAAATGATATCCGAAAAGTAATTGAAGATCCAAAGGTAGATGCCTTGATTAATGCCACGCCAGATCATTGGCATACTCCTGGTTCTATAATGGCTTTGAAGGCTGGAAAAAATGTGTATGTTGAAAAACCATGCAGTCACAACATGAATGAAAATGAACTGCTTGTTCAGGCTGCCAAAAAATATAACAAAGTAGTGCAAATGGGAAACCAGCAGCGCTCTTCGGATCATACTATAGAGATTATAAAGGAAATCCATAACGGGATTATTGGTAAACCATATAAAGCAGTAGCCTTTTATAACAATGCCAGGGGTGAGGTGCCAATTCAAAAAAGAGCTCCTGTTCCACAGGGGTTGGATTGGGAGCTGTGGCAAGGGCCATCCCCGAGACGTGACTACACTGAAGAAACTTGGGATTATAATTGGCACTGGTACGGCTGGGAATACGGAACTGCGGAAGCTGGTAATAATGGAACTCATGAACTGGACGTGGCACGATGGGCCTTGAATGTTGATTTTCCTCTTCATGTTGAGGTTGAAGCTGGTAAACGGCATTTTGCCAATGATGGTTGGGAGATGTACGACACTATGGAGGCAACTTTTCGTTTTTCAGATGACAAAATTATAAAATGGGATGGTAAAAGCCGGAATGGTTATGATACGTACGGAGGTGATGGCCGAGGCGCTATTATTTATGGTAGTGAAGGCTCCGTTTTTGTTGATCGTGGAAAATATATACTTTATGACAGAAGCGGAAAAATAATTAAATCCAGTAAGTCCGAATCTAGCGAAGGAGGAACAGCTTTGGGTGGTGGAGGCGATATGTCAACCACTCATATGATAAACTTCTTCGACGCCATACGTGGTAAAGCAAAACTGAATGCGCCTATCGACGATGCAAGTATTAGCATGGCTATGGTGCACTATTCTAATATTGCATACCGAATTGGAAAAGGATTCGCCATTGACGATAAAACTGGGAGTATGTTTGACCGTGATGCTATGAAACTTTGGAGCCGTCATTATGCTCCGGGATGGGAACCTAAATTATAATAAATGAAACATCCATCAGAATAAAATTTCTCACACAGGACAATGCTTATAGGGATGTTACAGATGTCCGCTAAAACAAAATTGTAAATATATGAAAAGAAGGGAATTTGTTATAAAAGGAAGTTTAGCATCATTAGCAGTAGCAACTTCTTCATCGGTTCTGGGAAATTTAAATCCTTTTAATGGCTCCAATGATGTTGTTAACATAGGAGTCATTGGTACAGGATCCAGAGGAGGAGGATTAACACCTATCATTAATAAAATTAGTAACCTAAATGTAGCTGCCTGTTGTGATATCCTTCCTTTTCGGTTGGAAGAAGGTCTTTCAGCCGCCACAGGGAAAGTCAAAGGGTATTCTGATTATCGTGAACTCTTGGATAATAAAGATATTGATGCGGTACTAATCGCGACTCCTTTTAACACACATTCCCAAATTGCAAAGGATGCTCTGAATGCTGGAAAGCATGTTTATGGAGAAAAAACAATGGCTAAAGGCTATCAAGGAATTCGGGATTTATTAGTCCAGTCAAAAGCTTCAACAAAAATTTTTCAAACTGGTCACCAGTACCATAGCTCGAGGTTATATACATATGTGTTCGATTTGATAAAGAATGGGAAAATAGGAAAAATCACTGCATTTGACTGCCAATGGAATCGAATGGGAGATTGGAGAAGACCAGTGCCTAGACCTGAATTGGAAAGAGCAATAAACTGGAGAATGTATAGGGAATATTCGGGTGGCCTTGTAGCTGAACTTTGTTCACATCAAA
Source organism: Gillisia sp. JM1 (assembly GCF_000424645.1). Classification (NCBI taxonomy): domain Bacteria; kingdom Pseudomonadati; phylum Bacteroidota; class Flavobacteriia; order Flavobacteriales; family Flavobacteriaceae; genus Gillisia; species Gillisia sp. JM1. The sequence goes on from NZ_KE384218.1 coordinate 447,318, forward strand.
TAGATTTTGCGAATTGGATTATGGATTCCACTCCCGAAAAAGTTATGGGAGTGGGTGGTATTGATTATTGGAAGGATGGACGTGAGACCTTTGACAATATTCATTTGATCTATAGTTATTCCAATGGTGTAAAGGCCAAATTTACTTGTTTAACCAGCAACTCTAAAGATGACTATCAAATAAAAGTGATGGGGGATAAAGGTACTATCATTTTAGACTATGTGAATGCCTGGTTCTATCCTGAGGGAAATTATGAAAAGGAAATAGGGAATGTAGACGGTGTCTCTGGGGCAACAATACAATGGGACAAAAATAAAGGATATCCTATAGACGTTGAACATATTGATCCAAGCAAGCAGGCATTATTAGATTTCAGGGATAATATTTTGACTAATACAACACCTAAATCCAATATTATTACCGGGGCCAAAACGGCTATTTGTGTCCAAATGGGGCTAGATGCTATGTACAACAATCAAATTGTAAAATGGAACCATGAATTTGATGATTTAAAAGCCTTGTAGGGTTAATTTCTAATTGAAGGGGGTTTATTTTTCCAGAAATAAATATGGTCAAAAATAACAATTGAAGTGTGAATGCTAATTTTTTAATCAAATAAAATGAAAAGTTTGAAATATGTATGGTTATCAATATGTGCTCTTTTAATCACCTGCTTTTCTTTTGCGCAAACTAATTTCAATTTTAAAATGGATCATAATGCACTCCTTGTGCAAGATCTTGAGGTTGCAGCCGAATTCTATATGGATATTTTAGGTATAACAGAAATATCCAACGGGGGACTTCCTTCTCACATTCGCTGGTTTCAGTTCAACGATAAAGTGCAGGTTCATTTAAGTGAAAGCGGTAATGATATTCAAAAGAAAAAAGGAGTACACATAGCTATTAATACCCAAAATCTGGAAGAATACATCACTTTCCTGAATGCAAAAAATATTCACTGGGAAAACTGGCCAGGTGAAAAAAGTGCAACCCGAATCCGGCCCGATGGGGTACAACAAATTTATATAAGGGATCCCGATGGTTACTGGATAGAAATAAATGATAATGAGTTATAATAGCCTTAATGACTATTTCTGGAAGGTTAAATTTCTAAAGCATTAATTTTCAAAGTCAGTAAAAAAGAATAGCCGATTACTCTGAACTAAATAAAAGGTCAAAAATAAAGTTTTATAGAGGTTACTGTTCAGCAAAAAAATAGGTAATTGATAAAGAAAAAAAAATTTTAAAATTCTATTTGAAATCTCGATTGGGGAAGTTATGTATATAAAAGATGTGGAATTCTAAGAATTCCAAGACAATCGATAAATGAAAAAACCCAAGTATGTATTAATCCTTGAATAAAAAAAAATGAAAAACGAATCTTTTATACGAGACAATTTTTTACTTCAAAACAAATATGCTCGGGAGCTATATTTCAATTATGCCGCGCATCAACCTATAATAGATTATCACTGTCATTTATCCCCTAAGGAAATAGCAGAAGACAAGGTATATGATAATATTTTCCAATTATGGATTGCAGGAGATCACTATAAATGGCGTGCAATGAGAACATTGGGTGTCAATGAAAAATATATTACAGGAGACGCATCCGATAAGGAGAAATTTATAGCTTGGGCTAGAACAGTTCCAAATACCCTCAGAAATCCCTTATACCATTGGACACATTTAGAGTTAAAGAGATATTTTGGTATTGACGAACTACTTAATGAAGAATCTGCTGAGCGAATATATGAGAGTGTAAATGAGCAATTAAAACAACCGGAAAATTCCTGTCGTGGATTGCTAAAGAAAATGAATGTCAAAGCCTTATGCACAACGGAAGATCCCATTGACAGTCTGGAACATCATCAGGCCTTGGCAAAAAGCGGATTTCAAATTAAAGTAAGTACAGCTTTCAGGCCGGACAAAGCTATTTTAATTGAAAATGAAATCTATAACGATTATTTGGATCAATTGGAAAAAGCAGCAGATTTTCCTATACAAACCTATCAGGATTTAAAAGATGCGCTGCGCAAACGGATCGAATATTTTGACGCGAATGGCTGCAAATTATGTGATCATGGATTGAGTAAAATTTCCTTTGAAGTTTTTACCGATTCTGAAGTAAGTGAAATATTCGTTAAAAAACGAGACGGGGAAACACTTACTTCCCTTGAAATTGAAAAATTCAAAGCCTCAATCCTGTTGTTTTTAGGTGAAACCTATCATGAGTTTTCCTGGGTTCAACAATTTCATCTGGGAGCTTTACGCAACAACAATTCCCGGATGCATAATATCTTAGGACCTGACACTGGTTGGGACTCTATAGGCGATTCTAATCAGGCTGAACCCCTGTCGAAATTTTTGAATGCTTTGGATAGTAAGAATAAACTGACCAAGACGATTCTTTATAATTTAAATCCTGCAAATAATGAAATTTTCGCAAGTATGATTGGAAATTTTAACGATGGAAGTGTAATGGGTAAAATACAGTATGGGTCCGGTTGGTGGTACTTAGATCAGAAGGATGGAATTATTGCGCAATTAAATTCTCTTTCAAATATAGGTTTGATAAGTTGTTTTATAGGAATGTTGACAGATTCAAGGAGTTTTTTGTCTTTTCCAAGGCACGAATATTTCAGAAGAATTTTGTGTAATTTGTTTGGAGAGGAAATGGAATCCGGGGTTTTGCCGAATGATATTGATTTGGTTGGGAAGGTTATTTCCGATATCAGTTATAACAACGCCAATGAATATTTTAATTTCTAATGCAAAAAAAATTAAGTAACACCGGCAAAATTGTCACTTTCGGGGAAGTTCTAATGCGTTTATCGCCTTCAGAAAACCGAAAGATGCAGCAGTCAAATTCATTGAATTTTTTCTTTGGAGGAACCGAGATGAATGTTGCTGCTTCTCTTGCATCTTTCGGTTTAAAAGTGCAACATGTTACTAATGTCTCCAATGACCACGTTGGTGATGCAGCTATTGCAAGTATGCGGCATGTGGGAATAGATGTTTCTGCAGTAAAAAAAGTAGATCATCCTTTGGGAATATATTTTCTGGAACCTGGTTCTGGAATGCGGGCTAGTGTAATTGCCTATAACCGGTTGCACGGATCCTTCGCTAAAATTACTCCTGAAGACGTGAATTGGAACGAGGTTTTCCACGAATGTGATTATTTTCATTGGACAGGAATTTCCCCGTCTATTTCTGAAAGTGCATACTTAACTCTTAGAGAAGGATTAAAGCTTGCCCGGGAAAAAGGAATTACTGTTTCGGTCGATCCTGCTTACAGAAGTAATCTTTGGAAATACGGAAAAAACGGAAAAGAAATTCTTGCAGAATTGACTGGTCTTTCAAATATCTTTATTGGAGGGGTGAATGAGATCAATGAGATTTTGGGAGCTAATTATGGTTTTGAAAAAGAAGATTTTATAGCCGCGAGTAAAAAGTTACAGCAGGAATTTCCGAGCATAGAAAAGGTTTTTGATAAAGTGCGAACCGGCATTAGTGCTTCGTGGCAAAAAGTTTACGGAAGAGCCTGGACATGTGAAAGGTACCTTACTACCGCAGAACTGGAAATTACAGATGTTGTAGACAGGATTGGAACAGGGGATGCTTACGCAGCCGGAATTCTTTATGGTCTTGTACATTTTGAAGATCAACATACACTTGATTTTGCGAATGCGGCTTGTGCTTTGAAACACACAATTTTAGGGGATACAAATCTGGTAAGCATAGAAGAAGTACAGGAAATTGTTGATGGCAGTACTGGCGGAAGAATAAAAAGGTAATTTTAAAAACCTTAAGCTGTATAGGGCGTTAAAAAATGAAAGGTTTAATTAAAAAAAATATAATGGCAAAGTACACAAGAATAGAAGCGTCACAGGCCATGGAGGATACAGGAATTGTACCTGTTTTCTATCACAAAGATCTTGATGTTTGTAAAAAAGTTATCAAAGCCTGCTATGATGGTGGAGCGCGAGTCTTTGAGTTCACAAACAGAGGTGACTATGCCCATGAAGTTTTTGAGGAGCTCAACAAATATGTAAATAAGGATCTTGAGGGGATGATCCTTGGGGTAGGATCGGTTTTAGATGCAGGAACTACATCGTTGTACCTGCAGTTGGGAGCTAATTTTATAGTGTCCCCAATAGTAAATCCTGAAATGGCAAAAACCTGTAACCGAAGAAAAGTAGCGTGGATGCCAGGTTGTGGGTCGGTTACTGAAATTTCGTATGCGGAAGAACTTGGGGCTGAAGTGGTAAAGATCTTCCCGGGTTCAGAAGTGGGAGGTCCTTCTTTTGTAAAAGCGATAAAAGGACCTTTTCCCTGGACCAGCATTATGCCCACCGGCGGAGTTAGCCCAACCCATGAAAACCTAACAGAATGGTTTGAAGCCGGGGTGCATTGTGTAGGAATAGGCTCTAAAATTTTCATTAAAAAAGCCGATGGATCATACGATTATGACCAGGTAACCAAGGTTTTGAATAATGCAATTCAAATAGTGAAAGATTTACGGGCATGAAAACTATAAAATTTAACATTTTGCTGCTAAAATCCCTGTTCATGGCACTGGTATTTCTGTTAATGTCATGTGGAAAAGAGAAGGATGTAACGGTTATCAAGTTAGGCCATGGATTAAGCACTTCCCATTCCGTACATAAAGCAATAGTTTTTATGGCTGACAGGCTAAAGGAGAAATCGGGAGGTACTTTATTAATTGATATTTATCCAAATCAGCAGTTGGGTTCTGAGAGGGAAATGTTGGAATTGCTGCAAATTGGAAGTTTGGGAATGACCAAAGTTTCCACGGCGATTATGGAAAATTTTATTCCAAGCTTTAAAATCTTAGGATTACCGTACTTGTTTAGGGATAGGGAACATCGGTTTAAAGTGCTGGAAAGCGAAATAGGAGAAATGTTTTTAAACCAAAGTATTGGGAGACGTTTAAAGGGATTAACGTTTTACGACTCTGGAACCAGAAGTTTCTATAGCCAAACCCCTATCCATACCCCGGAGGATCTAACGGGCCTGAAACTGCGAGTGATGGAGAGTAATACCGCCATTAACATGGTAAAACAGCTGGGTGGCTCCCCGACTCCTATTGCGTGGGGAGAATTATATACGGCCCTGCAACAGGGCATTGTGGATGGAGCGGAGAATAATTTACCAAGTTTTTACCTCAACCGGCATTATGAGGTTTGTAAATATTATACAATGGATGAACATACAGCAATTCCCGATGAGTTGCTTATAAGCACCTTGGTATGGGATAAGCTTTCTGTAGAGGAGCAACAATGGTTAAAAGAAGGAGCCATGGAATCTTCTGAATATCAAAAGGAACTTTGGTCACAGGCTGAACTTGAAGCCCTGGAGGGGATGAAGGAGGCCGGGGTGGAAGTAATAATACCGGATAAAGAGCTTTTTCGCGAACAGGTGCAGCCTATGTATGAAGAATTTTCAGAAGATCCGGAAGTAAAAAAAATAATTGATGCTATTCAAACTGTAAAATGAAATATCCATTAGAAAAAATTTTCTCACGCACAGGAATGTTTGTATGGTTGTTCTATATATCCGCTAAAAAACAATAGATATATACAGGAAATTATGAAGAAGAAATTAGATAAAATTTTAGGAAGTTTTTTAGTATTCCTTTTGGTCTTGATGGTTATAGCTGTGCTTTGGCAGGTGTTTTCTCGATATGTACTGAATTCCCCCAGTTCCTTTACAGAAGAACTGGCACGGTATTTATTTATATGGATAGGGATCCTTGGAGCTGCTTATGCAGCAGGCCAGCAAACGCATCTGGCCATAGATATCCTACCTCCGAAATTAGATCCTGTTAACCGCGTGAGGTTACGTATAGGAATAAACACCCTGATTATACTATTCTGTGCAACGGTGCTTGTAGTGGGTGGGGGAAACCTGGTGTATGTAAACTATGAACTGGGCCAGTCTTCTGCAGCCCTTAATTTACCCTTGTCTTATGTGTACAGTATTGTTCCTGTAAGCGGACTACTGGTTATATTTTACAAGTTGAACGAAATAATACATTCAAAAAATTACTTGGTATGATGTCTGAGGTTTTAATATTAGTCCTTTCTTTTGTAATCCTTCTGGCAATTGGAGTTCCTGTAGCATGGTCTATAGGGATTTCCTCTATACTTACCATTCTTGCATCTATAGATTCCCTTGCTGCTTTTACAACCGTTGCCCAAAGAATGGCAACCGGTTTGGATAGTTTTTCTCTGCTGGCAATTCCCTTATTTATTCTTGCGGGACAAATCATGAATCAGGGAGGGATTGCCCAACGGCTTATTGATTTTGCGAAAGCTCTTATGGGGGCTCTACCCGGCGGGTTGATCTATGTGAATGTGATTGCAGCCATGTTATTCGGAGCCATCTCAGGATCTGCTGTAGCTGCAACATCGGCTATGGGAGGTATTTTAGGGCCAGCTATGAAAAAGGAAGGCTATTCCAACGAGTTTGGGGCAGCGGTCAATATCACCGCCTCCACCACAGGGCTTATCATTCCGCCCTCTAATGTACTGATCGTGTATTCCCTTGCCAGCGGAGGGGTCTCTATTGCCGCTTTGTTTTTGGCAGGATACATCCCGGGGATCCTGATGGGGCTGGCCCTTATGCTGGTAGCTGCATTTTGGATCAAAAAGAAGAAATATCCTGCGGGAGAAAGAAGCAGTCTAAAGCATATCGGGATCACCTTTCTTCATGCACTACCCAGTTTGTTGCTGCTGGTTGTGGTCATAGGAGGAATTGTATCGGGTATCTTCACCGCCACGGAAGCCTCTGGAATTGCGGTGTTATATTGCCTGATATTGTCCTTTACAAACAGGGAGCTTAAAGTGAGCGATTTGCACAGTGTCTTTCTGGGTTCGGTGGGAACCACCGCCGTGGTGATGCTGCTTATTGCAACCTCTATGAGTATGTCATGGGTTATGTCCTATGAAAATATACCGCAGGCGGTAAGTGATGGCTTGTTGGGCTTGAGTGATAATATCTTCATAATACTTCTGACAATTAATTTAATATTGCTTTTTGTAGGAATCTTTATGGATATAACTCCGGCAGTGCTCATTTTTACACCTATTTTTTTACCCGTTGTAGTGTCATTAGGGGTTGATCCGGTTCATTTTGGTATTATGATGATAATGAATTTATGTGTTGGGCTATGTACGCCTCCAGTCGGCTCAGTCTTGTTTATTGGGGTTAGCGTAGCCAATTCGACTATTCAAAAAGTCATGAAACCTCTACTTCCTTTATATTTGGCCATGGCCATAGTATTACTACTCGTGACCTTCATTCCAGAAATAAGTTTATGGTTACCAGGTTTATTTGAATAATCAACTTAAAAATTTACTGTAAGTATAAAATAAAAATTAATTGAATCATAAAAAATTATACAGAATAAATACAGGATTAACTCAGGAATTACCTATTAAAGTAATTCAGTTTGGTGAAGGGAATTTCTTAAGGGCTTTTGTCGATTATATTATTGATAAACTCAACACTGAAACCAATTTTAATGCAGGTGTAGCTGTTGTACAGCCTATTTCAGATGGGATGGTGGAAATGTTGAACGAACAGGACGGTTTGTATACCTTATTTATGAAAGGTGTAAAAAAAAGAAAATTCAGGAGAAACGACTTATATGCAGCATTCAAAAAGGAATTAATCCTTATTTAGATTATAATGCCTATTTAGAATTGGCCAAAGAAGAGGAGCTTTAATTTTTAATCTCAAACATCACTGAAGTCGGGATTTCCTTCAATGAAAATGATACGATTGACGGCTATCCGCATAACAGTTTTTCCTCCAAGGTTACGGCATTGTTATATGAACGCTTTAGGCATTTTAAAGGGTCGGCAGATAGAGGCCTTTGTATTATTCCCTGTGAGCTTATCGACCATAATGGCGACATACTTAAAACCTGAGTTCGACCTAAGCGATTAGCAGAATAATGCGAGTTGACCACTTGCCTTAGGCTGTCCTTCAAACTTAATTGCTGGTTTTTTCTCTTGAAAAGAGTAGGCAATTAGACTGGCCACCAGATTGGTTATAAAATTTCCAAAGCTTCTGTGTCTCGAATGCTCGGCGTGACAAATATTTTTGAGCTGATCATTAATCGTCTCAATTATTGATCGTTTCCTTAGTAATATCTTGTCCCTCATTGTCATCAGTACGTTTTTCATATTATTGCGTATCCCCGTGACCAAGTGCAACCCATCATCAAATAGCATCGCTGCAAGATCCTTTGATATATATCCTTTATCTGCATATAGGCTTCCAAAAATCTTGTTCAATATGTTCCCTTCTTTAAGAGGTTCCCTATCGTCCACATTGCCCTGGGTAATTACGAAATTCAAAATTTCCCCCTTATCGTTCACAATAATATGGAGTTTAAAACCGTGGAACCAGCCCATTGTAGACTTCCCTGTAGTGGCTATTCCCTCAAAGACCTTGTTGGAACTTATGCGCTTGTTCTTGCAGACCCTAACAGGAGTGGAATCGATAAAGGAGATCCCCGTGCACTCTCCCAGGCAACGAGTTTTCATAAATAATACAAGTGGTAGCATATTGGCTTGCATCAATTCAGTAAAACGATTATAGGAAACAATATTTGGAAACTCGGCTTTCATATGCTTTTGAACGTAAAAAAGGTAGAAGTGTTTAAAAGTCCTGTGCCCACTAAGTTGAAAGAAGACCGTGATTGTAATAATTTCGCTCATTGACATCTTGAAGGCTCTTTTTCTGTGTTTTTTACCGTCTTCAAGGAGTCTTTGTGTAAAAGCAGGTTCAAAAACATTACAAAACTCATCAAAGTCAAAGAAAATATCAGTAACTTTATCATTAGAAATCATAGCGGAAAATTTAGTTAAATATTTAAATTTCAGATACTTAAATATACTAAATTTCCGCTTTTCTATTGCTTTAAAACCATAGTAATTACTGATATTCTTACATCGAACTCAGGTTTAAAAGTATCATTTTGCGATATGCCGAACTTTTGAATTTGGAGGTGAACTTTGTAAAGTGGGTAGAAAATTCTAACAGTTTTCACAATACCTTGGTAAACCTTATAGTTCCGGGATATCCAATGGGCGAAATAAAAGAATACCAAAGTCAGTTTGAATACGAAGACAGGCTTATTGTAACTGCCGAAGTGTTTTTCCTTTGGGTTATTGAAGATGATGACAGGCTGAAAAATAAGATTCCTTTTGATAAAATTGGGGATTATGTGTTGATTGTTGACGATATTGAACCTTATCGAACCAGGAAAGTTCGTATACTGAACGGTGCACATACCACGATGGTTCCTTTCTCCCTGCTTTATGGAAATGAAACCGTAAAAGAAACCATAGATAATTGCTTTACTGGAGCTTTTGTGGAAAAAGCGGTGTTTGAGGAAATAAACGCGACCCTGGATTTATCAGAAGAAGAATTAAAATATTATCCAGAAGAAGTTTTCGACCGTTTTAGAAATCCGTTTATCAAAAATTAGTTAGCCAGTATCGCACTGAATTCTATTTCGAAGTTTAAAGTTAGGGTATTGCCCAGCCTTTTGACTTACCAAAAGAAATACGACAAATTTCCTTTACATCTCACCTTTGCATTTGCCTGTTTAATCCGGTTTCACAAAGTAGAATGGAATGGAGAAAGCCTACCAGTCCAGGATGATAAAGCTGTTCTGGAAAAATTAAAGGAAATATGGGAATTGCACAGTTAGAATGAGATAGCCCAACAAGTACTTCAAAATACCGATTTTTGGGATACAGATTTAACCCAATTTGCAGAATTACGGGAACAAATTGCCTTAGCACTGGAGCATATTGAGAGCAATGGAATAGAAAAAGGCTTTAAAGATTTTGTGGTTAGGGTTGAAGAATTTTAACCAAAAAACAATGAATATTGACGATTATGAGAGGTAAATTGATAAAATTGCACTCGGATGATAATATAGCGATTGCATTGGTGGATTTAAGAAAGGGGGAATCAATAAGTTTTGAAGGAGAGGAAGTTCTTGTTTTGTCTGATACCCAGGCAAAACATAAAATCACAATGGTGGATTTTGCTCTTGATGATAAAATTTATATTTACGGAGTTTTGGTTGCAAAAGCTACTACTCCCATTAATCGGGGTGATGTTTTAACTGTTGATAATATTAATCATCAAAGCAATCCAACTTTTCAAAAGACGGAACTACCGCCTGGAATGCACCGGATATTTCCAAGTGGAAAGACTGTACCTTTTTGCGCTATCATAGGCAGAACGGACAGGTAGGAACTGTAAATATATTGCTCTTTTTCCATTGGTCTTCTGTGAATACAGAAATATAGAGCTCCTTAAGGAGGTTTTTGAAAAAAACTCAACTTCCAGAAATCCAATTCTCAGCGTCAATTATTGCGGAACTTAATCAATAATAAAAGCCCGGAGGAACACTTAGTTGCTGAAACTGAGAATAAGGATATTTTCGAAAATATAAAAGTAAAATTTATAACGCATCAAGGTGGCTGTGGTGGAATCCGTCAGGACTCGGAATCACTAGCTCGTTTATTGGCCGGATATGTGAATAATCCTAATGTCACAGGTACCACCGTGCTGAGCTTAGGTTGCCAGAATCTTCAAATAGAGCTATTTAAAAATGCTTTATAAGCGATTAATCCGGATATTCAAAAATCTGTCCTTATTTATGAACAACAAAAAATGGGAATGGTAGATGAAATGATGGCATCAATTAATAAAGAATCCTACGAAGGAATCAAAAAAGCGAACGAAGCTAAGCGAACTCCAGTCCCGCTCTCCAAATTAAAACTGGGATTGGAACGCGGTGGTTCCGATGGGTTTTTCGGGATTTCGGCAAATCCTTCCCTGGGATATGCCTCCGATTTGCTTTCGGCATTAAAAGGATCACCCATACTTTCAGAATTCCCTGAATTATACGGAATTGAACAGAAACTTGTAAACCGTTGTATAGACGTCAAAACGGCCAACAGGTTTATGGAACTTACCAAGGCTTATGAAAAAGCGGCAATTGCTTCCGGTTCTGGTTTTGATATGAATCCTTCTCCTGGTAACATAAAAAACGGGTTGATTACAGATGCTATGAAATCGACTGGAGCGGCTAAAAAAGGAGGAACTTCTCCCATAGATGTGTGTTAGATTATGGCGAATATGTCACTAAATCGGGATTAAACCTATTATGCATGCCGGGAAATGACGTTGAAAGCACTACTGCGATGGTAGGTTCTGGAGCTAACGTGGTAGTATTTACCACTGGATTAGGAGCCCCTACCGGAAATCCTGTTTCACCCGTAATAAAGGTGTTTTCCAACACGATCCTAGCCCAAACCATGCCTGATATTATAGACATTGATAGCGGTCCGGTTATAAGGGGGCAAAAGACTATTGAGGAAATGGGAGAGGAAATTTTGGAATTTATAATTCAGGTGGCCAGCGGGAATGTGAAATCCAAAGCCGACCAATTAAATCAAAATGATTTTATCCACTGGAAAAGAGGAGTTTCATTATAAGCTTAAATTCCTGGCAGAAGAATTTCTAATATAAAGTTCAGGAGCTAACACTACCTTTTTTTCAATGGTAATTGTCTGGCTCCCTTTTATTTGTTCCAAAAAAACCTGGGCTGCAATTTTTCCCATAGTTACGGGAGTTTGATCTACTGAAGTTATTGGCAATTCCATATATTTTGTGAAAGGTTCATTACTGAATCCAACAACACATACGTCCTGTGGAATTCGTATTTTTCTACGTTTAAGTTCTTGTATGGCTCCTAAAGCCGTGTAATCACCTGCCGAAAATATAGCATCTGGTTTTTCATCGAGTTCCCATAATTTTGATACTGCAGATGCGCCATTTTCAACTTTGCTATTTGTTTCAATGATATAACTTGAGTTAAAATCAATATCATGTGCTTTCAAAGCTTCGAGATAACCTTCATACCGATTTCGATAAATTCCTAGGTTAAAGTCTCCCGCTAAGTGTGCAATCTTTTTGCATCCTTGTAAGATAAGATGTTCTGTAGCAATATAACCTCCTTTAAAGTCATCAATAGTCACAGAGCTTACCCCTTTGATATCTTTTTTTCTATCAAAAAACACAATTGGAGTTCCTTCTTCTAAAATTTTTTTTATATGATTGGTGTTTTTTGTGGTTTTTGAAACAGACATAAAAATCCCGTCTACCTGTATATTGAGCAAAGCGTCTATTTGATCCATTTCATTATCTATATTTTCATGGGTTTGACAAATAATAACATGAAATCCATGAGGAGTGAGCTCTTCCTCAATACCACGAATTACAGATGAGAAAAAGCTATGGTTAATAAAAGGAACAATTATCCCTACATTGTTACTTTTACCACTCTTCAAGGCTTTTGCCAGGTGGTTTTGTTTGTAATTCATCTCCTTCGCAGTCTTTATCACCAATTCTCTGGTCTTTAAACTGATTTTAGGATTATTGTTCAAAGCTCTGGAAACAGTTGCTGCACTAACATGTATTTTTTTTGAAATATCGTAAATAGTTACTTTCTGTTTTTGGAGCATGGTTGTATTTTAAATAGGTATACTGTAATCGATGTGTTTTTATCAAATACAATTCCTTGTTTTTATTATTTTATTGTTATTTTTTAAATTAAAAAATGAGGGAGAATAACTATAGCTCCAATACACGAGTGCAAAATTAAGGTTTTATTACTATTTTTTTATCTTTTTAATTGCATATTAAATCGATTGCATAAAATTGAATAATATAGTCACAATTTTAATCCATGGTAACTATAAAGGTATTTATTGATTAATGAATCGGAACAAGTAATTGAACTTACTTTTTTGTAGGAGGGGATATATTACATATAGCTGGGTATATAAAAAACTCAAGTTTCGCCCCCACTGTTTACAGGCTTTGAGCGATAATAAAGACACCTTAAAACCAAGGTAAACCTTTGGTTTTAAGGTGTCTTTAGGTTACCACACATAAAGTACAAAACATGCTACAACACGAAGATATTGCAAAAACCCAAGAATTAAAAGGAAAGTTTACTAAGGTTTGGGTGAGTTCAGAATATTTACAGTCACATCTGAATATTTTAGGTTTTGATAAAATAAAAAGCCGGTTCAGTTGGTGCAAGAAGGCAGGTTTTTCATTCGAGAGCTTGATCTCTACGCTTTTAATTTTACCACTTCTTGGAGTCAATTCCATTTATGGACTTACAGCCAATAAGGGCACGGAATTGAGTAAATGTGGAAAAGATTCGTACTATCGGATTCTAGCTAATCAAAAAATCAACTGGAGAGCTTTTTTGGCTCAGTTCGTAAAGCAGTATTTATTGAAAGATGAACTTTTCTTTACATCATTGGAATCCACGAATTTGATAAGGTCATACATTGCTACGTGCGAAAAAAGCAGGGTATCCCCGGCTTTGGCAAGTAGCAGGAACTCTCCATAATTGTTGGTCACCGTAGATCTGCCGGTGGTGATATTTTTTAGGTAAACGTTTTCAAGAAGGCTGTCAATAGTTACAACCCGGCCTTCAAGTATTGTCCTTTCCTGCGCGGTTGAGCAAAGCGCAAATAGACTAATTAAAAGAGTGAAAAATATTTTTGTTCTGTACATTTTTTTAGTGTAATGCAAGCATTGCATTTCCCTGTTTTTTTTTTAAAACCCATGGGTGCGAAAGTAATATACTAATTAAAGATAACAGGTATTAGTTTCAAACTCTTGGAGAAAATTATTTAGTTATTTTCGAAAGAATCTTGTTCTGTGCTAATTCCTGTAATGTTTTTTAAAAAAATCGTTATTTCAGAAGTAGGTTTATTTGCACACGGAGAGGGGAATTGTAATAGAAACAGGTTTTAGTAGAAATCAGGCTTCAGATATTATTTTCAGTCTATTAAATGATTCTTCTGTTTTCGGATAAGAGATTATTTTCGTCAATTCAGGGAAACTCAAGTCATTGAATTTCGGGGTGAAATTGATCTATAAAAGTTTTCCGAATATGAAAGCAGTGTGCCGCATCTCAGATCATATTCCTGTTTGGGTAGAGTTTGAGTTTTCCTCGGAGGAAGGGCAATGTTTCTAGCTAGTAGGAGCAATTTTTTATGATTACGTTTTGAAAATATTAAAAGTGAATGTTTCATTCTAGTATGGCTTTTAAACCGACATGCTTTGTCTGATCCTTAACTTAAACTTGTATTGAAATTAAAAGCAATATGAGGAAACTTGAAATAAGCCTTACCGAGGAGCAATATCAACACATGCAGGAAGAGATCAAATACTCAAACCGAGTTCATTTGTCTGAAGGGGTCTTTGGAGGCTATGAGCTATGCCTAAGCGTTGGCATCCCGAATGTTTTTCCAGCAACTCTGGAGATGAAAACCAATAAAAGCACAGAACTGGGGGAGGTGAAATGGAAAATTCAATGAAAGATCTGAATCACTTTCAGTTCCGTGGAGAGAGAGGAAAACGCAATCTATTGATCATTGGGCTTTATGCGGTGGATAATGATGATCTTATTTCTCGAATAACTTTGCAAAATACTGATGCAATAGCCAAAGAAGAGGCTTATGATGGCTGGATAAGAGCTAACCCCAGAGATACTTCTTCAGTAACTTTAAGAGGAATTGTTCCGGAGATAGAACCAGGCAATTTTATAAAGTTTGACTTTCAGCACTATGTGCACTACAGAAAATTGTCTCTTAAGCCCGAGATCATGATCAAATAAGTAGCCTAATGAAATATGAGATCGAATTTTTTAAAGGGCTCTCTCAAATTGAGGGTCTTGAGAAATTGTTGGGGATAAGTATTATAAAAAATGCTTTGATAAGTTCTGTTTTAAAAGGTGTAGATCCATCAACTTTTAAATTAGAGAATCATATGGATCACTGCCTAACGCTGGCTAACGAGAAGTATCTTCTCTTTATAATTTTGGACTCAAATGATTTCATTATCACTGAAATCAACCAAGCGATCAGCCTCATAGATCATTATATTCCTGTAGTAGTTAAACTGGAAAAAGATTTTGAAACTTTTGGATTTAAAAAGGAGATAGATTTATCTATCCAGAAAATATGTGATATTGCAATAAGAAAAGGAGTTTCAAATAAGAACCTGTTTTTAATATTTCTGAGAGTTTTGTTCGATAATGATCCTTACTAATAAAATTTTAGTGTTTACATTACGGAAAAACTTTTCAAAGCTTTAAGAAAAGCTTTAGATTTACGGAGTTATCTTCTATTTTGCCCTATCAAAAAGGAAATGAAATCACTCAATGCCCTAAACTATTTAAGCTTGAGATCTTTAAGCTCTCAATCACTAATTTGATTAAACCTACTTAATGAGAGAGAAAATTTATAAGAAAATTACTGACACTTTAAGTTCTGAAAATTTCGAACTTAAATTAGAGAGGATCAATAGGAACTACCCAAACTTAAAACAGGAAATTCAGATAAGAAATTGTCTGTTGGAATTGATCAATGCAGATTATTTTGCTGGAGCATTTCAGCATAGAGCTTTTGCAGAATTAAAACATATTGAATATCCCAATAAAAGAGTAGATCTTACTTTTATTAACCAAGATGATATTGAAGAACGCTACACGGTAGAATTGAAATTTCAATATTCTAATGACTTTTCGAAGTTCAATAAATATGATCACATAATCAAGAGTGATTTTGAAATTAGAAATAGCGATCTGTTTATATTAATTGTTGCACATTGGGATAAGGAAGATAAAAAGAAGTTTGAGGATAGATGGTTTGATGAAAAGCATGATTTGGCTCCAGATCTAAATAGATACATTAGTAAGACAGAATGTTGGAAAAAGAATATTCCAAATCTTTTAGGTTCTTATGATAAGTGTAAGAGTGAAAATTTCATTTCTTTAGATATTGGAGAAGAAGATGAATTTAATCACAGAGTGAATTATAATTTTTATTTTCTTAGAAGAGATTTTTTGAAGAAGATAATAGAAGTTGAAAGTGATCTTAAAATAGAAACAGTTTAATGACAGAAGCAAAACAAAAATTGGAACAACAACTCTGGAATATAGCAAACACCCTGAGAGGGAAGATGGATGCAGATGATTTCAGGGATTATATACTAGGGTTTATCTTCTATAAATACCTAAGCCGAAAAATGGAATTATATGCAGATACTATACTTAAGCCAGATTCGCTTACGTACCACGAGCTGAAAGGACATAAAGATGAAGTTTTATTGCTGGAGGCCATTAAAGGCGAATCTTTGGATAAACTGGGTTACTTTCTTAGGCCTGAAGAAATGTTTGGAGAGCTTGCCAAGCGCGGAAATGGGAATGGCAAGAGCAAATTTATTTTAGGGGATCTTGCAAAGGTATTAACTAATATTGAGCAGAGCACCATGGGAAGCGAGAGCGAAGAGGATTTTGGAAACCTTTTCGAAGATCTGGATCTTACCAGCAGTAAACTGGGAAAGACCGAAGAAGCTAAAAACGAACTCATTGTAAAAGTGCTTACCCATCTGGAAGAGATAGATTTCGATCTGGAAAATACAGAGAGCGATGTTTTGGGAGATGCTTATGAATACCTTATTGGAAAATTTGCCTCTGGTGCCGGGAAAAAAGCAGGAGAATTCTATACGCCACAACAAGTAAGTAAAGTCTTGGCGCAATTAGTAACCATTGGAAAAGACCAGATAAAAAGCGTATATGATCCAACTTGTGGTTCTGGTTCGCTTTTACTTCGAGTAGCAAAGGAAACTAATGTAGCCGCATTTTACGGGCAGGAGAGCAATCCTACTACCTATAACTTATGCCGCATGAACATGATCATGCATGACGTGCATTACAAACGTTTTGATATTTATAATGAAGACACCCTTGTAAATCCTTCTCCTAAACATATAGACGAACGATTTGAGGCTATTGTAGCCAATCCACCTTTTTCTGCTAACTGGAGTGCAAGCCCATTGTTTATGAGCGACGATCGTTTTTCTGCATATGGGAAACTAGCTCCAAAGACCAAGGCAGATTTTGCTTTTGTGCAGCATATGGTGCACCAATTAAGTGACACGGGAACGATGGCTTGTGTGTTGCCACACGGAGTGCTATTTCGTGGCGCTGCTGAGGGGCATATTAGAAAGTATTTAATAAAGGACAAGAATTATCTGGATGCCGTTATTGGCTTACCTGCTAATATTTTCTACGGAACAAGTATTCCAACTTGTATCCTTGTGCTTAAAAAGAACAGGGAACATAAAAAGGATATTTTATTTATAGATAGCAGCGCGCATTTCGAAAAGATTAAAACGCAAAACTACCTGCGGAAAAAGGATATCAAGAAAATTGTAGAAACTTATAATGAAAGAACTAAGCAAGATAAATATAGTTATGTAGCTACTTTAGATGAGGTTAAAGAAAACGACTTCAACTTAAACATACCACGTTATGTAGACACCTTTGAAGAAGAAGATCCTGTAGACTTAACAGCCGTTGCTACAGCCCTCAAAGCCATAGATGCAGACATGGCCAACACCGATGCCACCATAGCCGATTATTGTAACCAACTAGGCATAGACACACCCTTTTAACTATGTCATCCTGAACTTGTTTCAGGATCTCATTAAAGGAATTAATAAATATGAATAAAATCAAAACATATAAATTAAATTTTGGACACGTCTCCCGATACTTCGGGAGTCAGGCTATCACTACTTGCTATTTTGTAAAAACCAAAATGAGCTTAAACAAATGCCTTAATCATTTGTTCACCTTATGAGTACCGCAACTACACATATCAAAACCGAAAAAAAACTCATTCCCGCAATGCGATTTAATGAGTTTGAAGGAGACTGGTCTATTAAACCTCTTGGTAGCGAATCCAATCATATTTCTTATGGTTTAACAGTAAGACCAGAATTTGTTGAAGAAGGAATTCCTTTGATTTCAGCTAGAGAAATTACAACTGGAGTTGTGAATATTGATAAAGGTCCTAAAATAAGTCAAGAGGAATTCAATAAGTTATCTGATAAAGCAAAACCAAAACAAGGAGATGTTTTTTTAACAAAAACTGGAACAATAGGATTGTCTGCTAGGTTTATGTTGGATATCCCAATCGCAATAACTCAAAATATTGCTGTAATTAGGTTAAACGATGAAAAAGTAAATTCTCCAGTTTATTTAATTCAATATTTTAAGACTAGGGATTTTTATAGAAGTGCTATATCTAGAGTCAATCAGTCAACAATAATGGATTTGCAGCTTGGCGATATTAGAAAACTATTAATACCATTCCCAGCCCTGCCCGAACAAAAAAAAATAGCTTCCTTTTTAACTGCGGTAGATGAAAAAATACAGCAGCTTACCAAAAAGAAGGAATTGTTGGGGCAATACAAAAAAGGCGTAATGCAACAACTCTTCTCGGGCCAGCTCCGCTTCAAAGACAAAAACGGAAATCCCTACCCAGATTGGGAGGAGAAACGTTTGGGGGAGATTGCTGACGTAACAAAGCTAGCCGGGTTTGAATTTACTAAGCATATCGTTTATCGCGATAAGGGTGAAATTATCGCCTTACGAGGTCTTAATATTAAAAACAACACACTTGATTTAAACCAAGTAAAATATATTGATGATAGTGATTTTTCTAAATTGAATCGAAGTAAATTATTTATAGGTGATTTGATTTATACCTATGTTGGTACAATTGGAGAGGTTGCAATAATCGAAGAAAATGATAGGTTTTACCTCGCTCCAAATGTTTCTAGGATTAGGTTTAATGAGGATGAATGTCTCGCAAAATTTTCTATACAATATTTTATTAACCCTGTTTTCAAAGAAAGAGAAGTTGGTAAATATATTTCATCCAGTTCTCAACCTGCTCTGTCAATGACTAATATTAGAAAGTTTAAAATATCACTTCCTTCAATTCCTGAACAACAAAAAATCGCCAATTTTCTCTCTGGAATCGATACCAAAATAGAAGCTGTTTCTCAGCAGATCGCCCAAACGCAAAGCTTTAAAAAAGGCTTGTTACAACAAATGTTTGTGTAAAATATGATTTCATACTTTCACCATAATAAAGGGAAATTAAAGAGTTGTGAAGACAGTCTTACGGCTGTTATTTTTGATACTCTTAAATATTTACCTTCAGATATTTTCTGGAATATCTTAAAAGATTCGCTTTATCATGATAAACTACCTTATTGCAGTGGAGAATTGATCTCTATTTCATTTTGGGATAAATGGAATTCTAACGGAACCACCAATATAAGATATATCGAACCTGATGTATTTCTAAGATTTAAGGAATTCGATATTATTATTGAAGCAAAGCGCAATGACAAATTTCAACAGTTAACTCATCAAATGGAAAAAGAGATAACTTCTTACTTTAATGAATATGGTCCTGATGATAAGAATTTATACTTTATTCAATTAGGTGGATTACATTCCAAAGAAGATGTAGAAAATTTCACTTCCAATGAAAATAAGGTAATTATATGTAAGACTGACTGGTCTATAATGTTGCATCATATTGCACTTACCAATAACAAGTTGAAGGAGATAAATGTTTCTACCTTGAATGCTTACACTAGAATTTTAGATGATTGCATTAAAGGTTTTGCATTACACCAATTTTATGAAAAGTTATGGCTAGATGATTTACTTAAAAGTAAACAATTAAAAATAAATCCACTAAAACAATATTTCAAATATGCAGAAAGACCTTGAAGATCGTTTAATAGAAGTGCGTAAGGCATATAGACTTTTATATGATTACCAAAGAAGAATGCTTGATCTTATGGGTTTTATAGGAGGTTCTTTCAACAGAGAATATGAAGGAGGCTATCCGAAGTTTAGTAATCCTTCGCCTAATAATGGAAGAGGAAAACTTGAGCAATGGTCCTGGGATTGGTTGAATATGTATTATTATGAATTTCATTTCTCAAAAAAGAAAGTAAAAACGAATACTCAATATTTCGCTGTTTTTTTAGTTACAGATACTGGTTATTATGAAATTAAGAAAGAAGTTGATATCGCGAAAACTAAGATTAGTGCATTTGAAACTCCTGAGAAATCAAAAAGTAGGTTGATCTTCGTGGTAGGAGAAAACTTATGGGATCCATTCGGAACAAATTGGAGTTCGCCAAGTTTTATATTAGGAGCGGAAGGACGAAAAGGAGAAGTCGGAAATATGATGGTCTATAAGGGGTACGCATTAAGCAAATTTGGAGATCAGGATTCGGCTATTGAGCAACTTCGCGATTTTGAAGAATATTGTAAGAAATTTAATATTGATTTTAAATATCAGGAACGTAAAATTAAGTGATTCTGATAACTAATCCTTTCACTAGCTATCTTGAAAACAAGTAATACATTATTTTATAAATATTAGTTAAATTACCTCCTAAAATTTTTGAAGATAAATCAACTAAACCTGTTGAAAGTCTAAACTAAAAAGGAGTGAATGTTTACAGGTTAAAATTAATTTCAAAGAAAATGCCAATCATATTTACAGCAATTGTTGTATTTTTGCAGTAACAGTACACACCACGCTACCCATTAGAACAGCGTCCCAGGGTGTGTCTTTTGCTTTTATACCTTTTGTTAAATTAATAACTATCTTGAAAGTTGCACTGTTTTATGCTAATTCAAGATTTTTATATATTCAAAAATGTTCGATAAAACAGCTCTTACCATAGAAGACCAGATTGAAAAATTGAAGAATCGAGGTCTTGAAATTTATCCCGAAGATAATGCTGCGCATTATTTGTCGCATATTAGTTATTACAGGTTAGGGGAGTATTGGCATTCTATGCAAGAAGATAAACAAGATCATATTTTTAAACCCCATAGCCGTTTTAAAGATGTTATTTCTCTTTATATGTTCGATAGGGAATTGCGTTTATTGCTATTTGATGTTATCGAAAAAATTGAGATAAGCTTACGTACAAAAATTATTTATCATCTATCCCATGAGATCGATCCGTGGTGGTTTCAAAATTTCAATCTTTTTATTGATAGCAAAGCCTTAGTGAAAACCCTATCCAATTTAGATGATGAATTAGCAAGGAGCAAAGACATTACTATAAAAAATCATTTTAAAAAACATAAAGACGATCTGCGTTTTCCTCCCGCGTGGAAATCTTTAGAACAAACTAGTTTTGGAGCCTTATCAAAATTATATGGCAACCTTAAACACACCGTAAATTCTAAAGATGTTATTGCCCAAGAGTATGGAGCGGTAAACCACACCTTCTTGCCAAGTTGGTTACAATCAATAGCACAAATAAGAAATTATTGTGCTCACCATTCTAGATTATGGAATCGTAATTTACCAGGAGCGCCAAAATTGCTTTCTAAGCCACCATTTCCGTGGATTGAGAACGTTCCAAAACATCATGAGTTTCAACGATTATATATTCATTTATGTTTAATGAAATATTTATTGAACATTATACAGCCTTCAAACAAATTCACCCAAAGACTACAGGAATTATTTGATAATCATGAGAATGTAGATCCAAATGCTTTAGGAATGAAGGAGAATTGGTTTAATGAGCCGTTGTGGAAATAGATTTCATTAAAATCAAAATAAGATAATCGCCTGATTTTCATATTAATTCGGATAAAACACCCGTGTTAAATAAGAAACATCTATAACATTTAATTTGTCGGGTATTTTTCGTCATAAATATTAACTAAATTGCCAAAACCAATATCGTTTTTTAACCCTATTTAATGCGATATGATCTATACGTTAACTTATAACCAATAAATGGGTTACCAATCTGAAGCTGCATTAGAAAATCAACTTGTTAAGCAATTAGAGAGCTTAAACTATACTAGAGTTACTTTAAATAGCGAGGCCAGCGTGTTGGCAAATTTAAAAAGCCAACTCGAGGTGTTTAATAAAACGCTATTTTCTACTACTGAATTTGATAACATCCTAAATCATCTTGCTAAGGGTAACGTTTTTGAAAAGGCCAAAAGCTTGCGAGGTCGCTTTCAGCTAACTTTGGATTCTGGTGAGCCATTTTATGTAAGGTTCTATAATTCAGAAGATACTTCCAGAAATTTATTTCAGGTCACCAATCAGATCACTCAGGAAGGAACTTATAAGAATAGGTATGATGTTACCTTGCTTGTCAATGGTTTACCGCTAGTTCAAATTGAGTTAAAACGCAGAGGTCTGGAATTAAAGGAAGCTTTTAAACAGATCAATCGTTATAAGCGACATTCTTACTGGAACAACTATGGTTTGTTTAATTTCGTACAGCTTTTTGTTATTAGCAATGGAGTAGATACTAAATACTTTTCAAACAATCCTTTATCCGCGCTTACCTTTAAACAGACCTTTTTCTGGGCAGATACAAATAATAAGAACATCAAGAAACTTTCAGATTTCACTACTGCTTTTTTAGACAGAGCACATCTAGGGAAAATGATAGCGAAGTATATTGTGCATAATGAAACACATAAGATCCTTATGGCGATGAGGCCGTATCAATATTACGCTTCAGAAGCGATAATAGATCAGGTTGAAAACTCGAAGGAAAATGGATATATCTGGCATACTACAGGTTCAGGTAAAACCCTCACATCTTTTAAAGCAAGTCAGATTATTATGGATCTGCCAGGGGTACATAAAGTGGTTTTTGTGGTAGACAGGAAAGATCTGGATTACCAGACCATGAAAGAATTTAATAGCTTTAAAAAGGATAGTGTAGATGTAACCGATAGCACCAGTTCTCTTGTAAAACAATTTGCAGACGATACTAAGTTAATTCTTACCACTATTCAGAAACTGAATAATGCTATTAAACCGGGAAGGTATCAATCTCAAATAGAACATCTACAGGATAAAAGGATCGTCTTTATTTTTGATGAGTGTCATAGATCTCAATTTGGAGAAACTCATAAAAGCATCACTAAGTTTTTCCAAAATTCGCAACTTTTCGGATTTACCGGAACTCCAATTTTTGCAGATAATGCTAATAAAAATGATCTCGGGAAAAGAACTACCAAAGATCTATTTGGTAACTGCTTGCACAAGTATGTGATCACCGATGCAATTAGAGATCAAAACGTGCTTAGATTTAGTATAGAGTATGTTGGTAGATATAAAAATAAGAGCAACACATTTATAGACATAGATGTTGAAGATATAGATACTAGCGAGGTTTTAAATGACCCCAATCGATTAGAAAAGATTACCGATTATATCATTAAATATCACAATACTAAGACCAAAAATCGGGAATACTCTTCCATTTTTGCTGTTAGTAGTATCGCTAATCTAATTTCTTATTACGAGCATTTTAAACGCAAGAAAGAAGCTGGAGAGCATGATTTGAGGATAGCTACCATTTTTACCTATGGAGCTAACGAGGAAGATGAAGAAGCTCAAGGATTACTTCCGGCAACTACTGCTCTTGCAGCAGAGCCACAAGTTCTTTATAAAACCAGCCATACAAGAGAAAAACTGGACGAATTTATAGTAGATTATAATACGATATACAACACCGCATTTTCTACTAAAGATTCACAGCAGTTTGAAAATTATTTTAAAGATATAAGTAAGCGATTAAAGGAACGTGAGAAGGTTGGGTTTAAGGAGGAGGATAGATTAGATATCATTCTTGTTGTAAATATGCTTTTAACGGGATTCGATGCTAAAAAAGTAAATACCCTTTATGTAGATAAGAATCTAAAGCATCATGGTTTAATTCAAGCTTTTTCAAGAACCAACAGGATCTTAGATGAGAAAAAATCGCATGGAGAGATCGTTTCCTTTCGGAATTTAAAAAAAGCTACAGATGATGCCATAGCACTCTTCTCTAATAAAAATCCTAAAGAAGATATATTGCTTCCAGATTATGAATTTATCGCCGAAAAATTCTCTGAAGCCTTTATAGACCTATTAAAAATTGCCCCTACAGTTAAAAGCGTAGATGAACTACCGAGTGAAGATGAAGAGTTAGCATTTGTACAGGCCTTTAGAGCCTTAATTAGAGCAAAGAATGTGTTGACCTCTTTTACAGATTTTAGCTGGGATGATATTCCCATGGATGAGCAAACCTTTGAAGATTATAAGAGCAAGTATTTAGACTTATATGAAAAGGCAAGAGGAGATCATCAAAAACAAAAAACCTCTATTCTGGATGATGTAGATTTTGAATTAGAACTGATACATAGAGATGAGGTAAATGTTGCATACATACTAAAACTGTTAGTTGGATTAAAGCAAGTAAAAGGAAGAGAGGCAGATCTTCAGAAAAAGAAGATCATGGATATGCTTGCGGGTGATATAGAGCTGCGAAGTAAGCGAGAGCTAATAGAGAAATTTATAGATGAGCATCTGCCTAAAATAAGTGATGTAGACAGTATTTCTGATGAATTTGATAAATATTGGAGCGATCAAAGGGTGTTAGCGCTGGCTGAACTGTGCGAAGAAGAGCACTTAGACAAGGATCAATTTAAATCATTAATAGATGCTTATGTGTATAACGAACATGAGCCATTACGTGACGAGATCTTTAAATGCTTAGACAATAGACCAAGTGTACTAAAAGCGAGGGAAATTGGAGAGCGTATCATGAGTAAAATGAAAGATTTTGTTGAGGTATTTGAACGTGGATTTGGAACTTAAATTATTATTATAAATAAATTTTTGATTAAATGAGTAAATTTTTGACTGGGGAAGACCTAGAAAATGTTGTCTATGATATTATATGGGATGCGGAGAAAACTCTGCTAATTGTTTCACCATATATAAAATTAGATGATTACTTCAAAGATCTTTTCAAAAAGCATATGGATAATCACAAGCTTCGAATCATCCTAGTGTTTGGAAAAAATGAAAAGAAAGTAAATAGGAGTCTAAGTAATGAAGATTTCGATTTCTTTAAAAAGTTTCCTAATGTTAGTATTGTTTATGTCCCACATCTTCATGCTAAATATTACGGAAATGAAAAGAAAGGAGTAATTACTTCCATAAACCTATATGACTATTCCTTTAAAAATAATATCGAGTTCGGAGTGTTTTCTGAACAAAAGATCCTCAGTAAATTCACCACTTCCGCAGACGTTGAGGCATGGCACGAATGTATGGAATTGGCTCATAATAATGAAGTTGTCTATGTTAAGAGACCTGCTTATAGAAGTAAGAAAGGGTTAATGAGTTTTGGGAATGAATATGTGAAATCGGAAGTTTTATTTGATTCTACTGAAAAGTTTTACGGTTCAGGGAAATCGAATCTTAATTCAGATAAAAGATTAGACGATTTTGCGGATGAAATAGATTTAGACCAGGCTCATAACGTAAGGCCAGAGCGGGTTTGGAGAGACGATAAAAAGGAAACAGTAAATCCAGCTCCAAAAAAGAAATTTACTTTCAAAACACAACCTGAAAATAAATCGAATGTAGGCTACTGTATAAGAACTGGTGAGGAAATAGAATTCAATCCAGAAAGACCTATGTCACTAAATGCCTTTAAGAAATGGAACCAATTTCAAGACGTAGAATATGGTGAGGCCTATTGTCATTATTCAGGTGAGCCTTCCAATGGAGACACAACACTTGCTAGGCCAATCCTTAGAAAGAATTGGAAAAAGGCAATGTCCAATTAATAGGAGACCTATGCAAAAAAACGCTAAAAATATCACTTTTCTAAAGGATTAAGTTAAATTAAAAAATAGATTATGAAAGAATTAGAGATTTTAAAACCAGAAAGAAACAATTAATGAAATACAAAATTACATTAATTGTTTCTTTCTGGTTTTTTATCAGTTGTACCTCTAGCATAGATGATCTTGTAAAGGAAAGTTCGCTAAATTTTAATATTACAGAAATAAATAAAATTTATAATAATAACCCTAATCGTAAACTTTATATCGATAAGTTAGTTGTTAAATATTGGGGGGGGAGAATTAGAAACGCAGATTTTATTCAATTAGAACAATTGAGGTTAAAAAATAATCTTGTTATTTTAAATGAGAAAATTGAAAAAAGAAAACTGTATTTAACCTCTGAAATATTTCAAAAACTCAAAAGAACCGATATATCAAATTTGAGAAAATTCATTGTTAAAAATCCACATTTAGAAGAAGTGTTTAATTACTTTATTTCAGAGTTTATTCTTCCAAATTTGGAAAATTACACCTATAATGAATTATTAGATTTAGAATCATGCACAAAGATTTATGATGATTCAAAAAAGATATTAGAATTTGAATTAGCAATTAGGGAGGAAAAAATATTAAATACTATAGTTAATTTTTCTTTTGTTGAATTAAATAATTATTACAAAGATAATCCTGGAAATGAAATCGTTATTAATTATTTTCTAGAGTCTTATGTTTTACCTACAATTCAGGATTATGATTATTTTGAACTTAAACAAATAATACCTTTAATTAAATTTTCTTGCATTGTGAACGAAATAGAAGTAATAAAGAGTGAGAAAAGAAGAATAATATTATCTGATATAAATATGGCATTACAGTCCCGTATTAATGATGAAAATAAGGTTTATTTAAATTATAAAGTAAGTTTAAAAAACGAAGTTGATGAATACTTCTACCCTGGGTATGAAAAATTTTGTGAAGAATATTTTGATTTTGGAAGTGATTTATATAGAACTTATGCCACTGTTGCAGATTTTTTGACAAGTGGGAATCGGGTTGAGGAAGACTACGTTGAAGATTGGAATAAATTTATTGATAATTCCAAAATTGATGATATTATTAATGAATATGGGGGTAATTTTAATGATTATCTTAATTCGGATAGGTTAGGAACTAGAAATGAAGTTTCAACTTTATTTGTGAATCAATGCCAAAATGAAGAAATTGTAGAAGATTATTCCATTACGAAAAAAGAAAGGGTTAATTTCCAGAAAGGAAAAGAAATATCCCAAAGTTTGGCTTCCAAGAACACTCTTACCGAAGCTGGAAATATAACAATTGATGTTGCTGCTGGTATTTTTACTGGAGGTTTTTCACTGTTTTTTACTAGAGGTGCCAGCATGGTAGGTTCCGCATCAATAAGCATTTCAAATGAAGGAAATGCTGAAAAAAAATATAGAAATATGTATGAGCAATCCTTACAATCTATTTTTCACAAATACGATTCTATATTTTATGGTAAACAGAAAAAATTTAATATGAAAATCAAAAAGGAAATAGATGAAAAGCTTTAACATAATATTACTTACCATATTATTGTTGTTTTCAAATGAAATGAAATGTCAATCAGGTTTATTAAAGCCTTTTCTTAAAGAGGGAGAAAAAGAGATACTTTCAGAATCCATTGAATACAGTGCAAAAAAAGGAGGTAAAGAAATGCTTTCCGAAACTATTGAATACAGTGGAAAAAAAGGAGTTATAAATTTAGCGGAATACACGTTAAAGAATGGTTCAAAAGAATATGTTGAAAAAATTGCTAAAAGGTCATCTTCTAGTATTTTTTCAAAACTTTCAGAAAAATCGATTAAAGTTACAAGTGGACTAATTCCATTAAAGCTTATTAATGAATCAAATGAAAAATTAATAAAAAAGAGCTTTAAAGCACCAATAGATAAAGAGTTATCGGATTTTGCTTCTAAAAACGTATTCAAACTTATTCAAAATGAAAGGTCAATTACAGTTTTTAGTAAAGAAAATATTTTTTTAGGTAAAATATTTAAAACAGGGAAACATACTGTAATAGAAGCTCATGAAATAATTACAAAAAAATATGGAGGTAAAGAAAGATTTTATGTAAATCCAATTTTAAATAGTCCAAGACCAAATACTTCATACAAAATAGGTAATACAATTTATAAAACTGACTATTATAGTCGAACCGTTTCGGCGAGAATTAGTTCTTTTCCCAAAAATATAATTAATAGACCACAAATTAAGGGCGTTGTTAATAGAAATTCTAAAAATGATTTACTTGGATTAGTTTCTGGAGATGTTAGGGGGCACAAAATTGCACATTCATTAGGTGGAAATTCTGGAAAAGTTAATTTTTTCGCTCAATCTGGAAAATTAAATAATGGAAGTTATAGCTCAATCGAGGGGTTATTGAACAAAAATAAAGGTTTTATTAAAAATTATGAAGTTACATCCACATATTCAGGTAAATCATATCGTCCTAAGGAAATAATTCAGAGATTTGAATTTAGAGGTGATGTAAATAAGTTGATAACAACAAAGAGCAAGCATCCTGGATTTAGTTATGTAAAAAGCGTTGATGTAAATGGTTTAAAATTTTATAATTGTCAGATAAAACACATAAACTAATTTAAATAAGTTTGTGATATTAATATGGTTTTTAAAAATAGTTAAAACACTGAAAATAAGACATATAGATGCAGCAGCTCAGGGCACTTGTTCAAACTGATGATAAAAGGACTATCAGTTTTTTATTTACACACTTCTCTAAAAAATTCATAGATCATCACCATTGCCAAGGTGTCCAGTTCGCAATAGCGCAATAATCCATTTCTTATAGCTTCCCGCTCCTCTTGCATAACCTCAGGAAACTGAAGTTTTCCATAGGCAAACAATGCGGCTCCTCCATCTTTAATTTCCGAAAGGCTGTCGGCAACTTGTTCCAGTTGTTCATTATCCCAACCTTCAAAAATCGGAGGTAAGGCTTTGTATGGACTAATAGGAGTTCCATTTTCCATTTTTAGAAATACATGAGAATTATCAAAGTTATTGCTCGTTACACCTAGATTAGAAAGTGGTTGCTGATATTTTTCTTGCAGATACTCGCTAGAAGTTAAAACAGCTGGTAAGATGGCTTTGATGGAATTGGAACCTCCTGTAGAAGGGTCATAATAGTAATTCACCACGGTTTTCTGAAGATCTATCATATCTCGTTCTCCGCGCCATGACTTGGCATTCTTTTCTGTATTATGACTTATGGTTTCTATAAAATCCAGAAGTTCCTGTTTATCTAGCTCCTCAGATTTCAGTAACTGATTATAGATAACATTCACAATGGTGTTCTCATGATTGTGGTATCTAAAAATACTGCCTTTATTTTCAGAAAGAGAATCTCTTAAGGCACGAATAAAATCGAGGTTGGGGATTATTCCAATTTCTGTATTTAAATATTCATTATGATGTTCCACGCTGCCATCTTCATAGACTATATGATGACTAAATTGAAAGGCTATCTGTTCATAGGGGTGCATGCCAGCCATAAAAGGAATGGCAACCGCAGTGGTTTCAAAATCGATAAAATTCAATGGGAATTTCCAAGAATCCAGTTCCATCCTTAAGTTTTCTATATCAAAATAGGGTGTAGCATCGTCTTCTTGATGTTTACTTATCTGAAGCCATTGGCGTTCCGAACGGTTTATCTTGCCGGCTTCGGGGCGAATGTTGAGGTCATTCTCTGTTAATTCATCCATAAAAAAGCGGCCTTCCTCTATGGCATTTTTTACAGGATTGTACCAAACATTATATACTTTAGGGCGATCTATTTTATGATCTGGAAGTTGAAGTTGTTCCCTCCAACATTCGTGAAATCCACTTTTTAAACCTTCAGATGCATCTTTGATTTGGAATTCACAGCCTTTACAATGAGCACCTATTTCAGTAAATATCTTTATATCCTCCTGATAATGCTTTTTGAAATGAGCAACTGTTTCTTCAAAAGAGCTATCGGTATCTATTGGGTTATTATTTAGAATGAGATCTACTTCTGGGCTCACATTTATTAAGCATAGAATAGATTCTCCAATATCATCTTTGCTTAGACCTTCCTGTTTTTCTATACCAGTACGTAATTGAGAATCGGCAACCACTTTAAAACATTGATGTAAACCATCCACGGTAGTAATTGAATGCTTATCTACTAATTTAAGATAGGATGAAATTTGCCATTCGGGATAGCATAATTGCATTACATATTTTTGAAAAGCAATATCATATAAGTAGATATCCCAGCCACCACTCAAATTGCCTTTATTATTTATAAAGGAATCATGGGAGTTGCTATTGATCGATTTGGCTTTGATCTCTATTAACCTGATCTTATTTCCTTTTTTCTCTAAGATATCCACACGAATGAACAGACCGTCTATTAGAAAAGCAGGTTCGAAGATGGTTACATTCTCCTCCTTCAATAATTCTTTGGTTTTATCTGCCAGTAACTGATAATTATAATCTTCACCAAGAATAGCAATTCCATTTGGGTGATCCATCCTTGCCAATTCTTCCACTTGAAAACCTCCTTGCGCCAAACCTTCCAGAAAGGAATCGCTTTCACTGCTGTTTTCATATTCCTTTTTCCTGGTATAGTAGAGTTTTGTTGGGCAATCTAAAGCAAGTTTGAAGCGGGATTTGGTAAGATATCTTCTTTTCAGATCTTTCATAGATGAGATTATTGATTTGAAGATAGGGCTTCGGAGTGGACTAATATAGGTAATTAAGTTTACTGCTAAACATCCTTTTTATTGGGAAAATCTAATAAGGTAGGACCACAATACTAAACACTTTAGAACTTTTATTCAGGTACACTATGAATATGGTTTAATAGCAGATTTTAAAGTATCTAAAATAGTTTCCTTAAGACTATTTGGTTCCAGAACTTTAACCTGATCTCCATAGGAAAGGATTTCCATTTTAAAATCATAGGTAGGTCTTATGAAATAACTAAACTGATATTCTTTTTCAGTTTTGGAAATGAGCTTCTGGCTTCGATGTAGCGGAAGGGATTCTATATATCTCCCTTCTCTAGCCGTGAATGAAAAAACGACATCAATCGGTTTTTCATCTGTTCCATTTATTATCCCGAAACTATCCTTAAACTCTTGATGAACGTTGTACTGTATTGGTTTGAATTTTAATTCAGTTATTAACAGCGACACAATTCTGTCCAGGGCAAAATTCTTAATTATATTATCTCCGTCCTTTGCGATAAGATACCACCTGTTTCTTGCTTCCTTTAAAGCAATGGGTTTGACATCTCTATTGCTGTCTGTATCATCATAAAATTTATGATACTCAAATTTCACTTTTGAACTATTCTGAATAGCATGAAGCAGCCCTGCCATGTTCTGAGTACCTAGAGACCTTCGCTCTTCAAATACTAAGCTATTTCCCAAGCTTTTAGAAAGTCGAATTGCATTTAAGATCTCAAAATTTTCACGCAGTCTTTGGGAATGTGTTTCTTCCATATCATCCTTTATAAAGTATTTTTTATTACTTCGATCAGATTCAATTTCAATTCCATAAATAGATGCTATATCAAGGATATCTCTTTGGAAAGTTCTTTGAGAAGTCATTAAACTTTCTCCTCTGGAGTCAGGATCCATATTCATTTCATCTTGAACTTCATCATATCCCATAGGTCTTAACCTTAGAAGAGAAATAATTTTGTAATGACGTTTGATGGTTTGGCGGACAGACATAGTATTAGTTTTAATAACAAAGTTTAGAAAAGAAGATTTCAGTTTGAGTTTCGAATAGGTCTAAAGGTATTCGATGCCCTAATCGAGGATCTATATGAAGGTCTATTTCTTCTTTATCAATGTAGTTCCCTAAAAATGCTAAAGTCTCCTTAGGATCTACAATATCATCTATACCACCAAGAACAATTTGCTTATAAGAATTTATCTTGGTGTAGTGAGGTTTAATTGATGAGATCCCATCATATTTAGCTAATGGTGGATTAAACAATAATGATGGTCTGCCAATACTGTCTGAAATAATATAAGAATTTAGAGCTCCCATGCTACTTCCAATAATCACATTGATCTCAATATCTTTAAGCTTGTCTAATATTAATTCCGGTTGAATATGTTTAATACTGTAATCAATGTCGGGGGCGTAAACATGGCCATATTTTTCAAGTACTTCCCGTTTTTGATCATTGAGTTTGCTTTTAAGACCGTGTAAATAAAGTATGTTCATAGTTATTTGCTTAGTTGTTTATTAGTAAGATCGCTTCGATAGGATTTCCCGTCTTTAACCCAATTCCAATTGTTGGAAATCTCTTTTAGTTGAGGCAGTTCGATTAAAGATTTTGATAACTTTTCCCTGACCAGGCGTCTTAGTTTTCTATTTGCTTTTAGCTTTTCTTCCTTTTCAGAAGATGCCAGGCAGTTTCCTAAAATTGGTAGTTTTCTTCTCGATCTACTCATCGGTATCTAATTCTATAAAACAAATAAAGTTAATTAAAGCGACAAAATATGTCGGCATTAGAATTAATTTAAATTCTTTTCTTTTCAATACTAGGGTACAGCTTCGATGTCGCATAACCTACTACAGATTATTAATATGAATAGTGCAGCGTAAAGCACTTTTTGGGTATTAAAACTTCAATAAACAGTAAAACCATCCAAATAGTGCATTAAAAAGCACTTATAAGAGGTTTATTCAATAAAGTTTTTTATATTTACCTAAAAAGAGCAATATAATGCACTCTGATTCACTTATAGAAACCATAAAAAACCGCAGAGAAATGCTTCAGGTAACTCAAGAAGTGCTGGCAGAACTCTCTGGGGTCGGCTTGCGAACCCTAAAACAATTTGAAAGCGGGAAAGGCAATCCAACCTTAGAAACCTTAAATAAACTGGGGGATGCTTTAGGTTTGGAGCTTATATTTCAGGTTAAGGATATCACAGTAACAGAAACACACTAACTAATTGAGACAAGCAGAAATACTATATAAAAAAGAACCTGCGGGACTATTAACACAGTTAGACGATGGCAGCTTTGTGTTTAAGTATCACAAGTTTTGGTTTAATGATACTACTAAACCGGCCATTAGTTTAACCCTGCCTAAAACACAGCAGGAATTTAACGCCAAACATCTGTTTCCTTTTTTTTATAATATGCTGCCAGAAGGTTCCAATAAACAAACCGTTTGTTTTGAGA
This sequence comes from Gillisia sp. JM1, assembly GCF_000424645.1. Classification (NCBI taxonomy): domain Bacteria; kingdom Pseudomonadati; phylum Bacteroidota; class Flavobacteriia; order Flavobacteriales; family Flavobacteriaceae; genus Gillisia; species Gillisia sp. JM1. The sequence goes on from NZ_KE384218.1 coordinate 480,214, forward strand.
ATCGAATAGATACCAACGACCATTTTGGTATTCTGCTGACAACAGCAAAATATGACACTATTGGGGCGGTTCAAGTGAAGAAAATAGAGACTTAATGGATTTGTCTAAAATAACATATTGTCCGGGAACGCTTAAAGAAGGCTATTCAGATTATAGTAATTCCGCATTAAAACATGTGTTTAATGGTAAAAAAGTAAGTGCCATTTTACCCTACGATTCGCCAGCAAGCAACGACATCGCAGATGCCTTGTTTACGGAAAACAGAAAGCGCATCTCAATTTCTGGGGTACAGGAAAAATTTTCGGTTTTAATGGAAAAAAATAAACTGCGGCTCATACAAGAAGGAGAACAAGGGCAATACATTTTAAAACCAATACCTAATGTTGGTAAAAATGCCGACCAGATGCCGGCGAATGAGCATCTCACTATGCAAATTGCCCGGCAGGTATTCGATATTGAAACCGCAGAAAATGCTCTAATTTTCTTTAAAAATGCTGCGCCTGCATACATCACCAAACGCTTCGATGTCAAAGATGACGGCGGTAAAAGGGCGCAAGAAGATTTTGCAACTTTAGCAGGCCGAACCCCACAAACCCATGGAGAGGACTTTAAATATCTGGGCAACTATTTAGAGGTGTTTCAGCTACTCAAAAAATACACGCCAGCGTATACCATAGAATCTATAAAATTATTTAAGTTGGTGCTTTTTAATTATTTGTTTTCCAATGGAGATGCACATTTTAAAAATTTCTCCTTATTAGAAACACCCTATGGTGATTTCAGGTTAAGTCCTGCATACGATTTGCTAAACAGTAGATTACATATAGACGATAACGATTTTGCGTTAATAGATGGTTTATTGCCAGCGCAATTGGCGCAAGGTAAAATTACAGCGCAGTTTTTTAATTTAGGAAAACAAGCCGATATTGCAAGAAAGCAAGTGGAAAAGGTGTTTTATGAGTTAACCTCTAAGCAAGACCAAATTTTAGCACTGATTAAAGCTTCATTTCTTAATGCAAAGTCAAAAGAGAATTATACTCAGGCCTATCAAACACGCTTAAAAAAACTAATGAGACCATGAGCTATGAATATTCAGAAGATGAATGTATTCCATTTCAAATACAGTGGCATCCAGTTGTTCCTGGTTCCATCTACTTTACCAGGTAGTTTTCCTGAAAAACACAGGAAAGTTATGAAAAACACACGATTAGATAAATATTTAGGAAAAAAGCACGCTATTATTGATTTTCATCCTGATCCTTCCTCAGATAAATTCCGCCAATTAAATGTACTGACCCGATATGAAACTTGGCGATTCATAAGTAATTTTTATCAAAACAGATTATATAGATACTATGAAACCGATATTCTTTATGAATATTCATATTTCAAAAGAGTTGTAGGAAGAATGATTGTTATGCAAAGATCACAAATTCCTAATCAAGAATCTAAAACATAATTTTCTACTACAATGCCCCCAAATCTACCAGAACTAACCTGCGCGTGGTTCCTGTGCTGTTTTTATAGCGTTCGGGAAGATAAGCGTTAAGTAAAAACAGTAGAGGGCGCAATTGTGCTATGATTTGAAACTGAATTTCTTTTTTTTCTACTCAAAATTAAACTACAGAAGAAATTGTTTGATTTATTTATAAAAATCGGGATGGGTATCATCCTCTTCATAGGCTTTTTTCTCACGATACAGAGGTTTGTTTCTGGAATTTGCGCCATTTATAAGATTAAGAAGAATCTTGAGTGTAGGCTCTAAAGAATCTTTTTCCATTTTACGTAGGAGACTTTCTAGGGCGTCCATTCTTTTATTGAAAATATGTAGTAATCTGTAATTAGTAAGAGGGAATGGTTTAAAGGGAGAGATATAATTCTTGTCAAAAAAGTCCAACATCGCTTCCAAGGTTTCAGTATAATTCACCTCATTTTCAACGGCGTATTTTTTGAAACGTTCTACCGTTTCGGAATGAAAGTTAATTCGGGAGAAATTCCTGCTCATGGTTCCTTTTTTTTAAAGATTAGGATAATTGGTTGTACTGTTTATAAGGCCTGCCGACCAATTGTAGTAAATATTATCTTTGAAATGGTTTTATAAACTTCTGAATACATTTATAAAATACTGGCATTCAATTACTTATGATAAAATGAGCATAACCTAACATCGCGCAGCGTGTTATCCTCTTGCTACTCATTTTCCTTCGCTTTCAGCTCATCAAAAGAGTACTTTCTTTGTCCTGATAATTTTCATTTTGCCTAATAGATAATGTTATTTAACGGCTAATTTTTTAGAGCCTTTTTTGAAAATTTGAAATGTAAATCGGCTCTTTAATTAATGCTATTTCCATTAAATTTTAAAGTCAACTTTCTTATAATTATTCACTAAATTATTTTCGGAAAAAACTGCCAGCGAACTCCAACCAAAATTTTTAGTAGATAGATTTAGGTTCGAAATTCTTTCATATCTCAATCTACTTTCCTCTTCGCTGTTTTGGTTGGTGTTCAAGATTTTTACAGACGAACCTCTTTTTTCTAAGATGTTCTTTTTAACATTGGGAAAAATGTGGTGAGGACTTATTATATAAATCATCCTTATTCTCTCCAGCTTTTCCCTTCCCATTTAATGATATTAAACATTTCCGGCAGTCGGTCTCCAATATGATTTCCATATCTCGCAGTTATGGCCGATGGGTTTTCATTCGTAGTTACAAAAGTTTTAAACTTCCGGTGGTGTCTTTCAAAAAGTAGCTTTCCAATTATTTCTTCCCTGTTGTAAGCCTTATCTTCTTTTCCCAGATCGTCCAGGTATAGCTTTCCTCGATAATAATTTTCCAGTTTAAAATTGCTGCTTGGATGTTTCTGAGATTTATAATACTGATTAAGCATATCTATGGTCGATATTCGCGGAAACCATAATTGGGTATTTTGGGTTTTAGTAACGATTGTTCTTCCAACTTCATGAATGGTATTAAAGAGCGTGGATTTTCCAACTCCGTAATCTCCATATACCAATAAACCTTTATCCAGATCAGCCTTATTTTTAATCACTCCGTAATCATTGAAATCAGGTTGGTGCAAAAAATACCTGAAAACACTGTAAATTATTTCTTTGTTTTCAGGTTTTATGACGAATTGAGGAGCATGAAATCGGAATAGCTTCCAAAAAAGTTGTTTGGTTATCAAGGATTGATGATGACTATTAACTTTTACCGATGCGGAGGTTTTTGATGAAACCAGTATTGTATTTGAATTAATCATAGCTTTTAATTTTATCCTGAACTCTTATATCCATTTCTTTAATTTCCACTGACTTTTTTCCCTGTGCGATAAGCTGACTTATTTTTTCCCGAAGTTTATTCGTGTCCAAAATAATCCCTTTCCAGAATTCATCTTTATGAAGCAGCTCATAAGCGAGCTGTAAATGTGTTTCCGTAATCCCATCATTTATTAGCATTTTCCGAACAGGCTCTACGAAATCTTCAAAACTGGCCTCTTTCATTTTTTTCAATGGCGCACCTTTATTTTTTAAATTCTGCAGAAATAACTCCTGAAATTTAATCGCCCAATTGAATGACAGTTTTTGATCAAAACCAACTTCAAAATCTTTGATTTCCATTAATGGCTTCTTTTCTAAAGTTTCAAGGTTTATTGTTTTATTGTTTACTTGTTTATCTATACTAGCAATGCCTTGGCAAGTGTTTTGGACTTGCTTTATATAATGGCTGGACATTGCTTTATCTAATGCTTTTAGAACTGGTTTGTCATTTTTTACCAAAGCAATGATGTTGGCGGTGTACTGATTTTTGCTTTTCTGAATCCATTCTATAAATCCCCAATCCACCAGATCTTGAAGTGCACGGATATAGGTTTTATAATTTTTGATGCCTAGAGCTTCCATGGCCAGATCGGTGGGAAAGCCAAATTCTTCTTTCCATCCTAGCCTATTGCAGCGTTCTATCGCGAAAAAGTAAATAGCGGTATGGTTGGGTTTTATCTTATGAGTGTTTGCGAAACTAAAATCGAACCATGTGCGGGAAAATTCGTAGCCAGTCATCACTCTAAGGATTAGATTTATTTAGTAGCCAGGAATTCAGTTTTTTCTTTTCGAAATAGATCAACTTCCCACGTGGTTTGCAATAGGGGATTTTTTCGTTAGAAGTAAGCTTATACATATAGCTTCTAGAGATGCCGGTATACAGGCAAGCTTCCTCCAAGGTTAATACTTCTTTGTTTGCTATGAGCAGTTGCTCAATGCGAATCAATCGATCTTCCAGTTGTAAATTATCCATAATTTCTATTTTTTATAAAGCCAACAAGTCTTGTTGTCTTTTGATTATAGAAACAAATGAATAACGAAAATCCCTGAAAATCAATAGGGTAAGTGGTGGTCTAGTGGTAATACCTTATAAATTATTTTTTAGAAGCGCGGAAATATTCTCTAGATAGGCAGCTTTGTTGTTTTTCCAATCGTAAATATTTTTTGTGGAAAAAGTCAATTCTTTTCCTTCAGAATTTTTGAGAATGAAGTAATAATTTGTTAATTCTTTCATTTGCTGATTTTCCAAATTTTCAAATCCCTCCAAAATCTGACTTAGAAATTCTAGCAAGGTTTGCCGATTTACCTGTTTAGGTAATTTATTAGAAGAATCTTTCCATACCAATCGTTTCAATCGTGAAACTGGCTTTAACTGAATAAAAGCTTGAAAAGTTTGATAGTCTCCACTTAAATGATTTTCTGAAAATGCTTTAAAAATATTATTTACTTGAACCTCATTTAAAGGAATGGCATTAAGGTCAAATTTCTTTATTTCATCTTCAGCTAAGCTAAATACCTCCAATGTATTAGAATTCTTTCTAACCCTCTTTTGTGTAATATGAAAGTACATTACAGAAGCACATATTAGTAAGCACAATATGTATATAAAAGTGAATACAATTTGTGCCCAAAAAGCATAGGGAGTAATCCATACATAATACAAAAGCAGTGTTAGAAGGAAAACGCAACCCAAAAAAAGAAGAGGACCAATTTGAGAATTTGTTTCTCGAATGAGATAATTGAGAAAAGTATCTAGCTTTTCCTTCGCTTGAAGTGAAAAAATTGCAATCCGCTCTAAAAACATCCTTATCTATCTTACTATTAGCTAATTAAAGATAATAAAAAGAAGAAATAATTAAGCTTTTAAATACTTGGTTGCATGAATTTTAAAAAGTAAGAAGTGCTTCGCCAACCACCTTTCTTGGCAAGAATATCTTTGTCACAAAGATCTTGCAGATCCCTTGTAGCTGTTGGTTTGGAGGTTTTATTTAGGGAAACATATTTTCTGGCATTCATTCCGCCATCAAAACCTTTGGAACCTATGTTGAAGAAAACCTAAACCAACATAGAAACAAGTAAAAGTCCATCGCCCAAAAAATTCTATTTAAGTCTTTCATGAAAAGTAATACACGAATTGGCTTTATCTTAGGTGGAGCAAGGTAATTCTATAGAAGTTAAAATTTCATTAACATGCTCTTTGTAAAGAGGTTTTATTTTATATAAGAGCACCTGTTTATAACTTGATGCCTTGATCTGATCTTTCTTGAAAGGTGAGGAAGTTAGAATTACTACTTGGATTTTGGCGTTCGGATATTTAGCTTGACAATACTCAAGAAACTCCCAACCATTCATATATGGCATGTTTAGATCCAAAAAAATTAGATAGTTCCTTTTAGAAGAAAAATTTTGATCAAAATATTCCTTCGCTTCCAATCCATTACTGAAAGTTTTTATAGGTGAATTTGTTGTTTTTTTAAAAATATGATGATGTAATTTCTGGATAATTATATCATCATCTATAAGGAGGATTTCAAAATTTTCTTCCATCTGTAAGTTTTATATCAAAATTTTCAGTTTTTTTAATGATGTTTGTTATGATTTCATCTACTTGATCCGCAGAATCGCGGATGAGTTCAAATAATTCTTCAGAGGTCCATTCTTCAAAAGAATTTTCTTCTAACATAACCAACAATCCTTTTAAACGAGCTAAAGGAGCCCTGACAATATGAGCTTGTTCCCAGGCAACTTCCTTTAATAATTTGTTTTGTTTTTTAATATCCTTTAGTAGTGCATGTCTCTCGGTTATATCTAAGACAGCACCTATCATTCTTATAGCCTTTCCATTACGATCTCTAATAATATAGCCACGGTCAATTACATAAGATTGTTCCCCATTATCATGAATAAACCTATATTCATCTTTCCATTTTTTCTTGTTAGTATCTAGTAAAGCACTTTGAAGAGATTCCATTACACGTTTCCGGTCTTTATGGTGAATTTTTGAAAACCAAAAATTTTCAACATCCAATTCCTTTTCTTTATAATCACCATATATTTCCTTGAAGGCTCGACTTCTCTTCACATCATTTTTAATAATATTCCAATCCCAGATCATCTCCCGCGTGGCTCTCATTGCATAACTAAACCGCAAATTTGAATCTTTCAACGCTTCCTTCCCTTCAACTATATCAGACACATCCCTTGCTCCGCCTATCAAACGAATAGCTTGCCCTTTATTATCTCTTAAAATATGTGCTGTATCAATGATATGTGCATATGTACCATCAGCCTGTAAAAGTCTATAGCGAGTCCTGATTTTTGTTTTAGTTGTGTCTTTCAAGGTATCTACCAAAATTTTTTTAATCCGAATAATTTCTTCCGGATGGATATGTTCTTTCCAAAAATTTCTTTTCTCTATTTCTTCGGAGCTATAACCAAAAATTGTTTGTTTGTCTTCAAGAAATCTTAGAACTTTGTCAGTTTTAAGATCCCAGTCATAGGTGAGATCATCGGTGGCAGTCGCTATTAATTTATATCTTTCATGTAATTCTTTGATTTTGGCGTTACGCTCATTCATTTCTGAAACATCTATAGCTATACCATAGACACCTTGGATTTTACCATCCAGTTTCATCGGAATTAATGATAAATCAAGAATGACAGGACGGCCTTTGCCAGTTATAAAATTGGCTTCAAACTTTCGATTATGGCCAGCAATTGTATCTTGGAATTGTTGGAGAATAAAATCCTTATCACAAGGGGCACAAAAAGGTAAGAAATTCATGTTAAGCAACTCTATCTCGGGAGTTTCTGAAATTTCAACAAGACTTTTGTTTACACTTAAAAAATTTCCTTCAATATCAAGGGAATATAGTCCACTTGGATTTTGCTCAACGAAATATTTACTTTCTTCATTTATTTTTTGAAGTTTAAGCTCAAATTGGTTTAATCGCTTTTTTTCAAGTACCTCTGTTGATTTATCTAAGAAAATAATAAGAATAAATTCTACATTTGTGTGCTCATCGAGTAAGGGTACATTTTTAATGTCCCAATACTTCTCTATGAATTTGCCGGTATTTTCATCTAATAAATCATATTGAAGATTGGTTATTTCCTTTTTCGATTTGGTTTTCAACACCTCTTCACAATGTTTTTTAAGAATTAACCATCCCTCCTCATTGATTTTAGAGTTCTGCTTGAAAGCCTCGAGAACATTTAATCCACGGATATCCGTATTTTTTTTTCTTATTAATTTTTCATGTTCTTGGTTAGAATTTTCTATTATAAATCCTTTTTTACTAGGTTTTACTACTAGACATGGAAGAGGTATCACCTTCATAAAATTTTGATAATCATTTATCATCCCACGTCCAGTTTTTTATTAATAACAAGAATTTATAACTTAATTTAGGAAAATGAAAATACACTCATTAGGTATATTCTAATAAGTGGATTTAAACAGCTTTAAAATGTATTTTGTCGAATATACTAAATTTATTTTAGATCTGAATTTTAAATAAATTAAATCCGGATTTAGGATTGAAAGGATATTGGTTTCTTAAGATTTGCCTCTGGATGTGCTTTCGCTTAACGAGGCAATGAGTGAAATATTAAAAGAAATGGTTGCCAAATTACAAATTTGCCGATTAGGAATACGGAAGTTGTGCGATGAGTGTTTGTATCCGTTTGTACGCTCAATAAATTTTTTATTTTTTGTCACACTTTTTTAATGACTAACGCGAGGCTTTCCTTAGTACTCTGTACTTTTTTATACCCAAGCAGCATAGGAAATCGTTTAAGTACAATAGGGAAACTTCGTCGAAGAAATTTTTATAGTAGAATGGATGATCTGCACTGTATGTTAGAACAACATACAAAAAAGATTTGCCCGATTTGAGAATTTGTTTCCCAAATGAGGGAATTGAGAAAAGTTTCTAGCTTTTCCTTCGCTTGAAGTGAAAAAATTGCAATGCGCTCTAAAAACATCCTTATCTATCTTACTATTATCTAATTAAAGATAATAAAAAGAAGAAATAATTAAGCTTTTAAATACTTGGTTACATGAATTTTAAAAAGTAAGAAGTACTGCGCCCTCCACCTTCCTTGGTGAGAATACCTTTTTCACAAAGATCTTGTAAATCCCTTGTGGCTGTTGGTTTGGAGGTTTTGTTCAAGGAAACATATTTTCTGGCATTCATTCCACCATCAAAACCTTTGGGGCCAGATTTGAGCATACGTCGAATAGCTTTCTCCTGTCTTTGGTTTAATTGATGTTTATTACGGTCAAAAAACTTAGTTTTTTTAAGGGTAAACTCAATCAGGGATTCGGCATCTATCTGAGCAGAAATGGTAGTCTTTACAAAGTAATTGATCCACGGAGTAATTTCATTTGATCTTTGGGCCAGTTGCAAAGCAGCATAATAGTTTTTCTTTTTTCCTTCCATTGCTTTAGAAAGACTCAATAATACAGGCCGGTCCATATACTGTGAAAGAGCTTTTTCTGAAATTGCCCTTCCAATACGTCCGTTTCCATCTTCAAAGGGATGGATTGTTTCGAAATAAAGGTGTGCAATAGCAGCACGAAGTATTGGTTTTTTTATTTCCATTTCTCCTCCACGAGCGGTTTGGTTAAACCACAGGATAAAGCGTTTCATTTCTTTGGCAACTATTTTGGAAGGAGGAGCCTCGTAATGTATTTTTTCTTTTCCCATTGCTCCCGATATCACCTGCATTAATTCTTCGTAAGTTCGCCATTGCCCAGCTTGAATTGTGAAGTTCCCTTTCATTAATAACTTATGCCAGTTGAAAAGACTTTCATCATTAAGATCTTCTTTAAAAGTTTTTTGGGCATCGATCATTAATTCTGAAATACCTTCGGCAGTTTTATCTTTTGAAATAATATCGGTTTTTAATCCAAGATTCTTTTTAATAGATGACATTACATCTTTCCTGCTAAGATATTCTCCTTCGATTTCTGAAGTTTTGATAGCTTCGGAAACCAGTAATTCTATAATGGCTTCACTCTTTGTTTCTTCCGGTAAACCTTCGAGGATACCATTAATCTTTCCCGTTCTTTGTGAATAATCATAAAGCAAATCTTCCACCTCTTCAGTAGAATATTGAAAGTTTGGCCAATCTGCCTGTTGCCAATTATACTTCATGAGCCGATTATATATTTTATTCGGCTCAAATATACAAAATAAATGATTTGATTAAGGAGCTTATTCGGCTCATAAGTTTTAGGACTTAGTTTAATTGTATTCTTTTTCCTTTTCGGCTAAATAAAGCGAAAACTTTATTTGTATAGTAGAAATAAGATATTGTATATTTGCCAGCCCTCCTTGAAAACCTAGGTTTACATCGAGATTGTTCTTAATAAAATAGAGTCCGAAAAGCATCATTTGTATTTAAACATCACTCTTTGAGTATTTACTCATCTTGACACTGTTAAAATATGTTAAAAGGTGCCGAATTCGGTGCCATCGAAATATAGGCCTTTGAAGAAGCCTATTAATAAAGAGATTATGCGGTTCGTTCGAGTCTCGTCCAGACCGCAATACCGAAGCATCGGTAGCAAAAAAAAGAAGCTTCAAGAAATCGAAGCTTTTTTTAGCAAGTATAATGAAGTTGTGTTGTGTGTCTCAAGAAGTTGAGACAACGTGGTTAAGATGCTGTTTTTGCAGCATTTACCAATGAGAAGCTTTTTTCCTAACTATTGGAAAAGGGCTTTTTTCTTTTTATAGATTTTGGATCTAAACTCAATTTTTAAATTTTCCTTATCGCATTGTTTTGCAAAAGCACATTTTTATTCATGATCTAATTACTTGCTTTGTGTATTAAAAACACAATAAAGCTAATTTTAAACGGTGATATTAAATCACTAAACTAATTAAATACAGACAAATACCTATGAAAAATACAAAAATTTTATATGTAGCGATATTGAGTGTATTATCATTACAATCCTGTTCAAATGATGAAGATGTCCAAAATGAAGCTGATCTAACAGCTATAGCATTTAAAGCTGATGTTCACATACGAACTTCAAGCCTATCTCAAACTATATTAAATTATGTTACTACAAATTATCCAAATCTAACTATTGTAGAAGCTGAAGAAGAGGATAATCAAAATATAGAAATAACCTTGAGTGATGGTAACGAGTTGATTTTTGATTCTGCTGGAAATTTTTTAGGCGAGGATAATGACGAAGATGATGATTTTGGAGATCATGATGTAAATATATCTGATCTTCCACAAAATATAAAAGATTTTATAACTACTAATTACCCGGGGATTTCAATTGAGGAAGCTGAAATTGAAAACAATGGTAATTTTGAAATAGAATTAGAAAATGATATAGAACTTATTTTTGATGCTGATGGAAATTTTTTAGGTGTTGCTCATGATGAAAATGACCATGACAAAGATGAAACAGATATCAATCCGTCAGATTTACCTGATTCAATAAAGAACTATTTAAATGAATATTACCCTGATAATACAATTATAGAAGCTGAAATTGAAGAAGATGGGTCCTATGAGGTTACTCTTAATAATGGCTTAGAATTAGAATTTGATGCCGATGGAAATTTTGTGAGTTCTGAAGATGGAAATGGAGAAGAGGATGGTGAGGATGATTAATGCCACTAGATCACCGAAATACTTCAAAAAGAAAAAAGCCCAATATACAGGGCTTTTTTCTTTTTGAAGTATTTCTATTCTTAGGTTAATTAATCTGGAATTTAGCAAAAAGAGGGAAATGGTCTGAACCAAATTTTTTCAATTGTTTAAATTCTACAACCGCTATTCCTTCAGAAACAAAGAAATGATCTAAAGGCCATCTCATGATCATGGATTGCGCATCGAAGGTATTATATAGGCCTCTTCCTATTCTTACATCTTTCAAATTTCCATTCTGTCCGAAAAGTCTAGCAGTATTAGACCAGGAAACGTCGTTGAAATCTCCCGCAACAATAGTGAGTTTGTCATTTTTAGAAACAAGTTTCCCAATTTTAGCCAGAGAGACTTCCTTTTGCTCATCCTTTCCCTTTTTCCCAATATTTTCTGGGTATTTATCGCTAGGAAAGGGAGCCACGGGATGAACTCCATAGAATTTGAAAGAGTCCCCGGAAGGTAAGGTTACTACTGTGTTAAAAGATGGAACTTTAGAATGATTTAGAAATTGTATTTCTGTTTCGCTTAAAGGTAATTTTGAGTAAAGTGCCATTCCGTAGGCATTGTCCAGCGGATACTCTATAGAATATGGATACTCTTGTTTTAAGAGTTGAAGCTCCTCTACCCACCATTTGTTTACTTCCATTACCAATACCAGATCTGGATTTGCATTGCTGATAATCTCTAGAAATCTTGAAGAATTCTTATTGGAGATAAGGACATTGCCCAAAAGTATTCCCACAGTTTTTTTTGGATTCACTTCAGAAACCTCCACAGATGGAACTGCTTTTTCTCCCAATAAATAGGCAGAGATAAAGCTAAAATGAATAAAAATAGATGCTAATAACCCAACGGAAAGAGCGATCGATCCGATATTCCATTTCCTATTTATGATTATAAATAGAATCAACATTAATACCCCTAATAAAAATTGTTGCAACCTTGGGAAATCCAATATTTTCAAATACCATTTAGGAATATTGTAAACTAAAGAAAGTAAACTTGCTAAAATCAAGGCAGTAGATATAGCGATAATTATAGTAAAAATTATTTTATATGTTTTGCTGGAAGTATTCATAGGCCATTTTTTAATTTAACAATATGTAAAGTAGGCATTTGAAATTGTCTGCTTTAAATTTTCAGGTTGGTCTTTTCTCTTAGTTTGTTATGGAAAAAATATGAAACGGACATAATATGTGTCTAATTTAATTAAAAGAATCGATAGGAAAGACAAGATTTCTATATTCCCAAAGCTTGTAGAGGAAGAGAATTAAAAATCCAAAAGCAATTATAAATTCCATAAAGCTTGAAGCCAGAAAGCCAATAAAGGATCCAAAAGCTGCTTTTAACGCCGACTTGGAATCACTTTTATTAATGATTTCTCCAATAAATGCACCTACAAAAGGCCCAATTAAAACCCCAAAAGGAATTGGTGCAATTAATCCAACAACCAAGCCGATAGTGGCTCCAATCATTCCAGCTTTACTTCCGCCGAAGCGTTTGGTTCCTATTGCCGGGATCACAAGATTTAAAGCATATATAAGGATAGCAATTACCAAAGTAACACCAAGTAGCCAATAATTCATTGGGATAGAAGGAGCAAGGTGCAGCACTAAAAGCCCAATCCAACTTACAGGAACTCCTGGTAGTACCGGCAGAAAGCTACCAAATATACCAACGATCATTAAAAGTGCACCAATTATTATTAAAATTAGGTCCATAGTTACTTAGTTTCTAGCTAAAATATTGAATTAATCCCTCATTGAGGGTTTAATTCCGAGTTCCCATTGTTATCGGAATGCCTAAAATTTTCAAAAGTATTTTCCTGCCGAACCCATTGGTACATAGTTCGTGGGATTGCACCTGAAGTTCTTGATTTTTAAAATATAAAACTAAATAATTAGTTCAACTAACAATTTAGTTTTATATTAGCTTCAAGAAATTTATTAGAAATGAAACAACTAACAAAAGCCGAAGAAGAGATCATGCAGATCTTATGGCAACTTACAGAAGGGAATGTTGCAGGTATTATGGAGGAATTGCCAGAACCTAAGCCAGCTTACAATACGGTTTCTACCATTGTTAGAATTCTGGAGTCCAAAGATTTTGTTGGGCATAGAAAAGTGGGGAAAGGCTATATTTATTTTCCTTTGGTGGCTAAAGAGACCTATAGCAACCAAAGTATGAATAAGTTAATGGATAATTATTTTAATGGCTCTTTTAAAAGTATGGTTTCATTTTTCATGAAAAATAACGACCTGGATACTAAAGACTTAGAGGCTATTTTAAAAGAAATTAATAAAGACACTTAATATGGAATCTTATATAATTCAAGTCATATTATTTCAGCTGGCTTTTTTGCTAGTCTATGAATTCTTGCTGAAGAAGGAAACCTTCTTTAATTACAACCGGGCTTACTTATTACTTACACCTGTGCTGGCATTTTTGCTGCCTATAATTAATATTGAAATGTTATCTGGTTTTGTGCCACAGGAATCTGTGTCATCCATTTCAAGATTTTGGCTTCCGGAAGTTTATATTGGAGATGCTACCCAAAACATACAACAGCTTCCTGCATTAGTATTGTCTGATAAAAGCAATTCTTTCAATTGGATAGCAATTATTTATGCTATTGGTTCAATTGCAAGCATAGGAATCATCGGAAAAAAACTTTTTAACTTGCGAAAATTGTTCAGGTTTACTGTTATTTCAGAAGTGAAGAGCTTCAGAATTATTGAAATTCCTTCTTCTAATGTTGCCTGCACTTTTAATAAAACCATTTTTTTAGGTGAAGATTTAAGCAAAAATGAGAGAGATCAAATAGTAGCGCACGAACTAATTCATGTTCAGCAAAAACATAGTTATGATCTGGTGTTTTTTGAAATTCTGAAAATCATTTTTTGGTTCAACCCACTTATTTATATCTACCAAAATAGAGTAGCCGCTTTGCACGAATTTATTGCCGACTCCAATGTGGTAAAAACAGTTGAAAAACGAAGTTATTATGAGCAATTATTGAATACCGCTTTTAACACACAAAATATTTCATTCATCAATCAATTTTTTAATCATTCATTAATCAAAAAACGAATAGTTATGTTACAAAAATCAAAATCTAAAACAATCGCGAAATTTAAGTATCTGGTAATTCTGCCACTAATGCTGATGATGCTTACAATTGTTTCCTGCACACAGGATGATTCTCAATCAATTACAACAGGAGAAGAATCATTGTTAGAACAACTTGATAAGCTTCAAATTACACTCAATAACAGTGAAGAAATATCAGAGGAAGAAAAGGAGAAAATGGTTGAAATTACAATGGCAGCTTTAAAAAAATCAAAAAATATTTCTGGAGGTGGTGATATTACCACTAAAACAGAAACAGTTTCAGGCGCAGATGTTCCTTTTGCCGTGATAGATCAAGTACCCATTTACCCTGGATGCGAAGGTCTTGCTGGTAATGAAGAACAGAAAAAATGTATGTCCCAAAAAATACAAGAGCATGTGCAAGAAAATTTCAATATTAAACTAGGAAAAGAAGTTGGCTTAACTGGAGTAAACAGGGTTATTGTTCAATTTAAGATAGATAATACTGGTAAAATTATAGATGTTAAATCACGTGCTCCACATCCAAAATTAGAAGAAGAAGCAAAGCGAGTTATTAATTCTTTACCACAAATGACTCCTGGAGAACAAAATGGAAAAGCAGTTGGGGTTATGTATTCACTTCCAATAGTATTTCAGGTAAATGAATAAAATATCTTTGTTAATTCTATTGTTAGTATTTAAAGTCGGGGCTCAAACTCCGACTTTAAATGTTTCAGATAGGTATGCAAACCTTTTAAAATTTAAAATATGCGCAACTTTTATTTACTCCTTTTAATAATTTGCCTCAGCTCCTGTAAAAAGAAAAGCCAGACAGATCCTATTGTTGTTCTTTCAGGAAAAGTGGAGCCGGGAGAAGTCGAATTTTTGAGACTTGAAACCAATACCAGATTTAAGTATCACAATCAGCCAGAGGTTAAGCTGGACCTTCAAGTACAAAAAGATGGCAGTTTTAGGGACACTATAGAAATAAAAGAAGGCCATTATATACTTCAGACCGGTAATAATGAAGTGAACCTCTATCTTAAACCGGGTGATGACCTTCAGCTCAAATTAAATAATGGAAATATTAGCTACGATGGAGAAGGGGCAAAGGAAAATACTTATATAAAAGAAAGGGATTCTCTAATTGCGGTGGTGGGTGGAAATAACTTTTACCAATATTTTTCAAAGCTTCCTGAGGAAGAATTTTTACAATATGCAAATTCCCTTGAGGAGCAGCGGCTTGAAGTGATCAATCGGCACGGGGATATGGATCTACATCTTCAAAAAACTGAAAGATTGTGGGCAAACGTTGAGAAAGCCTATAAGTTTCACAATTATTCTTTTACGCGTGAAACCGTGGACACATCTCATGTTGCCTCAAAAGAATATCCAGATCCTATGGCAGAGCTTGATCTTAACGATGAGGATCTATTGCATGTAAGCCTGTTCCCAATGCTTATTTTATCTCATTTCGGAAATATTGCCAGTAATAAAGGATTGGAAGAATGGGAATATGTACTCCAGGATTCTTTTCCTATTAAGAACCCTGAAATAAAAGAAGTAGCGTTTTATACCTTCGCAGTTTTTTCTATGAAGAGCTTTGAAAAACTAGATGAGTTCTACGAAAAATCCCAGGAATTTATTCAGGATAAAAAGCTTAAAGAAGTAATTACAAAACAATATTTAGCCTTAAAAGAGCTTTCTCCTGGTAAACCGGCTCCCAATTTCACCCTTAGAAACATGAAGGACGAGCCAGTATCTCTTATAGATTTTAAAGGAAATTTTGTTTATTTAGATTTTTGGGCCAGCTGGTGCAAACCATGTATAGAAGAAATTCCGGCATTTAAGAAACTTCAGAAGAAATATAAAAATGACAAAATTGTCTTTGTTTCTATTGGAATAGAAAGTAATAAGGAGAGTATCCAACGTCTTATTGAAAAACATGAGCTAAATGGCATCCACCTCTTTGATCCTTCAAAAGAAAAAGAACTTAAGGATGCTTATTCAGTAAGTGGGATTCCTCATTATGTGCTCATTGATAAATTAGGTAACATTATAGAATCTTTCGCCATGAAACCTTCAGATCCCAAACTTTATAATCAGATTGATAACTTATTGAAATAATGTTAAAGCACATGAAAGTCTTAACTACCGTCGCTTTTGTTTTAATAGCAACGGCATTGAATGCTCAACCTTCGGCTTTGGCTGTTGCAGATAGTTTGTATGCGGTTGGGAATTATTCTGAAGCGATTCAGGATCTGGAAAATATTGAAGAGAAATCTGAAGCAGTTTATTCCAGATTAGCAAAATCTTATGTAGCAAAAGGAGATCTTTCTTCAGCATTAAAAAATTATAGAACAGTTTTAGATAAAAATCCAAACAAAGTTCTAACTGCTATGGAATATGGAGAGGTTTTAATAAAAGCGGGAAAATTAAAGTCGGCAGATAGTTTATATATTAATTTGTCAACCAGATATCCTAAAAATGCCTCGTTTCAGTTTCAATTAGGAACCATAAAAGAAAGACAAAATGATAGTACCGCAATTGAATTTTGGCAGAAAACTATAGCTTTAGACAAAACCCATCAGCAAGCTTTATACAAACTTGCTAAAGATGCATTGAGCAAAAGGAATTTCCCTTTGGCAGAGGAACTCAGTTTACAAGGTTTAGAAACAAATCCTAGTAATGCTTCGTTGATCTCTATTTTGGCTCAAACTTATTTTAATGAAAATTCTTTTATCCTCGCAATTACTCCTTTTGAGAAATTATTGGAATTAGGACAAGGAAACGAATTTGTGCATTCTAAATTAGGGTATTGTTATTATCGTCTACATTATCATAAGGAGGCTATTGAGCAATACAACTTGGCACTTGGATATGAAGGCAGAAATTCTGACACACATTATAACTTAGGAAAATTGTATGCAAGAACGGGAGATCTAGAAAAGTCGGAAACTCATTTGCTTATGGCACTTTTAATTAAAAAGCAGCCGGTAGATGCCGAGTTTCTTAGTCTGGCTTTAACTTATAAGCAGCAAGAGGATTATAAAAAAGCACTTCAATATTTTAATAGCGCATTAGAGGAAAACCCAGATAATGAAAGAGCTTCATATGAGCGAGCAGTTGCGGCAGATAACTATTTTAAAGATGAAAAAGCCGTTCTAAACTATTATCAGGCGTACCTTGGTAAGTATTCAAAAAATGGAAATTCAGAGTTGATCTATCTGGCAGAAATTAGAATTAAAGATATTAATGAAGAATTGCACCTAAACGCAGAATAGTTTTTCCTAAGCTGCTTAAATTCACTATTTTTGGCATCCAATAGACTAGATAGTTAGCCGCATGAGAAAAATATTACTTCTGCTTATTTTCCCATTTTTGGTGTGTTGTAAGAATTTTGAAACTAAAAAGATCTCTTCGGAAGAAGTGTTTAATCAGGAAACAAAATCTTTGAATTGGAAGGAAGTGGATGAATATCCGGCTTTCGAAAATTGTAAGAATATAACTGAGTTGGAAAAAGCTAGGGACTGTTTTGAGTCTACGGTCGCCAATTCTATATATGCATATCTCGTAAAGCAACAACCAATTGTTACCCAATCTATAGATGATACTTTGTTTCTATATCTGGAGATCTCAAAATCTGGAAAACCAGTCGTAGATTCTATAAGAGTAGATTCTATAATTACCTACCAGTTGCCAGAACTGGATAAATGGGTGAGACAAAGTGTAGATTCCTTACCAAAAATATACCCCGCCATTAAACGTGGGATTCCTGTTTCCAGTGTTTTTAAGATGCCTATTATTATAAAAGCTGAATAGGTTTGCAATAAACAATAAACAATAAACAATAAACAATTAGCAGTTAGCAATAAATAGTTTATAGTGAGTAGTGAGAAGTGAGCGGTTCACAATTAGCAATAAACAATTAACAATATTCAATTAACAGTTTTCAGTTCACAGTTAGAAATAAACAATAATCAATTAGCAGTTAACAGTAAATAGTTAAAAGTAAACCGGGCATTTCGAATTCGCTCAATACGGCCTAAAGGCGAGGGGTAGATTTTCCTATTTCTTAAAACTTCTTCCTTTCCATTCAAATCCACTAAATAGAGATAAGATCGCCACCAATGTAGAGAAAAATGGATAAAGAAGACTACACCATAAAAAATGGCTCAACATCGTTTTTTTTCTGAAGAAAGTTGCTGAATAATAAAGTAATCCAAGATCTACCAAGAACTTTATAAGAAAACTGAAGAGCACTAATTCATAATTCACTTCGTTCAAAAGAGTCAAAATAAGTCCAATCACCAAAAACAGATTCACCAATAGTACGCTTAGTCCAATTAGTTTAGCAAAAACACTTTTGTAGGCTGTTGTTTTGGCTGCCCACCTTATGCGTTGTGAAAACAATGTTTGGAGTGAAGCTTGAGGCTTAGTATAAACAATGGCTTGTTCTGATTTTAAAAAACATACAGGATAATTTAAATCTTTAAATTTCTGAAGCAAAAAAACATCATCTCCGCTGGAAATATTGGAGTTTCCTTGAAATCCTTCCACTTCATAAAAAGCCCTTTTTTCGTAACATAGATTGGCGCCGTTACATATAAAAGGTCTATTTAGCCCAAAACCACCAATTCCTGCTGCCTGAAGACTCATAAAGTCCAATTCCTGAAAGGCAGCTAAATAATTCAAAAATCTCTCTTTGGAAGATCTTGCGCTAAAGAAACTTACTGGTGCCGCAATCATTGCCGCATCGGTTTCAATAATCTTTTCATTAAAAGCTTGAAGCCATAAAGCTGGTACAGCACAATCTGCATCGGTAGTAATTATATATTCGAATCGAGAGGAAATTATTGCAGTGGTTATTGCATCCTTTTTCGGGGAATTTGTTTTCCTAATGTTATTTATTATTGAAAACTGGAGTTCTGGATTCCTTTGCTTAAAATGAAAACAAGCTTGAACCGAGTTGTCTTCAGATTCATCATTCACCAAAATAATTTCGAAATGAGTCTTAGGATAATTTATATTAGAAAGGCTCAACAAGAGTTCTGGTAAATTTTCAGCTTCATTTCTGAAAGGTGTTATTATGGAAAATTTGTTTAATGGAGCCGCTCCACTCAATTCAAATGAAGCGACTTTCTTCCAACCTAATATTAGGGCAGTTATAAGCGCCACATATATTAAGGTTACTACAATCAAAAAAAATATAAATAATTGCATGTTTACAGATGGCCAGATTAAGAGAATTGCTAAGCAGAATTATGTAGCTTTGTAAAGCCCAATCAAAAGTAAACAAACTATTAAGAATGGGTAACAGCTAAAGACTTTCCACTTTTGAAAAACGAACGTATTATTTTAGGAATCGATCCCGGCACCACTATTATGGGTTTTGGTTTGATCAAGGTGGTGAACAAAAAAATGCAGTTTTTACAACTAAATGAGTTGCTACTTCAAAAGTATAGCGATCCTTATATTAAGTTGAAACTGATCTTTGAACGAACTGTAGAATTAATTGATACTTTTCATCCAGATGAGATTGCTATTGAGGCGCCATTTTTTGGGAAAAATGTGCAATCTATGCTAAAACTTGGGAGAGCTCAAGGAGTAGCTATGGCTGCGGGTTTATCAAGAGAAATTCCAATCACAGAATACCTTCCCAAAAAAATAAAAATGGCGATCACCGGGAATGGGAATGCCAGTAAGGAGCAGGTTGCTAAGATGCTTCAAAGTTTATTGGGACTTAAAGAATTACCTAAGAATTTGGATTCTACAGATGGATTGGCAGCGGCGGTATGTCATTTTTATAATTCTGGTAAAGTTGAAGTTGGCAAAAGTTATACCGGCTGGGATTCCTTTGTGAAGCAAAATCCGAAGAAGCTCAGTAAGCAATAAACAATTATCAATTAACAATAAACAGTTAATAATTAGCAATGGGTAAACTCAATAAACAATTATCAATTACCAATGGGTGAAGTAAATAATCCGCTTTCTAAGAAATCTTACGATTTTGCTTTGGTTATTATTCAACTGTATAAAGACCTAACGGTTTTAGAAAAGGAATATATTCTTAGTAAGCAATTGTTGAGATGTGGAACATCTATTGGGGCTAATATTGCTGAAGCTAACGGAGCTATTTCTAATGCAGATTTTTCAGCAAAGATTTCTATTGCCTATAAAGAAAGTTTAGAAACAAAATATTGGCTTTCTCTTTTAAAAGATTCAGATTATATTGATAAAAACCGTTTTGAAGAACTGCACTTAAAAGGAGATGAGCTATCTAAAATACTCTTCTCAATTTTGAAAACAACTAGAATCAAAAATTGATTATTGTTCATTGTTAATTGATAATTGTAAAAATGTCCTCACTATATATTCATATACCATTCTGTAAGCAAGCCTGTCACTATTGTGACTTCCATTTTTCCACTTCTATTAAAAAAAAGGGAGAATTGGTGAGAATGTTATGTGAAGAAATAAGACTTCGGAAAAACGAATTACCCGGAAAAGAGCTAGATACTATTTATTTTGGAGGTGGTACTCCTTCCTTGCTTTCTTCAGAAGAGTTGAAAATGATCTTCGATGCCGTAAATGACAATTTTGAAGTGAGAAAAGATGCAGAGATCACTTTAGAAGCAAATCCAGATGATCTTAGTCTAGAGAATCTTAAAACATTGAAGAATGCCGGAATAAATAGATTGAGTATTGGAGTGCAATCTTTTTTTGAAGAGGATCTTCAATTGATGAATCGAGCACACAATGCAACTGAAGCCCTGGAAAGTATACAAATGGCTAAACAGTTTTTTGAGAATATTTCTATAGATCTTATTTACGGAATTCCGGGAATGAGCAATGAACGCTGGAGAACCAATATTGAAACAGCATTGTCTCTAGGATTGCCGCATTTTTCATGCTATGCATTAACTATAGAGCCTAATACGGCTCTAAAAAAAATGATTGAAAAGGGAAAAGTGAAACCGGTGGATGATGAGGCGGCAAGGGAACATTTTGATATTCTGACTAAAATTTTGAAAGCGAAAGGTTTTACTCATTATGAATTTTCTAATTATGGAAAACCTGGGTATTTCTCTGAGAATAATACAGCCTATTGGTTTGGAAAGCCTTATTTGGGAATAGGACCTTCTGCACATTCTTATGATGGGGAAAACAGGATGTGGAATATCAATAATAATACGCTGTATATAAAATCTATAGCAAAAGGGGAGTTGCCTTTAGAAAAAGAAGAACTGTCTGATACAGACAGGTATAACGAGTATGCGATGACTAGACTGCGTACGATGTGGGGCGTAGATGTTAAAGAAGTAGAGGAGCGCTTTGGGAATTTGTATAAAACGCATTTATTGAACGAGGCTTCCAAAGAAATTGAATTAGGTCTACTGGAACAAAACGAAGGGATACTTACAGTCACTCAAAAAGGAAAATTTCTAAGTGATGGAATTGCCAGTAATTTATTCTTTATAAATTAGTAAACATATTATAGACTCTACATTAGAGTATTTGGATGAAAGCAGAAATTAAATATCAAAATAAAACCTACACTATAAATCTCTCCAAGCCCTTGGATATTTCCCTTGTTCTTAGGGGAGACGACAAAAATCCAATTGCTTGGTATTTAAATGCTCCAAACATCCAACCGGTGGTAGATGGAGATTTTATAGGGAAAGTAACAGCCGGGAGTTCTACCAATTTCAACAATATATCTTTCAATCCTCATGGACACGGTACTCATACCGAATGTGTCGGGCATATTACGAGAGAATTTCATAGTATAAATGAAACTTTAAAGAACTTCTTTTTTACAGCAAAAGTCATTTCAATTGAGCCTGAGAGAAGGGGAGAAGATCATGTAATTACTGAGGCTCAGATTAGAAGCTTGCTAAAAGTAGATGAGGTGGAATCAGTCATTATAAGAACGCTTCCTAATTATATCGAGAAGCGCAGCAAGAAATATTCTCATACCAATTGGCCCTTTCTGGAGGAAGCTGCTGCTAGATATATAAGAGAATGTGGTATTAAGCATCTTTTAATAGATTTGCCATCTGTAGATAAGGAAAAAGATGAAGGGAAGCTTTTAGCTCATAAGGCCTTTTGGGATTATCCCAAGAACACCAGATTAGATGCTACTATTACTGAGTTGGTCTATGTTGCCAGTAAGGTTGAAGATGGAATGTATATTTTAAACCTCCAGATAGCTTCATTTGAGAATGATGCTTCGCCGAGCAAGCCGGTGCTGTATAAAATTCAATAAGCATTAAAAACGAAAAACCCGCTTCAAATAAATGAAACGGGTTTTTATAATATAAAGAAGCTTTAATTATCCTAAAGCAACTCTTTCAAAAGAAACAACTTTAAGATCACTGTCTACAGACTTAACGTAAGCAGAGATACTCATTTTGTTATCTTTAATATAATCTTGGTTTACTAAAGTGTTATCCTTAAAGAAACGCTTGATCTTACCTTTAGCAATGTTATCTAACATTTCTTCTGGCTTTCCTTCTTGTCTTAATTGATCTTTTGCGATCTCGATTTCTTTATCGATGGTAGTTTGATCTACACCTTCTTCATTTAAAGCAACTGGGTTCATAGCTGCCGCTTGCATAGAAACGTTTTTTGCAGCTTCTTCAGCTCCTTCAACATTTTTAGAAAGTCCAGTTAGGACAGCAATTTTATTACCAGCATGAATATAAGAACCTACGAAAGGAGCTTCCATTGTGCGGTAATCTCCAATTTCAATTTTCTCACCGATAACCCCTGTTTGCTCAGTTAATTTATCCTGAACAGAAATCCCGTTGAAATCTGCAGCTAATAATTCTTCTTTTGAAGAAGTAGAAAGTGCAATTTCTGCAATTTGAGTAGCCATAGCTACGTAAGTATCATTTTTCGCAACGAAATCTGTCTCACAGTTTAAAGAAACAATAACACCTTTAGTAGCATCATCGTTTACTTTTGCAATTACAGCACCTTCAGAAGAATCTCTGTCGGCACGCTTTGCAGCAACTTTTTGACCTTGTTTACGTAATACTTCGATTGCTAATTCAAAATCCCCATCAGCTTCCACTAATGCTTTTTTACAATCCATCATACCGGCACCGGTAGATTTTCTTAATTTATTTACTTCTGCGGCTGTTATATTTGCCATGATGTTTAAAATTTTTTAGTTTTTTAAAAAATAAGTCGCTTAGCTTTGTTTGAAGAAAGATCTAAACGACTTATATATTACTTAAAAAGGTATGTTATTCTTTCTCTTCTGTAGAATCAGCAGCTTTTTCAAGTGTTTCTTCTTTAGATTCTAATTTCACATCTTTTTTAGCCTCTTTCATCGCTTTTTTATCTTCAGCATCGGTAGAAGGAACTTCTACGTCAGCTTTAGCTTCTTTCGGTGCTTTTTTGTCTTCAGCATCTTTAGAAGGTGCTTCTGCATCAGCCTTAGTTTCTTTAGGTGCTTTTTTATCTTCAGCATCTTTAGCAGGAGCTTCTACATCAGCTTTAGCTTTTTTAGCCTTTGGAGCTTTAGCAGCTTTTTCATCAGATCCTTCTTCTTTAGCATCCTTACTAGACTTTCTTTCAGAAAGACCGGCAATAATAGATTCTGCCATGTAAGAAACAACTTTGTCAATAGATTTTGAAGCATCATCATTAGATGGAATCACATATTCTACTTCACGAGGATCAGAATTTGTATCAACCATTGCAAAAATTGGAATGTTTAATTTTTGAGCTTCTTTAACCGCAATATGTTCACGGGTAATATCTACAACAAATAGAGCTGAAGGAAGACGGCTCATTTCTGAAATAGAACCTAAGTTTTTCTCTAACTTAGCTCTTAAACGGTCAACTTGTAAACGTTCTTTCTTGGAAAGAGTGTTGAAAGTACCATCTTTTTTCATTCTATCAATAGAAGACATTTTCTTAACTGCCTTACGGATAGTGATAAAGTTTGTAAGCATTCCACCAGGCCATCTTTCAGTGATGTAAGGCATGTTGGCTTTTGCTGCATGTTCTGCAACAATTTCTTTAGCTTGCTTTTTTGTAGCTACAAAAAGTATTTTTCTTCCACTAGCAGCGATCTTATTAAGAGCTTCACCAGCTTCCTGCATTTTAGCAGCACTTTTATATAGGTTTATAATGTGAATCCCATTGCGTTCCATATAGATATATGGGGCCATGTTTGGGTTCCATCTTCTTGTAAGGTGTCCAAAATGTACACCTGCATCAAGTAATTCTTTTACTTCTACTTTGTTTGCCATTTTTGTAATAGTTTACGTTCTGTTGAGATAGCAACCCCGCTAATGCGTGGTTTAGATGCTAAACTAACCTCCAATACTAGTTGGAGCAACAACAAAAATTTTAATTTTTAAATGAACTTTCGGGCAATGCCCAATGATATTAACGTTTAGAGAACTGGAATTTCTTACGAGCTTTCTTCTGTCCGAACTTCTTACGTTCTACCATTCTTGGATCTCTGGTCATTAAACCTTCAGGCTTTAAAGTAGCTCTGTTTTCCGGGTCTAATTCTACCATCGCTCTAGCAATAGCAAGACGAATAGCTTCAGCTTGTCCAGTGATACCACCACCAAAAACATTTACCTTGATGTCGAAGTTTTCTTCGTTTCCGGTCATGTTAAGAGGTTGCATTACTTTGTAAACTAAAGGTCCAGTCGTAAAATAATCCTTAAGATCCTTTTTGTTAATTGTAATGTTGCCTTTTCCTTGTCCAACATAGATACGCGCAACAGCCGTTTTTCTACGGCCAATTTTGTGAATAACTTCCATTACAAAAGATCGTTTAAGTTGATAGTTTTAGGCTTTTGTGCAGATTGATCATGTTCTGATCCTACATATACCTTTAAATTACGGAATATAGCTGCGCCTAATTTGTTTTTAGGTAGCATTCCTTTTACCGCATTTTCAATTAACCTTTCCGGTCCTTTATTGAATAATTCGGTTGCAGTTAGACTGCGTTGTCCCCCAGGATAGCCAGTATGGCGAATGTATTCTTTAGAATCCCATTTTTTACCTGATAAGTTGATTTTCTCGGCATTGGTAACAATTACGTTATCACCGCAATCAACGTGTGGGGTGAAGTTAGGCTTGAATTTCCCTCTTAGTAATTTTGCAACCTGAGTAGAAAGACGACCTAAAGTCTGACCATCAGCATCTACGTGTACCCAATCTTTGGTCACGGTAGCCTTGTTGGCCGATACTGTTTTGTAGCTTAATGTGTCCACACTAATTAATTTTACTTGTTATTAAACATTCCATTCCCTGCCCCTAGATAAATCTATCGGGAAAACAGGGGTGCAAATGTACAATTATAAATTCAGAATGCAAATAGACCTTCATTAATTTATTAGAACAGAATTCATTGACTGTCAATATCCTTTATATACTGAAATAATGTCCTCCAACATCAAGCTTGCTAAAATGTGAACATCCAAAATATATTACTGTAATAAAACAGGTTTATTTTATATTTTAAAGAAAACCATAATATCGTCTAAGGGCATTATTTAACGATAAAGAGTAATTTTGATGTTAATATTGTCATAAAAAACTTATTAAAATACTTATGTTTGCACTTTAGTTTCCCTAATATCAAACACCTATATATGAAATTTTATAAATTCACTTTAATTTTTGCATTGGCAATATTAAGCTTTGCTTGTAGCAAAGAAGATGGATCCGACACTAATTCCTCTTTTAAAACAAGCAATTTTGAAGCATCTATTAATCCTGATGATCTTGTTGGAGAGTGGAACCTTTCTGCCATGAATGCAGATACCTCCGTAGACCTTAACAAAGATGGAACTGGAGATAAAAACCTCTTAAATGAATCCTCCTGTTTTAACGATATGAAAATTATTTTCAGTCAGGATAAAACATTTTCAACAACCAATGCTCGTCTAGATTTTAATGGAGGAACCAGCAATGCTGAATTTGTTTGTGTGAAGAATAGAATCGACTTTGGAACTTGGGATATTGAAGGAACAGATCTTATACTTCATATTAGTATAGACGGAACTATTTATACTGATAGAAAAGCTTTGAACTATAATACAAGTACTTTTGCCTTTGATGTTTCAAAAGCTGAATCTAATGTTTATGTAACAGATCCAGGAGATACTTCAGCATCTAAGATCAGGATCTTAGCCTTAGAATATACTAGATTATAATGGAATTTAAATTATAATAAAAAGCTGTCCTTTTTAAGTGGGGATAGCTTTTTATTTTGAAATAGTAAGTATATCCTTAGTTCTAGAAGTTAAATTGATTATATCAAAGCCGAATATGCCTTTGCCCCAACCCTAAAGGGTGCACATATTCTCATAATTTGGCATTATCAAAGTTTAGAATATCCAATAGGAGACAAACCGAATAAACAGGAAATAAACCTTTATTCAAATTCAGAATATTTAAATTCTGCTAACTGCTAACTGCTAACTGCTAACTGCTAATTGTTCATTGTTTATTGTCCATTGTTGACTGCTAATGTGCTTCCAGCCAGTCTCTACCTTCACCCAAATCCACATCTAGCGGAACTTCCATTTTAAAGGCATTTTCCATTTCAGCCTTGATCATTTTCCTCATTTCTGGTAATTCATCGTTGTAAGCGTCAAAAACCAATTCATCATGTACCTGTAAAAGCATTTTTGTTTTAAAATTGCCTTCTTTTAATTTTCTATGAATATTGATCATCGCCAATTTTATGATATCTGCTGCACTTCCTTGTATTGGAGCATTTACCGCATTTCTTTCCGCAGCACCACGAACAACTGCATTTTGTGAATTGATATCCTTTAAATATCTACGTCTACCTAAAACGGTTTGCACATAACCATGGTCTCTTGCAAAATCTACTTGCTCCTGCATGTAGATTTTCAATTTTGGGTAGGTTGCATAATAAGTTTCAATAAGTTCTTTTGCTTCCCCTCTGGAAAGATCGGTCTGATTGCTCAGTCCAAAAGCAGAAACCCCATAAATGATCCCAAAATTCACTGTTTTTGCATTGCCACGTTGTTCTCTGGTTACTTCTTCTAATGGCACGTTAAAAACTCTGGCTGCTGTCGAAGCGTGAATGTCTTCTCCCTTTTTAAATGCTTCCATCATAGTATCCTCTTTGCTCAAAGCCGCTATAATTCGAAGTTCTATCTGGGAATAATCTGCCGCTAACAAGGTGTAATTTTCATCACGCGGAATAAATGCTTTTCTAACCTGTCTTCCTCGCTCTGTTCTAATTGGTATATTCTGAAGGTTTGGATTGTTGGAACTCAATCTTCCTGTTGCAGCAACTGTCTGCATATAATCTGTATGTACTCTGCCTGTTGTTTTTTCTACCTGTGTTGGCAAAGCGTCAATATAGGTGTTCTTCAGTTTTACTAAACCTCTATATTCGAGTACGCTTTTAATAATATCATGATCTGAAGCTAAATAGGAAAGCACGTCTTCACTAGTAGAATATTGCCCTGTCTTTGTCTTTTTTGGTTTCTTAACTAACTCTAACTTTTCAAAAAGAATGATCCCTAATTGTTTTGGAGATGCAATATTAAATTCTTCTCCTGCTTCCTCATAAATATGTTTTTCCAGAGTTGCGATATCTTTTTCTAATTCTGAAGAAAGCGATTTTAAGAAATCTTCATCTAAATTGATTCCTTCCAATTCCATGTCGGCTAATACTCTTACCAGCGGAATTTCAATTTCGTTGAATAATTTTTCGGTTTCTGCCTCTTTTAATTCCGGCTGAAAATGTTGTTTTAGCTGAAGCGTAATATCTGCATCTTCTACGGCGTATTCGGTTTGCTTATCCAAAGGAACATCTCTCATATTCCCTTGGTTCTTTCCTTTTTTGCCAATAAGCTCCGTAATAGATTGTGGAGTATAGTTGAGATAAGTTTCCGCAAGTATGTCCATATTATGTCGCATATCCGGATTGATGAGATAATGAGCGATCATGGTATCGAATAAAGGTCCTTTTACCTCCACCTTATATTTGGCAAGTACTTTAATGTCGTATTTTAAATTCTGACCAATTTTCTCAATTCCTTCTGATTCGAAAAATGGGCGTAGTTTCTCAATGACCTCTTGCGCTTCAGTATCATCTTCCGGAAATGGCATATAAAATCCTTTTCCTGCTTCCCAGGAAAAAGCAATTCCCACCAATTTTGCTTCTAACGGATTTAAACCAGTAGTTTCTGTATCAAAACAAACACTGGTCTGCTTTAATAAATTTTTCAGAAATAACTCAATCGCCATATTGCTGGTTAAACTTTGGTATACGTGCCCAGAAGTTGACAAGTTCTTTCTGCTGGAAGTTTCTTCAATAACAGTAGCGTCTCCACCAAATAAAGAAAATTGCCCTGCTCCCGCGGTTGAATCCTTTGCTTGCGCTTTCGCGGTTGGAGTTCCTGAAACTTGCGTAGGCGTAGCGCTTTGTTCTCCTGAAAATAATTTTAAAAACTGATCCTTTAATCTTCGGAATTCCAGTTCTTCAAACAACAACTGAACTTTATCTCCATCTGGTTTAGACAGTTCATAGTTTTCAGCATGAAATTGCACATCACAGTCGGTAATTATAGTTGCTAGTCTTTTCGAAAGGGTGCCAAGTTCCTTGTTAGCTTCAATTTTCTCTTTCATTTTCCCTTTTAGCTTATCAGTATTCGCTAAAAGTTCTTCCATACTTCCAAATTCAGCTAAAAATTTCTTAGCAGTTTTTTCGCCTACTCCTGGAAGCCCGGGAATATTATCGGAAGCATCTCCCATCATCCCTAGAAAATCTATAACTTGTTCGGGCCTTTCTACTCCAAACTTCTTCTGAACTTCGGGAATTCCCAAGATCTCGATTCCATTCCCCATTCTAGCAGGGCGATACATAAAGATGTTTTCTGAAACTAACTGGGCAAAATCCTTATCAGGAGTAACCATGAAAATTTTATAGCCCTCTTTTTCGGCTTGCTTAGCTAAAGTACCTATCACATCATCTGCTTCACAACCTGGTAATTCCACCACTGGAATATGCATTGCATGTAGGATGTCCTTTATATAGGGAATCGCTATTTTTATTGGTTCCGGAGTTGCATCTCTGTTTGCTTTGTATTCTGAATATAGCTCTGTACGCTCATGACTTCCATCCTTGTCAAAACATACCGCTAAATGATCTGGTTTTTCCCGGCGAATTACATCAAAAAGCGAATTTGTGAACCCCATGATCGCGGAGGTGTCCAGCCCTTTGGAGTTAATTCTTGGATTCTTTATAAAGGCATAATAGCCTCTAAAAATTAAAGCGTAAGCATCAAGTAGAAATAAGCGTTTTTGGTCTGCCATGGGTGAGAATTATAAGTTTATAAAACTACAAAAGTTATAGCTACATGTAAAACACATGTTGTAATTTTAAATAAATGAATTTAGCTTCAGAAAATAATCTGACGGATTCTACAAGAATTAAACATCTATAGCGATGCAAAAAATAGCCATAGCCATCCATGGTGGTGCGGGAACCTTAGTAAGAGGTAAAATGACTTCAGAAAAGGAAAAGGAATATAAAAACGTTTTGAGAGAGGCTATGCAAACCGGGTTTCAACTTTTAGAAGAAGGTAAAGACGCTATTGAAGCGGTAGAGCAAGCAATAATAGTGATGGAAAATTCTCATTTATTTAATGCTGGCAAAGGAAGCGTTTTTACCGCGAACGAAACCCATGAAATGGATGCTGCAATAATGGATGGTAAAACTTTGAATGCAGGAGCGGTAACTTTAATTACGGGTATTAAAAACCCTATTTCCTTAGCTAGAGACGTTATGGAAAAAAGTGAACATGTTTTTTTAGCAGGCAAAGGAGCGCTTCAATTTGCAGAATCTTTAAGTTATATTTTGGAAGAGCCTTCTTATTTTTATGATGAATTTAGACACCAGCAATGGCTTGAAATAAAGGATTCAGATTCTTTTCAGTTAGATCATTCCGTAAAAAAAGATTCCAAATTTGGCACAGTAGGAGCGGTAGCCTGTGATAAGAATGGAAACATTGCCGCTGGTACTTCTACAGGAGGAATGACAAATAAGAAGTTTGGTCGTATTGGAGACAGCCCTATAATTGGCTCAGGGAATTATGCCAATAATAATACCTGTGCTGTTTCATGTACAGGTAGCGGTGAATTTTTTATACGTGGAGTTGTAGCTTATGACGTCTCCTGTTTAATGGAATATAAAGGAATGACCTTGCAGGAGGCGGCAGATGAAGTTATACAAAAACGTATTTTGAAAATAGGAGGAGATGGCGGATTGATTGCAGTTGATGCCAAAGGAAATATTGCTATGCCGTTTAACACCGAAGGAATGTACAGAGCCTGTAAAGATTCAGAAGGTTTAGATGAAATTTTAATATATAATGTCTAATCAATATTGGCAGAGAAAAGAAATAAGACCACTTCGCTGAAAACCAAGAAACAGGACTTAAATTTTAAATCATTTAAAATCTGCTTGAATCCCAATCTCTTGTTGGCATCTCTAAGAAACTAAAATAAAGAAGAGAATTATCAAACAGACATTCTAAAAACCCTTGGTGATCTAGATTTTTTTAGTGTAGCCCAAACTATAATCGGACATCAATAATATGAAGTTTATATTCTCTGAAAAATCTAAAATTTTGTGATTGAATCAAGAACCTCGGGGGAAGCCCGCCCGAACGGTACGGGCCGGCCCACGAGGTAAGTCCCGATGGTTCGGGAGGAAAATACTTTTAAAATTCGAGGCAAGCCCGCCTGAATGAAATTCTTTTCGGGCAGGTCTCGGGGAAATAAACCCTCAATGAGGGATTAAATTTCACTTCTGAAATCTATGGTTCAAAAATTTTACAACATATGTTCTGGTACCGTTGTAACCTTAACTGATCGGTCTTCAATATCAAATGTATCACCTGCAGAAAGCACATGGGTAATTAAATGTATCATAGTTAGAGGAGTGCCATCTTTTAAAATATCATAATTGTTGTGAGTGAGTTTTCCGGGGTCAAAAATAATAACCATTCCCGAACCAATAATTTCACAATCGTTTCCATTTTTAATAACCAAACCAGTGTCTTCTGCCAAGCCAAACCCAATGCGGTCGTAATATCTAGCCACCGCTTCAGATAACCTTCCAAAGCGTCCTCTTTGAATAAAATGAGTGTCTATAATAATTTCAGGAATTAAAGACATCCCCTCCCGTATTTTTGTAGCTGCTTTTATAAAGGATTCTTTACTGCTACCACCTGTGATCATTTCCATAGACATGCACATTGCACCAGCGCTAGTTCCTGCAACAACTATCTTTTCATTTTGATAACGATCGAGCAATATTTTGTGAAATTGGGTGTTTTTAATTCTTGTAGTGATTTTAGACTGATTACCGCCAGAAAACAAGATACAATCTGCGTTTTTCAAAAGCTCCAGGTTTTCTTTGAAATCTGCTTCTTCCTTAGAGCTTATAAATAATGTATTTACATTTTGACACCCCAGTAGATAAAAGGCATCAACATAGTTTTTACCCACTACTTCAGGAACTCCGGAAGCTGTTGTAATCACCAATATTTTTGAATTTTTACCACCACTTTCTTCAACAACCCTGAACAATATCCCTTGACTTATATAATCTAATCGAAATCTGTCTGCTTTATGAAATCCTTTGTCTTCATTTCCTCCAATAGGGATGAGGGTTCCTTTAATCATAATTAAAAATTAAATTATGCCGTAAAAATAGTTTAATATTTCGCCTATACATAAATTAACATCGTAATTCCATTTTTTCTCATACAGGGAAAGTTTTTAAATTAAAAATTATGAAAATTAGAGAAATACATGCGCTTCGCGGACCTAATTATTGGTCTATAAAAAGGCATAAATTAATAGTCATGGTTTTGGATCTGGAAGAGATGGAAAATCGACCATCAGATAAAATAGATGGTTTTTCTGAAAGGTTAGAAAACATGTTTCCAAACATGTATGAACATCGTTGTTCTGAAGGAGTGGCAGGCGGATTTTTTTCAAGAGTAAAGGCTGGAACATGGATGGGACATATTATTGAACATATTGCACTAGAAATTCAAACTCTAGCAGGAATGGATGTTGGTTTTGGTAGAACCCGAGGCTATGGGGAAGATGGGGTTTATAATGTGGTTTTTGACTACATGGAAGAGGAAGTTGGTTGTTATGCTGCAAAAGCTTCAGTAAAAATTTGTGAGACACTGGTACAAAATAAAGAATACGATCTAGCAGTTGATATTCAGGAAATGAAAGAAATTAGGGAAAGCGTGAGGCTAGGCCCAAGTACAGGAGCTATTGTAGAAGAAGCAGTGAATCGAGGAATCCCATGGCTAAGGTTAAATAAACATTCGTTATGCCAATTGGGCTATGGAGCAAATCAGAAAAGGATACAGGCAACAGTAACTTGCCATACTAGCAATATCGGAGTTGATCTTGCTGGTGACAAGGTGGAAACCAAAGATTTATTAGAACAAGCACAAATTCCAGTAGCCAAAGGAGAAATTTTGAATGACGATTCCAAATTACAAGAGATAATTAATAATTTAGGATTCCCCTTGGTGATAAAACCAGTAAACGGAAACCATGGTCGCGGGGTGACTACTAATATCAATACTTTTAATGATGCTCTTTTGGGATTTAATACAGCAAAAAAAATCTCATCAAAGGTGTTAATTGAAAAGCAAATCAGAGGTGAGGATCATCGTCTTTTAGTGATTAATAATAAGTTGGTAGCTGCTTCCCGGCGCACTCCTGCACATGTGGTGGGAAATGGAAAAAATACTATAAAGGAATTGATCAATGAAGTAAACCAAGATCCAAGACGGGGTTATGGTCATGAAAAAATGTTGACACTAATAACTATTGATAATGTAACCAAAGGTATTATTGTTTCTGAAGGTTATACGTTGAAAACTGTTTTGAAAAAGGGAGAACGATTTATTTTAAAAGATACTGCTAATTTAAGTACAGGCGGTACGGCAGAAGATGTTACAGATATAGTTCATCCAGACAATCTTTTTATGGCCGAACGCATTTCTAAAATTATCGATCTTGATATTTGCGGGATAGATGTTATTACAACAGATGTCAGCAAACCACTTTCTGAAACTGGCG
The DNA here is from genome assembly GCF_000424645.1 of Gillisia sp. JM1. Lineage (NCBI taxonomy): Bacteria > Pseudomonadati > Bacteroidota > Flavobacteriia > Flavobacteriales > Flavobacteriaceae > Gillisia > Gillisia sp. JM1. The sequence goes on from NZ_KE384218.1 coordinate 513,443, forward strand.
GAGCTGTTATTGAAGTAAATGCAGGTCCAGGATTCCGAATGCATTTGGCGCCTACCATAGGATTGCCACGAAACGTAGCAGCACCGGTCATAGATCAATTATTCCCGCATGCATCCACAGGTAAAATTCCTATTATTGCCATCACAGGTACCAATGGTAAAACCACCACCACTAGGTTAATAGCCCATATGGCCAAACAGACAGGGTTTAAAGTTGGATATACAACCAGCGATGGGGTTTATATTCAAAATAGATTATTAATGAAAGGTGATTGTACGGGACCTGGAAGTACAGAATTTGTGCTTAAAGATCCTACCGTTAATTTTGCTGTTTTAGAATGTGCGAGAGGGGGTATTTTACGTTCCGGACTGGGGTTTCATAATTGCGATATAGGTATTGTCACCAATGTTGCAGAAGATCACCTCGGGCTAAAAGGAATTCATACTATTCAGCAGTTGGCAGAGGTTAAAGGAGTTATTCCTGAAAGTGTTGTCCCACAAGGTTATGCCATTCTTAATGCAGATGATGATTTGGTTTATAAAATGCGGAAAAAAGCCGTTTCTAATATTGCTCTTTTTTCAATGAACGAAAATAGTCCGAGGATTAAAGCAATGCAAAAAAAGAATGGACTTTCTGCCATTTATGAAAACGGCTATATAACCATTTGTAAAGGGGAATGGAAAATACGAATCATGAAAGCAGTAAATATTCCTTTAACCTTTGGAGGAAAGGCAGAATTTATGATCCAAAATATCCTTCCCGCTGTATTGGCAGCGTATTTGAGAGGAGTGACCATAGAAGATATCAAACTTGCACTTCAAACCTTTAATCCATCACCAGCACAAACTCCGGGGAGATTAAACTTATTTCAGTTTAAAAATTTTCAGGTTTTGTTAGATTATGCCCATAACCCTGCAGGAATGAGAGCATTGCAGAAGTTTATACAAAAAATTGATTGTACGGTCAAGATAGGAATCATCGCCGGGGTTGGAGATAGAAAAGTAGAAGATACCATGCAAATAGGTAGTATTGCTGCTGAAATGTTTGATGAAATTATTATTCGGCAGGATAAAAATCTTAGGGGAAGAAGTGAGAAAGAATTAATTGATATGCTTACCAATGGTATCAATCAATATGATCCCAACAAAAAAACAACAGTTATTCCCAATGAAAAAGAGGCAACCACTTATGCTATTAAGAACGCCAAACAAGGTTCGTTAATTGTGATATGCAGTGATGTGGTAACCGAAGTTTTAGCACTAATTCAAAAAATGCAGGAAGAAGAAGCCTAGTAACCTTAATATTTCTAAAATATATTTGCAGCTTTTAAGTTCTAAAAATTATAACTACTGAGAATAGTTTCGTTTTTCCCGTCCTGATATTTCACATAACTGAAGCCTTTCTGAATGCAATGAGAACCGATCTCTCCTTTCTTATTTACTGCGATAAATGCCGCCTGAAACTCCTTGTAATTTGGATTTGCTTTAATGATTCTGTTAATGGCTTCTTCACAAGCTTTTTGAGGGGATTGTCCTTGTCGCATTAATTCTACGATCAGGAAACTTCCAACACTTTTCATGATTGCTTCTCCCATTCCTGTTGCAACTGCCCCACCAATTTCATTATCTATAAACAATCCAGAACCGATAATTGGAGAATCTCCAACACGACCATTTACCTTGTAAGATAAACCAGAACTGGTGCAAGCACCTGCAAGATCTCCATTTTCGTCTATGCAAAGCATCCCAATAGTGTCGTGATTTTCTATGTTTATGATTGGTTTATATTCTTTTTTCTCAAGCCATTTTTTATAGGCTTCTTTAGAGCCGTCAGTAAATAACTCTTCTTTTTCAAAATCTTGCTGAATTGCAAAAAGATCGGCGCCTTCACCAGCCAGCATTACATGCGGGGTTTCTTCCATCACTTTTCTAGCCACAGATGCTGCTTGAGAAGTGTGTTTTAAATACACCACTGCACCAGCATTCCCTGAGGGATCCATAATACATGCATCTAGAGTTACATTCCCATCCCTGTCTGGAGCACCACCTTTACCAACCGTAGTATTTCTAATATCTGCTTCTTCTACCATCACGCCTTGTTCTACAGCATCTAATGCGCTGGCTCCTTCAGCTAACAATTCTCCAGCTCTTTTACTGGCATTCGGAAAATTCCACGTGGCTATGCTTAGAGGAAATATGTTTGATTTATTTTGGATCATTTTTGAAGTTTTATTTGAGTTGTTGATGTTGGATGCATTCAGAGAATAAGAAAAAAGTCCTAATCCGGCGGATGCTAACATTGATTGAAATATAAAATTTCGTCTTTTCAAACTGAAACTGATTTTATAGAAGGCTAAATTTAAATATTAGTCTTTATTAAAAATAGCAATCAGGAAATTAGTTTAGGAATATTAGTGAAACTCTATTTTAAAAAGTTGCGAAGCAACGAATTTAAAATAGTTAGTTGAACTAATCCCGCTTTTTCAGCGGGATTCTAGTTCTAATACCTCGAAGCTTGCTTCGGAACTTTAAAAATTATTTTCCGTTGAATGCATCGTGAGTTTGCCCCGAGGTTATTTATTTAAGTCCTAAACTAATTTCCCTTTAATATATAAGAGGTTTCGTCTATATTTATAAAAAAATAACTTAGGTCGCACTTTAATTTTAAGCAAATTAATCTCCTACTGAAGGTATAAATATTAATTTCACTATTCATAATTCTCCACAACTCTATGTTTGCAAGTGAAACCTGGTCTTTATACGTAACTCTTCTCCTTATTGTTTATTCATTGGTAATAATATTCTTCGTAGTTCGCGGAATGCGAAAAACAAAGGATATAGATGATTTTGCTATTGGGAGCAAAGGCTTTCCGGCATGGGCGGTTGGTTTATCTTTAGCAGCATCTATGACCAGTGCAGCTACTTTTATAATTAACCCTGGGTTTATTGCTTTATATGGTTTTTCAGGCTTGATTTCTTTTGGGTTTGTAATGCCAATTGCCATTTTTTGCTCACTTATTTTCTTTACCAAAGCATTTCAAAAATATGGTTCCACCGTAAAAGCCTTAACTATGGCTCAATGGATTGGTAAACGATATGACAGCAAAGGCCTAACCATTTTCTTTGCTTTTTTATCATTGTTGTTGATCACCTTTATCGTCTTGATATGTGTGGGTCTCACTCAAATTATTTCCAAGTCTCTTAATCTGGAGCCCTTTTATGTGCTGTTAGCATTAATAGTTTTTGTGTTTGGATATATGATGTTTGGGGGAGCAAATTCTATGGTCTATACCAATTCTATCCAAGCGATCATAATGTTTGTGGTGGCTATTATTTTAATACTTTCTGGAGCTGAATATTTTAATGGAGGAATAGACGGGTTTTCCACTATCCTGGATACTATAGATCCAAACCTTACCCAGCCTACAAATGAAAAGAGCTTTCTGTTTCGTGATTATTTTGAAATCATTTTCGTTCAAATTATAATAGGTATCGCTATTGTGTGCCAGCCTCATATTATAACAAAATCCTTGTTTTTGAGAGATGCTAAATCTGTAAATAAATATCTTTTTATCGCAATTGGTTGTATGACTGTTTTCTTTTTAGTGGTATTGGTTGGTTTTTATGCGAGAATTACATTTCCAGATCTAACTTTAGAAGGGGTTCCCCTTAAAATGGACGAATTGGTTTCGGCATATGTGGTAAAAACCTTTTCAGCTGGAGTTGGAGTTTTAATAGTTGCCGGCCTTATTTCTGCCGGACTTTCAACTTTAGAAGGATTAATTCAGTCCCTGTCAACAACTATCAGTACAGATCTTATTACTCCTTTGTTTCCTTCAGTAAAAAAAATAAGCGGATTTGCATTAAATAAGATCGTAATTATAGCATTGGGAATTGTGAGTTTTTGGCTGAGTTATGATCAAATTATAAATCCAGATATTAGTGTAGCAATTTTTGCCCAAAATGGAGTTTACGCCTATTTCGCTGCTGCTTTTGTACCAGTATTGTTTGGAATATACTTTAAAAAAGTAAGTAAAAATGCTGTGATAATAGCCAGTGTTTCTGCAGTTGCTTTACATTTTATAATTTATTATGGTCGGTTTACCCCATATATGCAGGAGCCTGTGAATAATCCTGGTGTTTCGGCTGCGATTGCTATAGTTGCCTCATTTATCATCGGTAATTCTCTATATTTATTTAGTAAAAAGAAGGTATGAATTATTTAGACTGGGTTTCAAAATGGTCATCTTACAAACCAGATAAAAAGGCAGTGATGTCTTTGGATACCGGTCTTAGTCTTACATATAAACAACTGGATGATAAGTCTCGAAAAGTGGGTTCTTATCTTTTAAATCATTTTCAACTAAAAAAGGGGGATCGGATTGCAGTTGTAGCCGCACATTCTCCAGAATATTTAATGCTATTTATTGCGGCTCAACGCCTTGGCCTCATTCTGGTGCCCATAAATTTTCGAGCTACAGAATATGAATTATTACATTATATAAATGATGTAAATCCATCTTTGATCCTTGCTGAACTCAAGCAATTTAATTTGCTGAATAAAGTTTCTGAAATTGAAATTACCACAGTGAAATTTGACTCTTTCTTTACTGAAGCTAATAACTTAAGCCAAGACAAGGAGACCATCAATTTCACTATAGAAGTGGATCAGCCTATATTTATTTTTTATACTTCGGGAACTACAGGGAAACCTAAAGGGGTAATATATACTAACCGGATGATGTTCTGGAACAGTCTTAACACCTCCATGCAATTGGAGTAAACTTCCTTAGATCACACTATAAATGTATTGCCACCATTCCATACCTCCGGTTGGAATGTTCTACTGCTGCCTATGCTACATCGTGGCGCAAGAGTTGATTTTCTAAAAAGGTTTAAGCCGAAAAAGGTATTAAGTTACCTGAAGAGCGAACCTATTTCTTTGTTTCTGGCTGTTCCTACTATGCTTAGAATGATGGCTAAAAATAAAGCTTTTTCAGATTTCACCCCGAATAAGCTAAAGTACATCGTGGTGGGAGGGGAGCCACTCTCCATTCCACTTATTGAAGCATGGGCAGAAAAAGGGATTTTACTAAGCCAAGGTTACGGATTAACCGAAGCTGGCCCTTGCATTACCTCGCTTCATTATCATGATTCACTTTGGAAAAAAGGCTCTATAGGCAAGCCCAATTTTTATGTGGATATAAAAATAGTTAATTCAGAAAATGAAGAAGTCGCAATCCAAGAACCAGGGGAGATCTGTTTGCGTGGAAATATAGTAACTCCCGGTTATTGGAACAATTCTGGTTATTCGCTTAATAAAATAAGGGAAGAATGGTTGTATACCGGTGATATGGCGAAATATGACGAAGATGGATTTATTTATATTCTGGGGCGGAAAAATCAGCTTTATATTTCTGGAGGAGAGAATATTCATCCATCCGAGATCGAACATATTTTATATAAGTATGATCTTGTAAGAGAAGCAGCAGTTGTGGGAATTGAAAATGAAAATTGGGGCGAGATAGGTGTTGCTTTTATAGTATTAAAAAATGAAAACCTTGATGTAACCGATATTTTAAAGCATTTAAAAATGTTCCTCGCTGCTTACAAAGTACCAAAAGATATTATTTGTCTCGATTCTTTACCCAAATCTGGCATTGGAAAAATAGATAGAGAAAAACTCAAAGCACTATATAAAATTCTAGATCATGATAAAAAAAATGTTGTTTAGTTTCCTGTTCGTATTCAGCTTAAGCATCCCCGCACAAACTACCATCAGTGAGACCCTAAATTATGATACTGCCGTGAAGAAGATCCAAATAAATTCAGAAGAAATTGCCTACCGGGAAGAAGGGGCTGGAGATAAAGTGTTGTTATTTGTTCACGGACTTTCCAGTAATATGCAGGCCTGGAGTAAAAACATAGCTACTCTTAAGGCAGATTATACCACGATAGTATTAGATCTTCCAGGCTATGGGAAATCTAGCAAAAACACTAAGCATTATTCAATGGCAAATTATGCTTGTTTTATTAATGAATTCATTCAGCAAAAGGAGCTGAAAAATGTTAGCCTGATTGGGCATTCTATGGGAGGGCAAGTTGCCATGCATACAGTTTTAAAGCATCCCGAAAATTTTGAAAAACTCATCCTTATTGCTCCTGCAGGAATTGAAACTTTTACTTCACAGGAAGCAGGTATTTTAAAAGTTTCTTATACCGCAGAAATGGTTCAGAATGCTACGGAAGAACAAATAAGGAATAACTTTAAAATGAATTTCTATGAATTTCCTGCAGATGCTGAGTTTATGGTGAAGGACAGGATAGCAATGAAAGAAGCCAGTGATTTTAAAGAGCACTCTATAATTATAGTGAATAATATCGCAGCCATGTTAGATGAGCCTGTTTTGGAAGATCTAAATAAAATCAAAATTCCTGTACTTATGATATTTGGCAAGGAGGATGCTTTGATCCCGAATAGATATTTTCACCCGACTCAAGATTTACTGTTTTTAAGTAAAACTGCAAAAGAACAATTACCCCAGTTGGAGGTGAAAATAATTGAAAAAGCTGGACATTTTGTGAATTTTGAAAAAGCCGATGCAGTAAATCGTGAAATTGAAGATTTTATGAATCAGTAATGAAATCTAAACTAAAGATATTTAATGATTTTGCTGAAGGAATTCTTCCTCATGAGGCATCTTTTCTTTTAAAAGAGAATAGGATTCGGGATGAGGAAAAGGAGTCTATCCTTAAAAAAGTATGCATTAATGCTGAAAGATTTGACACCATTGAAAGTTTTGATGAAGATATTGATAAAAGGAAATATGCATACATCAAAAAATGGATCAACACTAAGCTAGGCACCGTAGATGTAGATGCGCATTTGGAATATTTATCTTTTATCGAAAAACAGATAATCACCGATACCATTACTCCTAAGGAAGAACAAGAACTCCTGAGTCATATTTCGACCTATAATAACACTTCTTTTTATTTTCAGAAATTTTACGAGCTCTTAAAAGAGTTTCAGGACTATTTATTAATTCGTTTTAGATATCAGGACTGCAAGTTTACCGAGAGTTTTCTTCAGGAAAACAAGAAGTTTTATGAAGAATCCATAAAGGTAAAAGAACAGCTCTTTTTCGCAACCAAAGACCTTACACTGGAATATACGAGCGGCACTTTAAATACTATTCACTGGGAGCAACAATTGCTTTCTTATTTATATAGTGAGCAGCTGGATGGAAAAAACAAATACAATGCCTTTATAAGGCTGGTGTTCCTTTACTTTAATTATAAAGAATACCAGAAAGCGATGCTGGTATTTGATTATATAGATGAATGCTTCAGCGATGGTAAGATGTACTCTAAAAGGGTGCTTTTTAACTATTATGCAAATAGGGTTATCCTGCACTCGAATTTAGATGATGCTGAAAAAGCAGAATATTATGCTCATCTTTCTGTAAAACAGGAAAATAGTGATAAGTTATTTTATTTGAATAACCTGATCGCTATTCTATTGAAGCGAGAGAAGAATAAACAAGCATTAAATTTACTCACGGAGAATTACGCCCTGTTTAAAAAGTCCAATAATAATCATCAAAGATTAGGTTTTGCAACTCATTACATTAGAACGCTGGTTAGAAACAAGCGTTTAAAAATCGCAGAAAACTTTGCTGAAAATTTCCTTTTTGATAATAAACAACATGTCTTTGAGCACCGGTGGAGACATTTCTTTTCCAATTATTTAATGCTTCTAACCGCCACAGAAAAACATGTGGAAGTAGTTAAAATGGTTAAAAAATACGAGTTGTTAGAAAGAGAATTGGAAGTGATGAACAAAGAGGATTTCATCCCCAAAATTCATTGGTATTATTTTCTTGCAATGTATATGAATGGATCTATTTCCGAAGAAAAATTACTGGAAGATCTTTTAAACACAACTTCAAGTTTTAAGCTTACCGATAAAGGGAAAAAGGATCTTTTTGCCTTTGTTAACAGGCTGTCTTCTAGCCTTCCAGAAGTATTTTCTAAAATTAAGTCGCACCTTGAGAAACAGCTCATAAGCTCATAAATAATTGATTTTATCTACGTTTTTAATAATACTTTCTTTTTGGTCGCACTTATCTAAAACAATTTGAAAGATCCAAAACCTGTTGTACTTGTTAATTTGGTCTTAAAATAATTAAACAAACAACTTATGAAGATTAAAATATTGATGCTTTTAAGCATTTTTTTCAGCATTACTTCATTTGCTCAGACGGGCAGTATTAGCGGAACTGTAGTAGATGCCACAACACAAGAACCGCTTACAGGAACTAATATTGTGATACGCGGAACCAATACAGGGGTTACAACCGATGAAAATGGAAATTACAGTTTAAAGAATTTACAGCCGGAGGCTTATGTAATAGATGTATTCTATATTGGATATGAAAATGCTTCACAAGATGTCATTGTGACGGAAGGTGCAAACATAAACCTTAACTTCAGTTTGAATCAATCTTCTTCCATAATGGATGAGGTAGTACTTTCTGCCAACAGAAGACCACAGAAAGTAACAAGAGCTCCCGCAACTATTGCTATAATAGGGTCAGAAGAAATTTCCAAATATGCCGGGAATATCGGGGAGTTAGCTTCAAGACAAAAAGGGGTAGACTTTGTTAGAAGCGGGGTACAGGGTACAGGAATCAATATTCGTGGATTTAACTCTGCCTTTAACTCTAAGAATTTACAAGTAGAAGATGCCAGGATTTCCACACTTGTAGCTACTGGTTTGCCTTTCGGTTCTTTTACAACGATAACAAAAGATGATATTGAAAGAGTAGAGATCATTCTTGGTCCCAATGCAGCATTATATGGACCAAATGCTCATAATGGATTGGTAGCCACGTTAACAAAAGATCCTAGAACTTCTGAAGGAACAGATATAGCAATTGCTGCTGGAAATCAAGATGTATTTAGTGCTCGTTTACGCCACGCAATGAAAGTGGGAGATAAGTTTGCATTTAAGGTATGGGGAGAACAAACACAAGGTGAGGAATTTGATTATGTAGATTCTGTATATGTAGGAACTACGGCATACCCAGAATTAGAATTAGACAGAAAATTTGAAACCACGAAATATGGAGCAGCTGCATATTATGGTCTTTCCGACAATACAGACATTATTACTTCTTATGGACATAGTAACAATAGTAATTTGGGAGTTACCAATGCTGGTAGAAACCAAATTAAGGATTGGTCTATAGATTATATTCAGGCAAAATTGGTGTCTCCTCATTTTTATGCCAATTTATACCATACCTGGAGTAAGACAGAAGATACGTATGCTATAAACCAAAGAACTCAGAACTATGTATCTTTTATCAATAACGGTTTTTCTGAACAAGAAGCCTTACAACGTTCATTTACGGAGCAGTTTTTTCCAATAGATGGAGCTCCAAATGGCGGAATAAGTTTACCAAGAGGTAGTGTTTTTAAAGATGCTTCCAGAAGATTTAATGCAGAGGCTCAATACAATAATAATCTTGGTGCTTTTTCATATGTTTTAGGAGCGCAGTATCAACAAGATAATGCCGATTCTAAGAACACCTATTTACTAGATGCGGATGGGGCGATAGTTATAAATCAAACTGGAATATACGGTCAACTGGAATACACTTTTGAAGATGCAGATATAGACTTATTATTTGTAGGTAGATATGACGATCACGAATTATATGGAGGGAACTTCATTCCAAAAGCAGCAATCGTTAAGAACTATGACTTTGGAAGTTTTAGAGCAACTTATGGAAAAGGAATTGCAGCTCCTTCAATTTTAAACTTGAGCGGAAACCTTTTTGGAGGTCTTGTTCTTGGAAATGGTGAAGGATTTACATTAGAAAATGGAACAGTAGTAGCTCCTTTAAAAGTAGAGACCATTAATTCTTATGAAATTGGTTATAAAGGTAAGATCGCAGGAGATAAATTACTCTTAGATGTAAATGCTTATTACAATCAATCTGAAGATTTCTTAAGTCCGCTTATCAATATTTCTGCTACTTCACCTGTTGCCACAAGAGGAGATACTCCAATTGGAGAATTGATCCCAGGTTCTACCGGAGCTTTTGTATTGACGTACTTAAATTTTGGATCTGTAGATACATATGGAGCAGATCTTGGATTGAATTACTATTTCAATGATAAGCATAGAGTGTCATTTAACTATTCTTACTTCGATTTTGATCTAGATGAAAATGACCTTGCAAACGATGCAAATAAAGATGGAGTGGTTACTAAGACCGATCTACCTATAAATACTCCTAAAAACAAAATGGGATTAGGGTATTATTATTCTTCAGATAAGTTTTACGGCTCTGTATACGGTAGATATGTTGAGCAGTATGACTTTTTCTCCGGAATAAATATCGCCGCGGAAACGCAGGATCTTAACGGGGATGGTACAAATGACATCTTTGAAAATGCAAGAAATGGAAGAACCTGGAACTATGGTCCGTTAGGGGATTTTGTAAATATAGATTTAAACGTAGGCTACCATATTACGAAGGATCTAGCCGTGGGTGCAACCATTACTAATCTTTTTGATTCAGAAGTTAGAGAATTTGTGGCATCTCCAACGATAGGGAGATTGTTTCAGATAGAGTTAAAATATCATTTACCAATTGGAGTTTTGCGTAAGTAAGAATAAAGCGGTAAAAATGATCAATAAAAAAACTTTATCAAACGGTATTAGTATAGAATATCTAGATCAAGGAGAAGGGGATGTAATGCTTCTTCTCCATGGTTTGGGTTCCACTAAGGCAGATTGGGATTTCCAAAAGAAGGCTTTCTCGGAAGCTTTCAGGGTGATTGCTCCAGATCTTAGAGGGCATGGAAATTCTACTAAACCTGTATCGGAAAAAGAATATGGAATCTCCCATTGTGGGGAGGACATGAAATTGCTTTTACAAACTCTGAATATTGAAAAATGCACAGTGGTTGGTTTTTCAATGGGAGGTGCAATTGCATTCGATATGGCTGTAAAATATCCATCATTATTTCATAAAATAGTGATAGTAAATACAGCACCAGATTTTAATAATCTAGGTGAGTTTGGAGAGCAAATGATTGAAGAAAGGACAAATCTTTTAAAATCTGAAGGAATGCAGGCAATGGCTAAGAAAGTTTCTGAAGGAATGTTTCCAGATGCTGATCAAAGAGAACTTCAACAGATCTTTTATAATAGGGCGAGCAAAAATGAGCTGAAACCCTATTTCAATTCTTTTATAACTTTAATGGAATGGGGATTAGGAGATGAAATCGAAAAAATCACAACTCCGAGTTTAGTGGTCGCTTCAGAATACGATTATACGCCAATAGATTCAAAGGTAAAATATGTTGAAAAAATGAAGAATGCCAAGTTGGAAATCATTAAAAATTCCAGACATGGGGTCACTATGGATCAACCAAAAGAATTCAATAAAGTAATATTAAACTTCATGAACTCATGAAAAAGACAGCGCTAATTACAGGTAGTACTAGTGGAATTGGACTGGCTATAGCTAAAACCTTTGCAGGTAAAGGTTATAATATAATGTTTCATGGTTTAGAGAAGAATGGCGAGGAGATCTCTCTAAAAGTTGGAAAAGAAAACAATATAAAAACGGCTTTTTCCAATGCGAACTTGTTGGAACCCGAAGCGATAAAGCAATTGGTGGAGACCGCTATTTCTAAATTCGGAAGTATAGAGGTTTTAATAAATAATGCTGGAATTCAATATGTATCTCCAGTAGCCGATTTTCCTTTGGAAAAGTGGAACGCCATCATTGCAATCAATTTAAGCTCGGTATTTATTGCTTCGCAGGCCGTGTGGAAATCTATGAAGCAAAATAAGTTTGGAAGGATCATTAATATCTCTTCTGTTCATGGGTTAAGGGCTTCAGAGTTTAAGGCTGCTTATGTTTCTGCAAAACACGGAGTAATAGGTTTGACGAAGGTTCTGGCTTTAGAAGGAGCAGGAGATAATATTACTTGTAACGCTATCTGCCCGGGATATGTAAAAACACCTTTAGTAGAAGGGCAAATTAAAGATCAGGCGAAAGCTCATCATTTATCTGAAGATGAGGTTGTAAAAAATATTATGCTAAAAAAGCAAGCAGTAAAAGAATTTATTCCTGAGGATAAAATAGCTGAATTAGCCGTATTTCTAGCTATGGATAATGCATCATCAATAACCGGTTCTGCCTACACATTAGATGGAGGTTGGACTGCGCAGTAATGTTGAGTGAGTGTTTTAGTTTGGATTATTTTTTAAAGAGCAGGTTCATTTTGGACCTGCTCTTTTGTTTGTATAATTTCTGTAAATGATTTTGAGCGCTGAAACCTGGTTTTGGCGTTAATTTATCTATAAAAGCAAAACTTAAAGCAGTGATTAAAAGTATCTTTGCAAAAAAAATTGAATACCCCATGCGTTGGTTCCTATTTATCTGTTTCTACATATTAGTTGATATTTATGCTTTTCAAGCGGTTAAAACGCTTACCAAACATAATTGGATCCATATCTCTTATATAATTATTTCCTTATTAGTTTTAGGGAATTTTATCTATCAATTTGCACAACCAAACCCCAGTGGAGGTTTTGGAAATGGGAGAGGCTATGCCATGGGATTTGTACTTGCTTTTATGGTGAGTAAAATTCTTCTAAGCGTATTTATGTTTGGTGAAGATATCGTTCGTTTTTTGGTGGCCATCTACGGTAGATTATTTTCTACAAAAGCTTCTTTTGAAATGCCTTCCAGAAGAACTTTTTTGAGTCAGATCGCTTTAGGGATCGCTGTAATTCCTTTTGCTTCCTTGCTCTACGGAATGTACAAAGGAAAATATAATTATAAAGTGCTCAATTATACCTTATATTTTGAAGATTTACCTGATGCCTTCGATGGGTATAGAATAACACAAATTAGTGATATCCATAGTGGTAGTTTCGATAATAAAGAAAAAATAGAATATGCTGTAGACCTTGTTAATGAGCAAAAAGGTGACACAATTTTATTTACCGGAGATCTGGTAAATAATAAGGCGACAGAAATGGATCCGTGGATGGAGACGTTTTCTAAACTCAGCGCAAAAGATGGAGTGTTTTCTGTACTTGGAAATCATGATTACGGCGATTATGTAGAATGGGAAAGTGACCAGGCAAGATTAAACAATGTAGAAGACTTAAAAAAGGTACATTCCAATTTGGGCTGGGACCTTTTGCTTAACGAATATCGATTCCTTGAAAGAAACGGAGAGCGTATTGCTCTAGTTGGAGTAGAGAACTGGGGAGCCGGCGGATTTAAAAAAATGGGTGATCTGGATCTTGCAGGAAAAGGATTGTCTCCAAAGGAGTTTAAAGTCTTAATGAGCCATGATCCTTCATACTGGCAGGAAAAGATAAAAACCGATGGGAATAATTATCATTTAACCTTAAGTGGGCATACCCATGGGATGCAATTTGGTATTGAAATTCCGGGTTGGTTTAAATGGAGTCCGGTGCAATACAGATACGAGAATTGGGCAGGGATCTATGAGGAGTTTGGACGTTATATTAACGTTAACCGTGGCTTTGGATATTTGGCTTACCCGGGAAGGGTAGGAATCTGGCCTGAGATTTCCGTTATAGAACTACGAAAAGGCTCAAAACCTGCATAATTCAAAGAAATTACTATATTTGAGCTTAGTATTAAAATAGGTAGTAAGATCTAATTTAAATTTAGCTTTTAATTTTATGTCAAAATTCGGTGAATTAATAGATTTAAACATTCCGGTTTTATTGGATTTTTATACCGAATGGAATGAAGCTTCAACATCCATGCACCCTGTACTTCGGGATGTTGCTGCAGCTTTGGGAGATAAGGCAAAGATAATTAAAATAGATGTAGATAAGAACCCTCAATTAGCCGAAGCGCTTAGAGTAAAAGGACTTCCTACACTTATGATCTATAAAAGCGGAGAAATGAAATGGAGACAAAATGGCGAGCAAGATGCAAATACGCTGATTGGCCTTTTGAAAGAATATGTTTAAAGCCCTTTAAACTTGAAACCTTTTTTTGAATAATACTCCAGCACTCTTGGTAATACTAATTTCAATTTCTCAGAAGCTTTTTCGCTATCATGAAAAACAACAATACTTCCCGCTTTACTATTTTCAATAATATTATCGTAACATTCTTCCGCAGATATAGTTGCATCGAAATCTGCGCTTAAGGCATCCCACATTACAATTTTATAATCAAGCTGTTGCAATCGTTTTACTTGCGAAGGTTTTATCTTCCCGTAAGGAGGCCTAAAAAGCTTTTGATCATAGTTGTTTTCTGAATACTTCGAAATAACAGCTTCAGCTTTTAGTGTATTTTCAAGATAATTTGAAGTTGATGTTTTCCATCCTTTAATGTGATTATGAGTATGGTTTCCGAACGAATGCCCTTCAGAAATTAGTTGCTGGAATACCTCAGGAAATTTCAAAATATTCTCTCCTACACAGAAAAATGTGGCTTTTGCTTTATAATCATTTAAGACATTTAGTGCCCAAGAAGTGATCTCCGGATGTGGCCCATCATCAAAAGTGAGATAGAGGGTTTTTGTGTCCCGTTGCATATTCCAGACTAGGGAGGGATATAAAAGCCTCCCTAGTCTGGAAATATTATTAAAATAGGCCATTGCTTTTTTGCAATTATTCTATTGTGGTATCTAGATCTTGTAAACTTTGTTCTGTTTGAAATTCGCTTTCTATAGCAGAATCTGTTGGCATTGCTGGGGCTGCACTTTCTTCTTCACTTTCATCATAGAACCTTGGAAACAGTTTTAAATAATTATTGAATTCTTCAGCTTTCTTCCTTGCGAATTCCTGCTCTCCATTTCTAAACAATAGATCTATCAGAGATCTGTATCTCTCCATATCCGTAATGATATTATCAGCAAAGTCATACTGTCGTTCTTCATCCCAACCGCTATAATATTTTAGATTCTCTTGGTATTTAACAGCAATTTTAGTCCAGAGTTCTTTTGCTTTTTCAGGCTCTCCTACTTCAAAATATCCACTTATATACGGTTCTAGAAGCGTATAATAGCCATAATAATCAACTGGCATTTTCTCCATTGCTAGATCAATTATTTCTTTTGCTCTGGCGGTATCATTTTCAATTAAAAGCTGCTCGACTAATCTTCCTAAATTACTTCTATAGGTAATAGAATTCTTTCTGGTTTCTGGATCATGGTAAATATCTGTACTTTCCATATTTCCCCAATCCCAGTTTTTCGCGATCTTATACATTTTGTCTGAATCTACCCGACCCATATTATAAGTGTTTCTAGGATTTAAAGGAGTCTGAATAGGAACCAGTTTATAAGCGACTCCGTCCAACTGAAGATAATCCTTCATCCATAAATAATCGTCGTCACCATAGCTACCACCTGTGAAGTAGATTGGACGTTCCCAATTATTATTTGCAATAATATCCAGCATTAATAACCTGTTCTTATAGATCACATTTCCATTAAGCTCTATAAAGATATTATCTACAATGAGATCTGCATCTTTTTGGGCTACTACTCCATTTTTAAGAACCACATTTTTATTTACGGGTATACGAATGTTTTTGGTAGGGAACGTATTTACCATTTGGCCGCTTTGAAGCTCTCCTCGAGTTCCTGGATTGTCACTGGCAATCCAATTCATCCAATTCTGGATAGCCATGGTGTCTTTAGTAACCTGCTGATAAATCACAAATTCGTTTGTGCCCGCACGGTATTGCTTGTATTCTAATTGAGACGGTATAGGATCACTTTCCCAGGCTTTTCGTTTCATTTGAGAGATATACCAGTCTGTAGCAAAAAGGCTGGTATTAATGATGCGGACATCTTTCCTGTATCCTTCAATTTGCTGGGCATACCAAAGTGCAAAGGTGTCGTTATCTCCAATAGTGAATAAAATAGCATTTTCATCTACAGAATCCAGATACATTTTTGCCATAGCTAGTGCAGAATACCTGTCGGATCTATCATGATCATCCCAATTCTGAGATGCTAAAACTGTTGGCACCGCTAAAAGGCAGGCAGCAATTGCTATTGGAGCAGCAAAAGATGGTTTTAAGTATTTCCTAATCGAATCAAAGATCGCATAGACCCCAAATCCTATCCAGATGGCAAACACATAAAAAGAGCCTACTAAGGCGTAATCTCGTTCTCTCGGCTCAAAGGGGCGTTCATTTAAATAAATCTTTAGGGCGATCCCTGTAAATAGGAAAAACACCATAAGTACCCAAAAGCCTTTTTTGTCTTTTTTAAAATGAAAGAAAAGACCGATAAGTCCTAATATAAAGGGCAGGAAGTAATAGGTGTTTCTCGCCTTATTATTCTTCATGTCTGAAGTGAGATTGTCTTGCGATCCTAATCTCATTTCATCTATAAAATCTATTCCGCTTAACCAATTTCCATTAGTGTCAGAATATTCGCCTTGGATATCGTTTTGTCTTCCTGTAAAATTCCACATGAAATAACGCCAGTACATATAACCAAATTGATATTCGAATAAGTAGCCAAGGTTAGACCCAAAAGAAGGCTTATCAATGTTGAGGTATTCGCTAAACTGCATCAGGAATTGGTGATAATCTTCATTGTCCACTCTTCCTAAAGCAACATTTTTTCTAAATTCAGCAATCGCAGTTAGCAATTGGTCTTCACTCTGATATTCTTCTTTTACAGTAAAATCAAGTGGCCCAGTGAACTGCATATAATTAGCAGCATGCTGCGAACTCCACATTCTTGGGAGCACAGTTTTATGGCTATCGTCTAAGTTCTGCCTTGCGTTTTTATAATCGTTTACAATAACGTATTCACCAAGTTCTCTATCTTTTTCGTAGTTAGGTGCATCATCTAAATAAGGATTATCAGGATCCAGTCCGCTGTACATTTCAGAGAATTGAGGACCATAGAATAAGTGGGTTTCCCCATATTGTTCCCTGTTATAATAGGCCAATAATTCGCGGGCGTTATCTGGGCTGTTCTCATTGATCACTGTATTCGCATTCGCTCTAATTGGGAGCATAGTCCAGCTCGAAAAACCAATCAGAATAAAAAGAATAGAAAGAAGCAATGTGTTAAGTTGAAAATAACTTTTCTTACGGGTATATTGAATTCCGAAATAAAAAACGGCAACAATAGCTAAAAGTGCTATAATAGTTCCTGAGTTAAAAGGGAGCCCGATAGAATTGGTAAAGAAAACTTCAGAGGTAGCAAAGAAGGTGAGCGTGTAAGGTAATAATAGTTTAAAAATAAACATTAAAACAGCCACTACTGCGAGATTGGCAATAATGAAATTCTTAATGGTAATTTTCTTATAGTTCTTGAAATAATATAAAAACCCGATTGCTGGGATGGTAAGAAGACCCATAAAATGGACCCCAAAGGAAAGTCCTACTACAAAAGAGATTAAAATTACCCATCTGTTTCCCCGTGGCTCAAACATGTCTCGTTCCCATAGCAAGCCTAGGTAAAATAAAATAGACATGATACAAGCTGCCATTGCGTATACTTCGGCCTCACCAGCATTAAACCAGAAACTATCTGTAAAAGCGAAAGCTAAAGAACCAACTAGGGCACTCCCTAAAATGGCTATTTTTTTGCTATCGCTTAAGCTTACTACCGGCCCGGTAACTTTTTGAAGTAAAAGTACAATAGACCAAAACATGAAAAGAATTGTGAATGCACTAGCTAAGCCGGACATCATATTTACTAAAAGGGCAATCTGACCAGCTTCTGGCGCGAAAGTGGCGAAAAACGCACCCATCATTTGGTAAAGGGGTGCTCCCGGAGGGTGTCCTACTTCCAGGTTTGCTGCAGTAGCTATATATTCCCCGGCGTCCCAAAAGCTTGCCGTGGGTTCAACGGTTAACCAATACGTAGTAAGAGAAATTACAAATACCAGCCATCCAAGTATTTTGTTCCATTTACCAAAGTTAAAGTCTGTCATATTATGCGCATATTGAGTATGATGAGGCGAATTTAAGAATAATTACAAGAATGCATTTATAACGGGACTTAAAAGCAAATATTTTTTATGGAGTGTAGAAAAACAAAATCGAAAAATAAATTATAAAAAAGATGAAAAATGTTTGTGTAAAATAAAGTTTGTTTTAAATTTGCACCCGTATTGAAATACTGGCCTATGGTGTAACTGGCAACACGTCTGTTTTTGGTACAGAAGAGTCTAGGTTCGAGCCCTAGTAGGCCAACTTCAATAGAAAACCCGAACATTTTTGTTCGGGTTTTTTTGTGTTCAATTTTGTTGGGCGAGATCCCGATAGCAATCGGGACTCCGAGCTTGTCGAGGGGAGCCCTAGTAAGCCAACTTCAATAGAACACCCGACCTTTTTAGTTCGGGTTTTTTTGTTTTATGTATTTGGTGAAAAATAAGTTGAAATTTTTAGGAGCTTGAATAAGTAAGAGAAAACCTTGCTTTCTGAAAAGACTCTTCACTCTTGACTCTCGACTCTCGACTCTTAACTTCACTTTTAATTTAAGAATGCTCTTCTATTATCCTCACAATTTCCTCTTTTGGTACTACTCCAGACTGCCGCCAAAGTAGTTTCCCGTCTTTAAATAGAATTAATGTGGGTACACCTCTTACCTGATATTGGGAAGAAAGTTCCTGATTTTTGTCTACATCTATTTTTACGATCTTCACTTTATCTCCAAGGGAAGACTTCGCATCTTTTAATATTGGAGCCAATGCTTTGCAGGGACCACACCAGTCGGCGTAGAAATCTACCAACACTGGGATTTCTCCTTTTATTATTTCGCTAAAATTACTTTTCATGAGTTGTTTTTTTGTGTAACTAAAATTACAAATTTTAAGAGTGAGGAATAGTTGGGGGAATGTTAAAGTGAAATTTCAGGATCTCCAGTTCTAGACTAGGTTTCCAAATTTCTGTAGAAAAGCATTCGTGAATTCGAGGCAAAATTTAAAATTAAATAGTATAAGGTGTCTATCTTGTCATCCTGACGCAGGAAGGATCTTTATTATATAGTATTCAGTGCTTCCTTGAGATTCTTCGCGCTGCCCTGAATGGCAAGTAATTGCCTTGCTCTTTCTCCTTTTATTGTTAAACCATAAAATTATAAAAGTTTAACAACTCAATAAATCCTATTTACAAACATAGGATGACAAACGAATTTAATTGTCATCTTATCACTATAGCAATCGGGAGGAGAGACCTCAATTTGATTGTCAACCCGACATGAGTGATTATTAGGAGCGATTGAGGGTTCTCAAAGAAGCAATGGTTTATTTTTAATTCAGATTTCTCAGTCGAAAAAAGTCTCCTTCGAAATGACTAACGAATTTAATTGTCATCTTATCACTATAGTGATCGGAAGCAGAGATCTCAATGGAGCAGCGAGTTACATTAACAATCGAGATTTCACTATACTTAAAGATAGAATAGCATTCGTTAATTCGTGGCAAGTTTAAGAGTGATTTCTCGACCCCTCTAGATAAGCAACGTAATTATTGGCTTGGTTGATTTTTACAAGAAGTCTAAAATATCAGTGTTCACTGATTTTTAATGCTGGCAGATTTTGGAAACTTGCTGTTACTCGAATCTTTCTATTTCAGTCGGTTTTTGTCGCGTAGCGAAAACATCTGCAATTTTGATAAATCCATTTTCTTCATCCACTGAATAGATGATTTTGTAATGTTTGAAAAGCAAATATCTATATGTAGTTTTTCTTTCCTTGAGGAGTTCTTCCTTTTGTCCTATAAATGGATCTTTTTCTAATCTATTAGGTTCATTAATTAAACTTTGAACCATTTCTTTTGCAACTCTATTACTAGCATTTTTTTTATAATATTTAAAGATATTGTCGAGCTGTTTCTCTGCAAAATCTGACCAAATTATTTCTAAATTCATTATTGGTATTTAGATAATAATTCTGAAGTTTTTTTAAATCGATTTTTCTCAAAGTCAGATTCAGATTGGTCAATTCGTTTATTTAATTCTTTTTTTGTCATTGGTTTGGATTCTTCTTCAACAACATTTTTTTTCTCTTTTTTAAGTAACTTTTCAAGCCGGGAAATAGCTTCCTCACTTTGTAGCTTTAAAAATTCTTGGATGAATTCTATTTTTCTTGACTGTAAATCCATTTCGACGACCTTTTTATCAAAATTACGAATTCTGATTCAATCCTAAAATTCTTTTATAGACTTCCGATTAGCTTTTGTCAACTTGTTTCCTCAGAGACAAATATCACTAGACCGGAAATTTTAACACTTTAAGACTTGTTTTTAATCTTAATGTTTTGTTAATTTATTTTATTGAAAAATGTACGAACCCTAACATTCAAACATATGACAGCAGTTGCCTACAAATCTTCGATTCTTTCTTCTTATAACAAAATGGATAATGTTCTCTATGAGATCCGGGATGAAAAAGGAATCTCGAAAAACAAGCGATATGAAGCTTGGAAGGAAGAGGTGTTAACGGATCTTTTACAAGCGGGTTTTATAAAGGTGCATAAGGATCTTTATACCATTTCTGAAGAAGGCAGGGAAGTGATTCAACAGGATAGTTTTTTGTATTACAATAGAAGAGCTAAAATAAATAATAGTGCCAGTGTTGATGAAAATTTAGAAGAAAAGCCCGGTCTAATCAGCCATTTTTGGATTCTGCTAATTAGCGGAAGCATTCTAGGTGTCGCCTTGCTTTGGATCTTGATTGCGAACGGTATAGTTTTTTAACCGAATCGGTTTCAAAACTTTGAAAGAGGCTGGTTTGAAGGTAGAACAAACTATAGGAAATAGGAGATGAAATTTTTGAAAATAGTACTTGATCAAAATTACTTATATTTTTTGTTTCAGGGATTCCAAATGAAGCCCGAAACAAAATATTAGTAAACTTATACTACGTATATCCGCAAACAGTACTAAAAGTTAATTTTAATATCCCATAGCCGAATATGTCTTTGCCCCAGCCCTAAAGAGTGGTCATATTCTCAAAATTTTGAATAATTCTAAAATTTTGCTTTCTTTTAGGGTCGGGGGAAACAAAAATTTTTGCGTTTCTAAGTTTAGAATATCCATTAGGACGCAAAGCGGATATGCATACTTATACTATTAACAAAAAGCCCCAACTTAACAGTCGGGGCTTTTTTAAAATTATATAATTAATCTTTTTCCTAAGCTGCACTTACAATATTATAATGAGTAAGTAAATTCTGATAGAAATACAGGCTGTTTTCATCTGTTTTTATACAAGATTGAATAAAACTCCCAAGATCTAAACACTCAAAAGTAATAGGAGTGTATTTGTCTTTTGCTACAGGTAATTGAAGGTCTACGGTTTGTTCTTGGTAGTTAATCTTAACTTTCTTTGCATCAAAATACCTTTTGATTATAGCTTTGTGAAGGCTTTTAAATTTAGAGTTATCTACATCTTGATTGGTGATACTATATGAGATCAAATTTTTAACATCTTCAAGGATTACGTCTGGTGTAAATTTTGGCATATTCAAGTTCATTAATGTTAATAAATGCGTTATTCTGAGATCCAAAGTTACAGTTCACAATGTTAATAAAAACCTAACATCTAGAGGATTAGTAATAAATTAACTTTTAAAGTACTTAAACGGACATATTTGATTGCTGACGATAAATTACCATGATCGGAGGGTTTATATGCCTATAAGATTCGTCTACAGAAGAAGAATTAACGAATAAGGTTTTGAAAGTTTTAACTTTACCATACTCATTATGCACATGCCCAAATATGTGATGAGAGATTTTTAAGCTATTTATTCTATCTTTTAGATTCTTGCAGCCTATCATCATTTTATTGTCCAATTCATCCAAAATACCAAAGGGCGGGATATGGGTAATTAGAATGTTTGTGTCTACAGGGATCTTTTCCCAATGTTCAGAAATTTGCTTTCCTCTATTTTTGCTGAATGCCCAATTGCTATCGTCTGGAATATAAGGCGAACCCCAAAAGTTGATTTTTTCTATCCTAACACCCGAATCCTGTAAATAATGAATATTGTCTGGAATTATTTGATCTAGTTTATGAAATTTCTTTTCTAAGTAAAAATCATGATTTCCGGCAATTAGTATCTTATGCTTATAGGGTGTTGAAGAAAACCATTCCAGAAAATTTGTAGTTTCTTTTTTTGTGCCTGCTTCTGTGAAGTCTCCTGCATGAATAATACAATCCCCTTCAGGAAGTATTAATTCTTCATGCTTATTGTGAGTATCAGATATGCAAATAATCTTCATAAGTACTTGTAAAAAAATCCGATGAAATTAATTTCATCGGATTTTCAAAATTATAGTCCTAATCACTTTCAATCTTAACAACAACTTCGACTATAATTTAATTGTAACTATTATTTTTCAAAATGTTCTTCAGAAACAAAGTTGTCATCTGGAAAAGAGTCTGTATCTGAAGGTAAAATTTTATTTGTAAATTTTGCAATAGCAAATGCCATAATAAAAGCAGTAAAAGCGAAAAATAAAAATTTCATTCCTAAGCTATCTGTCATAACCAAACTGTAAAAGCCAAGAAATATTTCAATGGCTAAAAACACAATCTTTATTGCTAATTTAAATATCATTTTTAAGAGAAGTAATAGTGTTTATAAATTCTAAATTTAATTGTTCAAATATAATACCTTAAGTCGTTCTTTAAATGGAATAATTACAATTTGACTTAAATTTAACTTATAGGCTTTCAGTAGCTTAAAGGATAATAAGTTAAAATAAGCCTAACGGAAATCAAGAAAACTTCTCAGGTTTGTAAATTGGCTTTATAAGTACCTATATGATGGAGAAAAAATATAAGATTTTACTTTATACTTTCATTGGTTTAGCTGTTTTGTTAGGCTTAGTATTCTTTGCTAATAAAATGCTTAAACAAAAAATTAAAGCAGGGATAGAACAAGAGTTAATTAATTCTAATGTAGAATATAAGGACATTAGTGTAGATTTTATTAGTGGTAGTTCTGTGGTCTCTAGTCCTAAATTGAAACTTGGTAGTGCGACAATAAGCTCGGAAGAGCTAAGTGTAATAGACCTGGATTATAAAGAATACTTCTCCAATAATAAAATTGTCTTTGATAGAATTGTATTTAAAAAACCGGAAATTCTAATAACTCAATCTGATACTCTTAAAAACCCGAAGAAGGAAAATTCTAAAAAGGAATTTAAAGAAGATATTAAAATCAGGCATTTAGTAATTCAAGACGGTCACCTAAAGATATCAGAAAACGATACTATAAAGAAGCAGTTATATGTTTCTTTAAAGAATATGGACATCTATGATCTTCATATTACTGAAGCTAGCCTTAAAAATAAAATTCCATTTAATTTTAGAGAGGTTTCAATAAACAGCGATTCCTTATTTTATTCTATAGATCCTGAACACGATCTTCAGGTTAGAGAACTACAGTTGGAGAAAGGCAGCCTCATTATTTCTGATCTAAGAATTATCCCGAAGTACAGCAAGATAGAATTTGATAAAAGGCAAAAAATTGAAAAGGATAGATTTAAGCTGAATATTCCTCATATGAAGATGAAAAATTTTGCATGGGGCTTTAATGGAGATAAGCTTCAGTTGGAAAGTGTGAAAACTTCTTTTGAAAAAGCTGAATTTCATATTTATAGAAATAAACTTTTGCCAGATGACAATTCAATAAAACCTCTTTATAGTAAGAAATTAAGAGAGCTGGAAACTAAATTGAAATTTGATACTATTCATATTTCCAATTCGAGTCTCATTTATGAGGAAATTTCTGTAGCAGGAACACCACCTGGAAAAGTGATGTTTTCTGAAATGGATGTGACAATTGCAAATTTGACCAACTTAAATATGGAAGCAGAAAATTTTCCTGCTACTACCATAAATGCTAATTCAAAGTTTATGGGAGAATCTAATTTTAATTTTAATATGGAATTTGATATTAGAGATCTTGAAGATAAATTCAATTTCTCTGGAAACCTGGCAGGAATATCTGCAGATGCTATGAATTCATTTTTAAGACCAGTGGCAAATATGGAGGTAGAAGGAAAGATATCTTCCATGTTTTTTAATTTCTACGGGAATGATGATAGTGCATTGGGTGACACCCGCTTGCAATATCATGATTTTAAGGTAGAAGTACTTAGAAAGGACGGTGTTAGAAAAAATAAAATCCTCTCTGGTTTGGCTAATTTAATCTTAAAGAATAATACTGCAAATAAAAAAATGAATCAAAAAAACATTTCTGCAACTAGAGATAAAACTAAGTCTTTTTGGAATTTTCTTTGGTTGTGTATTCGTAATGGAGCACTAAAAAGTTTTCTTTAGATCTTAAAAGTAACCACTGGTCTATTTGCATGATTTACCAGATCTTCACTAATGCTTCCATTAAAGAAATGTGCTAATCCCTTTCTGCCGTGAGTGCTAATTCCAATTAATCCTGCATTGATGCTTTTCGCGAAATTAAGCACGCCTTTTTCTACAGTAACGTCATTATATACATTTAGAGAGAGCTCATCTAGATTTTCTCCTTTCACGAAATCTTTTAAACATTCCGAAGACTCAATCGAAGTTTTAAAATTATTAGCAGTGTTTATATATACAAGGTGTAAGTGCGCATTAATTTTTTTTGCAAACTGGATGGCTTTATTAAAGGTGTGTTTATGTTCCAGATCGCAGTCTGTAGCAAAAACAAAGTTATTAATATCAAATTTTTCGTGTTCGTTTTTAATTACCAACACCGGAATGGTGGAATTTCGAACTACTTTTTCGGTATTAGATCCAATAAATACTTCTTTAAGTCCGCTTGCTCCATTGGAGCCCATAACAATAAAATCACAATTATGTTCTTTGCTCACTTCCATGATGCCATCAAATGCTTGATGAAATTCTACAATATCATGAACTTTAATTCCTTCCAAAAAAGGGGAGTCTATTAATTCCCTGAATTTCTTTTTAGCTAATTTCATGAAAAACAGTGCCTCAGGTAGGTTTTGATTACCGGTGCCACTTAAAGGATTTACTAATTGTAGCGGTAATTCTAACATGTGTAAAAGAAATATTTCACCATTAAAACGGTTCGCTAATTCAGCAGCAACTTTTAACGCATTTTCCGCTTTAGCGGAAAAGTCAGTAGGAACGAGAATTCTTTTCATGGTAAAGCTTTAAAAATGATTGTATTATTAAAACTACGAATAAAATTTCATTTACAAAGCTGTTTTAATTTTTCAATAATTTTTATTATATTTGCAGCGTTGAAACGAAAATAAATACAGCGAGGGGACGAAAAGTCCCCTCTTTTTATAAGCATTATGTTGCAGGAGAGAGTAGAAAATTTATTGGAAGAAGCCTTTCACGAAAATAATTCCTTATTTTTAATAGCCTTAAATATCAACGATCAAAATCACATTTCCGTGATAATCGATGGGGATAACGGGGTTACAGTAAGTGATTGTGTTGCTGTGAGCAGAAAAGTTGAAGGAGAGTTAGATGAAGATGAAATAGAGTTTTCATTGGAAGTAGCTTCCGCGGGTGCTACTGAACCTTTGAAATTCTCTAGACAATATAAAAAAAATATTGGAAGAACATTAGCTGTCCAAACAAATTCTAATAAATTTGAAGGGAAATTACAGCAGGTTTCAGAAGATGGAATAAGCATAGAGTGGCAGGCAAGAGAGCCTAAGCCGGTAGGTAAAGGAAAAGTGACCGTAGATAAAGAAGCTACTATAGCGTTTCAAGACATTTTGGAAGCTAAAGTTGTGATAACATTTTAATAATAATTTGATATGGAAAATATCGCTTTAATAGAGTCTTTTTCGGAATTTAAAGACGATAAGCTGATAGATCGAGTAACTTTAATGGCAATTTTGGAAGATGTTTTCAGAAGTGCTTTAAAGAAGAAATATGGTGAAGATGATAACTTTGATATCATTGTAAATCCTGATAAAGGGGATTTAGAGATTTGGAGAAACCGTATTGTGGTGGCAGATGGAGAAGTAGAAGATCCAAATCAGGAAATCTCTCTAGCGCAAGCAAGAAAAATAGAGCCGGATTTTGAAGTTGGCGAAGATGTTTCTGAAGAAGTGAAATTGATGGATCTGGGAAGAAGATCTATTTTGGCATTGCGTCAAAATTTGATCGCTAAGATCCATGAGCATGATAATACAAATATTTATAAGCAGTTTAAAGAACTTGAAGGAGAGATTTATACTGCAGAAGTTCACCATATTCGTCATAGAGCAATAATATTGTTGGATGATGAAGGAAACGAGATCATACTTCCAAAAGACCGTCAGATTCCTTCAGATTTTTTCAGAAAAGGAGAAAACGTTCGTGGAATTATAGAAAGTGTAGAATTAAAAGGTAGTAAGCCACAAATTATAATGTCGCGTACTGCACCGGTTTTCCTAGAGAAATTATTCGAACAGGAAATCCCTGAAGTTTTTGATGGATTGATCACAGTTAAAAAAGTGGTTCGTATTCCAGGTGAAAAAGCGAAGGTTGCTGTAGATTCCTACGATGATAGAATAGATCCTGTTGGAGCATGTGTGGGGATGAAAGGTTCAAGAATTCATAGTATTGTGCGTGAATTGGGTAACGAGAATATAGACGTTATTAATTATACAAGTAACGATCAACTATTTATAACAAGGGCTTTAAGTCCTGCTAAAATTGTTTCTATCAAATTAGATGAAGAGACAAAACGTGCAGAAGTTATCCTTAAACCAGAAGAAGTTTCTAAAGCGATTGGTCGTGGAGGTCACAATATCAGGCTTGCAGGTCAGCTTACTGGCTATGAGATTGATGTGTTTAGAGATGGTGGAGAAGAAGATGTTGAGCTTACAGAATTCTCTGATGAGATAGAAGACTGGGTGATCGCAGAGTTTGCGAAAATTGGTTTAGATACTGCTAAGAGTATTTTGGAACAAGATGTTAACGATCTGGTTAGAAGAACAGATCTTGAAGAAGAGACTGTGCTACAAGTGATCCAGGTTTTAAGAAAGGAATTTGAATAAATATCAATTTTTTTAAATTGAGAATAATAAAATAAGAGGTTAAATTAGAGGCAATTTATGGCTGAAGCAAAAACAATGCGATTAAACAAGGTACTACGTGAATTCAATATTTCGCTAGATCGTGCTGTGGAATTTTTAAATTCCAAAGGACACGAGATAGAGGCACGTCCTACCACCAAAATTTCTGAGGGTATCTACCAAGTCTTAGCTGATCAATTTGAAACAGATAAGAGTAAAAAGGTGCAGTCCAAAGAAGTTGGGGAAGAAAAGCGCAAGGAGAAGGAGGAATTGCGTTTAGCTCGTGAGAAGGAGCTTGACGACAAACGGAAGGATGAAGTTAAGAAGCAAGAGGTTGTAAGTGCTAGAGCTAAATTAGAAGGGCCTAAACAAGTTGGTAAAATCGACTTGGATAAAAAACCTGGTGGAGAGAAGAAAGCTGAAGAGAAAAAGCCAGAAGTTGAAAAGACTGAAGCTAAAACTCCTGAAGTTGAAGCTCCAAAGGCTGAAAAAGCTAAAGAAGCTCCTGTGAAAGAGGAGACGGAGAAGCCTAAAGCTGTTGAGGCTGAAAAGCCTGTTGTGGAAACACCTAAGGCTGAAGCTAAACCTTCTGAAAAAGAAGTGGCTAAAGAGGTTGTGGAAGCGCCAAAAGCTGAAACACCAAAAGCCGAAACACCGAAGGAGGAAGCTCCAAAAGTTGAGACTGAAAAGACTGAGGAAAAAGTTGTCTCAGGAAAAATTGGCGGTGAAGCTGGGCCTTCGAAAGATGGTGCGGAAGGAGAAGCTGAGAAAGATCCTGAATCTGAAACTCATAAAACAAACTACACGAAATTAAACGGTCCCAATTTTACTGGACAAAAAATTGATCTTTCTAAGTTCAAGAAACCAGTTAAAAAGAAGGACGATAAAAAAGCTACAGACGATAAGAATAAGAAGCGTCGTCGTAGAATAAGCAAAGATGTAAAGCCAGGAACTACTACGGCAGCACCTGCTGGAACATTTAGCAAGTCTCGTGCTGGAGGAGGACCTGGAGGAAAAAGACCTGCAAGACCTGCAATGGTCAAGGAAGAACCTAGTGAAGAAGAAGTACAAAAGCAAGTAAGGGAAACCTTAGAAAAACTTCAAGGGAAATCTAGCAAAGGAAAAGGAGCTAAATATAGAAGAGGTAAGCGTGATCAACACCGTCAACGTACAGAAGATGATGCTGCACAACAAGAGTTAGATAGCAAAATCCTTAAAGTAACAGAGTTTGTTACTGTAAGTGAAGTTGCTACGATGATGGATGTGCCGGTTACAAAAATTATCTCTGCATGTATGTCTCTTGGAATGATGGTAACAATGAATCAGCGTTTAGATGCTGAGACCTTATCTATTGTTGCTAGTGAATTTGATTATGAAGTTGAGTTTGTTTCCGCAGATATTGAAGAAGCAGCAGAAGAAGAAAAAGATAAGCTGGAAGATCTTAAACCTAGAGCACCAATCGTTACGGTGATGGGTCACGTAGATCACGGTAAGACATCTTTATTGGATTATATACGTGAAGAAAATGTAATTGCGGGCGAAAGCGGTGGAATTACACAACATATTGGTGCATACGGGGTAGAATTAAGTGGAGGTCAAAAAATGGCATTTTTAGATACTCCAGGTCACGAGGCCTTTACCGCGATGCGTGCTAGGGGTGCACAGGTTACAGATATTGCAATTATCGTAATTGCAGCAGATGATGATGTGATGCCTCAAACAAAAGAAGCGATCTCTCACGCTCAGGCAGCTGGAGTTCCTATTGTTTTTGCAATCAATAAATCTGATTTGCCAGCGGCGAATCCAGAAAAGATAAAAGAGCAATTAGCTCAAATGAATCTTCTGGTAGAAGATTGGGGAGGAAAAATTCAATCTCATGATATTTCTGCTAAAACAGGAGATGGTGTTAAAGAGTTACTTGAAAAAGTCTTGTTGGAAGCAGAGATCTTAGAATTAACTGCTAATCCAGATAAACCAGCAAAAGGTACTGTGGTAGAAGCATTCTTGGATAAAGGAAGAGGATATGTTTCTACAATTCTGGTACAAGATGGATCTTTAAAATTAGGAGATTATGTATTGGCTGGTCGCCACAGTGGTAAGATCAAGGCAATGCAGGATGAACGTGGTAAGGATGTAGCGGTAGCCACACCTTCTACTCCGGTTTCTATCTTAGGATTGGATGGAGCGCCACAGGCAGGTGATAAGTTTAGAGTGATGATGGATGAGCGTGAAGCTAAAGATATCGCTGCAAAACGTACTCAGCTGCAAAGAGAGCAATCTGTTCGTACTCAACGTCACATTACGTTGGATGAAATTGGAAGACGTATTGCTTTAGGTGAATTTAAAGAGATCAATATTATCTTGAAAGGTGATGTGGATGGTTCAGTAGAAGCATTAACAGACAGTTTCCAGAAATTAACTACTGAAGAGATTCAGGTGAATATTATACATAAAGGAGTTGGTCCAATTACAGAAAGTGATGTGTTGTTAGCTTCGGCTTCAGATGCGGTTATAATCGGATTTAATGTTCGTCCTGCAGGAAATGCAAGACAAATTGCAGATAAGGAAGAAATCGATATCAGAACATATTCTATTATCTATGATGCGATCAACGATCTTCGAGATGCGATGGAGGGAATGTTATCTCCAGAGATGAAAGAAGAGATCACAGGTACTGCAGAGGTAAGAGAGTTATTCAAAATATCGAAAATTGGAACCATTGCAGGTTGTATGGTAACAGCTGGTAAGATCTACAGAAACGAAGGTATTAGATTGATTCGTGATGGAGTTGTTGTTCACACAGGTGATCTAATTGCCCTACGTAGATTTAAAGATGATGTAAAAGAAGTTGCCAAAGGATATGATTGTGGTATGCAGATCAAAAACTACAATGATATTCAAGAAGGCGATATAATTGAAGGATATAGAGAGATTGCTGTAAAGAAGAAAATGAAGAAGTAAAAGTAATTTCTTATTAATATAAAAAAGGCTGTTTGGATTTTATCCAGACAGCCTTTTTTTTGTTTTATCCGCTCCTAAATCCTCCCCAGAGGGAAGGACTTTAAAATAACGATAGGTTAAATTATAGCCTACTAACAATAACTAGATTCCTCCTTTCGTCGGAATGACAAAACACGGAAATGTCGTCCTATCTAAGAATCTCATCACAACGAATACTCATAATTTGGGAAGTTATGATAATTAGAATATTAGCTCCCTTCCCTTTAGGAAGGACTTTGAAAAGCGAGGTGTCATTATGAACGAAGAGCAGTGTATTGAAGAATCTCTTTTATGTGACTGTCTACCATGTCGTCCTCTCTAAGAAACTCATCACCCCTGAAACTCCTGATTTGGGAAGTTATGATAATTAGAATATTAGCTCCCTTCCCTTTGGGAAGGGCTGGGGGATGGGATGAGTTGTAACTAGATTCCTCCTTTCGTCGGAATGACAAAATACTGAAATGTCGTCCTATCTAAGAATCTCATCACAACGAATACTAATAATTTGAGAAGTTATGATAATTAAAATATTAGCTCCCTTCCCTTTGGGAAGGACTGGGGATGGGATGAGTTAAAACTAGATTCCTCCTTTCGTCGGAATGACAAAATACGGAGATGTCGTCCTATCTAAGAATCTCATTTCCACGAAGACTCCTAACTTGGGAAGTTATGATAATTAGAATATTAGCTCCCTTCCCTTTGGGAAGGACTGGGGAAGGGATGATGGGTTGGATGGGAACTATTAATCTCGTTGTGGTTTAGGAATAAATGCGGAAGGGAAATCTCCTTTTACCTTCATAAGAGCACGATCTGCTTCTAAACGATTTCTGAAGTTTCCTATCCATACTTTATAGTTAGGAGTTTCGTAAATTATTTGTGAAGGCCATTCAGAATGAAGAGATCTGAATTCCTTGATCACCTCACTAGCTGAATTGTTGTCACCATAGTAAAGCTGGATTTTATAACGATCGCCAAATTTTCCGTCCTTGGTCATTTCTGACTTCATTTCTAGTAAATTAGGGATTTTTGCGTCCTGTTGAATGTTTACTTTCCCTATTTGTGCAACTCCAATTTGTTGGATTCCTAAGAGGAAAAGGCCTATAAAAAAACAATCTTTTATTTTTAATATTCTCATTATAAAATGGTTTGATGTAAAAGTAAAATTAAATAACTGATTGGGGAGTGATTTTATTATTTAGAACTAATATAAATTACGTGTTAACATATATGCAACATTTCTAAAATCGACTTTAAGTGTTACTTTTGTGCCTGAATTTAGGGGTGCGATAAATGTATTTTTTTTAGTAATTATTTATTAGTTATAGTTATAAAATATCGTGCCAAACATAAGACGTTAATTCAACTTACAATATGAAAAAGGTGAAATTCCGCCATTCAACATCCAGATTACTACTATTATCAGTAGTGTTTCTGCTTTCATTTACCAATTATAACTTTGCTCAAGAAGACCAGGCTTCGGCTGGAGATGAGCAGGCTACAGAGGCTGTTGCTGCAGAACCCGGTTCTGGAGATGTGGCGAATGGTAAAGCATTATTCAATTCATTATGTGCTGCATGTCACAAGCCTTATTCTAAGTCTATCGGGCCTGCTCTTAATGGAGTTTCCGACAGGCGTTCTAGAAGTTGGATAGAATCATGGATCTATAATTCAGCTGAAATGATTGCGTCCGGAGATGCACAGGCAGTTGCTATTTATGAAGAATACAACAAAACGGCAATGCCGGCTTTCCCTCTATTAACAGAGGCAGAGATTGGAGATATTCTTGCATACGTAGAGCAGCCAAAGCCAACTGCTCCTCCTGCGCTTGCAGGTGGTGGTGCTACAGATGGAGGCGCTTCGGGTGGTGGAGTTTCGAATAATGTAATTCTAATGATATTGGCATTTGTTCTAGTAATGCTTCTGCTTGTGTTGTTTTTAGTGAACAAGACACTTAGAAATTTTGCTACAGTAAGTGGTGTGGTGCTTCCGGTTAAGGAAAAAAGAAAGCCCTTGTATAAGTCTTTTGTAGAAAATCAATTCTTAGTATTAGTTACCGCAATAATCGTATTGCTTGCTAGTGGATATATGGTTTATGGGTTTTTTATGCAAGTGGGTATAGATCAAGGTTATCAGCCAATCCAACCAATTCATTACTCGCATAGAATCCATGCAGGAGACAACCAGATAGAATGTAAATATTGTCATTCTTCAGCAAGAACATCAAAACATTCAGGAATTCCATCTTTAAATGTTTGTATGAATTGTCATAAATCTATTGGTGAAGTTGCAGAATCTACAGCTACTGAAGAATATTCAAAAGAATTCTACGATAAGGAGATCAAAAAATTATACGAGGCAACGGGATGGGATCCAGCAAATCAGGCCTATACCGGAGAAACTAAACCAGTTAAATGGATTAGAATTCACAACTTACCAGATTTCGCTTATTTCAATCACTCACAGCATGTTACTGTGGCGGGAATAGAATGTCAGAAATGTCACGGTCCCATTCAGGAAATGGAAATTGTTTATCAAGATGCTCCGTTAACTATGGGATGGTGTATTAACTGTCACCGTGAAACCAACGTGAAAATGGCTGGTAATGAATATTACGAAAAGATCCATGAAGAGTTGTCTAAAAAATACGGAGTAGAGGAATTGACTGCTGCTCAGTTAGGTGGTTTGGAATGTGGTAAATGCCACTATTAATAAAAAGTCAGTCCTGAGCAATCGGGTAATTAATTAAGAAGTAATATCTAGATATATATGTCATCAAACAAAAAATACTGGAAAAGTGTTGAAGAGCTAAATGAAAATAGCTCTATTGTTGAGACGATCCAACAAAAAGAGTTTGCAGAAGAAATCCCTACCGATGAATTTTTAGGTGATAAAGATTCTTTAAGTAGTTCTTCTACAACTCGTCGTGATTTCCTTAAATATGTTGGTTTTAGTACGGCAGCTGCTTCTCTAGCAGCATGTGAAGGTCCGGTTATTAAATCCATTCCTTATTTAGTGCAACCAGAAAGAATTGTACCTGGAATAGCAAATTATTATGCAACTACAATTGCAGATGGTTTTGACTTTTCTAGCGTATTGGTGAAAACTCGCGAAGGACGTCCAGTTAAAATTGATAATAATACATTGTCTGCTGGAATGTCTGGTGCAAACGCGAGAGTGAATGCTTCGGTACTTTCATTATATGACAATCAAAGAGTAAAAAGACCAATGGCTAATGGCCAGAATGTGTCTTGGGAAGATTTTGACCAGCAAGTTGGAGATGCGTTAAAAGGGGTGACTGGAGAAGTTGTTCTTTTAACTCAAACTTTTGCTAGTCCTTCTACTTCAAAATTGATCAATGAATTTTCTGATAAATTCGGGAATGTTCGTCACGTTGTGTACGATACGGTTTCTGAAGACGGCGTTTTAACTGCTTTTCAATCTAAATACGGAACCAGAGCATTACCAAATTACGATTTTTCTAAAGTTGGAACTGTTGTATCTGTTGGTGCAGATTTCTTAGGAGATTGGCAAGGTGGTGGTTATGATGCTGGTTATGCAAAGACAAGAATTCCTGAAAACGGAAAAATGTCCCGTCATATTCAGTTTGAGTCTAATATGTCTTTATCTGGAGCAAATGCAGATAAGCGTATTCCTGTTACTCCAGCACAACAACGAGCGGTTTTAGCAGCATTATACGGATATATTGCTGGAGGTTCTTCAAGTAGTGATCTTCCGGGTAAAATAGACGATGCAGTTGTAAAAGCGGCTTCGCAATTAAGAAAAGCGGGTAGTAAAGGGGTTGTTGTTTCTGGACTTCCAGAGGCAGATGCTCAGGCTTTGGTATTAGAGATCAACGAGGCTTTAGGTAGCCAGGTGATGGACACTGCTAATCCTAAAATGACCCGTCAAGGAAATGCTACTGCTGTAGCTAAGTTGGTAGAAGATATGCAGAGTGGAAGCATCGGAGCAATTTTTATAGCAGGGGTGAATCCAGTATATAGCTTACCAAATTCTAAAGAATTTGTAAAAGCATTAAAAGATATTGAAGTTTCTGTTGCTTTCTCTATGAAGGAAGATGAAACTGCTAAATTATGTAAGTTCGTCGCGGCTACGCCTCATTACTTGGAGAGCTGGGGAGATGTTCAATTCACAAAGAATAATTTCAGCTTGATGCAACCTACTATCAGACCATTGTTTGATACTAGACAGTTCCAAGATTGTTTATTGAAATGGAACGGATCTGATAAATCTTATTACGAGTATATCAAGGAAACTTGGAGCTCATTGGGAACAGATGCCTGGAATACTGCCTTGCATGATGGTGTTTTCGAAGGAACTGCTCCTGCTTCAGGTGCAACTGCAGATTCAGAGTTTGTAGGTGGTACAATCAATACAAGTACTGCTGCTCGTAACCTAAGTGCAGCTTCAGAAGCTAAAGGTTTTCAGTTAAGCCTTTATACTAAAGTCTCTTTGGGAGATGGACAACAAGCTAATAACCCATGGCTGCAGGAAATGCCAGATCCTCTTACCAGAGCATCTTGGGATAATTACTTAACAATGTCCAGAGAAGATGCGGATGAACTGGGTCTTATCAATGAGAATGTTGCCAATGGCGCCTTAGATGGTAGCTATGTTAACATTACTATGGATGGTGTAGAAGTAAAAATGGTTCCTGTTCTTATTCAGCCTGGACAAGCAAAAGGATCTGTTGGTCTTGCTTTAGGTTATGGTAAAAAAGAAGGAATTCAAGAAGAAATGCAAGTAGGTGTTAACGCCTACCCATTATATAAAGACTTTAGTTCTCTACAATATATAAATATTGAAAAAGTTGCTGGAGTTCATGAATTTGCATGTGTTCAGTTACAAAACACCCTTATGGGGAGAGGAGATATCATCAAGGAGACTACCTTGGAGATCTTCAATACTAAAGAAAAAAATGCATATAACAAGACTCCGCAGGTTTCCTTAAATCATATTGAAACCGATGTTACTTCTCCAGAAGTAGATATTTGGGAGAGTTTTGACAGGACAATAGGGCATCATTTTAATCTTTCTATAGATCTTAATTCTTGTACTGGATGTGGAGCCTGTGTAATTGCATGTCATTCTGAAAACAACGTACCAGTTGTTGGAAAAGAAGAGATTAGAAAATCTAGAGATATGCACTGGTTGCGTATAGATAGATATTATTCCTCTGAAGATAGTTTTACAGGAGATATTGAAAAGAAAGATGATATTTCTGGTTTAGGAGAATCATTATCTCAGTTAGCCGAAATGGAATCTCCAGCAGATAACCCGCAAGTGGTTTTTCAGCCGGTGATGTGCCAACATTGTAACCATGCACCATGTGAAACTGTATGCCCGGTTGCTGCAACTGTACACGGTCGTCAGGGTCAAAATCAAATGATATATAACAGATGTGTAGGTACAAGATATTGTGCTAACAACTGTCCTTATAAAGTGCGTCGTTTTAACTGGTTTGATTATACTAAGAACGATGAGTTTGATTACCATATGAATAATGACCTTGGTAGAATGGTATTGAATCCAGATGTTACTGTGCGTTCTAGAGGGGTTATGGAAAAATGTTCTATGTGTATTCAAAAAACACAAAAAACGATCCTTGATGCTAAACGTGACGGAAGAGTAATAGAAGA
This sequence comes from Gillisia sp. JM1, assembly GCF_000424645.1. Classification (NCBI taxonomy): domain Bacteria; kingdom Pseudomonadati; phylum Bacteroidota; class Flavobacteriia; order Flavobacteriales; family Flavobacteriaceae; genus Gillisia; species Gillisia sp. JM1. Next base: position 549,163 of record NZ_KE384218.1, read on the forward strand.
TGGTGAATTCCATACAGCTTGTTCTGCAGCATGTGATAAAGGCGCTATGGTCTTTGGAGATGTGAATGATGAGTCAGCGAAGATCGTAAACAAGGTTGAAGATAAGAGAATGTATCACTTATTGGAATCTGTGGGAACTAAGCCAAATGTGATGTATCAAACTAAGGTTAGAAATACTTCAGAAGCTTAAAAATTAATATTAGTAAAGAATCAATTATAAAAGGATATGTCTCATTACGAAGCACCTATTAGAAAGCCTTTAGTTATCGGGGATAAGACCTATCACGATGTAACCGTAGATGTGGCTGCACCAGTTGAAGGCCGGGCGAATAAACATTGGTGGATAGTTTTTTCTATCTCACTTATCGCTTTTCTTTGGGGAGTAGGTTGTATAATTTATACCATTTCTACTGGAATTGGAACTTGGGGATTGAACAAGACCGTGGGTTGGGCTTGGGATATTACCAACTTTGTTTGGTGGGTAGGAATTGGGCATGCAGGAACCCTTATTTCTGCAGTATTATTATTATTCCGTCAAAAATGGAGAATGGCAATTAACCGTTCTGCGGAAGCTATGACCATTTTCTCTGTTATGCAGGCGGGGTTATTCCCAATTATTCACATGGGGCGCCCATGGTTAGCATACTGGGTATTACCTATACCAAACCAATTTGGTTCTCTATGGGTAAACTTTAACTCTCCTTTGCTTTGGGATGTATTTGCAATTTCTACTTATTTATCTGTATCGCTAGTTTTCTGGTGGACAGGTTTACTTCCAGATTTTGCGATGATTAGAGATAGAGCGATCACTCCTTTTAATAAACGCATCTACGGAATACTATCCTTTGGATGGAGTGGACGTGCTAAGGATTGGCAACGTTTTGAGGAAGTTTCTTTGGTACTTGCAGGTTTAGCAACTCCTTTAGTACTTTCTGTACACACCATTGTATCTTTTGATTTTGCTACTGCGGTAATCCCTGGATGGCATACCACTATCTTCCCTCCATACTTTGTGGCTGGGGCGGTATTCTCTGGATTTGCAATGGTAAATACACTTTTGATCATTATGAGAAAAGTGTCTAATCTAGAAGATTATATTACAATACAGCATATAGAATTAATGAACATTGTAATTATGATTACAGGTTCTATCGTGGGATGTGCCTATATAACCGAACTATTTGTTGCTTGGTATTCTGGAGTAGAATACGAGCAGTATGCATTCCTTAACAGAGCAACGGGGCCTTATTGGTGGGCTTACTGGGCGATGATGACGTGTAACGTTTTCTCTCCACAATTCATGTGGTTCCCTAAATTAAGAAGAAGTATTATGTTCTCTTTCTTCATCTCGATTGTTGTAAACATCGGGATGTGGTTTGAACGTTTTGTAATTATTGTAACTTCATTGCACCGTGATTATTTACCATCTTCTTGGACAATGTTCTCACCTACATTTGTAGACATCGGGATATTTATTGGTACAATTGGATTCTTCTTTGTGTTGTTCTTATTATATGCTCGTTCTTTCCCAGTGATTGCACAGGCAGAGGTAAAAACGATCTTGAAAGCATCTGGTGCGAAATATAAGCAACTTCGTGCAGAGCATGGGGATGATGTAGATCACCGTAACCCGGCATTCATGGCAGAACCTAAAGCGAATAAAGCTCATGGCTTACACAATAAAGTAAATGATGATTCAGATAACAATCAGCATGAAGAAACTGTGAATGCAGATGCACTAACAACTTCAGAAGTTCAAAAAGATCAATTAGATCAGATGCTTTCTAGAATTGGGATTTACGATCCTGCAACTGAAACTGCAAGCGATCTTACTAAATTGAAAGCTGCTGGACCATTGTTACAACAACGTTTACACCAGGTAGGAATTTACACTTTTGCTCAGGTAAGTAGAATGGAATCAATTGATTTTGAATTGTTGAATGAGCTTATCGAGAATTTCCCTTCGGAAACAATGAGAGAAGATTGGATTGCTCAGGCAATTAAACTTAATAATAACTAATTAAGATGGCATCAAAAGTAATACACGCTATTTATACCGATGATGATTTATTGCTACAAGCAGTAAAACAAGTTCGTGACGCCCGTTACAACATCGCAGAGATTTATACTCCATTTCCTGTTCACGGTCTGGACAAAGCAATGGGATTAGAGTCAACTCGTTTGGCAATAGCTTCCTTTATCTACGGACTAATAGGATTTGCTGTGGCAATTATTATGATGAATTATATGATGATAGAAGACTGGCCACAGGATATTGGCGGAAAACCGAGTTTTTCTTTTATACAGAATTCGCCAGCTTTTGTCCCAATTATATTTGAATTAACAGTGTTTTTTGCTGCTCACCTTATGGTAATTACTTTTTATATGAGAAGTAAATTATGGCCTTTTAAAACTGCTGAAAATCCAGATGTAAGAACTACAGACGATCATTTCTTAATGGAAATTGATGTATCGAACCATAATGTAGAAGAACTTTCTAAGTTTTTATATAACACTGGAGCTCTTGAAATTAAATTAATTGAAAATTAATTAGAAGAATGAAAAGTTTATTTCATAAATCAATAGTTTTATTCTTAGTGGTAGTTACCACTACCTCTTGTTTTAATAAGGATAAGCCAAACTATCAATATTTCCCCGATATGTATGTGCCAGTTTCTTATGAAGCTTATGGGGAGTACGATATTTTCGCCAATGGGCAGGAAGCTAAATTGCCGGTAGATGGCACTATTCCACGTGGATGGAGCCCTTACGGTTATGAGAACTCTAATGAAGGTTCCGAGAAGGCAAAAGCGCAATTAACCAATCCAATTCCTTATTCTGAAGAGAATCTTGCTGCAGGACAACAATTGTACACTATTTATTGTGCCGTGTGTCACGGAGATCAAGGAAACGGAAAAGGAATTTTAGTAGAGCGTGAGAAAATATTAGGAGTACCAAGTTACGATGATGCCGGAAGAGCAATTACTGAAGGTAGTGTCTACCACGTAATGTATTACGGGTTGAACTCTATGGGTTCTTATGCATCTCAAACGTCTATTGAAGAACGATGGCAAATAGATCACTATGTAATGAAATTGAAAGGTGAACTTCTAGAGCAACCTGAAAGAGAATTCGAAAGTGATACTGCTACCGTTAAGCAAAATCTAATTCCTGCCGTAAATGCTGATACGACTATTTTAGGAGCTGATGCTAATACGGAATTAGACCAAGAAGGTACAAACTAAAAATAACTGCACTTAGATATATTAATATGTACACGCTATCAAGTAGATTAAAATTAACTGCAATCATTTTTATGATTGTAGGAGCTATTGGCCTTGTTTATTCCTTTATCGCTGCCCCAGATACAATAGAAGATGTAAAGGAAATGTTGGCTGATGATTCTCACCAAGATTCCGAAGAGGCTGCAGTTTTAGAAAACGATATTCATCTAGCTAATCCTGAACATGTAGAAGATGACCACCTTATTGCTGAAGAGAATGAAGGAGCAGAAGCTCATGCTGAGGAAGCAACTCACGATAATGAGCATTACGAACATTTATTGCATCAATTACAAAACAAGCCTTGGGCTGCTGTGTATATTGCTGCTTTCTTCTTTTTTATGATCGCTCTTGGAACCATGGCATTTTATGCAATTCAACAAGCAGCACAGGCGGGTTGGTCTCCTGTTTTGTTTAGAGTAATGGATGGAATTACAGCATATTTATTACCAGGAAGTATTATTATGTTTATTCTTCTGGCCTTATCTGGTATGCATTTAAATCACTTATTTATCTGGATGGATCCAGAAGTTGTAGCTCACGATGAACTTATTCAGAATAAAACAGCTTACTTAAATGTGCCGTTTTTACTGATAAGAGCCGCTATCTATATCGCAGGATGGAACATCTTTAGGTATTTAATGAGAAGGAATTCTTTGAGGTTGGATGAAGCTACAGATGATAGATTACACAAAACAAACTTTAAACTAGCTGCAGGATTCTTAGTGTTCTTCCTAATTTCAGAATCAATGATGTCTTGGGATTGGATCATGAGTATAGATCCGCACTGGTTTAGCACTTTATTTGGATGGTATGTGTTTTCAAGTATGATTGTTTCTGCAGTTACCATGATTGCTTTAGTTACTATATATCTAAAATCTAGAGGTTATTTAGAATATGTTAATGATTCTCATATTCATGATTTAGCTAAATTCATGTTTGGTTTCAGTATCTTCTGGACGTATCTTTGGTTCTCTCAATTTATGTTGATTTGGTATTCAAATATCCCGGAAGAGGTGACTTATTTTATAACAAGAATAGAGGACTATAACTTACCATTCTTCGGAATGGTAGTAATGAACTTTGTGTTCCCGGTATTGCTACTTATGAATAGTGATTACAAGCGACTTAACTTGTTTGTAATTATGGCTGGAATCATTATTCTTTGTGGCCATTATTTAGATATTTTTGTAATGATAATGCCATCCACAGTTGGCGAGTCATGGTTTATAGGAATACCTGAAATTAGTGCTTTATTGATGTTTGCAGGATTGTTTGTGTTTATTGTGTTTAGTGGACTTACAAAAGCTCCGTTGCTACCAAAACGCAATCCGTTTATTAAGGAGAGTAAGCATTTTCATTATTAATAAAAGATTGTTTAAAGAAGAAATAAAAAAATGACTGTATTTTTAATAATCATTGTAATAGCACTTTTTGCCGTAACTGTATGGCAAATGTCCAAGATATTTGATTTATCTCGTGGCCCTCATACAGACTCTTCACAAATTGCTAGTCAAAAAGACAATAAGGTAAATGGGTATCTGATGCTCATGTTCTTGGTCTTCATATATGTTATTTCTATTTATTGTTTCTGGCATTATAGTAAGTTCTATTTGCCTGAAGCAGCCTCGGAACATGGTAGTGAAGTAGATACTTTAATGTTCATCACTCTTGCCCTAATCATGTTTGTATTAGTTTTAACTCAGGGATTGTTGCACTGGTTTGCGTTTAAATATCGTGGCGAAAAAGGTAAAAAAGCCTTGTTTTTTGCAGATAATGACAAACTTGAATTTATCTGGACAATTATTCCGGTAATTGTATTGGCAGGACTAATTATCTACGGATTATTTACTTGGTCTGATATAATGAATATCAACGAAGAAGATGATCCTCTAGTTATAGAGATCTATGCATATCAGTTTGACTGGAGAGCCAGATACTCTGGAGAGGATAATACTTTAGGGAAAGCGAATGTTCGTTTTATTCAAGGAGTAAATCAACTTGGAGTAGACGAAAGTGACTCTTACGGAAACGATGATGTTATTATAAATGAATTGCACTTACCAGTTGGAAGACCGGTATTGTTCAAATTCAGATCTCAAGATGTATTACACTCTGCATTCTTCCCTCACTTTAGAGCACAAATGAATGTGGTACCTGGGATGATCACTCAGTTTGGTTTCACTCCAACCATCACTTCTGAAGAAATGAGAGAAAGTGAATACATGGTAGAAAAAGTTGGAAGAATTAATGATATTAGAAAAGATAAATCTAAAGAATTAACGGCAGCTGGTGAAGTGCCTTTAGATTCTTATGAGTTTGAATATTACTTGCTATGTAATAAGATTTGTGGTCAAGGTCACTATAATATGCAAATGAAGATTGTTGTTGAAAGCGAAGAAGATTACAAGGCTTGGATCAAAGAACAACAAACTTTCGGTGCTACAATGGCAGCAGCAGATGGGTCTACCGATGATATTATTACTGATGAAGATGACACTTTGGAAGAGGATTTGGATGAAGAGGGAAACACAGAAACTGAGCTTGAATAACATTATAAAAAAAACTAAGATTTAGAGATATGTCAGCAGTAGTAAACTCAACGGAAGCTCACACTCATGATGACAATGGTCATCATGAGCAAACATTTATAACTAAATATATATTTAGTACAGATCATAAGATGATTGCTAAGCAATATCTTATTACAGGTCTCTTAATGGGGATTATAGGAATTGCTATGTCGATTCTTTTTAGAATGCAACTAGCATGGCCAGAGCAATCATTCTGGATCTTCGAAGCACTTCTAGGAAAATGGGCTCCAGGAGGAGTTATGACACCTGAGATTTATTTAGCTTTAGTTACTATTCACGGTACCATCATGGTATTCTTTGTACTTACAGCTGGACTAAGTGGTACTTTTAGTAACCTCTTAATTCCATTGCAAATTGGAGCAAGGGATATGGCATCAGGATTTTTGAACATGGTCTCTTACTGGTTATTCTTTATATCCAGTTTGGTTATGTTAAGTTCTTTATTTGTTGAAGCTGGGCCAGCATCTGCGGGATGGACAATATATCCTCCTTTAAGTGCCTTACCACAGGCAATTGGTGGATCTGGAATGGGAATGACACTTTGGTTGTCTTCTATGGCAATTTTTATTGCATCTTCTCTAATGGGATCTTTGAACTATATAGTAACTGTAATCAATCTTAGAACGGTAGGAATGTCTATGACAAGGTTACCCTTAACAATATGGGCGTTTTTTGTAACTGCTATTATTGGGGTGGTTTCTTTCCCGGTATTGCTTTCTGCAGCTTTATTACTTATCATGGACAGAAGCTTTGGTACATCCTTCTTCTTAAGTGATATCTTTATTCAAGGAGAAGTATTAAGTCATCAAGGAGGTTCTCCGGTGTTATTTGAACACTTATTCTGGTTCTTAGGACACCCGGAAGTATATATTGTGATCTTACCTGCTATGGGTCTGGTTTCAGAAATTTTGGCAACAAACTCTCGTAAACCAATTTTTGGATACAGAGCGATGATTGCTTCTATCTTGGCAATTGCATTTTTATCTACAATTGTTTGGGGTCACCACATGTTTGTCTCAGGGATGAATCCATTCCTAGGTTCTGTGTTTACCTTTACAACTTTATTGATTGCCATTCCATCTGCAGTAAAAGCCTTTAACTGGATTACTACATTGTGGAAAGGGAACATACAATTTAATCCTGCAATGTTATTCTCAATTGGTTTTGTGTCTACCTTTATTACTGGTGGTTTAACAGGAATTATATTAGGAGATAGTACATTAGATATAAACGTTCACGATACCTATTTTGTAATTGCGCATTTCCACTTGGTAATGGGAATCTCTGCACTTTACGGATTGTTAGCTGGTGTTTACCACTGGTTCCCTAAGATGTTTGGTAGAATGATGAATAAGAACCTCGGTTTTGTTCACTTCTGGGTAACTGCAATTGGATCTTACGGAGTATTCTTCCCAATGCACTTTATCGGGATGGCAGGTTTACCAAGAAGATATTATACTAATACGGCGTTCCCGTATTTTGATGATCTTCAAGATGTAAATGTTGTGATTACTGTATTTGCGATAATTACATCTGCAGTACAATTAGTATTCTTATACAACTTCTTTAGCTCTATTTTCTTCGGAAAGAAAGCTACAATGAACCCTTGGGAAGCAACTACTTTAGAGTGGACTGCTCCGGTAGAACATATCCACGGAAACTGGTACGGTGACCTTCCTGTAGTATACCGTTGGCCTTACGATTACAGTAAGACTAATGAAGATGGAGAGTATGTAATTACAGGACAAGATTTTGTTCCACAAAACATACCACTTCAAGAAGGAGAAGAAGAAATGAATCATTAAGCAAGACCTTAAAATATTAAAAAAAAAGCCTTTTCTTCCGGGACATCCGGAATGAAGAGGCTTTTTTCTTTTATCTTTGTTTGAATCAATTATTTCCGATTGAATTTTAGAACCTGAATTCATAATATGAACGAGCATCTTGATCCTACCGGTGAGAATTTTTCTTCTGAAGAATTAGAAATAGACAGAGCTTTAAGGCCCCTTAGTTTTGATGATTTTGCAGGTCAAGATCAAGTGCTGGAGAATCTTAAGATATTTGTTGAAGCTGCCAACCAACGTGGGGAAGCATTAGATCACACCTTATTTCATGGTCCTCCAGGATTAGGTAAGACCACTTTGGCACATATATTAGCTAATGAGTTGCAGGTCGGAATAAAAGTCACCTCGGGCCCGGTTATAGATAAACCCGGAGATCTTGCAGGTTTACTTACTAATCTGGATGAGCGGGATGTTTTGTTTATAGATGAGATCCATAGGTTAAGTCCAATTGTAGAGGAATATCTGTATTCTGCAATGGAAGATTATAAAATCGACATCATGATAGAGACAGGGCCAAATGCACGTACGGTCCAGATCAACTTGAATCCTTTTACACTTATTGGTGCTACCACTAGATCTGGATTACTTACTTCCCCAATGAGAGCGAGGTTTGGAATTTCTAGTAGACTACAATACTACACTACAGAATTACTTTCTACCATCCTTCAGCGAAGTGCAGATATTTTAAAGGTACCATTATCCCTAGATGCTGCTATAGAAATAGCAGGACGAAGTAGAGGAACACCTCGTATTGCAAATGCATTATTGCGTAGAGTTCGTGATTTTGCTCAGATCAAAGGAAATGGAAAGATAGACATGGAGATCGCTAAATACAGTCTTAAGGCATTAAATGTAGATGCGCACGGTTTAGATGAAATGGATAATAAGATCTTGACCACGATCATAGATAAATTTAAAGGTGGACCTGTAGGCATTTCTACCTTGGCTACTGCGGTAAGTGAAAATGCTGAAACTATTGAAGAGGTGTATGAACCTTTCTTAATTCAACAAGGTTTTATCTTTAGAACTCCAAGAGGTCGAGAAGTAACCGAAGCTGCATACAAGCACTTGGGAAGGATTAAAGGGAATACTCAGGGCGGGCTTTTCTAAATCAGCATTTTTCTATTAAATCAAAGTATTTGTGAAAATAGGCCTTTAGAAGGGCTTTTTTTTAAAAACTTAACATTGGGTAAGTTGAATGATTTCCAGAACCTTAATCTGTTGTTTTTTAGCAGATCAATAAGGGTATCTCCGTTAATAATTCCATCAAATTGAATGATTTCGAAAATGTGTCTAAGGAATGCTAATCGAATTTCATAAGATTACTAGTAGGTCTGTCTGCCAGTATTAAATCCTCCCCTACTGAAGTAAAAATTGAATCTAGAGTTCTATGTTTTTAGGATTGATAAGCCTTCGTGGTTTAAAGTATGCTTTTTCTCTGAATTAAAACCCCGTGGTTTTTAAGTATTTATATTCAAAAGTTTCATTGCAATTGTTCGTTAATAGCAAACATAATAAAAATTATAACCTCTTGTTCATATTTGATTAGTGACTACACCGGAAAACTAAAATTTATGTTATTAACAGCTGATAAGTCCGTTAAAAACATATTTAATATCGATAAAAACCAAGCTTAAAATTCACAAGCATTTCCCAAATAATGTTTTATATACATAAATAGCCTTAGGTTTGATCCGTTAGCGATTATCTTAAATGTACGAAAATTCCTGCATTTAATTTTTATAGTTTTCAGAAATATTAATATTTGATTAACATATACTGCAATTAAATGCGTTATAGTAATTAGTTTGAATATTTAACTAACAGACTTAATAAAATTAATATGAGGTTATATATTAAATATATGGTTAGTTTGCGATGTAAAATGCTTGTAGAAGAAGAATTGGAAAGGCTGGAGATCCCATTTGGATTTATAGAACTTGGAATGGTTGAACTTCCTGGAGAAATATCTATTACACAAAGGAATGAACTTAAATGGAATCTTTTAAAGTTTGGACTTAAACTACACAAGGATAAAAAGAGTATTCTTATTGAAAACATAAAAAACACGATTCTGGAGATGATCCAATATGCTGATGGGTGTCCTAAAATGAATTATTCTAAGTATATCAGTGAAAAATTAAACTATGATTATACCTATCTGGCCAATACGTTTTCAGAAGTAAAAGGTATTACCATACAGCAATATATTATCGTCAATAAAATTGAAAGGGTAAAAGAATTGCTTTTATATGATGAACTCAATCTTACTGAGATCTCTTATAAACTTCATTATAGCAGCATGGCACATTTATCTGGACAGTTTAAAAAAGTCACAGGTCTTACGCCTACTGTTTATAAATTACTGAAGCAAAAAGAAGAAGAAGAAAAAATGGAAATCATTTAAATGAAAGGATTTGATTGTGAAGAATTTATTTTGGTTTTTACTTCATTATGTTCAATCTTTGATTGAACATAATGAAAAATCTTGACCTATTTTAAAAATTTATTTAGAACAAATTGATCAGTTTTCCGCTCTTGATTTGGAGCAAAGTTCCTCGCAGATAAATATCATAAAAAAACTTGTTTTCTTATTTCCAGATCGATTTTTCTCGGGTTTTCCATCACCCAACTTTTCTAAGTCCTGCAATATACTTTATTGCCTTTTAAACTGAGTCAAGAACAACCTGCTGGTTTTTAAAAGTTAAACTAACGCTAAATGTGTGAATTATATAACTCTTTCCAATTGTTATGTAATGCTTTGTGTTATTTGATGATGTAGGTTTACAACGTGAAAAATTATTTCACTCTGGTTTCTTACCAGTAACTTAACCTAAAGAAAAACACATGCATTTTAAAAAATTACATTTAACCTCTGCCTTGGCTTTTGCTTTTGCACTGGTACTTATAATTACCGGGTGTTCCAAAGATGATGTCGTTGAGATCGTTGGAGTTTGTCCAATTGTATTATCGACAGTCCCAGAGGATGGTGATATCAATGTACCACTTGACCAGGTGATCACCGTAACTTTTAATGAGGATGTAAATCCTGAAACAATTAATGAGGAAACTTTTATGGTAGATGGACCTACTCAATTAGTAGGAACCATTACGTCTTCAGGTGCAATAGCAACCTTTACACCTTCTGAGGATCTTGCGCCAAACACCACCTACACAGGAACGGTGACAACATCTGTTAAAGATCCTATGGGCAATGCATTACAGGAAAATTATGTATGGACATTTACAACTATCCCTGAAGTAACCTTATCTGCAAGCCCGGAAGCCGGAGGAACGCTTATTGGAGCTGGTACATTTGTTGATGGATCTTTAGTTACAGTAGCTGCAACACCTAATGAAGGTTTTACATTTACTAACTGGACAGAAGGTGAAACAGTGGTTTCAACAAGTTCAAGCTATCAGTTTGAAATGGACGGAAACATAGCTTTGGTAGCTAATTTTGACGAAGTTGTTTTAGGGAATTTTAGGATAAATCTTTCTTCAAGCCCAATTGCCGGTGGAACTACAAACGGATCTGGTCAATTTACTGAAAATTCAACTGTAACGGTTTCAGCTTTGCCAAATCCAGGATATGTTTTTGTTAACTGGACAGAAGGAGAAACTATAGCTTCTACCAGTTCAAGCTATCAATTTGTACTGACCGGAAACAGAACATTGGTTGCAAATTATAGCCTTGTACCTGAAAATCAATTTGCGGTAACCTTATCGGCAAATCCTGCAGAAGGTGGATCAACAAATGGTTCTGGTTCATTTGATGCTGAAACCGATGTAACTGTTACGGCAACTCCAAATACAGGCTATGCCTTTGTTAGCTGGACAGTTAATGGGACTGAAGTAGCAACCAATTCAAGTTATACATTTGAATTAACTGAAAACACGAACTTGGTTGCCAATTTTGAGGTTAGAACCTTCACACTAAATGTAACTGCCCAAAACGGAACCGTTGCAAAAAATCCTAATCAGGAAACTTACAATAGTGGGGATGAGGTAGTTCTTACAGCTACGCCAGCCGATGGATATGAATTTACATCCTGGAGTGGGGATGCTACCGGATCTAACAATCCATTAACAGTGGTAATGAATTCTAACAAGAATATCACCGCCAACTTTACTCTGGTAAATAATCCTGAAACCTTCACATTAAATGTAACTGCCCAAAACGGAACCGTTGCAAAAAATCCGAATGAGGAAACTTACAATAGTGGAGATGAGGTAATTCTTACCGCTACGCCTGCCGATGGATATGAATTTACATCTTGGAGTGGGGATGCTACAGGATCTAATAATCCATTAACAGTGGTAATGAATTCTAACAAGAATATCACCGCCAACTTTACGCTGGTAAATAATCCTGAAACCTTTACATTAAATGTAACTGCTCAAAATGGAAGTGTTTCAAAAAATCCAGATCAGCAAAATTACAATAATGGAGATCAAGTAATTCTTACTGCAACGCCAGACAACGGTTATGAATTTACATCCTGGAGCGGAGATGCTAACGGATCTAACAATCCATTAACAGTGGTAATGAATTCTAACAAGAATATCACCGCCAACTTTACGCTGATAAATAATCCTAATCCTCAAGGGATAGATCTTGGATCTGCTGCAGACTTTGTTGTTCTTGCAGGAGCAGGGATTACTAACACTGGTGTTACCACCAGGCTAAATGGTGATGTTGGTTCTTTTCCAACTGCTACAATTAATGGCCTAGACCAGACAAATGTAAATGGAACGCTTTATACTACAGCTAATCCTATAGTAGACCAAGCAAAACAAGATTTGACTGCAGCTTATAACGATGGTCAATCAAGGTCTTTGAATGCTATCTCATTGCCTGGACAACTTGGAGGTCTTACCCTTACCCCAGGATTGTATGTTAATTCAACTTCAACCGGAATATCAGGCACGGGACCACAGGGAATTTTGACACTGGATGCAGGTGGTGATCCAAATGCAGTTTGGATCTTCAAAATGGGTTCTACACTTATCACAGATCCGGGCACAAGTATTGTCCTTTCGGGTGGTGCAAAAGCCGAAAATATTTTCTGGGCAGTAGGTACTTCTGCAACTCTTGGAACTACTTCTGTTTTCTACGGAAATATCCTAGCAAACATATCTATTACCTTGAACACAGGTGCGATACTTAACGGAAGAGCCTTAACTAGAACCGGAGCAGTAAGCCTGGATTCAAATACAGTTACAAAACCATAATTCATTTTATAAGAATTAGGAAAACTAAAATTAATTGAAAAATGGGGCTGTGCTTGGCACAGTCCCCTTATATCCCAAATATGAAAAAAATACTATTTATTATTTTAATCGCATTAGGTTTCCAAATGCCTGCTATGGCACAGGAAACTCAATACGAAAAACCAACCTGGTTGTTTGGTGTAGCCGCCGGTGCAAACTTTAATTTCTATCGCGGTACCACACAAAGATTAAATGATAATCTAACCGTTCCAACTGCATTTCATGATGGTGATGGGATTGGACTTTTTGCAGCGCCTCTTGTAGAATATCATTTCCCGGATTCAGTATGGGGAATTATGTTACAAACGGGATATGACAATCGTCAGGGTGAATGGGATCAGGTTATTTCACCATGTAACTGTCCTATGGATCTTTCTTCAGACCTTAGTTATATTACCGTTGAACCAAGTTTGCGTATTGCACCTTTCAAAAACGGCCTATATGTTTATGGCGGACCAAGATTGGCTTTTAATGTAAATAAATCCTTTACATACAAGAAAGGAACCAACCCTGATTTTCCAGCACAAATAGCAGGGCCAGATGTCAATGCAGATTTTGGTGATGTAGAGAACACTATTATTTCAATGCAGGTAGGGGCAGGATATGATATTCCCCTTTCTTCAAATACCCAGAAAACACAGTTTGTGCTTTCTCCTTTTGTATCTTTTCAACCATATTTTGGTCAGAATCCACGTGCAACAGAATCATGGAACAACACTACTGTAAGAGTTGGTGCAGCACTTAAGTTTGGTCTTGGTCGCAAATTGGTAGTTGAAGAAGCGGAAGTTGTAGCGCCTGTAATAGGATTTACTGTTAATTCTCCTGAGAACGTTCCGGGTGAACGTTTGGTAACCGAAACCTTCCCATTGCGTAACTATGTGTATTTTGAAAAAGAATCTACAGAGATTCCTAGTCGTTATGTGTTGTTGAATAAAGACAACGTAAAAGATTTTAAAGAAGATCAGGTTGAAGTAAATACTCCTAAAGACTTGTCCGGACGTTCAAAACGTGAAATGGCAGTTTATTACAATGTATTGAATATACTTGGTGACCGTATGGGAAAAAATCCTTCCTCAAGCATTACTTTGGTTGGATCATCAGAAAAAGGTCCGGAAGACGGAAAATTAATGGCAGAGTCTGTTAAGAAATATTTGGTAGATGTATTTGGAATCGATGCAACAAGAATTGCTGTTGAAGGAAGAAACAAGCCAAAAATCCCATCAGAGAAACCAGGTGGAACACGTGAGTTGGATCTTCTTCGCGAAGGAGACAGAAGAGTTTCTATCGAAAGTAATTCTCCGGCTTTGCTTATGGAATTCCAAAGCGGTCCTAATGCACCCTTGAAACCTGTACAAATTAAAGGTAATCAAGTAGCACCTGTTGAAAGCTATGTAACTTTTAAAGCTGAAGGAGCTAAAGAAGGATTTTCTTCATGGAAACTTGAACTTACAGATGAAAACGGAATGGTTCAAAATTTCGGACCTTATACAGAAGAAGAAGTGAGGCTTCCGGGAGAAACCATCTTGGGAACCAATACTGAAGGAGACTATAAAGTTAAAATGGTAGGTACAACCGAAGATGGTGGGATTGTAACCGAAGAATCTAACATAAACGTTGTACTCTGGACTCCGTCTGAATTGGAAGAAGGGATGAGATTTAGTATACTTTATGAATTTGATGACTCCAAAGCGATAGCTATGTACGAAAAATATCTTGCCGAGATTGTAGCGCCAAAAATTCCTGAAAACGGAAAAGTTATTATTCACGGTTATACCGATGTTATTGGAGAAACAGATAACAATCAAAAATTATCTTTGGCACGTGCAAATGATGTTAAGAAAATTCTTGAAAAAGCAATGTCAAATTCAAAAAGAAGTGATGTGACATTTGAAGTACACGGATCTGGTGAGGATGAAGCAGCAGCTCCTTTTGGAAATAAACTTCCGGAGGAACGCGCTTATAACCGTACGGTTGTAATTGATCTTATTCCTGCTAACTAAGTTCTCTTATAGTTAACAGAGAATTTCTTTTAAATTTTAAAAAAGGGTATGGTGTAAAACCATATCCTTTTTTTTGCTTTATCGAATTTTAAATTGATCCCATTTCATCCTGAAAATTGCGCATTTAAAAAAAATATAATGCCGGACGTATTAACTCAGAAGTACTAATCAAATTTCATTTTAATCTTCGGCAAATAGTATTTATTTGTTTTTTTTTGACAATTAAATATTAAAATTGAATTAAATCAAAATAAAATGTGGGAATTGTATAACATTCCACAATAAGTATGTAACACTTTCTACCAGCGGAATGCTGACTTTCACCAAGTGATAATGAAGTCGCAAAATAATTGTAATTATTTATGAAACTTAAAATAGTATTACCAGCCTTGGCATTCGTATTTGTTGGATTAATGTCCAGTTGTGAAAAGGATGAAATGAATGACAATTCAGTTGATATGGATGCATCAATAGAAAATTCAGCAGATCTTTCTTCAAATAAGAAATCAGAGAATGCAAAACCACAAGGAACATTGAAGGTAGTAGATCTTGGTGTTGCCGGGAATTTTACAATTCTCTCAAAAACAGGAATAACCAGTGTTTATAAATCTTCTATTACCGGAGATATTGGAACTAGTCCAATTACTGGTGCTGCGATGGTTATAGACTGTGGCGAAGTAACTGGAAATGTATACTCAGTAGATGCTGCAGGTCCTGCTTGTATAACCACAAGCGCAAGCATGTTAACAACAGCAATTAGTAATATGCAAACTGCATATACCGATGCTGCCGGTCGTACTACTCCAGATTTCGTGAATTTAGGAGCTGGAAATATCGGAGGTAAAACTCTAACCGCCGGCTTATATAAATTCACCAGTTCAGTTGTTATCCCAACCGATATTGCACTAGAAGGTGGACCTGACGATGTATGGATATTCCAGGTTTCCGGAAATCTTGATATGAGTTCTGCAGTGAATGTTACCTTGAGCGGTGGTGCACAAGCTAAGAATATATTCTGGCAAGTAGCCGGAGCGGTTACTTTTGGAACTACCAGTCATTTTGAAGGAAATATTTTAGGTCAGACTGGAATTAATTTAAAGACTGGCGCTTCAATAAATGGAAGGTTATTGGCACAAACTGCTGCAACTCTTCAAATGAATACAGTTACCCAGCCACAATAAAATTATTAAGTGCCGAAATTCTGGTTCAAAAAAGAAAATTGGATTCAGTTTAATTCAGTGCTCTTTATTAATTTAAAAAAAGGATTTGGTCTAAAAACCAGATCCTTTTTTTTGTTTTGAAAATAAATCATTAAGCAATAATAATGTCACCCTTTCTTGACGCATCAGGAGTTTCAGGTTCTAATAAGGTTTGCTTATGAGTATGTTCTTTTGTCAAACTAATCTTTTTGAAGTTTAAACTACAATTCACACATTTAGACAGGCTCAATTTGATAAATAGTTCACCCATTCCCGAAACGTTTGGACAGAGTGACCTCCTTTATCAGTCTATAATACTTTACGGACAATCAAATTAATAATGGAATTTTTATAATGTAAGGCTAAGCTCACTTTTTTTATTACACTACTTTAAAGGATTTCAATTATGTACTTTTGTAATGCTGGAGGATACACAAGAAGTCTAAACGATATTAAAAGTTTGAATTCAGGAAATTGATAAAACAAAAAATATTATGGCTAAAAAGAGTATTCCAAAAGTTTCATTTTTACAATTTTTGAAGCATGCCTCAAATATTCTGAAGAATCCGTTGCCTTTTCATCATAATAATTTTGAAAAAGTAGGAGACACTTTCAGGTTAATTATTGGTCCAGGAAAATCTGTGATCTTTTCAAGGGATGCCTATTTAGCAGAATATGTCCTTCAGAAGAATCAGAAGAACTATACGAAATCTCCGATCCAAACCAAAGATCTTGTGAAATATGTAGGTCGTGGCTTGCTAACTGCTGAAGGAGACCACTGGAAAAAGCAACGAAAATTGATTCAGCCTGCTTTTCATAAAAAGCAGCTCACCTTATTGTTAGATAGCATTCATAATGCTATTCTTACTGAGCTTGATAAAATTGAAACGGATAAAGAAATAGATGTATTTCCAATCTTCAACGATCTTGCTTTCCAAACGGTGGTGAAATCATTGTTTAGTAGTGCAGTGGGATTAAAAGATATAGAACGCTTGCAATATATCACAGAAGCTGCTCAAAAAATGTTAGTGAGGGAACTGCGGCAGCCCTTTTTAAGCTTATGGTTTAAATATGGTGGGGAAATTAAAAAACATACAGATCTAACAGACGAGGCCAGAGCGATCCTCAAAAAACTTGTTCAGGAAAGAAAAGAAAGCGGGAAACGAGAGGACGATCTATTGGATATGTTATTGGATGCACGTTATGAGGATGGAAACGAAATGGACGAAGAGCAACTAATAGACGAAATATTAATTCTTTTTACTGCCGGTCATGAGACAACCTCGAATGCGCTCACGTTTGCAGCTCAACTTTTAGCTCGAAATCCAGAATCACAACAATTGATATTTAATGAAGTTGAACAGGCGAAAAATGAGACTCATTCTTTAATGGAGTTTATTCAAGCTTGTAATTATACTAAAAAAGTGGTTGAGGAAACTATGCGTTTATATCCTCCGGCTTATTTTATTGATAGAATAAATTTGGAAGATGATGAATTTGAGGGCGTGCAGATCCCAAAAGGATCTAATTTATTGTTTTCGTTTTATGAGATTCATAAACACAAATCGCATTGGGAAGATCCTGAAAAATTTAGTCCTGAAAGATTTTCAGATTCGGATCCTTATTTACACACTCCGTTTTATGCCCCCTTTGGTGCAGGACCAAGAAAATGTATCGGGAATAACTTTGCAATGTTCGAAATGATTCTTGCAGTAGCAGAAATGGTTGGGAAATACGAGATCGAAGAAAAAACGACCCCTATTGAGATTCTTCCTTTGATAACTTTAAAGCCGAAAAATGCTATTTTGAGGTTCCAAAAGAGATAGCAGCTATGTTGCAAAATGCTAAATATTCTGAATTAATAAAAGCAGAAGCCAACCGCCTCGGCTTTATGTCTTGTGGCATTTCCAAAGCTGAATTCCTAGAAACAGAAGCTCCCAGATTGGAAAGTTGGCTAAAGCAAAATATGCATGGCGAAATGAGTTATATGGAAAATCATTTCGACAAGAGATTGGATCCCACAAAATTGGTAACTGGCTCCAAAAGTGTCATCTCCTTGTTGCTGAATTATTATCCTTCCGAATTTCAAAATAAAGATTCTTATAAGATCAGCAAATATGCCTATGGCACCGATTATCATTTTGTGATTAAAGAGAAACTTAAGCAATTGCTTCAGTTTATTCAACAGGAAATAGGAGAAGTAGAGGGTAGAGCTTTTGTGGATTCTGCTCCAGTAATGGACAAGGCTTGGGCAGCGAAAAGTGGCCTGGGCTGGATTGGTAAGAATTCCAATTTATTGACTAAACAGGTCGGATCTTTCTACTTTATAGCAGAATTGATAGTAGACCTCGAATTAGAGTATGATACTCCGGTGACGGATCATTGCGGAAGCTGTACCGCCTGTATAGACGCGTGCCCAACTCAGGCAATTGTAGAGCCTTACAAAGTAGATGGCAGCAAATGTATTTCCTATTTCACCATTGAACTTAAGAATGAGTTGCCAAATTCTTACAAAAATCAATTTGATGACTGGATGTTTGGTTGTGATGTCTGCCAGGATGTTTGCCCTTGGAATAAATTCTCAAAAGCTCATAGCGAGCCATTATTCGATCCTAATCCACAAATTTTAGAGTATGACAAGAAGGATTGGGAAG
Organism: Gillisia sp. JM1; assembly: GCF_000424645.1. NCBI lineage: Bacteria > Pseudomonadati > Bacteroidota > Flavobacteriia > Flavobacteriales > Flavobacteriaceae > Gillisia > Gillisia sp. JM1. The sequence goes on from NZ_KE384218.1 coordinate 568,009, forward strand.
AACTTACCAAAGAGACTTTCAATGAAATTTTCAAAAAATCGGCCGTAAAAAGGACAAAATTTGATGGTTTAAAACGAAATCTTCGTTTTTTGGAGGGTTGAAATGTTCTTTTTAATTTTTATTTGGTAGTTTTCCGAGATAAATGAATTAATTAAACTGCCTTGGTGAAAGTAAAATATTATGAAGAGCATAGGCTCATAGAGATCGATGATAATTTTGGAAAGAATAACTGGACTCTCAAATTTGTGTTGATCATAAATATAATAAATGGTGGTTTCAATTTAGTTCAATCTTTCCTTACCGGCTTTAACTGGTTTTCTGTGATGTGGGTTTCAATAAGCCTAATTTCCATTTTTATTCTATTGTTCCTTATCTTCAAAAAGACTTCTGAAAGCAGCATAAAAATCAAAGATATTGACTGGTTTTTGCAAAAAGAATTTTTTGGCAGAAAAAGTTTTAAACTTAAACTGAAAAATGGGAAAGTAAGAGATTTGTTGAATTTGAAAAAGCAATCTCAAGTTGATGAATTGGAAAGTTTATTCCGGAAAGCAGGAATAAGTTCAAAATTAACTCAGCACCATAAAACTAAATTCTCATAGATTGTCGAAAGCAAAAATTGTTATTTTTCTCTCTGTCTTTTTTTGCTGTACTTCAATTTTTCCCCAGAAAACCATACTTCTGAAGGGGAAAATTACCGCAGATTCCTTAGATGGTTCTTCTATTCATATAATAAACTTAACAAGACAAACCGGGACAACAAATTCAGTTTCGGGAGATTTTGAGCTACAGGTAGCCTTAAATGATGTTTTAAAATTTTCTTCGATACAGTATGATATTGTGGAGGTTAAGATTTCTGAAGAAATTTTTGAACGACAATATTTGCAGGTTGAACTGTTTTTAGATTTAAACGAATTGGGTGAAGTTTTGATAAGTAACATCAATTTGAGGGGGGATCTTAAGCAGGACCTTCAAAAGATGGAAGTTTTTAACCAGGCAGATATAGGCTTTCCATTTTCAAATAAACCACCCCTGACCCTAATAGAGAGAAAATTTAATTCTGCCACAAATTCACCATTAATCTTTTTGCTCAACACGCTCAACGGAAGGATAAAAATGCTGAAGAAGGCCAAGGAGTTTATGAAATTTGATGCTAAAGTGGACAAAGGAATCGAGATTGTTTCTACCGAATTTTTTGTTGAAGAACTCGGAATACCTGAGGAGGAAATTCTGAATTTCGTTTATTTCTGCGCAGAAAGTCCTGGCTTCCACGAAATCATTTCCGCAGGAAAACATCTTGAACTTTTGGAAAATTATTATCGTAATTCTCCAATTTTTCTAAGACAGCTGAAGGAGAAAAATCTAGATTAAATTTATTTCTTATTTTACTGTAAAATTAACATAAGAGTTGCCCACTTCTGAAAAGAGACAATTTTGTGACTGGATGTTTGGTTGAGATGTTTGCAAGAATGTGTGTCCCTGAAATAAATTCTCAAAATCTCATAATGAACCTTTGTTCAACCCGCATGAAGATTTGCTGGAGATGAACAAAAAAAATTGTCAGGAAATCACCTAAGAAACTTGAAATGAAATTTTTAAAAAGTTGCCGTAAAACGAACAAAGTTAGACGGATTAAAAAGGAATACTGAGTTTTTTAAAAAGTAAGTTTTATAATTTTATTACCCAAAACTGTAATAAACTCGCCTTTTCGGAACTAATGAATAAAAAGAAGCTTTGAGTAAAGATTTCTATACCCAGTTCATTTTACCTTATGCCGGAATTATCATTAAGATCTGCCGTGCCTATACAGACAGCGAAGAAGATTTTCAGGATTATTATCAAGAAGTTTGTCTTCAGTTATGGAAGAGTCGGGAGAATTTCAAGGGTGATTCCAAATGGTCTACTTGGGTCTACAGAATTTCTTTAAATGTAGCACTCTCTTTGCTTAAGAAGGATAAAAAAGTAAATAAGAAAAGCGTTGAATTACCAGATCTCGATGGGGGTTTACAGGACTCTAATCCTTTCAATGACGAATCGCTCAAACTTCTTTATTTGGCTATAAAGCAGCTTTCCGAGCTGGACCGGGCCATCATACTTCTTTACTTAGAAGAGAATTCGTACCAAGAAATAGGCGAAATCATGGGGTTGTCGCCAAATAATATCGGAGTTAAAATCACTCGAATTAAGAAAAAACTAAAAACATTACTTGATGGAAAGATCTATTGAAAATATATGGAAAGAAGGTTTTGAATCTAATAAAAGTTTCAAACTACCTTTTGTTAAGGATCTCTATACTAGAAAATCCAATTTGATAATTGATAAAATCAAGTCTACTTCGAAATGGGATAACATTAGTCTTATTCCGATGGCCATATTTTTATTTGGACTATTTACTTATTTAGATAAGTTGCTGCTAGGAATTTATGTAGGAGCTTTAATTCTTTCATTATTTTTTCTGAATAAAAAAATGTTGAAGAAAATGGATCAATTTAATCCAAGCTCAAATACCTATGAATATTTAATTAATTATTATTCTCAGTTAAAAGCGATTCAGAAGTTTTATAACAAATTATTAGCGATAGGCCCACCAATCTTAATCATTCCAGCATATTGGATTTATTTTCAGGGAACACCTGTGATGTCTAATTTTATGGGATTAGATATTTATTTCCAAATTCTCCTAGTAGCAGCCATTGCTATACTATTATCTGGCTTAGGGATGCTCAGTTACAAACTAAGTACTCATTTAGTCTATGGCAAATTAATAAGCAGGATTGAGGAAATTATCAATGATATGGAAGAGCTAGAGAAATTAGAGATGTAAGAGTATTTTGATCTAGTTTCTAGATAAATATCAAGTTTAAAGTATTTGATATTTATATACCTGAAAAAACTAAAGCTTATTACCTTTGTTACTCAGCCAATAATTTTGAATATGAGTAAGGACAGTAAAAGGAGAGAAGCATTAGTTTATCACGCAAAACCGAAACCTGGAAAGATAGAGGTTGTGCCAACTAAGAAATATGCAACCCAAAGAGATCTATCTTTGGCATATTCCCCGGGAGTTGCTATTCCATGTTTAGAAATAGAGAAGGATAAGGAGAACGCCTATAAATATACAGCGAAGGGAAACTTGGTTGCGGTAATTTCTAATGGTACTGCAGTTCTTGGTCTTGGAGACATAGGTCCATTAGCATCAAAACCAGTGATGGAAGGTAAGGGACTGCTCTTCAAGATCTTTGCAGATATAGATGTGTTCGATATTGAAGTAGATACCAAAGATGTAGAAGCATTTATTCAGACTGTAAAAAATATTGCTCCCACTTTTGGAGGAATTAATTTAGAAGATATTAAGGCTCCCGAAGCTTTTGAAATAGAACGTAGATTAAAAGAGGAGCTTGATATTCCTGTAATGCACGATGATCAGCATGGAACAGCTATTATCTCTGCTGCTGCCTTATTAAACGCCTTGGGGATCGCAAAAAAGAAAATAGAAAAGGTTAAAATAGTGATTAGCGGAGCAGGTGCCGCAGCAGTGTCTTGCACAAAATTGTATAAATCCTTTGGTGCGAAGGCTGAAAATATCGTAATGCTTGATAGCAAGGGAGTGATTCGGGCGGATAGAGCTAACTTATCTGTTGAAAAAATTGAATTTGCTACTAAAAGAAAAATAGATACTCTTAAAGAGGCAATGAAAGATGCCGATGTATTCGTAGGTCTTTCTATTGCTAATATAGTAGATGTTCAAATGCTGAAAAGTATGGCCAAACGCCCAATAGTTTTCGCAATGGCCAATCCAGACCCGGAAATTGAATATGATCTTGCTGTTTCTGCGCGTAAAGATCTTATTATGGCAACAGGAAGAAGCGATCATCCTAATCAGGTGAATAATGTGCTTGGTTTCCCTTTTATTTTTAGAGGCGCCTTGGATGTACGAGCTACCAAAATTAACGAGGCTATGAAAATGGCTGCAGTTAAAGCTTTGGCAGAATTAGCAAAAGAGCCTGTGCCAGAGCAAGTGAATATTGCATATGGAGAGACAAAATTGAATTTTGGTCCAGAATACATAATTCCAAAACCTTTTGATCCTAGATTAATAGCCCGAGTTCCGCCGGCAGTTGCGAAGGCAGCTATGGAAAGTGGCGTAGCTAAAAGTCCGATTCTGGATTGGGTGCGATATGAGGAGGAATTACTGAACAGAATGGGGAATGATAATAAGATCTCCCGTTTACTGATGAATCGTGCAAAAATGGATCCTAAAAAGGTGGTTTTTGCAGAAGCAGATCAGTTAGATGTTCTTAAGGCAGCACAGATCACTCAGGAAGAGGGAATTGCTATTCCAATTCTTTTGGGTAGAAAAGATGTGATTATTGAATTGATGAATGAAATAGATTTTGATGAAGATCTTGTAACTATCATCGATCCAAAATCTGATGAAGAAAAAGAGCGCCGAGAACGTTATGCAGATGTTTACTGGAAATCCAGGTACCGAAGTGGGGTTACAAAATACGATGCCCAAAATTTATTGCGTGAGCGTAATTACTTTGCTGCAATGATGGTGAATGAAGGAGATGCAGATGCTTTGCTTTCCGGATATTCAAGAGCTTATCCTACAGTGGTAAAACCAATGTTAGAATTAATAGGAATGGCCAAAGGGGTAGATAGAATAGCGGCAACCAACTTAATGAATACTTCCAGAGGACCACTTTTTATAAGTGACACTTCTATAAACATAGATCCTTCTGCTAAAGATCTTGCTAAGATAGCAATGATGACTTCCAAAACCGTGAGAATGTTTGGAATGGAGCCTGTGATAGCCATGATCTCTTATGCTAATTTTGGATCTTCTAAAAATGAACGTGCTAGAAAAGTGAAAGAGGCAGTTGCTATTTTGCATAGATCCAACCCAGAACTTATTGTAGATGGGGAGATCCAAACAGATTTTGCCTTGAATAAAGAAATGCTTCAAAGTAAGTTCCCTTTTTCAAAATTAGTTGGTAAAAAGGTGAATACCTTGATATACCCTAATTTAGAATCGGCAAATGGCACCTATAAACTTCTGAAAGAAATGAACAATGCCGACTCTATTGGCCCTATTATGATGGGAATGAGAAAGCCGGTACATATTTTACAGTTAGGTGCTAGTGTGGAGGAAATAGTAAATATGGCAGCGGTAGCTGTTGTAGATGCACAGGAAAAAGGAAAAAAACCAAAAACAGTAAAATAGCGGTGTTTTCGGGTCTTGTATCGACTTGGAGCTCTGTATTATTTTAGTACATTTGAAAATTAACATTATTTTTCAAATACATGATCCACCACCTTAAGGGACAGTTAATAGAAAAAAATCCTACTTATGTTGTAATAGATTGCAATGGAGTAGGATATTTTTTGCATATTTCTTTACACACATTTGGCTTGCTTAAAAACGCTTCAGAAGCGGTAAGCCTTTATACCCATTTGCAAGTAAAAGAAGACTCACATACATTATTCGGATTTATGGAGAAATCTGAGCGAGAATTGTTCAGATTGCTAGTTTCTGTTTCTGGTATTGGCGCTAGCATTGCACGTACTATGTTATCTTCTTTAGATCCAAAGCAAATAATGGATGCCATTGCTTCTGGTGATGTTGCCACCATCCAGAGCATTAAAGGGATTGGCGCAAAAACTTCACAAAGAGTAATTTTAGATCTAAAGGATAAGGTTTTAAAGGTCTTTGGGGAAGGGGAGGTTTTCATCTCTCAGAGCAATACGAATAAAGAAGAAGCGTTATCTGCATTAGAGACTTTAGGTTTTGCGAGAAAATCTGCCGAAAAAGTAGTAGACCGCATTATGAAAGACGCTACAGAAGACCCTACCGTAGAAACAATAATTAAATTAGCATTAAAGAATTTATAATTTCACAATAACTAATCTTGAGGAATAATTACTCGAAACTGCAATTAACATCCCTGTTTGGGATTTTTTGGTTACTTGCCTCTTCTCCAGGTTTATATGCGCAAGATACTCTTGTGGCTCAAGATTCTACCCGCACTGGATATGCAACCGGCACCTTGTCCTTGCCCAATCCTGCAAGCATTGTAGCAGGATATGAGTATGACCCTATTCTTAATAGATATATTTATACTGAAAAATTTGGGACTTATAATTTGTCCATTCCTTTAATTCTTACACCAGAGGAATACCAAGAGTTGGTTATTCAGGAAGAGATTCGTAATTATTTCAAGGAAAAAAATAACGCCATTTCTGAAAATAGAGAAGGAGATCCTGAAGCTCAGCAAGATCTTCTCCCAAGTTATTATGTAAACTCCGGTTTTTTTGAAAGTGTTTTTGGTGGTAAAGAAATAGAAGTAGTACCTCAAGGAAGTGTTGCTATGGATCTTGGACTACTTTTCACAAAACAGGATAATCCATCTTTTTCCCCTAGAAATAGAAGTAATCTCACATTCGATTTTGACCAAAGGATCCAACTTAGTTTGCTTGGAAATGTTGGAACAAAATTAAAAGTGCTCGCAAATTACGATACCGAATCTACCTTCGATTTTCAGAACCAATTAAAGTTGGAATATACTCCCAACGAAGATGATATTGTTCAGAAAATTGAAATCGGGAACGTAAATATGCCTTTAAATAGCGCGCTTATTCAGGGAGCACAAAGTTTATTCGGGTTTAAAACAGAATTGCAATTTGGGAAAACGCGTGTTACTGGAGTTTTTTCTGAACAAAAATCAGAGCGGAGAACCGTAAATGTGGAGGGCGGAGCGACTGTTGAAGAATTTGAGAAATTCGCTATAGATTACGATCAAGACAGGCACTTTTTCTTAGCTCATTACTTCAGGGATAATTACAATCAGGCACTTCAGAATTATCCATTTATCAATAGTAATATTCAAATTCAGCGAATTCAGGTTTGGGTTACCAACCGTACTAATAATATTCAGAGTTTAAATGATACCCGAAATATAGTTGCTATCCAAGATCTTGGAGAGGTAAATGTTGCTGGTAATATCGGTTTGAACAATCCTCCTGCTGGCTTCTTTAATCGACCTTCTGGAGCCTTTCCAAATAATCCTAACAACGATTTTAACCCCTTTGGAATAACGGGTTCTGGCGAATCTATTTTAACTCCCGCAATACGAGAAATTTCTACAATTCCGAGCGGTTTTGGTGGAGTGACTGTTTCGGAAGGCGAAGATTATGCAAAGCTTGAGAACGCCAGGCAATTAAAACCGAATGAATTCACTTTCGATCAGAGACTTGGGTATATAAGTCTTAATCAGAGATTAAGTAATGATGAGGTTTTAGGAGTTGCTTTTCAATATACGGTGAACGGACAAGTGTATCAAGTGGGTGAATTTGCCAATGATGGGGTAGATGCTAATACGCAGTCTGGTGATAATGAAGTTAGGATCAATCAGAACTTAGTGGTAAAGATGCTAAAAAGTACACTTACCAATGTAAACGAACCGGTTTGGGATTTGATGATGAAAAATATCTATGCTTTAGGTGCTTTTCAATTAGAGCGAGATGACTTCAGATTAAATATTTTATATACAGATCCACAGCCACAAAATTATTTATCTCCAGCGCCGGGATCTGGAGTCCCATTGCCTGAAGATGTAGCTGAAACAACTTTACTTCGTGTATTCAATCTCGATAAACTAAATGACAATAACGATCCTGTAAATGGAGGCGATGGCTTTTTCGATTATGTGCCCGGAATTACTATTAATCCACAAAATGGCTTGGTTATTTTTACAACCGTAGAACCATTTGGAGAGTATTTATTTGATAAACTGGACACTAACCCTAATGCTGGAGGTGAAGATTATAATTTGCCCGAAACTTATAATGATAATCAGCGAGAGTATGTGTTTAGGTCTTTATATCGTACCACGAAGATTCAGGCAGAGCAAGAAGACGCCGATAAAAATAAATTTCAGTTAAAAGGAAGGTATAAATCTTCTCAAGTAGATGGAATTCCAGTAGGCTTCAATTTACCTCAAGGTTCGGTAACCGTTACTGCGGGAGGAAGAGTTTTACAGGAAGGGGTAGATTATGTGGTGAATTATCAGTTAGGGAGAGTACAAATTATAGATGAATCTTTATTAGCTTCAGATATTCCAATTCAGGTATCTACAGAAAACAACGCCTTATTTGGGCAGCAATCTAAAAGGTTTACGGGGATTAATATCGAACACCAGTTCAATGAGAAATTATTAGTTGGAGGGACATTTTTGAATTTAAAAGAACGCCCGCTTACTCAAAAGGCCAATTATAGTTATGAGCCTGTTAACAATTCCATTTATGGCTTAAATGCTGCCTATAGCACAGAAGTGCCATTCTTAACAAGACTTATAAATAAGTTGCCGAATATTGATACCGATGTTGCTTCTAATTTTTCTATTCGTGGAGAATTTGCCTATTTACAGCCAGGAGCGCCACAAGTAAATGACTTTGACCAAAAAGCTACCACTTATATAGACGATTTTGAAGCATCTCAAACCTCTATCTCAATAAATAACCCTTTAAGTTGGCAACTCTCCAGTGTGCCTTTAGATTTTGGAGGAGAGCTAAATAACGGAGACTTAGCCGTAGGATATAAAAGAGCAAATTTATCTTGGTATACCATAGACCCTATTTTTTATAGCAGTAGGAGGCCAAGTGGAATAACGGATGCTGATCTCTCTAATTTTGCGACAAGAAGGGTTTTTCTAAATGAAATATTTCCTAATACAGATGTAATCCAGGGACAGCCACAGGTGATCTATACAATGGATCTTGCTTTTTCTCCAACTACGCGTGGACCCTATAACTTTAATCCGGCAGCTGCGGGTGGAAATTCTTTAAACAATCCTAAAGAAAATTTTGCAGGCATTTCCAGAGCAATTACCTCTACCAATTTTGAGCAGACCAATGTGGAATTTATTGAATTCTGGATGATGGATCCTTTTATTTATTCTGAAAATGCGGGAAACCCAGGAGGGACTATTAGTTTCAACTTGGGGAATGTATCTGAAGATGTACTTAAAGACGGAAGAAAACAATATGAAAATGGGCTTCCGCCAGATGGTGGATCTGAAAACACCGTTACCACTGAATTTGCCAAAGTACCAGCAGATCAATCTCTAATATATGCCTTTGATACACAAGGCCAGGCAAGAATTAATCAAGATGCAGGATTTGATGGATTAGGAGATGCGGAAGAAGCATTAAAATTTCCAACCTTTGGCAACCTTCCAGATCCGGCTGCAGATAACTACGAATATTTTTTAAATAGGACCGGAAATATTGTGGATCGTTATAGAAATTATAATGGAACGCAGGGAAATTCTCCAACAGAGATAACTGACACCAATAGAGGTAATACCACCTTGCCAACCACTGAGGATCTCAACAGTGATAATACTATGAATACTATTAATAGTTATTTTCAGTATGATGTGAAGATCTTCCCTGGAATGAATGCTTCTAATAATCCATATATTACCGATGTGAGGGAATTGGATGCGCCGCTTCCAAATGGTCAGGATATTCCAGTTAGATGGATACAGTTTAAAGTGCCAATTTTTGAACCTACAGATACTAAAGGTGGTATTGCAGATTTTAGATCGATTCGGTTTATGCGACTTTTCTTAACAGACTTTGAACAGGAAACTATTTTGAGATTTGGAACAATGGATCTGGTTCGTGGAGATTATAGAAGATACAATCAAAGTTTAAATCCAGATGAGCCAAATCAACCTATAGAAGAAGGAACTTTGTTTGAGGTTTCTGCTGTGAATATAGAAGAGAATGAAAATCGTGAACCAATTCCTTATGTATTGCCTCCAGGGGTGAACCGCGAGGAATTATTCAATAATAACACAAATATACGTCAGAATGAGCAGTCGCTTTCTATTAGAACTTGCGATTTAGAGCCACAAGCTGCTCGGGCAGTTTATAAGAATTTCCAAGTGGATATGCGCCAGTATAAGAATTTGGAAATGTTCTTGCATGCCGAATCATTTGTAAACGAGATCGCTCTAAAAGATGGGCAGTTAATTGCTTTTGTAAGAATAGGGACTGATTTTACAGATAACTATTATCAAATTGAAGTGCCGCTAACCGCTACTTTGCCTGGTGCTACTTCTGCTGAAGAAATTTGGCCTGAAGCGAACAGGCTTTTGTTGAGGTTAGATTTACTACAACAGGTGAAAACTAAAGTTTTGGGTGATCCTTCTTTGATTCCCACAGAGTTGAATTATTTTAATGAAGAAGTAAATCTTGTAAATTCTAATGACCCATATGAAGTTGGGCAACTTAGAATCGGGATAAAAGGAAATCCGAGTTTTGGAAATGTTAGATTATTGATGCTTGGGGTAAAAAATGGAAGCCCTGAAAATACAGCTTCAGATATTTGCGGAGAAGTATGGTTCAACGAATTGAGATTATCTGATCTGGATAACGAAGGAGGTTGGGCAGCTATTGTAAATATGGACACCAATATTGCAGATTTTGCAACGGTATCTGCAACAGGAAGAAAGAGCACTATTGGATTTGGAGCTTTAGAGGAAGGACCAAATCAGAGAAGTAGGGAAGATCTTCAGCAATATGATGTAGTCACCAATATAAACGCGGGGCAATTATTACCACAAAAATGGGGAGTTCAAATTCCATTTAATTATAGCAGAGGAGAAGAGTTAATTACGCCTAAATTCGATCAGGAGTTCTTAGATCTGGAACTTCAAACAAGGCTAGATAATACTACAGATCCGGACGAGCGGGATCTAGTGAGAGAACAATCTGAATCTTATACCAAAAGACAGAGTATAAATGTTATTGGTTTAAGAAAGGAACGAGTAGGAGATAAAAAACCTATGCCTTATGATATAGAAAATTTCGCTTTTTCTACTTCTTACAATCAAGTTGACCATCGCGATTTTGAAATTGAAGATGCGTTGAGTCAAAATGTAAGGGTAGGAGCAACCTACGATTACGGATTTTTGCCGCTAACTCTGGAGCCATTTAAAAACATAAAAGCTTTAGATAGTAGCGATTATTATTCTTTGGTAAAAGATTTTAATGTGAATCTATTGCCTACCAATATATCTTTAGGGTCAAATATTTTTAGACAATATAACGAGCAAAAATTTAGAGAGTTATCTTTAAATGAAAATGATATAGGGATACCAACATTGTATCAACGGAATTTTATGTTTGACTGGCAATACCGGATAAATTATAATTTAACAAAATCCCTTCAGTTTAGTTTTAGTGCAACCAACAACAGATTGGTGAGAAATTATTTCACTGAAGATAATTTTGTGGATAACAGCATTGGTATATGGGACGGATTTTTTGAAACAGGAACTCCTAATCAGCATTTTCAATCGCTACAAGTGAATTATGAATTACCATTCGCTAAGATCCCGATCTTAGAATTCATTAAAACTACTTATTCCTATACGGGAGACTTTCAATGGCAACGTGGGTCTCAGATCTTCGATCAGTTAGAAGGTATTCCAGATTTAGGGAATTCAGTTCAAAATTCAAGCATTCACCAGATTAATGCGAATATGGATATGCAAGGTTTATACAAATATCTAAATCTTGTGCCAAGAAAATCTACAGCAAACTCCATTAAAGCTCGTAGCGCAGCTGTACCAAAATCACCAAATGAGACTAAGGAAGAGGAGAATGCCACAAAGCCTAGATCTGATAAGACTTACAACACCGTTTTAGGTCTTGTAACTGCTCTAAAGCGAGTGCAAGTAACCTACCGAGAAAATAGAGGGATCTTTTTACCTGGTTATACCCCTAGTATAGGTTTTTTGGGAACGCTTAGACCTACAACAGGTTTTACTTTGGGAAGCCAAAATGATGTTAGAGGTATCGCTGCAAGAAACGGCTGGTTGACATTATATCAGGAATTCAATCAGCAGTATACTTCGGTTCAAAATAAGCAATTGGATATGCAGGCATCTTTGAGTTTGATCCCAGATCTTATAATAGATCTAAATGCTAGTAGAATATATTCAGAAACATATAATGAAAGTTATAAAATTAATCCAACAAGTCTGGAATATCAATCTTTGAGCCCTTATAGTTTCGGAAATTTCAACATTTCAACAGTTCTTATAAAGAGTGCTTTTCAGAAAAACGATCAGCAATTTTCTGAAACATTCGAGAGTTTTAGAGAGAATAGATTGGAAGTTGCGCAACGATTGGCATCAGAAAATGGCAGGGATCTTAATGATGTAGATGCAGATGGTTTCCCCGTAGGTTATGGAAAAACTAATCAGGCTGTCTTATTGCCAGCATTTCTAGCTGCATATACAGGGCAAAGTGCTTCTTCAGTAAAATTGGGCGCTTTTAGAAATGTGCCATTGCCCAACTGGGATCTTAAATACACCGGTTTAATGCGATTGGATTGGTTTAAAAAGAATTTTAGAAGGTTCTCTCTAAGTCATGGATATCGTGCAGGATATACGATTAATCAGTTTCAATCTAATTTAGATTACAACCCTAGCGATCCTTTTGAATTTAATCAGGCTAATAACTTTAAAAATGAACTTTTATTTGCAAATATAAATCTAACAGAGCTTTTTAGCCCGTTGGTTAGAGTAGATCTGGAAACCACAGAAGCGATTAGAATATTGGCTGAAATTAAGAAAGACAGAACTATGTCTTTGAGTTTTGATAATAACTTGCTAACAGAAGTAAAAGGGAATGAGTATATATTAGGCTTAGGATATAGAATTAAAGATCTTAAGATTGCAACTAATTTTGGTGGAAAACAGCGCGTTCTGAGTAGCGATCTTAATTTTAAAGCCGATGTTGCTTACAGAAAAAATATAAATATCATTAGGTATCTGGATCTCGGTAATAACCAAGTGATCGCAGGACAAGACCTCTGGGCAATTAATTTTGTAGCAGATTATGCGATATCAAAAAATTTAACGGCCTTGTTTTATTATGATCATACCTTCTCTGAATATGCTATTTCTACAGCCTTCCCGCAAACAACTATTCGTTCTGGGTTCACTTTGAGATATAATTTCGGAAATTAATAGGTAGCTATTTGAACAGACCTAAGAATAAATTAACTTTGTGCACTCAGAAAAAAACAAAATGATGAATATACCACATGAATTAAAGTACACCAAAGATCACGAATGGGTGAAAATCGATGGGAATGTTGCCACAATTGGCGTTACAGATTTCGCGCAAGGAGAACTTGGTGACATAGTCTATGTTGAAGTGGAAACCGTTGGAGAGACTATGGAGCGAGAAGAAGTTTTTGGGACTGTAGAAGCCGTAAAAACGGTATCAGATCTATTTTTGCCTCTTGCCGGTGAGATCATTGAATTCAATGAAAGTCTTGAAGATGCTCCTGAAAAAGTAAATACAGATCCATACGGAGATGGATGGATGGTTAAGATAAAAATTTCTGATGAAGACGAAATTGCGGGTTTAATGAGCCCAGAAGATTATAAAGATTTTATTGGGGGCTAGAATATTATTAATTATTGCGGTATTTTATACCCTATTAATCACCTCTTTATCCTTAATTCAATTGGGTAAGATCTCTCTTGGAGATTTTAATCCTACAGATAAAATGATGCATTTAGCTGCGTATTTTGTTTTGGCTTTTGTGTGGTTTTTTTACTATTTGTTTAAAATCCAGGAAGAAAGCCTTAAGATTAAGGGTTTTTTTAACATTTCGATCTTAATTATACTCTTTGGTATGTTAATTGAGGTTTTACAAGGAGCTCTTACAGATTATCGAGACCCGGATTGGGCTGATATGCTGGCAAATAGCATCGGAGTTTTATTGGCGTTGGGCATGTGTCTAGGATTTTTAAAATTCTTTAAACGCTTAAAACATAAGATTAATTCATTTTTATGAAAAAAATTTTTACTTTAGCAACCCTTATTAATTAGTATCGAATTATGAAACCCAAGAAAAATCCTAAAGCCGATTTAAAAAAGCGTAGCGTACTCTTTCTACAGCTAGGACTTATTTTAGTCTTATTTATTGCATGGCAAGCTATAGAATGGAAAACTTACGATAAAGATAACTTAGACATAGGTCAATTAGACCTTGGTGATCTAGATGACGAAGAAATTCCAATCACGGAAATTCTGAACACACCACCACCACCACCACCACCACCACCAGCTCCAGAAATAATTGAAGTTGTTGAAGATGAAGCAGAAGTAGAGGAAGATATAATTGAATCTACAGAAACTAATCAAGACGAGATAGTTGAGGTTAAGGAAGTTATTGAAGCTCCTGTAGAAGAAGTAATTGCAGATGTACCATTTGCTGTTATTGAAAATGTGCCAATTTTCCCAGGTTGTGAAAATTTAGCTAACAACGACCAACGTAAGAAATGTATGAGTGAGAAGGTACAGGAATTTGTACAAAGAAAATTTAATACAGACTTAGGTAGTCAATTAGGATTAAGTGGAGTTAACCGAGTAATTGTTCAGTTTAAAATAGACAAGAACGGTAACATTACAGATGTACGTTCTCGTGCACCACACCCAAGATTGGAGCAAGAGGCAGCAAGAGTTATAAACGCTCTTCCTAAAATGCAACCGGGTAGACAAAGAGGTAAGCCAGTAGGTGTAATGTACTCTTTACCTATTGTGTTCCAAGTTCAGGATTAAGACACTTTAAAATTATATACAATTCCCAAATTGCTTTGCAGTTTGGGGATTTTTTGTTTAGAGTGGTTTTATATGGAAGAATAAAAATTTTGGTATCTTTCGGCTGTATCACACTATAATATCACTGCTCCTTTTATGAAATACATTGGATTCCTACTTCTCTGTTTTATTTCCTATAATGCATTTTCGCAAGACGGATTTTCTGAATTCGAAACCTATCCATCTTTTTCTGAATGTTCAGAAATAGATTTTAGTGGTGAGGAAGCTTGTTTTAAGAATACCTTAAAGAAAATGGTGACCGCAAACTTTCAGTTACCCGCAAAGGTTTCCGAAGAAAATTATAAAGGGGAAGCCATAGTTCTTTTTGAGGTTACCAAAGAAGGAAAGTTCGAAGTGCTATATATAGACGCGATCTATTTAGAATTAAAAGATGAGATTCAACGGGTTTTTGAAGAGTTACCTACTATCTCACCTGCAACCTTTAATGGAAAGCCTGCTTATGCTCAATTTCGATTTCCTCTTAAGATTCCCATTGGATATACTGAAATGTTATCGCCTTCAACTGAAACTGCAACTGCAAACGAAACCAAGTCTGTTCAGAAGAAAAATGCACTTACAGAATATGATAGTATAGTCTCCGAACCCTTTATCAGCCAAAGAAATTCTAGTAATTTGTTTGTGCCTCTTTCTCATGAACGCTACAATAGATTTGATGCAGAAATGAATAGAGTTGGAAATAATAGTCATACTGCTACCAAACCTTATTTATATAATGAAGTTTCTAAGTATTACGATTTTGATGCTGAATTTGAACAAGGCAAGACTCGTGATTCTTGGCTTGGAAGAAAGATATGGAATGAGCATTTAGTCAATTTTCAAGGGGAAAATTACTGGTTTACTGGAGATGTGGTTTTGGATCTTCAGATTGGGAAAGATTTCCAGAGTGATGTTGCATTTACTTATAACAATACTCGTGGTGCCATTTTTCAAGGAGGATTGGGGGAGAATTTTAATTTTTATACAGTGGTTTTTGAAAGTCAGGCCCGTTTTGCCGATTATTTTAACAGGTATGCTGAAAGTATTGGTCCTTTTGGAGGTAACCCTGCGGTTGTTCCAGGTAGAGGTATTGCTAAAGAGTTTTTAGATGATGGTTATGATTTTCCTGTTGCTGAAGGATATTTGTCTTATAAAGTTTCAGATTTCTTCGATGTACAATTCGGGCACGGAAAGAACTTTAATGGAGATGGCTATCGCTCTTTGTTGATGAGTGATATTGCCAGTCCTTATCCGTATTTGAAATTCAACACCAGTTTCTGGAAGCTTAAATATACCAATACCTTTATGTCTCTTCGTGACGTGAGGGGAGAAGTGGTGGAGGAAGGTTCTTATAGAACCAAATATATGGCCAATCACTACTTGAGTTTGAATCTAACTAAAAGATTTAATCTTGGTTTATTTGAGTCGGTTATTTGGCAAAATGATAATGGCCGTGGTTTCGATGTTAATTATCTAAATCCGGTCATTTTTTATAGATCGATCGAGTTCTCCACAGGCGCCAGAGGTGGGAATGCTATTATTGGAATCACTGGGAAATATAAATTGAGTGATCAGATCAATCTTTATGGGCAATGGGTCATAGATGAATTTTCTACTGAAAAGGTCTTTGGAGGAAACCAAAGCTGGAAAAATAAATTGGGCTACCAGTTAGGAGTTAAATATTTTGATGCCTTTAATGTGCCGGATCTTTATTTACAGGCAGAATATAATCAAGTTAGGCCTTACACTTATTCTCACAATTCTATTGTATTAAATTATGGTCATAACAATCAATCTTTAGCTCATTTATGGGGCGCTAATTTTAGAGAGATCATAGGAATTGCAAGATATAGGAAAGACCGAATTTTTGGAAGTGCAAAAGTGATCTATGGGAAACGCGGTTTCGATTTTGATGATGGAAGTGACGATAGGTATTATGGAGGTAACATTTATCGGAGTGAACGCGACAGAGCCTTTGAGGATGGGGTGAAAATTGGGCAGGGAAATACTACCACTACTTTGTTTTCTGAAGTGGAAGCAGGATATATTATAAATCCGGTGACCAATCTTAAAGTGTTTGGAAGCCTTATTTATAGAAATTTCAATCCTCAGGTAAACACCGATCTTATCTTTAAAGAGAATACGGTTTGGTTCAATGTGGGACTTAGAACAGATATATTTAACTGGTATTACGAATATTAACAGTTGATCTAGCTGTTGCAATAAATGAAGATATTCTGTTAGTTTAGCTCATTAGTTATAAGAGTTTATCATAAATAACAAGTAAGCTTTATTGTTCTTATCTCAAATACTGATAAATCGATTTGGCCTTTTTTTTTCAAGTAGATGAAGTTCTTGAAATTAACTTTTTCACATTCTTGTTAAAACACAATTAAGAAGTATCTTTGCACCAAATATAAAATTGCTTTTTTTGAGTAATATAAGCGTACATACCCCTTCTGTATCAGTACTTTCAGATTTTAAGGAGATCACTAAAATGCGATTGGCCATAAGTGTGGTTTTTTCATCTGTTGCTGGATATTTTCTAGGGGCAGAAGCGGTTAATTTTGTTACCGTATTGTTATTGGCTATTGGAGGCTATTGTATGGTAGGCGCATCTAATGCCTACAATCAAATTATAGAGAAGGATCTTGATGTATTGATGGATCGTACTAAAAACAGACCTATACCTGCGGGAAGAATGTCTGTGAATACGGCTTTTGTAATTGCAAGTACTCTAACTATCATTGGCCTGATAGTTCTTTATATCATCAACCCGAAAACAGCTATGTTTGGGGCAATTAGTATATTTTTATATGTGAGTGTTTATACACCACTTAAAACCAGAACACCATTATCTGTATTTGTTGGAGCATTTCCAGGAGCTATTCCTTTTATGTTAGGATGGGTAGCAGCAACCAATGAATTTAGTATAGAGCCGGGAACACTTTTTATGATCCAGTTCTTCTGGCAATTTCCTCATTTTTGGGCTATTGGCTGGTGGTTGTTCGATGATTATAAAAAAGGCGGATTCTTTATGCTCCCAACAGGAAAAAGAGATAAGGGCACAGCTATTCAAGTGATATTATATACAGTTTGGACTATTTTGGTTTCCTTAATCCCTGTTTTTGGGGTTACAGGAAGACTGTTCTTAACACCTTATGCAGGGGCTATTATATTAGTGCTAGGTTTAGGGATGTTATATTATGCCTTCAAATTATATAAGAATCGTGATGCGGTTTCAGCTAAAAAATTAATGTTTGCAAGTGTTTCCTATATCACACTTTTGCAGATTGTTTATGTACTGGATAAATTTTTAAGACAATGGATATAACACAAGAGACCCATGATCATAAAATTGGCAGAGCCAAAAAAATGATGTTATGGTTTGGTATTGCCAGTATGATAATGATGTTTGCGGGTATTACCAGTGCCTATGTGGTTAGTAAGAACAGGCCAGACTGGATCTCAGATTTTGAATTACCAGAGACCTTGTACTGGAGTACTTTAGTTATTATAGTGAGTAGTATCACCTTTATGCTTGCAAAAAGTGCTATTTTAAAGGGAAGTCGTTCGCAAGCTACTGCGCTGCTATTAACTACGTTGGCTTTAGGGATTGTTTTTGTTGATCTACAATTCAGAAGTTTTTCAGAAATTATAGCATCTGGGTATTATTTTACAGGAAGTGAGAGTACAATTACCACTTCGTTTATTTACGTGGTAGTTTTATTGCATCTTGCTCACCTTACAGCCGGTCTGATAGTGCTTTTAGTTGTAATTTATAACCATTTTAAACAACGATACAAAAAGGGGCAAATGCTTGGAATTGAGCTAGGTGTCACGTTTTGGCACTTTCTGGATGCGCTCTGGATTTACCTGTTTGTATTTTTATATTTCTTTAGATAATAAATTTGCGTATTTTTGCCCATCATATAAAA
This sequence comes from Gillisia sp. JM1, assembly GCF_000424645.1. Classification (NCBI taxonomy): domain Bacteria; kingdom Pseudomonadati; phylum Bacteroidota; class Flavobacteriia; order Flavobacteriales; family Flavobacteriaceae; genus Gillisia; species Gillisia sp. JM1. The sequence continues at coordinate 586,635 of NZ_KE384218.1, forward strand.
TCAAATTCTTCATATGGAAGCTACTGTTATTAGAACAGGCACCGAAGGTAAAACTTGGGGCGGTGGGAATGAGCCATTAAAGGCTAGTTACGGTAAATTGATGATGTGGTTCTTCATCGTTTCTGATGCACTAACATTTTCAGGATTCTTAGCCGCTTACGGTTTTTCAAGATTTAAATACATAGATTCTTGGCCAATTGCCGATGAAGTGTTTAATCACTTTCCGTTTTTACATGGAGTAGATGCTCCTATGTACTACGTGGCGTTTATGACGTTCATTCTTATATTCTCCTCTGTAACTATGGTATTGGCAGTAGATGCTGGTCATCATATGAATAAAGGAAAAGTAACTTTGTATATGTTCTTAACCATTATTGGTGGAGCGATCTTCGTAGGTTCACAGGCATGGGAATGGAAGAATTTTATACAAGGGGAATATGGTGCAGTAACTACAAGGGGAGGAAATGTTCTTCAGTTTGTGGATTTAGAAGGAGAACGCGTTGCAATTGAAGGTTTTGTAGCTGAGTTGCCTGTTACCAGAGTAGCTAATCAACGAAATAATGGGATCTGGTTTTCTGAAAATGAAAGCATATCTGAATACACTATTGAAGAAGTGAAAGCTGGTTTTGAAGCCAATGAAAATATTCTTGTTAGAACTCAAATGGTCGATGAGAATGGCCAAAAAACTATTCTTTCTAGAGAAGAATCACTTAGTAAATTAAATGCTGAAGCTGTTGGAGTGGTTGAAGGAGCCAATCTTACTGAAAATGAATATGGTCCCCCTTTATTTGCAGATTTCTTCTTCTTTATAACTGGATTTCACGGATTCCACGTTTTATCTGGAGTTATAATAAACATCATAATCTTTTTCAACGTGATCTTGGGAACTTATGAGCGCAGAGGAAATTATGAAATGGTTGAAAAGGTTGGTTTATACTGGCACTTTGTAGATTTAGTTTGGGTATTTGTATTTACATTCTTCTACCTAGTTTAATTCTGAAATAAATAAAAATGGCACATAGTACTACACATCACCACGAATCTAATACCAAAAGAATTTGGTTCGTTTTTGCCTTACTTTCTGTTGTTACGATAGTAGAGGTATTCCTTGGAATCGTTAAACCTGAATTTTTAGTAGACACGTATTTTCTTGCGATGAGTCTTCTTAACTGGATCTTTATAATTCTTACTATCTACAAAGCATATTATATTGCTTGGTCATTTATGCACCTAGAAGGAGAATCAAAAGGACTACGTAGAGCAGTTGTTTGGTCCGCGATCTTTTTAATAACTTACTTGATGTTTATTTTATTGACTGAAGGAGATTATATCTACGATGTTTATAAGAACAATCACGTAGCATGGGATTTTTAATATCTCAGCATAAGTTAAAAGCATAAGAAAAGACGGTTATTTAAAACCGTCTTTTTATTTTTGTAACCCGTAATAAAACGGATTTATGAAGAAATTTTTAGTACTTGGCGTTTTATTCTTACTACCTATACTTGCCTATTTATTCTTTTCTTCTGGAATAAATAATTTCGCTAAACTTCCTGTGCTTACAGAGAAGGTAGAAGACATAAGAAATCTAGAGAATAATCGAGATTCTATTGTAAGTTTTCAAAACAAGATTAGCATAGTTGCTTTCTTTGGAAATGATCTGGCTGCATTAAAAGGAAACACTTTCAATCTAGATAAAAAGATATTAGAAAAATTTTACAAATTTGATGATTTTCAATTTGTGATCATCCTTCCAAAAGAAGCTAAGCCGCAAGCGCAGCAGTTCGTATCTGAATTTAATAATATTACAAATTCCTCTTATTGGAGTTTCGTTTATGGCGAACCCCAAGAGATCAAAGATATTTTCAAAAGTTTTAAAACCAATTTAGAATTAGATTCTAATCTGCAAACACCTTACGTATTTATATTAGATAAGGAGTCTAATTTGAGGGGGCGAGATGATGATGTTGAGGGATTGCTTTATGGATATGATTCCAGATCTGTTTCAGAACTTGGAAATAAAATGAATGATGACATTAAAGTGATCTTAGCAGAATACAGATTAGCCTTAAAAAAATACAACTCCAAATTAAATAAGAAATAATGAGTAGCAAATCTTATATAGGTATATCCTTAGTAATATTAGTTTTCGGGATTATTTTTATTCCTAAAATAATAGATAGGATCAATAATGATGATGTTGTGAAAAATGATCGATTGAATATTGCGAGAGAGCTCCCTAAGTCAGACGAACTTTCCTATATAGAATTATACGGAGAAAATAAAAAAGTTCCCGACTTTCAATTTGTAAATCAAAATGGAGATACCATCTCCAATAAAGATTATTTGGGAAAAGTATATGTTGTAGAATTCTTCTTTACAACCTGTCCTTCTATTTGCCCTATCATGAATAAGAATTTGGTAGAAGTGGAAAAAGAATTGGGCAAAAATGAAGATTTTGGAATTGTTTCTATTTCTATAGATCCAGCACATGATACTCCAGAAGTACTTAAAGAGTATGCTGAAAATTATGAAATAGATAATCCTAACTGGAATTTTCTAACTGGAGACAAAGAGGACATTTACACATTGGCAAATAAAGGTTTTGGGATCTTTGCTAATGCAGATGAAACTGTTCCTGGAGGCTTTGCTCATTCCGGCTTATTTGCTTTGATAGATAGAGAAGGTTATGTGCGTTCTCGTTTAGACAATTATGGAAATCCTATTATCTATTACAAAGGTTCTATAGAGCGAGGAGTATCTGTTTTGGAAGGAGAAGAAGAACCGCAAATAGACATATTAATAGAAGATCTTAAAAAACTATTATAAATGGGAAATACAAAGACCGATAAAATTGCGGTTCCAATAATAATTACGCTTTCAATCCTCATTCCTATCGTAGTTATTATTTTAATGTATTTACCAGAACGTTATAATGTTTTCGGAACACAATCTGGAACCTTTCCGTTTTTTCATGCTGTTTTAAATGGTAGTACTGCAGTATTGCTAACCCTAGGTTATTTTTTTATGAGCATTAAAGAATACAAATGGCATAGAAATATAATGATCATGGCATTTCTGCTATCCTCGGTGTTTCTTGTAAGTTATGTGATCTCAAAGATCAGTAACGAACCAGTACCATATGGGGGAGAAGGTGTAATACGTTATATCTATTTCTTCATTCTTATAACCCATATTATACTTTCGGGAATAATAGTTCCTTTAGTGTTATTTACTATGTATAGGGGGCTTAGTGGTCAATATACCAAGCATGCTAAAATTGCACGTTGGACATTTCCAATTTGGTTATATGTTGCAGTAACCGGAGTTTTAGTGTATGTTTTTATGTGGCCATATTATTAATTTTAATTAAATTTATAGTTGATATTTATTGCATTAATTTTGAAAGAATCAAAATGAAAATTAAATTAATAATTGTGTTATTTTTATTTGCTTTAATGCCATCTTTGGCTGAAGCACAGTGTGCAATGTGTAGAGCAGTATTAGAAAGTGAAGGCTCTGAGGCTGCGGCTAAAGGGATAAATGATGGAATCGTTTATTTAATGATCTTCCCATATATACTCATTGGAGGTATTGGTTTTTTTATCTATAGAACTCTTCGGAAAAAAAAGACTACCGAGTAACTTCTTAATATACAGTTAAATTTTAACAGTTTCATAACATATAGGACTGTAACAAATTCTTCTTGTTTAGGTCTTATGCTTATACCTGAATTAAGGGCCTTTAATCTTGATCGGGTATTTCTAATTTTAGAAGTATGATCGAAATTAAAAATCTGCACAAATCTTATAAGATGGGGAGTAATTCTCTTCATGTCCTCAAAGGAATAAATTTTAGCGTTGCTGAAGGCGAATTAGTTTCTATCATGGGTTCTTCTGGTTCCGGTAAATCTACACTCCTTAATATTCTTGGAATATTGGACGAGGCCGATTCTGGCTCATATATGCTAGATGGACTGCCTATTAAAAATTTGAATGAGAAGATCGCAGCGCAATACCGAAATAAATTTCTTGGCTTCATATTTCAATCTTTCAACCTTATATCTTACAAAAACGCCTTAGATAACGTGGGTTTGCCATTGTATTATCAAGGAATAAAACATAAAGAGCGCACGGATATAGCAATGAGCTATCTTGAAAAAGTTGGTCTAGCAGATTGGGCTGGACACTTACCAAACGAACTTTCTGGAGGACAAAAACAGCGTGTGGCAATTGCCAGAGCTTTGGCTTCTAATCCAAAAGTGTTATTGGCAGATGAACCTACCGGAGCTTTAGATACCAAAACTTCTTATGAAGTAATGGATTTAATTCAAGGGATAAATGATGAGGGTAGAACAATTCTTGTAGTTACTCATGAGCACGATATTGCTCAAATGACTAAACGGATTGTAAATCTAAAAGACGGGGTGATCATAGACGATTCTAAAGTAAATCAAGTAAGAGCATTAAGCAATGTTTGATCTAGAAAGATGGCAAGAGATTTTTGAAACGATAAGCAAAAACAAATTGCGGACGTTTTTAACCGGGCTTTCTGTAGCATCGGGGATCTTTATATTGGTGATACTTTTAGGAATTGGGCAAGGGATGCAAAATGGAATCTCTAATGAATTCGAACAAGATGCAGCTAATATGTTATTTGTTTGGACCAATGTTACTTCAAAAGAGTATAAAGGACTGAATCCAGGGAGACAGATCACTTTAAAAAATGATGATTACAATCAGACCGTAAATAAATACGAGGATCAACTAGAGTATAAATCTTCTGTGTTTAGAATCTGGAGCGGACTTGTGAATTATAAGAAAGAGTCTGGGAACTATAGAGTAGAAGGAGTATGGCCAGATTATCAATTCCTGGAGAATGCTACCATGACTCAAGGGCGTTTTTTGAATTATAGGGATAATGATAATGTGGAAAAGGTGGTTGTTCTCGGGAATAAAGTTAAGAACGATTTGTTTAAGAATGGGGAAGATGTAATTGGTAAGTATGTGCAGATCTCTGATATTAATTTCAAAGTAATTGGGGTGTTCTCAGATCCAGGAGGAGAACGAGAAGAGTCACGTGTGTTTTTACCAATCTCCACTGCACAAAGAGTATTTAATGGTGGGAATGATGTAAGAAGCCTTGCTTTTACGCTTCCAAAAAGAGATAATTTTGAACAAGCATTAGCAGAGTCCGAACAATTTTCTGAGGAATTAGTTACTTATTTAAAAGAAAAACACTCTGTTGCGCCAGATGATACTCGTGCAATCACTATAAATAACAGCTTAGAAAATATGAAAAGATTCTATGATCTCAATAAGATGATCAAGATCTTTTTCTGGGGAGTTGGTATCTGTACAATTATAGCTGGAATTGTGGGGGTAAGTAATATTATGCTCATCATAGTTAAAGAGCGAACCAAAGAAATTGGGATTAGAAAAGCTTTGGGTGCCCAACCACTAAGTATTATTGGGATGATTCTTCATGAATCTATATTTGTTACAACTATTTCAGGTTTTATTGGACTCATTTCTAGTTTAGCCCTTTTGGAGTTTGTAGGTCCCCTTATAGAGACAGATTATATTGCAAACCCATCTGTAAATTTTAATGTAGCATTAACTACCGTATTTATTCTGGTTTTGGCTGGTGCTATAGCAGGATTTTTTCCAGCTTGGCGAGCTGCCAGAATTAAACCTATAATCGCTTTAAGAGACGAATAAGATGTTTAGTAGAGATAAATGGAGCGAAATATTAGAAGCCTTAACTTCGAATTGGTTTAGAACCATCCTTACTGCCTTCGGTGTGCTTTGGGGAATATTTATATTGGTGATCCTTTTAGCCGCAGGGAAAGGATTGGAGAATGGTGTGAAGCAAGGCTTTGGAGGTATCGCAACCAATACCATGTTCATGTGGGCACAAACCCCATCTAAGCCTTACAAGGGTTTGCCAAAAGGAAGGCAATACAATTTTGAGATAAGTGATGTCGCTGCATTAAAGCAAAATGTGCCAAATTTAAAATATGTTTCTCCCAGAAATCAATTAGGTGGTTTTGGTGGAGCAAACAATGTAGTGCGTGGTCTAAAAAGCGGAGCCTTTAACGTCTATGGGGATTATCCCGAAGTTATTAAGCAGGAACCAATGGATATTACGTCTGGAAGATTCGTGAATTATTCCGATATCGAACAAAACAGAAAAGTAGCAATTCTTGGGGCTGGAGTGATCAATGACATGTATGATCCCGGGGAAGAGGTTATTGGCTCCTATATAAAAGTTAACGGAGTGAACTTTATGGTGATTGGCACCTATAAAAAGAAGGGGAATAACGGAAATCCAGAAGAGAATCAAAAACAGATATATGTGCCATTCACCGCTTTTTCTCAAGCATTTAATATGGGAGAAACCGTAGGTTGGATGTCTATAACTGCGGAAGACGGCTCTTCTATCACCGATTTAAAAACTCAGATTTTCGATGTTATAAAATCCAGACATACTATTCATCCAGAAGATGATAGAGCTATTGGTAATTTTGACCTTTTTCAGGAATTCAGTAAAATTAACGGATTGTTCGTAGCCTTAAAAGCGGTGGCCTACTTTGTAGGGATCCTGGTTTTATTATCTGGGATTATCGGGATTTCGAATATCATGCTTATCGTTGTAAAAGAACGTACCAATGAAATTGGGGTTCGTAGAGCCCTGGGCGCTACGCCCTGGGATATACGAGGACAGATCTTAATGGAATCCATTTTTCTTACCATAGTTTCAGGAATGTCCGGTATTGCCTTAGCAACAGGCGTAATTGCACTTGTAAATATGCAGTTGGATGGCGTAGATACCTCAGAAATGATGTTTGCAAATCCAAGTGTAGATCTTGGAGTAGTAATTATTGCGCTGAGTATTTTGATAATATCTGGACTTTTGGCAGGGTTAATTCCGGCACAAAATGCTATTAAGATCCAGCCCGTAGATGCCTTAAGAACAGAATAACAACAAATTGATTAATACCATTTTAAAATGAAAAAAGTAGTTACAGTAATAATTCTAATAGTTATCGCGATCTCATTCGTTGGTGCTTTGTATTATTTATTTCAAAAAAATCAGGAAGATCCGATAGTGTATGAAACCGAGACTCCGAGCAAGCAAGATATTGTGAAGAAAACTGTAGCTACAGGAAGCATAGTTCCAAGAGAAGAGGTGCTAATAAAACCAAATATCTCTGGAATCATAGATGAGATCTATATTGAAGCCGGAGATGCTATAAAATCTGGTGATCTTATCGCAAAAATAAGAGTGATCCCTAATGTGTCTTCATTACAAAGCGGAAAGGATGGGGTTGCAACTGCTAAGATCAATTTAGATACTGAAAAAAAACTATACGACCGTCAAAAATCACTTTTCGATAAAGGGGTGATCTCGGCAAACGATTGGGATAATGCGCAAGTTGCTTACCAAAGGTCGCTTCAGAATTACAAATCTGCCCAACAGAATTATGAAATTATAAAAACAGGAACAACTAGTGGGCTTGGGAGCTCGGCAAACACCCTTATAAGATCTACGATAGATGGTATGGTGTTAGATGTTCCGGTAAAAGAAGGAAATCAGGTTATTGAGAGCAATAATTTTAATGATGGTACTACCTTGGCTATCTTGGCAGATGTAAATAATATGATCTTTGAAGGAAAGGTAGATGAGAGTGAAGTTGGTAAGATCAAGGAAAACCTTACGTTAGAAATTACTGTTGGAGCTATAGAGGATAAAAAATTCGATGCGATTTTAGATTATATCGCACCAAAAGGAATTAGTGAGAATGGAGCAATTCAATTCAATATAAAGGGAACTTTAAACAAGGCTGATACTACTTTTATTAGAGCGGGTTTAAGTGCAAATGCCTCTATTATTCTTGCTAAAGCAGTTGATGCCTTGGCGATTAAGGAGGCCTTGGTTCAATTTGATCCTAAGACACAAAAACCATTTGTAGAAGTAATGACAGGCGATCAGGAATTTACAAAAAAAGATATCGAACTTGGAGTGAGTGATGGAATCTATGTTCAGGTTTTGAGCGGAATTTCAGAAGGCGATAAGATCAAGGTTTGGAATATTATTAAACCAGTTCAGGCCATGAACAATAACTAGTTACAATTTTTGTGTAACAACTTCCTAATATCTTAGACCAATCCTTCACAATCTTAATTATGAAAAAATCAATTTTACTGGCATGCCTATTTTTAATTTCTGCAGGGGTAACTGCGCAAACTAAAAAGTGGACCTTGCAAGAATGCGTAGTATATGCTTTAGAAAACAATATATCTATTAAGCAGTCGGCTTTAGATGTTGAGTCTGCCGAAATCGAACGTTCAGATGCTATTGGAAATTTTATTCCTACTTTGAATGGCCGTGGTTCCTTATCCAGCAATGGAGGTTTGAGTATAAATCCTACAAACAACCAATTTGAAAATACCCGTTTTACATCATTTTCTGCGGGTTTAACTTCTGGATTAACTTTATTTGATGGTTTGCGGAATTTAAGACAACTAGAACGCGCAAAGATCTCTAGACTTGCAAGCCAGTATTCTTTAGAGCAAATGAAGGATGATATTGCATTATTTGTTGCTAACTCCTATTTACAGGTTTTATTCAATAAACAAAATTTAGAGATTCTAAAATCTCAAAATACAATCACACAAAATCAGCTAAACAGGACTCAAGATCTGGTAGAGGCAGGTGTTTTGCCAAAAGGAGATCTTTTAGAGATTCAAGCGACCGCTGCTAACGAACTTCAACGAATCATCGTAGCTAAGAACAATATTCAAATTTCATTAATTAGCCTTGCCCAACTACTGCTTATCAAGGATTATGAGAATTTTGATATAGTTGAAAAAGATTATGAAGTTTTAGGAAATGAAATATTAGCAAATTCGCCTTATCAGCTTATAGAAAAAGCGAAAGAAGAGCGTTACGAAATCAGGATTGCTGAAGAGCAAAAACTGTTAGCTGAAAAAGATGTACAAATAGCAAGAGGAGCATATTATCCAACTTTGTCTGCCTTTTATAACTACAATACACGTTACGCAGATAATGATAACTTTGACAGGGATTTTACGCGACAATTATATGAGAACGATGGAACTTCTTATGGACTTCAAATAAATATCCCAATTCTAAATGGTTTTGCAACTAGAAATCAGGTAAAGCGAAACTTGATCAATGTAGAAAGAGCAGAGTATCGCTTGGAACAGGTAGAGCTGGATCTGGAAGCAGATGTGTATCAGGCCTATGTAGATGCACAGGGAGCTTTAGAAGCATACGAAGCTGCACTAGTGGCATTGTCTGCACAAGAGCAGGCTTATCTTTATGCAACAGAGCGTTTTAATGTTGGATTGACCAATGCTTTCGATTTTAGTCAGTCTAAGGTGAGATTAGAAAATTCACAAACAGAATTGTTAAGAACTAAGTACGATTATATATTCAAATTAAAGGTGATCGAGTTATATTTTGGAATCCCGGTAACCGATCTTAAATTTTAAATCATGAAGAAAAAAACACTTATTATTATTGGTGTAATAGCAGTTTTATTAATAGTTGTCCTTGTAGTAGGTAAAAAAGCCGGTTGGTTTGGTGCTTCAGGAAACTTCAAAGAAGTGGAGATCACCAAGATCGAACCTTTGGAAATAATTGAAACTGTTTCAGCTACTGGAAAAATTCAGCCGGAGATCGAAGTAAAGCTTTCTTCTGAAGTATCTGGAGAAATTATTGATCTTCCAATTGTTGAAGGACAAATGGTAGAAAAAGGAGATCTATTAGCTCGAGTTAACCCAGATATTTATCAGTCTAACTTGCAACGATCTAGAGCGGGACTTCAGAATGTAAAAGCGAATTATGCGCAATCTGAAGCTAGTTTAAAAGAAGCTAAATCCAATTACGATAGAAATAAGACCTTATTTGATAAAGGAGTAATTTCCAAAGCAGAGTGGGATCAAATTGTAGCAGCTTACGAACGTTCTCAGGCTATGAAAACTGCAAGTTATTACAGCATGCAAAGTGCTGCAGCAACCGTTACCGAAGCTACAGATAACTTAGCGAGAACAACTATCTACGCACCAATGCGTGGAACTATCTCTAAGTTGGATGTAGAATTAGGGGAACGAGTTGTTGGAACTCAACAAATGGCAGGTACCGAAATTATGCGTGTTGCCAATCTTTCCAAAATGGAAGTAGAGGTAGATGTAAATGAGAACGATATTGTAAAGGTTTCTGTTGGGGATAGCACGAAGGTTGAAGTAGATGCTTACTTAAAAAGAGAATTTAAGGGAGAGGTAACAGAAATTTCTAATTCTGCAATCCAAGGTTTAACTGCAGATCAGGTTACAAACTTTAAAGTAAAGGTTAGAATATTAGAATCTTCTTACCAGGATCTTTTAGAAGGGAAAAAGGAAAATTATTCACCTTTTAGACCGGGAATGACTGCTACAGTAGATATTATTACCAGAAGAAAAAGCAATGTTATTGGAGTGCCAATTAGTGCCATTGTTATTAAAAATGATACTACTACCACGAAATCTTCAGGAAAGAAAGATGAAGCTATAGTGAATAAGGATCAAAAATTTGAAACTGTCTTTGTAAAGGACGGGGAGAAGGCTAAATTGCGAGTTGTTAAAACTGGGATCCAAGACGATAGAAATATCGAAATTGTTTCTGGTTTAGAACCAGGAGAAATAGTAATAACCGGGCCTTACAACACAGTTACAAAATCTTTAAAATCTGGAGATGATGTAATTTTGCTAAAAGAGGAAAAACCTACCGAATAAATAAAACAAAAGTGTCTACCATACTTTGTATAGAAACCGCTTCCACCAATTGCTCTGTTGCTATTGGTGTGAACGGAACGTTGCTCGCATTAAAAGAAGATTATGATTCCAGCTACTCCCACGCGGAAAGGCTACATAATTTTATAAAAGAAATCTTAGCTGAAAATGATCTGGAGCTCTCAGATCTGGATGCTATTGCAGTAAGCAAAGGTCCAGGATCTTACACCGGTTTACGGATTGGTGTTTCTGCTGCTAAGGGTTTGTGTTTTTCATTACACCTTCCACTAATTTCTGTAGCCACACTTACTTCTTTGGCTAATCAAGTTGAGAATGAGGAGACTATCATTCCTATGATGGATGCTAGACGTATGGAAGTTTATACTGCCGTATTCGACAAGGATAAAAACCAGATTGAAGATACATCAGCCAAAATACTAGATGCAGAATCTTATAAGGAATATCTAGATGAACAAATAGTTTATTTTATTGGTAGTGGTGTAGAGAAGTTCAAAAAGATCTGTGAACATCCAAATGCGCGATATATTGAAGATAAATTGCCATCTTCCGCTCAGATGGTTTCCCTAGCAACTATAAAGCACAAAATAAGCGACTTTGAAGATGTCGCTTATTTTGAACCTTACTATTTGAAAGATTTTATGATGGGTTAACTTCTAGTTATTTTCATTGTTCTCTTCCTTATTATTTTCTTCTTTATTTTCCTCCTCCTTATTCTCTACTATATCACCTTCCTTGTTATCTTTTTTATTCTCTTCCTCAGTGTTTTCAGAATGATTATAGAAATGAACATCTCTTTGGGGGAACGGAATTCCAACTCCTGCAGCTTCTAGTCTTATTTTTGCCTCTTCAATGGTGTACCAATGACAATCCCAGAAATCTTCATTATAAGCCCAGAAACGTAATGATAGATTTACAGCGCTATCTGCGAGTTCGGCAACAACCACTTGTGGTGCTGGGTCTTCAAAGATCTTCTCATGTCCAGACATAAGATTGATTAGAATATCTTTAGCCTGCTTTATATCACTATCGTAAGAGATACCAATGGTAATGGCGTCTTTTCTCTTTCCTTCAACAGAGTAATTTATAATATTATCGTTGGTAAGTTGACCGTTGGGAATTACCGCCAATTGGTGTCCAAAAGTGGTTAATTTTGTATAGAATAAAGAAGTTTCCTTTACTGTTCCTGAAACACCTTGAGCCTCAATAAAATCTCCAACTTTAAAAGGTTTGAGTACAATTATAAGTACTCCACCAGCAAAGTTAGAAAGCGATCCTTGCAAGGCCAAACCTATCGCCAAACCAGCGGCACCAATAATTGCGACTAAAGAAGTGGTTTCCACTCCTAATTTTGTGATAACAAGTACAAATAAAATTATTTTTAATGTCCAGTTAGTAAGAGTAACCGCAAAGTTTTCTAGGGTAGGGTCATAATCTTTCTTATCAAAATACTTGCGTATATATTTCACGAATATATTAATGAGCCATAATCCAAAGACTAATAAGAATATGGCAAAAAGTAGACTCGGAAGAAAGTCGATAAATTTATCGGTATATTCTGTAGCGTAAGCTTCCCAATTGTCTAAGTATTTCATTTAATTTATTTTTTTTGCAAAAAAAAACGTTTTTATTGCGGGATTGATAATTTTTGCTGTTTAAGTATTGTTAAATCTATTTTATTAACTCTAATGCTAAATTTATTGTTTTTACAGGTAGCTGGCAGGTTCCATTGGTACATACGTAAATAAGATCCTCTCCTTCTTTAAATCGATTTTGGAACAGCGGAGAACTATTGCTCTCCACAGTTGAACCTGCAATTAGAATATTTGGAAGATACGCTTTGTGGAGTTTCGCTAATAAGTCTTTTGCATTAGGTCCCATAATTACAACTTCATAAAAATTATGACTGAAATTAAGTTTTAAAGAAAGCCAATTGGAATAACCTTGTGGATAATCTTTAAGCTGAGGTGTCACCGCAGTTAGCATTTTTTCTGAAATAGTCAGAAAATCTTTCTGCCCGAAATATTTAGAAAGTTTGAATAGGTTTTGAGCCATTACAGAATTTGAAGCCGGGATCACATTATCTGAAAGTTCATAGTTTCGGGTAATAAGTGGTTGGTCTTGTTTAGATGTAAAATAAAATAAGCCTGATTTTGGATCATGGAAATTTTGAATACAAGAATCTATAAGGTCTTTTGAGAAAGTAAGCCAATTAAAATCGAAGGTAACTTCATATAGTTTTATACAAGCTTCAATTAAAAACGCATAATCTTCCAAATAACCATTAATAGAGCTTTCTCCATTCTTAAATGAGCGCTGAAGATTTCCTTCTGTCTTATATAGGTGCTTCTTGATAAAGTAAGCGTTTTTAAGCGCGATAGCTAAATAATCTTCATTATGGGTAATCTTATAAGCATCCACATAACCGGAGAGCATTAAAGCGTTCCAGGAGGTTAATTGCTTATCGTCTAATCTTGGTTTTTCTCGAGTATTTCTTTTTGAAGAAAGAGAGGTAGACCAATTGTCTTTCATCTTTCTAAATTCAGCCGAATTTAATTTATGTTCTTCTAAGAAAGTAGCATCTTTTTGGCTTCTTATTAAAACATACTCATTGTTTTCCCATTTTCCATAAGAATTAACATTGTAGTATTCTTTAAAAATGGGAAACTCTTCATTTAAAAGTTCTTTCAATTCATCTATTTCCCACGTATAAAAGGCTCCCTCTTTAAGTTGCCCTTTTTTATTAATGCTGTCTGCATCTAACGAAGAGTAAAAAGATCCTTCTTTGGTTGTGAGATTGTTCTTGATAAATTCCAAGCTTTGCTCCACTACTTCTCTATACCAATCTATATTGGTCAATGCATAAGCTTTACTGTACAAACTCACCATTTGAGCATTATCGTACAACATTTTCTCAAAATGAGGAATATGCCATTTTTCGTCTACAGAATATCTTGAAAAACCTCCTTCTACATGATCGTAAATTCCGCCAAAGGAAATTTTAGTGAGACTCAGTTTTACAAATTCTTCAACTTTTTCCTTCTTATATAGTTTAGCATATTTAAGTAAAAACTCAAAGTTAGCTGGGATTACAAACTTGGGAACCTGTTTGGTTCCTCCATATTTCCAATCGAAGTTTTTTTCTGATTTCTCTATAATAAGATCAAGAGATAAATCGCTTTCTGCAGTAGAGGATTCTGGTATCAGTTGCATGCTCTTAAGCCCTTCACTTAATTTATCGGCATATTCATGCAGTTTTTCGGGATTTGCTTTATAAAGTTTAGCAATTTGTAATAGCGAGCTTTTCCAAGTATCTTTCTTAAAATAAGTGCCACCCCAAACTGGCCGCCCATCTGGTAAAGCCACAATATTCATTGGCCAACCACCGCTTCCTGTCATTATTTGTACAGCACTCATGTACACCATATCTACGTCTGGGCGTTCTTCTCTGTCTACTTTTATATTATAATAATGGGAGTTCATGATCTCTGCTACGTCTTCATCTTCAAAACTCTCATGCTCCATTACATGGCACCAATGGCAAGCTGCATAACCTACACTAATAATAATAAGTTTATCGTTTGCTACGGCCTTATCTAGGACATTAGACCCCCAGGGATACCAGTTTACAGGGTTGTGGGCATGTTGTAAAAGATAAGGGCTGCTTTCTTGTATAAGGGAGTTGGTGTGCTTTTCTGATTTCATAAAGAATAATTTAATGAAATAAAAGAATTGTTTGAAATAAATAAAGCTAATAGCAAGTATTTTAATCTTAAAGACAATTAAAATAACTTGTTATTAGCTCTACAATTTTTCTGAAGAAAACTTTAGCTAACTTCAAAAGAGATTTTCACGTTGACACGATATTCGGTTAAATTTTCACCTTGTACGCGTGCACTCTGATCTTTTATATAAACAGATTTAATGTTTTTTACAGTTTTTGCTGCGTGTACAACTGCATTTTTTGCGGCATCTTCCCAACCACTACTAGAGGTTGCCATTATTTCAATCACTTTAATTACAGGCATAATATTTCTTTTTAAATTGGTTACTAATAAGTAGTACCTAAGTTACAAAATATTAAAAGCCAAGTTTATAAAGCTTTGTTAAATGAAAGACCCTTGCTTTTGGTTGAAAATATTATCCGTTTACAGCTTCAACATATTCTACCTTGCCTTTAAGCATATCTCGCATCATGGTTTCAATTCCATTCTTTAGAGTGGCAGTAGATGATGGGCAGCCACTGCATGCACCTTGTAAAATAACTTTTACGGTTTTGGTTTCTTCATTATAAGAATCGAACATTATATTTCCACCATCACTTGCAACGGCGGGTTTAATATATTCTTCTAAAATGTCTATTACTTGTTTAGAAACAGGATCTAGATTTTCATTTGAAACAGAAGGCTTTGCTTTCTCTGTACCATTGTCTGCTTCAGTTGCAGTTTTAAGAGTTTCTTTTAGAACTATATCCTTTCCATCCTGAATGTACTTAGTTATAAACTCACGTAACTCCATTGCGATCTCATCCCAATTCGCGATATCGTACTTATTAATGGAAATATAATTTTCATCTATAAATACTTCTTTTACGAAAGGAAAATTAAATAACTCACGTGCAATGGGTGCATTGGCGGTAGCATCTATATTTTTAAATTCGGTAGGAGCGATCACTAATTTTTTGTTCGCTACAAACCTCATTACTGATGGATTTGGAGTTGTTTCAGCATAAACAGTTACAGGCACTTTTTTGGAAGGCGTAGTGGTGGTGTCCTCTTCAGCCTTTAATATGATTCCATCATTATTTAAATACTCCAATAATTGCTCTGAAACCGCTTCCTGCACATCTGCCCATTCTACGATATTGTATTTTTCTATTGCTATGAAATTCTGAGCTATAAAAACAGTTTTTACAAATGGTAAATGAAAAAGTTCCTGTGCCAATGGCGATTTTTGAGCTTCTTCAATATTTCCAAACTCAAAACTTTCATGTCTTGTTAAAAACTGATTTGTTTCAAATTTAACGATCGCAGAATTAGACGTTGGCTCTATATTAATAGTATATGTGTTCATCTTCAATATTTTGTTGCAAAATTACTAAAACAAAGTGCGGTAATCTATATATTTACAATTGTTATTCTGGTTGAGCGCATAGTCTTAACCTATTTGCTAGTATTTTGAAATCATAAAGCTATTAGTGCTTTTAAAATGATTTATTTTAATGAAATTTTATCTTTACATTAGTTTTTTCTTGTCTTTATTTATAGCTACTACCTCTGAAGCACAGGAGGTAATACCCACCTATTCAGATTATCTAACAGACAACTTATACTTGCTCCATCCATCTATGGCGGGTGCTGCAAACTTTAATAAAATTAGACTTACTGCCAGACAGCAGTGGTTTGACGTAAAAGATGCGCCAAGTTTACAAACATTGAGTGTGAATGGGAGAGTAGGGCAGAAAATAGGAATAGGAGGTATTGTTTTTAACGATAAGAACGGAAACTATTCTAAACAAGGTGCTTACGCTACCTTAGCTTACCATTTAATGCTGTCTAGGAGTGAACTAGATCTTAATCAGTTTTCGTTTGGGATAAGCCTAGGCGTTATACAACATAGCCTGGATCAATCTGGATTCACAGACTTTGATCCCATAATTGGTGGTGGAAACCCTTCAGATATCTATGCAAATATGGATGTAGGGATGTCTTATTATTATTTAGATTTTTTTGCACATGCAACAGCTAAAAATATACTTCCGGTAAGCAGAGAATTGTTTTACTCAGATGCAGTGCCTAACAACCAGCGTAAATATTTGTTTTCTACAGGTTATATTTTTACTAGAGCTAATAGTGACTGGAGTTTTGAACCTTCTATCTTATTTCAACTTAGAGAGCAAACTTCAGAAAAAGCTATTGATGCTAATTTAAAGGCTTATAGAACGTTGGAGTTTGGCGATATCTGGGGAGGTGTTTCCTATAGAAGAAGTTTTGAAGGGGCCGAATATACTACGGATGGCTCAAAAATTGAAAATCAACAACTGCAATATGTTACTCCATTTGTTGGATTGGACTATAAGAGATTCCTTTTTGCTTATACTTATTCTCATCAAATAAACTCCCTTGTTTTAAGCAACAGTGGATTTCATCAAATTACCTTAGGCTATAATTTTGGAGAAGATCGCGGGAGATACGATTGTAAATGCCCAGCTATCAATTAGAAATTTAGGTAAGAAACATCCAGATTGTTTTTTTTAGCATGTACTAGATTTGCGAGAACCTCGGGTTTTGCATTGGTGAAAAGTGAATGTTTTGGAGAGATGTTTATATTATTCATTAAGTTGTTTTCCAAAAGCAGTTTTTTGGTTTGTCTGGCGACAGCCTCTCCAGAATCTATTATAGTTACGTCGTTAGGCAAAAGCTCTTTTAAAACGGGAACTAAATAAGGGTAATGGCTGCATCCTAAAACCAGGTAATCTACCTGAGCATCCAGCATTGGTTTTAGAAGATTGGATAACAACTCTTTAATTTCCTCAGAATCCTGTTTACCTTGCTCAATAAGACTTACCAATCCATTTCCTACTACCTCAATGATAGTTATGTTTTTTGAATATAGTTCGGAGGTTTTAGAAAATAGCTTACTAGAAAGCGTTCCTTTTGTAGCTAGGATTCCAATAGATTTTGTTTGAGATCCTAAAGCTGCAGGCTTAATTGCCGGTTCTATCCCAATAATTGGAAGTGGATAAGTGTCTCTTAAAATTTGGATGGCATTGGTGGTAGCCGTGTTGCACGCTACAACAATAATTTTGGAACCCATAGATATGAGCTTTTCAGTATTCTTTTTACTTAAAGCTATAATTTCTTCTATAGGTTTTTCACCATATGGAGCGTTTATACTATCTGAGAGATAGATGCTATTTTCGTTTGGCAATAGCTGGATCACTTCTTTCCAAATGGAAGTGCCGCCTACGCCAGAATCAAAAAATCCAATGGGGTTAGAATTACTCATTAGTACAAAAATAAAAACTGCGCTTCAAGGAAGCGCAGTTTTTAGAAATAATATTAAGAAAATATTACATTCCTAATTCTTTCTTCACGTCTGGCATTAAATTAAAACCATCTGCCATGATTACTCCGGCTCCGTTAGAAGAGTCTAAAACGTAATCGTATCCTTTTGCTCTTGCAACTTTTTGGATTGCAACTCTAGCTTTTTCATACACAGGCTTTAAAAGATCAAGTTCTTTTTTCTGAAGATCTTGTTGTGCTTTTTGTCCGTGTTCTTGAATTCTTCTTTGAGTTCCTTGTAATTCTTGAGCTCTTTTTTGATTCTCCTCTTCTGTCTTAGTTGCAGCTTCAGATTCGTAACGTTGCATTGTTTTTTGAGCTTCAGTCATCATATCTCTGATCTCAGCATCGTAGGTTTTTTGCAATTTTTCTAATTGTCCCATAGCTTCTTTATAAGAAGGCATAGTTTCAACTAATTCTTGAGATGCTACGTGAGCAACTTTGGATTGTGCATTTGTAAAAGCTGTTGCTCCAATCATTAAAGCTACTGCTATAAAAAGGGTTCTAAATTGTTTCATTTTAAATGTATTAATTATTAATTGTTAAGGGTTTGCGTTATTTATTAATCGTTATCTTTATTTTCTTTTTCCTCGATCTTTTGCTTTCTAACTGTATCTATCGAATCTTTTTTACGTTGTCTATCTGCTAATATCTTTGCTCTGCGCTCGTCAAATTCTCTTTGCTTTACTGCTCTAATAGAATCTCTTTCTTGCTTTCTTACTTCTAAAAGTGCTTCTCTTTCATCTTGTACAGCTTTAACGGCTTGTTGCTTTTCTGCAATCTCTTCATCTTCTTCAACCGTACGATTCTCTTCAACTTCCATTTCCGCAATCTCATCTCTAGAACTTAACTGTTCTCTTTTAGATGCTCTTGTAATAATTCTTAATACCTGATCGCTAATATTATGTTTTTCTGCTGAAAAAACCATACCAACATTAGAAGTTCTGTCAAAAATATAATCGTAATTTCTTTGAGTTCCAATTTCCTGAATCGCATTAAAAACTTGATCCTGGATTGGCTTTATTAATTGTTTCTTCTGAAGTAAAAAATCTCCATTGGAACCAAAACGTTTTTGTTGATATTCTGCAATTTTAGATTCTTCAAAAGCTATTGTAGCTTCTCTTTCTTCAACAAGTTCCTTTGTTAATAATGGTCTTTCTTGTTCCAGAGCAATTTGCATTGCTTCCACTTTTTTCAGATCTCTATCCAGCTCCATTTTCCACTGCTGAACTCGTTCTTCTAGTTGAGCCGAAGCTTCTTTATATTCAGGAACATTTGCCAAGATAAATTCCATATCTATATAAGCGATCCTATTAGGTTTCTGAGCCTGAATTAATGGCTGAAATCCTGCTAAAAAAACTAGTAGAATAAAAACTTGACGTTTCATAGTATTGCTATTTGAAATAATCGTGCCAAACCTAGAATTGCTGTCCGATTATAAAGTGAGTTTCCCAACCATTTGGTGATGTTCCTCCAGGGATAGGATCAAAACCATAACCAAAGTCTATTCCTAACAATCCAAATTGAGGCATAAAAACCCTTAATCCAGCACCGGCAGATCTATTTAATTGAAACGGATTAAAATCTCTGAAATTGTCATAAGACGCTCCTCCTTCTATAAACATTAATCCGTAAATAGATGCAGCAGGTTTAAGTGTTATTGGATATCTTAATTCCAATGAATATTTGTTATAAATAACCGCCCCGTCTTCATTAGTGGCCTGACTAAAACTTGTTCTATCTAAAGGCACTAAAGATTGATTTGGATATCCTCTTAAAGCAATGCTTTCTCTTCCGTCTAAACTAAAAGCACCTAGGCCATCCCCACCTAAATAGAAACGCTCAAAAGGAGGAATTCCACGCTCATTGTTGTAGGCTCCCAAGAAACCATATTCCATTCCAGTCTTTAAAACTAATGGTCCTTTTGGTCCAATGTTAAATAAAGTGGTGTACCATGCAGCATCGAATTTTATTTTGTAAAATTCTAACCATTTGAATTTTTCCTGATCTATTTTACCTTGATCTCCCACAGCTTCATCTCCTGGTCTTAATCTTAATCCGTCTGAATTTAAAAGATTTCCGTTTTCATCTTCCAATTGAAAGGCTCTCTGGTTTTCAAGATCATTATAATCTATTCCATTCCAAAGGGAATAGGGAGGTGTAAATTTTGCTATAAAATTAAATTCTGAACCTACTGTTGGGAATATTGGGTTTAGCCCTTTACTATTTCTACTTAATCCAAGTGTGTAAGTAAGATTGTTAGAAAAACCATCTCCAAAGGTGAATAATCCAGTGTTGTAATTATTTAAATCATATCTCTGGAAACCTAAAGATTGAGATAAGGTAAAGTAATCATCTGGCCATTGTAATCTCTTCGCTAGACCAACATTTACTCCTAGAATATCAAAACTTCTAGATCTGTCTGCTCTTCTAGTTCGGGGATCAAAAAGGAATTGTCTGGTATAAGAAAAGGAAGTAGATAAACTTTGAGGTTTTTTACCGCCTAACCATGGTTCTACAAAAGATAGACTATAAGTTTGATAGTAAATACTTGCTTGTGCTCTTAAAGATAATTTTTGACCATCTCCCATTGGAATTGGTCTATAAGCTTCTTTGTCAAAAATTCCTGCAAGAGAGAAGTTATTAAAAGATAAACCTAAAGTTCCTATGAAACCACCACCACCATATCCACCTTGCAGTTCTATTTGGCTTGCTCCAGCTTCTACAACAGCATATTCCATATCCAGAGTTCCACTGTTAGGATCTACATTCTGGAAATTTGGTTGCACATTTTCTGCATCAAAAAATCCAAGTTGACCTATCTCTCTAATAGTTCTTACTACATTTTCTTGACTGTATTTTTGACCTGGTTTAGTCCGTAGCTCACGGTAAATTACATGATCTTTAGTTTTTGTATTACCTACTACACTAATCTTGTTGAAATAAGCTTCCTTGCCTTCTACAATTCTAATTTCAAAATCTATTGTGTCATTGTAAACCTTTGTTTCAACTGTATTTATTTGAGCAAATAGGTATCCATTGTTCTTGTATAGGTTAGCAATATCCTGAGAATCTGGCTTGGACTCATCTGAGATACGTTTTTCCAAAAGCACCCCATTGTAGACATCACCTTTGCTTATTCCTAGAGCTCTGGTAAGTAAATCGTCAGAATAAACCACATTTCCAACGAAATCTATGTTTCCAATATAATGCTTGTTTCCTTCTTCTACCTGAATTTGTAATGCAACTGTTTTAGGATCTTCAATAATTAAAGAATCAGATACTATTCTTGCATCTCTAAATCCTTTCTCCTTATACTTGTTTACTATTCCAACTTTATCTGCTTCGAAATCATCGGAATTGAACTTAGATCTTTTCCAAACCCTAAAGAAGTTCTTCTCTTTAGTGTTACTCATGGCGCCTTTAAGTTTAGAATCACTCAATTCTTCGTTACCAATGAATTCTATGTTTCCTACTTTTACTTTCTCACCACGATCTACATTAACCACCATATTTACCTTATTGGTGCCTGTGGTGTCAACAATCTGAGTTGTGTTAATGACTACTTTAGTATTAAAGTATCCATCTTTTTTATATTTGTTCTCTATATAGTTTTTAGTAGTGGTTGTGAGGTTTTCTGTAACTTTAGATCCCGGTGTTAACGAGTTCTCTTTAATAAGTTCCTCTTGAGTAGATTTCTTTTTGATTCCTTGAATTCTCACTTCCGCCAATTCTGGAACTTCCTGAATTTCAAGTTCAAGATCTGCAACATTTCCTTCTATATTGGTAACGTAAAAATTAATATCACTAAAAAGACCGAGATCCCATAATTTCTTTAGAACCTTACTTATTTTATCTCCTGGAATAAAGATTTCATCACCAGGTTTAAGGCCTGTATAGGCTATTACAGTTTGTTCGTTATAACTAACTGTTCCTGTTACTTCAATCTTTCCTATTGTATATTTAATTCCTCCACCTAGCGGTAAATCTTGTGCCTGAAATGTTAGGGTATACAAAAAACAAAATGCCAAAAGGCTTAAAAACTTTTTTGACATGTTTGTGTTAACTAATCTGCTCACTGGTTTTTCCAAATCTTCGTTCTCTCGTTTGATAATTATAAATGGCCTCGTATAAATCTTCTCTACGAAAATCCGGCCATAAAATCTTGCTAAAATATAACTCTGCGTATGCTATTTGCCATAACAAAAAGTTACTTATTCGTTGTTCTCCACTGGTACGGATAAGTAAATCTACGTCTGGTAAATTTTGGGTGTAAAGATGCTGATTTATAATTGATTCATCAATAGCATCTAAAGATAATTCCTCATTTTTTACTTTTTGGCTAATATCCTTAACTGCATGAATCAATTCTTCCCTAGAACCATAGCTTAGAGCCAAAGTCAGGATCATTCTATTATTATTTTTGGTCTTCTCTATAACTTCATTAAGTTCTTTTTGTGCCTTTTTAGGTAACGTATGAAGATTTCCTATCGCATTTAGCTTAATGTCATTTTTGAGGAGTGTTTTTATTTCTTTCTTAAGGGAGGTAACCAATAATCGCATAAGAGTATCTACCTCCAATTTTGGACGATTCCAGTTTTCAGTAGAAAAAGCATATAAGGTGAGGTTTTCAATACCTAATTCGGCAGAACCTTCTACCACATCACGAACTGCTTTTGTGCCTTCTTCATGTCCAAACGCGCGTAGAAATCCTTTTTGCTTTGCCCATCTACCATTCCCATCCATAATAATAGAGATATGTTTGGGTAAGCATTTGGGGTTAATTTTTTCTTTGAACATCCTATATATTACAGTAACATGGTTTTTTTCCGAATGTAAAGGTAAAGCTTACACCCGAAAATACATACCAGTCTTTAGTATTTGTATTTCCAAATTCTCTAGGAGGATCTCTTCTCCCTAATAATTCTTGGGGATTACTCCCATCAATATTATCTGTAAAGGTGTATCTAACCCCAATTTCCAAGGCTCCAATAATCATGGGGGTTATTGTTTGTTTATATCCAAATATAACTGGAATAGCGAAACTCCAATTATCCCCCTGAGGCTCTAACATACCTGAATTTGGAAGATCTGCACTTAAATAATGATGATTAGTATTAAAATAGGAGATCCCTGTGTATAGGTAGGGGGTGCTTTGTGGTACTGCATCATGAAGATCAAAAGAATAAAAATTAAACTCCAGTCCTAAAGAAGCCTCTGCAATATGGTTTGTGAAACTATAACCTCTTTGCTGTCTTCTTACTTCATTAGATTTTGCATCATCTGCTTGAATTTCGGCATATAATAAGCTAAATCTAAAGCTATGGCGATCGCTCCTGTTCCATTTCACTATCCCTCCACCAACAAGAGTACTGGGATTTATAAAAGATGATTTACCTACATCTCCTATGTAATTTGCACCTCCAATAAATGGTCCTACTTCGAATGTTTGAGCAACAGAAGAGTTAGAGAAAGCAAAAAAAATAAGTAGTAATAACAGGTGCCTCATAGGTTTTTAAAAGTTTGCAAATATAGTAATATTGTTTACCCTGCAATATTTTGGGCGTTTTTGTATATGCTTATAAACAAATAATGGAAGCTTTTATTGTTTAGTTACGTTTGTCTTCGCCCCATAAAAGTTTTTTTCTAAGGGTTTCTAGAAAACTGCCCTTTTCTATTTCTACCATGCTAATTGTAAAGGGAGCAATTTTAATGCTGATCTCTGTTGCATTGCTTAGGGTTGCAATTCGGGAATCCATAGAAACTAGAAAAAAATCTTCTCTTCCGGATATTTTAAGTTTTATTTTGGTGTCATCTTTTATTACTAGAGGTCTTGCGTTCAAATTATGTGGTGCAATTGGTGTTATTACTAAAGCTTTAGTATCTGGTACAATTACCGGACCGCCACAGCTTAGGGAATAACCTGTAGAGCCAGTAGGAGTAGAAACTATTAATCCATCTGCCCAATAAGAAGTTAAATATTTATCATCTAACCAGGTTTCAACAGTAATCATAGAGGTAGTATTTTTTCTACTTACCGCTATCTCATTCAATGCATAATTTGTTTCGCCAATCTCTTCGCTTGAGGGATTTGTTTCTATACAAAGAACAGTTCTTTCTGAGATCTCATATTTTTTGTGAAGTATAGATGAAATGCTTCTCTTTATTTCTTCCTTCTGAATGGTAGCAAGAAAACCCAGCCTTCCTGTATTAATACCCAGAATAGGAATATTAAGATCCTGTATATAATTGATGGATTTTAGAATAGTTCCATCTCCACCAATACTGAAGAATAGATCGTAGGTGGCATCCAACTCCCTAAAGGTGCTAAAATGTTTATAATTCTTTTTTAATATTTTATGTTCATGAATAAGATCCAGAAAGTTTTTCTCAATACTCACCTCGATATTTTCATGATCCAGAATATCAAAAAGTTCTTCTATATAAATGCCAGAATCTTGGTGGTAAAACTGACCATAAATCCCTACTTTCATAGTTATATATTAAGGTATTTGTCCAAATATCTGGAGCGCTCTATTAAATTTTTGCTATAAAGGTCTTCCTGATGTTCAGAAATTATAGTATATCCATACCTTCTGAGGGTCTGTAATATTTCATTTAAACCAGATGCGTTTACTTTAACTGTGATTTGGGTAAGGTCATTTTCTTGCGAAGAAACAAACATTCCTGAAATCCGGGCATTTTGAGATTCTATGATCTGTCCTATTTCACTAAATGAATAATCTAAACTTCCTTTCTCCAAAACAACAATTCCACCAGGTTCGTTTAGAAATGGAGTTTCGTTGAACTGATGCAATATATCACTCAGTTCTAAATAGCCTAAGTATTGATTTTCTGAACCTAAAACCGGGAGTATATTAGCCTGATTCTGAGCGAATGTTTCTAAAGTATCCAACCAATTATCTGATACTCGGGCGAAAAATCCTTCCAAAGCGTATTGATAATCAGCCAGAGTCTTTTCAGCATCAAAACATCGCACATCATTTTCAGATATACTTCCCAAATAAACACCATCTTTTCCTACAGGCATGTGAGAATAGGTGAGTTCATTGAATTTTTTCTTTAGATTCCCAATCTTTTCAGTGATCTGGCAGATCTCCATGTCATTTACTATATAACTTTCAATACTCATAATTCCTCCTCATTTTAATGCAAATTAATTAAAATTATATTCAATAAGGCATCTGCATCTTTGTATTTTTGTTAATTCAAAGCCAAATATAATGACCCATTTAAGTGTAAATATCAATAAAATTGCCACACTAAGAAATGCCAGAGGTGGTAATGTTCCAGATTTAGTTCAATTCACAAAGGATATAGAGTCTTTTGGAGCCCAAGGAATCACCGTTCATCCCAGGCCAGACGAGCGACATATTAGATATCAAGATGTTTTTGATCTTAAACCTGTAGTGAAAACAGAATTCAATATAGAAGGAAACCCAATAGCAAAATTTATTGATCTGGTTTTAAGAGCGAAGCCTGCGCAGGTAACTTTAGTGCCAGATGCAGTAGATGCTATTACTTCCAATTCAGGTTGGGATACTGTTAAACATAAAGATTTTTTGAAAGAAGTTATTTCAGAATTTAAAAGAAATGATATTAGAACCTCCATTTTTGTAGATCCAAACTTAAGTATGGTAGAACATGCTGCAAATACTGGCGCAGATAGAATAGAATTGTATACCGAAGCTTATGCAGAAGAATTTAGCAAAGGGAATAAAGGTGCGGTAAAAATATATACAGATTGTGCCAAAAAGGCTATTGAAATGGACCTTGGTTTAAACGCAGGCCATGATCTTTCCTTGCAAAACATTCAATATTTTAAACAACAAGTTCCTGGTTTGCTAGAAGTTTCTATTGGGCATGCCTTAATAACCGAATCTTTATATTTTGGTTTAGAAACTACTATTAAAAGATATTTAAATTTATTAAAAGGATGATTAAACTAAATGCAACCGTTATAGGCGAAGGCACACCTTTTTTGTTCCTTCATGGATTTTTGGGAATGGGTGATAATTGGAAAACTCTTGGAAGTAAGTTTGCAGAGAATGGGTTTCAAGTTCATTTAATTGATCAGCGAAATCATGGAAGAAGCCCTCATACTTCAGAAATGAATTATGAGGTAATGTCACAAGACATTAAAGTATATTGCGAAGAGAACAATTTAAAGGATATCATCTTATTGGGGCATTCCATGGGCGGAAAAGTAGCGATGCAAGTTGCAGGAGATTTTCCGGAACTACTACAAAAACTTATAATTGTAGATATTTCTCCAAAATATTATGCTCCACATCATCATGAAATATTGCAGGGCTTAGAAGCTTTAGATAATGAAGTAATCACTTCTAGGGGAGATGCTGAAGATTTCTTAGCCAAATTTGTTCCAGATAAAGGAACTCGACTTTTTCTTCTGAAGAATTTATACTGGAAAACTAAAGAGAAATTATCTCTTAGATTAAACCTGGATGTGTTGAGTAAATCTGGAGAAGGTATAGGTATGGCACTCTCCGATAGTATTATATTTTCTAAACCTAGCTTATTTATTCGTGGAGGAAGGTCTGGTTATATTTCTGAAGAGGATAAACCCTTAATAAAAAAGCATTTCCCAAATGCAACAATCCAAACAATAGAAGGGGCAGGACATTGGGTGCATGCTGAGAAGATCACTGAATTTTTTAAGAATGTAACAGATTTCATTTAAACTTTAATGGAATTATTATGTATGCATAATAAATTGCATCAATTGCTTGCGTAATTTATAATTTATGCTAATCTTGGAGCATCCAAAAAATAAAAAATTAACTCAAATTTAATTATGAAAAAACTATTATTTCTTGCGGTTTTCATGTTGGCTACCGCTGTAACCTATGCCGGAGGGTATCGGGTAAGCTTGCAAGGGCAGCGAGCTTTGGCAATGGGACACACCGGAGTTGCGGTAGTGAATAATGCAGAACTCGGATTTTTTAATCCTGCGGGTTTGGTGTATTTAGAAAATCGCTTAAACGTCTCTGCGGGTGGTTTTGGAGTATTTGCAGATATAGCCTATCAAAATGAACAAACTGGGGATGCTGCTAGAGTAAATAGTTCTGTAGGAACTCCTTTCTATTTATACGCTTCCTATAAAGTGACCGATTGGTTGACTGCAGGTTTAAGTGTATATACACCTTATGGAAGTGGTGTGGAATGGGAAGACGATTGGGCAGGTTCTCATCTTGTTAATAATATAGATCTTGCTGCCATATACATTCAGCCAATAGTATCATTAAAGCTTAATGAATATTTTAGTGTTGGGGGTGGACCTATTTATGTAACAGGAAGTGTAAATTTTAATAGAAATTTGAATAGAACTCTAACTGATATTGATGGAAATAGATCTGAAGTTACAGTGGATGCTTCCGGCGTTTCTAATTGGGGATGGTCTGCAAGTGCTATGTTCTCTCCAACAGATGATATAAGAGTAGGTTTCAATTACAGATCCGAAATTATTTTGGAAGCTGAAGGTGGAGATGCTGATTTCGAAAATATTCCGAATTCTCCTGCAACTCCATTCGCAGATACAGAATTTAATGCTGCATTACCTTTACCCGCAGAACTTGCTGTAGGTTTTTCTTACGAATTCTGTGATAAATGGTTGTTCGCTTTTGATTATAACCAAACATTTTGGAGTGTATATGAATCTTTAGACATTGATTTTGCAAATCCAGCTATTCCGGATTCGCAAAATGCTAGAATGTATGAAGATGCTTCAACTTATAGATTTGGACTTCAATATGAAGCTAACGATATGTTTACTTTGAGAGCTGGATACTACTTTGATGAATCTCCTGTTCAAGAAGGCTACTTTGCTCCAGAAACGCCGCGTAACGATTCTAACAACTTTACTGGTGGTTTTTCTATAAATGTAAATGAGCGTTTAGCAATAGATGCCTCTTTCTTGTACATACGATTTAAGGAACTGGATGCTTCTTACGATTTCTACTTCGAAAACGGTCAGGCAGTTCCATTTTCTGGAACTTACAAGTCTAGTGCGTTTGTACCAGGACTAGGAATAACTTATAAATTATAATAGATTAAACCAGATATTAAAATGAAAAATTATATAAAATATTTACCATTTCTGGCATTAGGAGTTATTTCTTGCGAGCCAGAATTTGATACTCCAGTAGATGAAGCTGGATTTTATTCTAATGGAGAGGCAGATTTCTCAAATTATGTTGCTTTAGGAAATTCGCTTACTGCAGGTTATGCAGATGGAGCACTATATATTACAGGACAGGAAGATTCCTATCCTAATATCATGGCGCAACAGTTTGCAAAAGTGCAAGAAACCCAATTATTTACGCAGCCTTTAGTAAATGATAATGCTGGTGGATTGTTATTGGCCGGGACACAAATAACTTCAAATAGAAGAGTGCTTGCTTTTGGACCTGATGGAAGCCCAGCTCCAAGAGTTTATACAGGAATGCAACCAACTACAGATATTGTAAATGTATTATCTGGGCCGTTTAATAACATGGGAGTTCCGGGAGCAAAAAGTTTTCATTTAGTAACTCCTAATTATGGAGATATTTCTGGAGTGCCTGTTGGATCTGCTAATCCATATTTTGTGAGATTTGCATCTAGCTCTAGCTCAACAGTTTTAGCCGATGCCGCTGCGCAGAATCCAACTTTTTTCTCAGTTTTTATTGGGAATAACGATATTTTAAGTTTTGCTACTTCGGGTGGAGTTGGTATAGACCAAACAGGGAATTTAGATCCATCTACCTATGGACCTGGTGATATTACAGATCCACAAGTTTTTGCTTCAGCATATTCTACAATTGTAAGTACAATGGTAGGAACAGGTGCAGATGGTGCTTTAGTAAATATACCAAATGTAACTTCTATTCCATTTTTTACTACCGTTCCAAATAATGCTTTGGCTTTAGATGCAGCAACAGCAGCAAACTTAACCGGATTTTTTCAGGCGGTTGCAGGTATTTTTGCTCAGGGAGCAATTCAACAAGGTTTAGATCCAGCGACTGCTCAGGCTGTAGCTGCTCAATATGCACTTACTTTTAGTGAAGGTGCAAATAGGTTTTTAATAGATGTACCAGTTTCTCAAACAAATCCATTAGGATTTAGACAAATGACAGCAGATGAGTTGTTGGTTCTTACTATAGATCAAGGAGCTTTAGCTCAAGGATATGGTTCGGTTGTTTTAGCTCCTGAAGTTCTTCAAGTTTTAGGTATACTCCAAGCAGGGGGTCAGCCAACTCCTGAACAAGCTCAATTGGTTTTAGATGCTGTTAGCGGAATAGACGATAAAGATGCTTTAGATAAAGACGAATTAACTGCGATTTCTACTGCACAAGCTAGCTATAATGCAACTATAAAAGCATTAGCTCAGGCTAACGGACTGGCCTTTGTAGACGCTCAGGCTACTTTAGCGCAAGTTGCTAATGGAGGTATTCCTTTTGATGCTGGTGTAGTTACTTCACAGTTTGTTGTAGGAGGTGGATTCTCTCTAGATGGAGTACACCCTACTCCAAGAGGCTATGCATTGGTGGCTAACACCATAATAGATGCTATAAATGCGACTTACAACTCTACAGTTCCAAAAGTAAATATCGGAACTTACAAGACTGTTACTATAAGCGATGATGTTCAATAATAGCATTTCTTAATATCATTCAATTCTTATAAGGATGAGGTGGTATTGATTAAATCATATAAAAGAAAGCGCCGGATTAATTTCCGGCGTTTTTTTGCGTTTTTGTGAAATAGTAAATAAGGAAAATAAAAAGTTCAAGTTTCTATCATGCATACGCCTAACTGAAGTAGCGATAGTTTTATAAGCAATATTTTTACCTGAGGTTGCACTAGCAAATTATAGTATCTGTGGTTTTAGCTATTCTCAACTTATTAATGATGTCAATTCTGGTTTTGTTAATATTACAGGTCATAGCCATGGTTAACTTAAGTAGCGTGGAATAGAGATGCGTCCCGATATGAACTGGGATTGTAGGTTTGGTTGTTTGTTACTTGGTATCTAGGATCTCACTTTTCATTCCATTGCCGGCTATTTGCATTAACTGATGTTAGATACTTGACCGAGAGAGTTGAGAAAATAACGAGAATGAACATCTATCCCACTCATATAATGAATGATAAAGCCTTATCATGTACTTTGCTTTCAATTCGTTCAATGAAATATCTCATTGCCCGAATAAAATAATGATAACCGTTATAAATAAAAAACAAAGACTAAAATTATCTTTAATCCTTCGAAGAAATATTTCATCTGCTTATATCATTTGAAGCTTCAGCGCTATTCATCATGGAACTTCCAGTGTTCATTTTCTTAAGCGTGTCACTCTTACCTAGTTCATTCTTAGCAGGTATCTGATCCATTGCACGTTCGGCAATCGCTGTTATTGACAAGGATGGATTTACACCTGGATTTGCAGAAATCATCGCACCATCTATTACAAACATATTCTTGTACCCAAAAACCTTATTGTCCTTATCAATTACACCTGTGCTGTGATCCTTTCCCATAACTGCACCGCCTAGGATATGCGCGGTAGATGGTATTCCCGCTAAGGTTTCTAAAGCAAAAGAGGTGCTTACTCCGTTAATAGCTTTGCGGTAGGCTTTTACCAGATTTATAGACTCTGGGATAAAAGGGGTAGGAGCCTTCCCTGTACTTATTGTTGAAGTCATTTGTCCCAGAGCGTTTCGCTTAAATTTTAAGGTACTGTCCAGGGTTTGCATAAAAAGCAATACGACCGTATTTTTTGCCCAGCCGTTCACAAAATATATTTTAAAATAGTCAACAGGATTTTTCAGGAGTTTAACTAGCGTTTTAAAAAGACGGGAAAAAACATTAGATCCGGTTACGTAAGGTAAGTGAGCCAGTTTCCAAGCATCAGAACCTTCACCATATCTGCAAATTTCAAGATGACTGTTTTCATCTGTGTCAAGGATGCTACCTATTGCAATACCTTTCGAATAGTTTTTATCTTTGTCGAGTCCAGAAACACTTATCAATGTCTCATTATTACTACGAATGTCTTCTCCAAGCTTATCTGATAGATTGGGTAGTGATTTCAACTTAAGCTTTAATAGTAATTTTACTGTACCCAAAACACCACCAGAGAATATAACACCTTTGGCTTTGATCTTTTGGTGCTTGCCAAAAATCCTGGTACTCCTTTTCAAGGAAACTTCATACCCCTGAGACCCGTCAGCAGTGCCGAGGGGTTGTACATCAACTACTTCGTTTTCGGCAAGAATTTCTGCACCGTTTTTTTGGGCGAGGTAGAGATAGTTTTTATCGAGTGTGTTTTTTGCATTATATCTACAACCTGTCATACACGCGCCGCAAAAATTACAGCCAGAGCGATCTGGTCCCTCCCCATTAAAATAAGGATCTTTTACTGTTTGATCTGGTTTTCCGAAAAAAACAGCAACACGTGTTGTGTCAAAATTTTTCTTGATGTTTAAATCTTCTGCCACTTTTTTGAGACCCAGATCTCCATCGAATAATTTTGGGTTTTGTGCAGCACCCAACATTCTTAAAGCTTCGTTATAATAGGGTTTCAGTTCATTTTCCCAATCGTTTAGCTCCTTCCAACTTCCAGAATTAAAAAAAGCAGTTTTAGGTGTAGGTAAGGTGTTTGCATAAACTAAAGAACCACCACCAACTCCAGTCCCTGAAATTATCGCGATGTGTTTAAAAATGGAAAGTTTCATAATGCCGAAAAACCTCAAATAAGGCATCCACAGCCACTTTCTGAAATTCCAGTTGGTTTTAGGGAAATCTTCAGCCTTGTACCATTTTCCTTTTTCAACCACTAAAACCTTGTAGCCTTTTTTTGATAACCTTAGGGCACTAACCGAACCTCCAAAACCACTTCCAACAATAATATAATCGTACTCCATTTTTATTTGCTATAACGAGTTTGTGCATGAGACAGGCTGAGTCTCGACCTCTAATTTAGTAAAAATAAGGTAGGGATAATTCACTAAGATTTCAAACTCTAGACTTAGAGCGTATTAATTAAATCATAAAAACCAAAGTGCTGGATTTATTCCGATGTTTTTTTTGCATTTTTGTTAGATATTCAATCAAATAAAGCAAAGAGATGAAATTTTTAATACGCATTCTATTGACCGCAGTTGCGGTAGTTTTACTAGCAAAATTTTTACCTGGTGTAACAGTTGCTGGATATGTAACTGCAATTATTGTTGCAATTGTTTTGGCTATTCTCAATTTGATAGTTAAGCCTATTCTGGTGTTGCTAACATTGCCAGTTACTATTGTCACTTTGGGCTTATTTTTGTTGGTTATTAATGCAGTTATAATCTTACTAGCAGATGCATTTGTGAGCGGGTTTGGAGTAGATGGGTTTTTAATTGCCCTTATATTTAGCTTGCTGTTATCTCTTTTGCAAACTATATTATATTCTGTACTGGGATCAGATTAGAGGATGCTGAAATTCAGCAGTTTGAAACTTTGTGAACAATCCAAAAATGTGTACTTTTGCACACCAATTTATAATACGTTACAATGAATATTACTAGAGAGAATATTGATGAATTGAATGCGATAGTAAAAGTAGATATCGCGAAAGACGACTACATTGAAAAGGTAGACAAGATCTTAAAAGATTACAAAAAGAACGCAAATATACCTGGATTTAGAAAAGGTCATGTTCCAATGGGGATGGTGAAGAAGCAATATGGTCAGGCTGTATTGGTAGACGAGGTAAATAAATTATTACAAGAAGCTTTAAATAAGTATTTAACCGAAGAAAAGTTAGATGTTCTTGGTAATCCTTTACCAAAAGAGAAAGAGAATTTTAATTGGGATCAGGATAATTACAGTTTTGAATTTGAATTAGGGCTAACTCCGCAATTCGAGTTGAATTTAAAGACTAAAAAACCTATTACTCTTTACAAAATTGTTGCAGGAGAAGAGATGATTCAAAATCAGATCACCAATATCCAAAAACAATATGGGAAATTGATCTCTAAAGAGGTAGCTGAAGAAGGGGATGTTGTAGTTGGTACCATTGTAAATGAAGAAGAAAATATTGAAAATTTAGGGACTATTTCTTTAGACCAATTAAAAGGGAAAAAGAATATCAATAAATTTGTTGGAGCAAAAAAAGGGGATGTAATTACATTGAAAACTAAAGGTCTTTTTGAGGATGATCATCAATTAGAAAAAGTTTTAAATGTAGAGCATGATAGAATACATGATTTAGATGTAGAGGTTACTCTTACGGTAACCGAAATCAATCATCAGGAATCTGCTGAGTTAAATCAGGAATTATTTGATAAGCTTTTCCCGGATTCTGAAGTTAAGAATGTAGAAGATCTTAAAGAAAAGATCAAGGAAGATGCGGCAAAACAATTTCAGCAACAAGGAGATCAACAATTATTGAATGATGTTACTGAAGCTTTAATAGAAAATAATAAGTTTGATCTTCCAAAAGAATTTCTTCAGAAATGGATTCGCACAATAGGAGAGAAGCCATTAACAGAAGAAGAAGCTAAGGAAGAATATATAAAGAGCGAGCAAGGTTTAAGATTTCAATTGATCGAAGGGAAGTTAATCAGCGAGAACAAATTGGAAGTTAAATTTGAAGATCTTAAAGAATTCACTACTGCTAGAATCAAGGAACAGATGGCTCAATTTGGGCAAACAGATCCTGCAGAAAAGGAATTGGATGATATCGCTGCGCGTGTACTTTCAAATCAAGATGAGATCAAACGTTTATCTGAACAATTGATGAACGAAAAACTCTTAGGATTCTACAAAGAAAATATCAGTTTAAAAGAAAAAGAGGTTACTTACGAAGACTTTGTTAAAGAGATCTATAAGTAGACTTTCTTAAATTTTTATACATATCTTTAAGGCGTTAAACCAATGGTTATAACGCCTTATTTACTTAAATAGAGAATATAATAAGCTATGGATTACGGAAAAGAATTCGAAAAATACGCCATTAAAGATCATGGCATCAACGGGAACTATTACGATAAGATTATCACTAGTATGAACCCAACGGGGATGACCCCTAATATTATTGAAGAACGCCAAATGAATGCAGTAGCAATGGACGTTTTTTCAAGATTGATGATGGATAGGATCATCTTTTTAGGGACAGGTATTAACGACCAGATCGCTAATATTATCCAAGCACAACTTTTGTTTTTAGAAAGTACAGACTCTTCTAAGGATATCCAGATATATATTAACTCCCCAGGAGGAAGTGTTTATGCCGGATTAGGGATTTATGATACTATGCAATTTATTAAACCAGAGGTGGCAACAATCTGCACAGGAATGGCAGCTTCGATGGGAGCAGTGTTATTATGTGCAGGAGCAAAAGGAAAACGTACTGGATTGCCTCACTCGAGAGTGATGATCCACCAACCCTTAGGTGGTGCGCAAGGTCAAGCAAGCGATATAGAAATTACGGCACGTGAGATAGTTAGCTTGAAAAAGGAATTGTATGATATTATTGCCAAGCATAGTGGGCAATCTTACGAGAAAATTGAAGAAGATAGCGATAGAGACTTTTGGATGAAAGCAGATCGCGCGAAGGATTACGGGATGATAGATGAGGTTTTAACCCGCGATAAATAGAATGATCTAGGATACTGCTGAGATATTTCATATATTCTATAAGCAGTATTTAA
The DNA here is from genome assembly GCF_000424645.1 of Gillisia sp. JM1. Taxonomy (NCBI): domain Bacteria; kingdom Pseudomonadati; phylum Bacteroidota; class Flavobacteriia; order Flavobacteriales; family Flavobacteriaceae; genus Gillisia; species Gillisia sp. JM1. The sequence continues at coordinate 621,232 of NZ_KE384218.1, forward strand.
ATATTGAAATTGTAAGAAATGGCGAAAGATGATTTAGAATGTTCCTTTTGTGGAAGGAAAAAACCAGAGACTGATCTTCTGATTGCAGGTTTAGATGCACACATTTGTGATAAATGTATCGAGCAGGCTCATGGGATAGTTTTAGAAGAATCAAAACAAGGAGGCGCAAAGGAGTTGTCATCAGATTTGATGTTAAGCAAGCCGAAGATTATAAAAGCTTTTTTAGATGAATATATCATAGGGCAAGAAGCCACTAAAAAAGTAATGTCTGTGGCTGTTTATAATCACTATAAAAGATTATTGCAACCAAAAAGTGAAGATGATATAGAGATCCAAAAGAGTAATATCATTATGGTAGGGGAGACCGGAACCGGAAAAACCCTAATGGCAAAAACCATCTCTAAAATGTTGAATGTTCCATTGGCAATTGTAGATGCTACAGTGCTTACAGAAGCAGGTTATGTTGGTGAAGATGTGGAAGGTATTTTAACGAAGTTGCTTCAGGCAGCAGACTATGATGTAGAGAAAGCACAACGCGGAATTGTTTTTATAGATGAAATAGATAAGATCGCTCGTAAAAGTGATAACCCATCTATTACCAGAGATGTTTCCGGGGAAGGTGTTCAGCAGGCTTTATTGAAGTTATTAGAAGGAACTACCGTGAATGTTCCGCCAAAAGGAGGAAGAAAGCATCCAGATCAGAAATTTATTGAGGTAGATACAGAAAATATCCTTTTTATAGCAGGTGGAGCTTTTGATGGTATTGAAAGAAACATAAGTAAGCGTTTAAATATGCAAGCTGTTGGTTTTAGTGCTTCTCAAAGTGATGATAAAATAGAGCGCACCAATCTTTTAAAATATATTATTCCGAAGGATCTTAAAGATTATGGATTAATTCCTGAAATTATCGGGCGTTTACCAGCACTTACTTACATGGACCCTCTAGATGAGGAAACATTAAGAGCAATTCTTACAGAGCCTAAAAATGCCATTATTAAACAATATCAAAAGTTGTTTGAAATAGATGATATTTCTTTTGAAATTACTGAAGATGCGCTTAATTATATAGTTGGAAAAGCAGTTGAATATAAATTGGGAGCACGAGGCTTAAGATCTCTATGTGAAGCAATTTTAACTGATGCGATGTTCGAAATGCCGGAAGGTGAAGAAACAGAACTATTGGTTACTAGAGAATATGCAGAAGATAAATTGAATAAATCTACTATAAGCAAACTTAAAGCAGTTTCTTAAACAAAGATTATAATTTATAAAAAGCCATCTGTATTTTTTACAGATGGCTTTTTTAATATCTTTAATTTCAAACCGAAAACATGAATGAACCAAACGAAAAAAAGTGGAACTGGAAAATGATTCTGATATTTATTGTAGTTTTTTTGGTTGTAAGCCAGATTTTATCAGATTGGGATCATTTCAAGGAGGGGCTATTTTCAGCTTTTTGATACTTTTATATAGGTTTAATTCCCCAAGGCTTACCTTGAATTTTTAAAAGTATTTATCTCTCGAACCATTTCACTGGTACAAATCTCGTGGACGTGCCCAAGGTTTTGATTTTCCTACTGAAGCCTTAATTCTAAGCGTCTTCATTTATTATTCGAAGTGATATCCATCAAAATTTTATAATAACATGATTCGGAATAGAAAAATCTCAATATATAAGTACAAAAAAAACCCCGCTTCAACTTGAAGCGGGGTTTTATATTTAATATGGCAATGCCACCTACATCATTCCGGGCATACCTCCACCCATACCTGGCGAACCACCAGCGTTATCTTCTTTAATGTCCACTAAAGCACATTCGGTAGTTAATATCATTCCGGCAACAGAAGCCGCATTTTCCAATGCAATTCTTGTTACTTTCTTAGGATCTATAATACCTGCTTTTAGCATATCTACATAGGTATCGGTTTTGGCATCATAACCAAAATCTTTTTTACCTTCTAATACTTTATTGATCACTACGGAGCCTTCGCCGCCGGCATTTTCAACAATAGTACGCAAAGGAGATTCAATCGCTTTATTCACGATTTGAATACCGGTCATTTGGTCTGCATTTTCACCTTTTAAGCTCTCAAGAACTTTTTTGGCTCTAACTAAGGCAACACCACCACCAGCAACAATACCTTCTTCAATAGCCGCACGAGTTGCATTTAATGCATCGTCTACACGGTCTTTCTTCTCTTTCATTTCAACTTCTGAAGCAGCACCTACATATAGTACAGCAACACCACCAGCTAATTTAGCTAGACGCTCTTGAAGTTTTTCTTTGTCGTAGTCTGAAGTAGTAGACTCTATTTGAGCTTTAATCTGTTGAACTCGCTCTTTAATAGCGTTATTATCTCCAGCTCCATTTACCAAAGTTGTATTGTCTTTATCTATAGCAACTTTTTCAGCAGTACCCAACATATCTAGAGTAGCATTTTCTAAAGAGAATCCTCTTTCTTCAGAAATTACAGTACCACCAGTTAGGATTGCGATGTCTTCCAACATTGCTTTTCTACGATCTCCAAATCCTGGAGCTTTCACTGCAGCGATTTTTAATGATCCACGAAGTTTGTTTACAACTAAAGTCGCAAGTGCTTCTCCATCTACATCTTCAGCGATGATCAATAATGGTTTTCCAGATTGAGCAACCGGTTCCAAAATAGGAAGTAGGTCTTTCATAGAAGAGATTTTCTTGTCATATAATAATATATATGGATCTTCAAGATCTGCGGTCATTTTCTCACTGTTTGTAACAAAATATGGAGAAAGGTATCCTCTGTCAAATTGCATACCTTCAACAACATCTACATGCGTATCAGTTCCTTTAGCCTCTTCAACAGTAATTACACCATCTTTTCCAACTTTCTGAAAAGCTTGTGCTATGAGTTCACCAATATGGTCATCATTATTAGCAGAGATAGATGCAACCTGTTTTATTTTTTCAGAAGAGTTTCCAACTTCTTTTGCTTGTTTAGTAAGATCTTCTGTGATCGCTTCAACAGCTTTGTCTATTCCTCTCTTTAGATCCATTGGGTTTGCGCCTGCAGCAACGTTCTTAAGGCCTTCAGCTACGATAGCTTGTGCAAGAACTGTAGCGGTAGTTGTACCATCACCAGCAAGATCATTGGTTTTAGAAGCAACTTCTTTAACCATTTGAGCTCCCATGTTCTCTAGAGCATTATCTAATTCTATTTCTTTAGCAACACTTACACCATCTTTAGTAACCATAGGTGCTCCAAAAGATTTTCCAATAATTACATTACGACCTTTAGGTCCTAAGGTAACTTTTACAGCATTTGCTAATGCATCTACTCCGCGTTTTATTCCATCGCGGGCTTCAAGATTAAATTTAATATCTTTTGCCATTATTTTTAGTTTTTTGAAAATTTCACATCTGATTTATGCCAAGCATAAAAGCGAAATGTTTTAATTAATAAATTATAGTTTCTTAAATTAAAATGCAGAATGCATTTTAAACGTGTAAGGGTTTACACAATTGCAAGAATATCATCTTCTCTCATGATAAGATAATCCTTCCCTTCCAATTTTAGTTCTGTGCCAGTATATTTACCATAAAGGACTTCATCACCAACCTTAACGGTCATGTCATGTTTTTTAGTCCCTTTTCCAACTGCAACTACTTTACCTTTTTGTGGTTTTTCTTTTGCGGTTTCAGGAATATAAATACCAGATGCTGTTTTAGTCTCGGCAGCAGCAGGTTCGATAAGTACTCTGTCTGAAAGAGGTTTGATTTTTAAAGCCATTATGTAATGTATTTTAGTTAATTAATTTAATTTGTACAAAGCCTAAATGACTAAAATTGTGCCACGCCATATATACTGACATTATGAAACAAAAAATGCCAGCTTATGACAAGCTGGCATTGTATATTATAATGTCATGAGTGTTTATTCTTGCTCTGGCTCTTGTTCTGTTTGAACTGGAGTTTGTGTAGCTTCTGGAACTGTGTTTTCAATAGTGCCGTCACCATCTATCACTCTAGACTCAGAGATTCCGTTGCTTTCCATCACCGGGATGTTAGATAATAGGATTAAAGCCAACATTAAAGTTGCAAGGGTCCAAGTACTTTTATCTAAAAAGTCTCCTGTTTTCTTTACTCCTCCTATTTGCTGACCTCCGCCACCTCCAAATGAAGATGAAAGTCCGCCGCCTTTAGGATTTTGTACCATAATTACTATTACCAGTAAAAATGCTACAATGATTATCAATGCTAAAAAAATAGTGAATGTGCTCATTCTTTTCCTGTATTATTTTCTTGTAATTTCTTAATTGCCCTAATTTGGTCTGCAAAGAAACCACTTTTTTCGGGATTTTTCAAACTTAAAATCTTGAAAGCTTGAATAGCTTTTTTATAGTTTTTTTGTTCCAGATAAACCCTGGCTAAAGTTTCTGTCATTAAAGCTTCTGGAGGGACTGTTCTATCCAGTGGTACATTGTGATTGCTCGCAGGTTTGTTAGGTTTTATCTTGGGGCTTTTCGAGATAAAATTATCTATAAGCTGCGATTTTCTAGATTTTAATGGAGACTCTGATTTTTGTTTAGGAGTATTTCTTTCTATAGGAGTTGCTCTAGTTAAACTTAACCATTCCGAAAAAGAATGCGATTCTTGAGAATTGAATTCTAAGGGTTTGCCAATATTTATTAGAGACTCTTGAGGAATATTTTCGTTTTGTACCTCAAGAGTGGCTTGCTCTTTTAATTTTTCAAATAAAAACGGATCCATTACTTGGTCCGATTCTATTTGCTTCATTTTTATAGCTTCGTTTATTGCCAGACTTTTAGTTCCAAAAACTTCTTCAGGTTCAAAAATCGTAATATTTCTTAAGTTTTCTTCCTGATTCTTAATTTGCAAGGCAACCTTATCCTGTAGGAAATTCGACGAGGTAATAAAATCGAACAAAACACTTCTATCTAAAGTATGTGCGGCTGTCCTTTTTAATTCCGAATTATAACGTGGACTATCCATGGAGTGTAATCCTTTAAGATAGGTGGCTCTAGCAGCCTGAAAAAATGGAAATTTCTCTAGAATAGGTTCCAATACGGCTGTCTCTGAGTTTTTTACAGGAGCAGAATTCGCAAATAAGGAAGTTAATTCTTTAGAGTTCATTACCAATTTGTAAGCGTTGCGTTAAAAATATCTTGAGTGATTCTGGAAAAGATCTCCTCTAAGGCGGTATCTAGGGTAGGTCCTGTTAGTTGGGCATTTGCATCATAATCATAATAAAAAGAAAACTGCCTTTCAAGATCTTTTTCTGGCTGCAAGGTATTATAATATCTTAGGTTCACCGCAATTGTGAGCCTGTTTTGTGCAGCGGTATTTTGTGCTGTTGCTGTTATTGGTGCTACATAATAATCTATGATTTCTCCTTCATAAATAAGATCTCCTCCATCATTTGTTAGGGATAAATTGGTCTGGCCTTGGATAAGATCTTGAAGCCGTATTGTGAAGGCTCTATCTATTCCTGGTTCTACAATATCTGCATTATTCTGAAAATAATTCACCTGAAATGTAGTCGCTGCTCCAGTATCTGCTCCAGTAAAAGAATAAATGCCACAGGATTGAAAACTAAACAGCAATAAGCAACTTAAAATAAAACCAATTTTATTCATTGAAAATAAATATTTAAAATCTTTAATCCTTTTATAATATCAAATTTGAGTTAAAGGTCATATTGCTTAATCTTCCTATATAAGGTACGCTCGCTTATGCCCAATTCTTCAGCAGCATTTTTTCTTTTTCCGCTGTGCCTTTCCAAAGATTTTTTAATAAGTTCTAATTCTTTGTCCTGTAAAGAAAGAGTTTCTTCCTCTTCTATTTCTTCAGCAAAGTAGTATTTATCTTCTTTTTCTTTAGAAGAATTTTGAGGTATTTGTAAAATGTTAAGCTCTTCTTCGTTTAGATCTTCTATATCTTGCTCATCATCATCCTCTCCATATATTTTCTGGATCAATCCTTCATGTTCATCTTTTGCATCCTTGAGATTTCCGCTTTCCATCAATTTCATGGTGAGTTTCTTGAGGTCGTTCAAGTCACTTTTCATATCAAAAAGAACTTTATAAAGAATCTCTCGCTCATTGCTAAAATCGCTTTCTTTCTTTTTTTCTGAAATAACAGCTGGTAAATTGCTTCCAATATTGGGAAGGTAGCCTTTTATCAGAGGGCCGTTAATATTTCTTTCCTGTTCTAAAACCGAAATTTGTTCAGCAACATTTCGTAATTGGCGGATATTTCCACCCCATTGGTATTTCTGAATAAGCTCTACTGCAGCATCCTCTAACCTAATGGTAGGCATCTTATATTTGATAGCAAAATCTGCTGCAAATTTTCTAAATAACAAATGGATGTCGTCTTTTCTATCCCTTAAAGGAGGAAGATTAATTTCTACGGTGCTTAATCTATAGTAAAGATCTTCTCTAAACTTTTCTTTTTTAATAGCATCAAACATATTAAGGTTTGTAGCAGCTACAATTCTAACATTAGTTTTTTGAACTTTTGAAGATCCAACTTTTATAAACTCGCCATTTTCTAAAACTCTAAGCAATCTTACCTGCGTGGTTAATGGAAGTTCTCCTACTTCATCTAAAAAAATAGTTCCTCCATCTGCAACTTCAAAATAACCGTTACGGGTTTGTGTTGCTCCTGTAAAAGCCCCTTTTTCGTGACCAAATAATTCACTGTCTATTGTACCTTCTGGAATTGCTCCGCAGTTAACTGCGATATATTTCCCATGTTTTCTATGAGATAAGGAATGTATTATTTTAGGAATACTTTCTTTACCAACACCACTTTCTCCTGTAACCAAAACAGAAATATCTGTAGGAGATACTTGGATAGCTTTTTCTACTGCACGATTTAGTACCTGATCGTTCCCTATGATCTCAAATCGCTGTTTTATTGCTTGAACTGATTCCATATATTTCTTACCTATTGCTTATTGGCTTGCGCCAGGTTGCAACTTTAAATTTATATAATTTTTTATTGGTGGTTTACTAATTATGGATGCTGTATCCAATAGGTTTACCAATTAAAGTCCCACTTGTACAGTCGGTAATTTCAACATTTACGAAATCTCCAATCTTATAGGTGTCTTTATCAAAAACAGCAACCGCATTATAGGTAGTTCTACCACTCCATTGCTTGTCAGATTTTTTTGACTCTCTTTCTATAAGTACTTCTACTGTTTTGCCAATATAACCTTGTGTTCTAAGAAGTGAATGTCCTCGCTGAAGTTTTACAATTTCAGCAAGTCTTCTTTGTTTTGTGTCTTCAGGAACATCATCCTCAAATTTCTTAGCACCTAATGTTCCAGGTCTTTTAGAATAGGAGTACATATATCCAAAATCGTATTTAACATGTTCCATTAAAGATAAGGTGTCTTGATGATCTTCTTCAGTCTCACCACAAAATCCTGCGATCATATCCTGAGAAATGGCACAATCTGGGATTCTTTTTCTTATATTATCTATAAGTGTAAAATATTCTTCTCTTGTGTGAAGCCTGTTCATTCTTTCCAACACCGTATTACTTCCGCTCTGTACTGGTAAGTGGATGTGCTTGCAAATATTTGGATATTTCACCATCATATCTACAACATCCATCGTCATATCCTGAGGATTAGAAGTAGAAAAACGAATACGTAATTTAGGATGGGCTTCAGCAACAATTTTTAATAGTGTTGCAAAATTGGTTGCAGTTGCTTTTTGTATTTCAGAAGCATTCTTAAAATCTTTTTTAAGTCCGCCGCCATACCACACGTAACTATCTACATTCTGGCCTAGAAGAGTGATCTCTTTAAAACCTTTACTGGCCAGATCATTTACTTCTTCTATAATACTCTGCGGATCCCTACTTCTCTCACGTCCTCTTGTAAAAGGCACCACGCAGAAAGTACACATATTATCGCATCCTCTGGTAATAGAGACCAATGCAGAAACTCCATTGCTTTGCAATCTTACGGGAGAGATATCTCCATAAGTTTCATCTTTAGAAAGAATTACATTCACTGCATTTCTTCCCTCTTCAACTTCGCTAATAAGATTAGGAAGATCTTTATAAGCATCTGGTCCTACTACGAGATCCACGATCTTTTCTTCTTCTAAAAATTTGCTTTTTAAACGCTCTGCCATACAGCCAAGAACCCCAACCTTCATTTTCGGGTTTATTCTTTTAACAGCATTGTATTTTTGTAAGCGCTTTCTAACAGTTTGTTCAGCCTTATCTCTAATAGAACAGGTGTTTACTAAAACCAGATCTGCATCTTCAAGATTTTTTGTGGTATTAAAGCCCTCTTTTTCAAGTATGGATGCTACAATTTCACTATCGCTAAAATTCATTGCACAGCCATAGCTTTCAATAAATAACTTCCGTTTGTTTTCGGCTTTCGGCTCTATAACTAAGGTGTTTCCCTGTAATTTTTCATCTATGATCTTCTCCATATGTCAATCGTGTCCTATAGGTAATTTAGCTTGCAAAGATAGGTTTTACTGCGATTATGACAAAGTGACAGCACTAAAAATTATAGAGATTAATTTCCCTTGTTTAGTGGAATTTTCAGGATTTTGAGTGCATATTTAAAAATTGCTCTACTTTTGCAGCTAGAAAATAGACAAACATGGCAAAGAATTTAGTGATTGTAGAGTCTCCGGCCAAAGCCAAAACCATCGAGAAATTTTTAGGGAAAGATTTTACTGTAATGTCCAGTTTTGGTCACATAGCAGATCTACCTACCAAAGAATTAGGAGTGGATACGGAAGGGGATTTTAAACCTAAATATATAGTATCTAAGGATAAGAAGGATGTTGTAAGTAAACTGAAGAAGCAGGCAAAAAATGCTGAAATGGTTTGGTTAGCGAGTGATGAAGACCGGGAGGGAGAAGCAATCGCATGGCATTTAGCAGAAGAGCTTAAACTAGATAAAAATAGAACTAAAAGAATAGTATTTCACGAGATCACCAAAACAGCTATCTTAAAAGCGATCGAAAACCCTCGTGATATTAATTACGATCTCGTAAATGCTCAGCAAGCAAGAAGAGTATTAGATAGATTGGTGGGATACGAACTTTCTCCTATATTATGGAGAAAAGTAAAAGGTGGGCTTTCTGCGGGAAGGGTGCAATCTGTTTCTGTGCGTCTTATTGTAGAGAGAGAGCGTGAGATCGAAGGTTTTACTGCGGAAGCTTCCTATAGAATAGATGCAGAATTTACTACGGAAGAAGGAAAGACCTTAAAAGCGAAATTGCCTCGTAATTTTGATACTAAGGAAGAAGCTGAAAAGTTTCTTTTAGAAAATCGGCAGGCTAATTTTAAGGTAGCAGATCTAACCACTAAGCCAGCTAAGAAATCTCCAGCACCTCCATTTACAACTTCCACGCTTCAGCAAGAAGCATCCAGAAAGTTATATTTTTCAGTAAGTAAAACCATGACTATGGCGCAACGTTTATACGAAGCGGGTCATATTACTTATATGAGAACAGATAGTGTGAACTTATCTGATGATGCTAGAAAAGGTGCAAAAGATGAAATTCTAAAGGCTTACGGGGAGAAATTCAGTAAAACAAGACAATTCAAAGGGAAATCTAAGGGAGCACAAGAAGCTCACGAAGCTATTAGGCCTACACTTTTTGAAAATCATACGGTTAATGCAGATCGCGATCAAGAGCGTTTGTACGAATTGATCTGGAAAAGAGCCATCGCATCTCAAATGAGTGATGCTCAATTGGAGCGTACTAATGTTAAGATTGAAACAGATAAGCACGACAAAAATTTCACCGCAAATGGCGAGGTATTAAAATTTGAGGGTTTCTTAAAAGTGTATTTAGAAGGAAGCGATGATGAAGATGAAGAGCAAGAAGGAATGCTTCCGGCGTTAAGAGTAAATGAAAAATTAGACAACAATTATATTACCGCTACAGAGCGTTTTACAAGACCTCCTTATAGATATACCGAAGCTTCTTTGGTTAAGAAATTAGAGGAATTGGGAATTGGAAGACCTTCTACCTATGCACCAACTATTTCTACAATCCAGAATCGTAATTATGTAGAAAAAGGAACTGTAGATGGCATTGAGCGAAAATATGCGCAGTTAAGATTGAAAAATGATAAATTCAGTGAACAGGAATTAACTGAAAATATTGGAAGTGATAAAGGGAAGTTAGTGCCTACCGCAGTTGGTCAGGTAGTAAACGACTTTTTAGTGATGCACTTTTCTAATATATTAGATTATAATTTTACAGCAAAAGTAGAGCAGAGTTTCGATGATATTGCAGAAGGAAATGAGGAATGGACTAAAATGTTGAGAGACTTTTATTCTGAATTTCATCCTCAAGTATTGGATGTTGCAGCAAACGCAGATAGAGAAGTAGGGGAGCGAATTCTAGGAGAAGATCCTGAATCAGGAAAACCTGTGAGTGTGCGTTTAGGTAAATTTGGGCCGATGGTGCAAATTGGATCTGTAGAAGATGAAGAGAAACCAAGATTTGCGGGATTAACTCCAAATCAATCTTTAGGTTCTATTACCTATGAAGAGGCTATGGATCTTTTCAAACTTCCGAAAGAAATCGGGGAATGGGAAGGAGAGCCAGTGGAGGTGAATAACGGAAGGTTTGGACCTTATGTAAAATATTCTGGAAAATTCGTTTCTTTAGATAAGGGTGAAGATCCGATGAGTGTAGATATGGAACGCGCTTTAGAGCTTATTGAAGCTAAAGAAAAAGCAGATGCTCCTATATATTTTTACAACGAGCTTCCTGTGCAAAAAGGAGTTGGAAGATTTGGCCCCTTTTTGAAGTGGAATAATATCTTTATCAACGTTAATAAAAAATACGATTTTGATAATTTAACCGATGCGAATATTGAAGAGCTTATCAAGGATAAGATCCAAAAGGAGATAGATAAAGTGCTTCATAACTGGGAAGATGAAGGGATTCGAGTTGAAAAAGCGCGATGGGGACGCTCTAATATTATCAAGGGGAAAACCAAGATCGAACTACCTAAAACTGTAGATGCAACTAAATTAACATTGGTTGAGGTGCAGGAAATAATAGAAAAGAACACTAAGAAAAAGCCTGCAAAAAAGAAAGCTGCTGCTAAGAAAAAGGCTCCAGCAAAGAAAACTGCCGCTAAAAAGAAACCAGCTCCAAAAAAGAAGTAATTGATGGATTTTGAATTTTTAAGACCTGTAGAGCAGCAATTATTTGAAGAAATTGTTTCCGCAGAATCACATAACCTAGGAAGCCAGTTGCTAGTTCATACTCAGTCCTCAGGAATTCCTGATCTTGAAAATGTACAAATAGCAATAGTTTCAGTAAATGAAAATAGATTGGCAGAGGGATATGAAGATGAGTTTCTTAATTTCAATAAAATAAGAAGATCTTTTTATAGCCTTTTCCCAGGAAACTGGCATTTAAATATTGCAGACCTTGGTTCTATAGAAAAAGGGGAGGCAGTAGAAGACACCTATTTTGCATTACAGTCTTTAGTAAAAGAGTTGCTTAAGAAAAACATTATACCAGTAATATTAGGAGGAAGTCAGGATCTAATTTACGCACAATACAGGGCGTACGATTTTGTAGAACAAATGGTAAATCTTGTTAATGTAGATTCAAGATTTGACCTTGGAGATGCAGAAAAGCCAATAAACAACAAGTCCTATATTGGAAAGATAGTAGTAAATAAACCCTATAACTTATTTAATTATTCTAATGTTGGCTATCAAACATATTACAACTCTCAGGAGGAAATAGGTTTGATGGAACGTTTGTTTTTTGATTCTTTTAGATTGGGAGAGGTTTCAAATAATATAAGAATAGTCGAGCCAGTAATGAGAGATGCAAACTTGGTTGGCATAGATCTTAATGCTGTAAATGCTTCTTCTATTAATAGTTCACCAAACAACTCTCCAAACGGATTCGATGGAAAGGAAATTTGTGCTCTAGCGCGTTATGCTGGGATAAGCGATAAAATTTCTTCTTTTGGGATTTATGAATATACTTCCAATTATTCTGAAACTGGAAACATGTTAATAGCCCAGATGATCTGGTATTTTATAGAAGGAGTAAATTATAGGTCTAATGAAAACACCCTATCTGCTAAAAAAGATTTTATTAAATATCAAGTGCCAATAGAAGAAGAAATTTTAGTGTTTTTTAAAAGCCCTAGAACCGGAAGATGGTGGATAGAAATACCTTTTATTTCAAATTCTAATACTAAATTGAAAAGGCACACGTTATTACCTTGCAACCATGAGGATTACTTAGAGGCTTGCAACCAAGTTATTCCGGAAAGATGGTATAAGACCAAAAGGAAGAACGAAGTTTAAAATTTTGTAAGCATATTCATATATTACTGTATTTTTGCAAAAAGTATTGTTTTTTAAAATTTATTTGGATAGGTTTACTACCTAAATCAAATATGTCATAACCAGAGAGATATTATGAAGAAATTATTTTCGCTTATTGCTGTAATATCATTGCTTTATAGCTGTAACAGTGGTGATCGTGGGCAGCTTGTAGGTGCAGAAGGTAAGAGGTGGAATCCGGAGAAGCCCTTTGGAATGACGCTAATACCAGGTGGAGCATTTATTATGGGAAAAGCAGATGATGATATTGCCGATGCGAAAAATGCCCCACCTAAAACGGTTACGGTGCGTTCTTTTTATATGGATGAAACAGAGATCACTAATTCTGAATATAGACAATTCACCGACTGGGTAAGAGATTCTATAGTTAGAATGAATCTTGCTATTGAAGCAGATTTTGAAGGGTCAACTGGAGGGGAAGATGGCATTGGAGAGTATGCATTTCTTGATTCTGACGAGGCAGACATGACGGTTTATGAGAAATACATGTATGATAACTACACTCAATTTTCTGAAGATTACCAAGGAAGAAAACTGAATAAAGATATTGATATCATCTGGGATACCAGAGATTATCCAGATGAAGCTTATGCTCGTGTAATGGATTCAATGTATATTCCTTTGGAAGAATCTTATAACGGTCAAAGAACCATAGACGTTAAAAAGTTGAAATTTAAGTACCGTTGGATGGATATTCAGAAAGCGGCAAGAGCAAAAACTCAAAAGAGAAGCGATTTTATAGTTACTGAAGAAGTGAATGTGTATCCTGATACAACTGTTTGGATCAAAGATTTCAATTATTCCTATAATGAACCAATGCACAACGATTATTACTGGCATACTGCCTTTGATGATTACCCTGTAGTTGGTGTTAGCTGGAAACAAGCTAAAGCTTTTACTCAATGGAGAACCTTATATCATAATGCTTTCAGAAAATCCAAAGGGGATCACGATGTTCCTTTTTATAGATTACCTACTGAAGCAGAATGGGAATATGCTGCTAGAGGCGGTTTACAATCTGCAACGTACCCTTGGGGTGGGCCGTATGCTAAGAATGACAGAGGTTGTTTCATGGCAAACTTCAAACCTTTAAGAGGAGATTATGCTGCAGATCAAGCTTTGTATACTGTAGAGGCAAAATCTTATGAGCCAAACGATTATAATTTATATAATATGGCAGGAAACGTTTCAGAATGGGTGAATTCTTCATACGATCCGGCGGCTTATGAATATATGTCTTCTATGAACCCTACCGTTAATGATGAAAATGATATGCGAAAGGTAGTGAGAGGTGGTTCCTGGAAAGATGTTGCTTATTTCTTACAGGTAAGTACAAGAGACTACGAATATTCAGATACAGCGAGAAGTTATATTGGTTTTAGAACAGTCCAAGATTATCTTGGAACAGATGTTACTTTAAACCAATCCCCAAGAAATTAAAAAAGACAAACAAGAACCCAAATTAATATTAACCAACAAGATAACTCAACAAATTATTATGGCAAAGTCAAAAAACAGAATGAAATTTATGAATATGGTGTATGGCCTTGGAGCCGCGGTTGTAATTATCGGTGCCCTTTTCAAAATTATGCACTGGCCTTTTGGAAACTTAATGTTGATTATTGGATTAGTTACCGAAGCTATAGTATTTGCAATCTCAGCATTTGAGCCTGTAGATGATGATTTAGATTGGGCTTTAGTATACCCAGAATTAAACGGAGGTTCTGCCTCTGCAAGACATAATGCTTTAATTGAAGAAGATAAAGAAACTGAAGCATCCTTATCTAAGAAATTGGATGTAATGTTGAAGGAAGCTAAGATAGATGCTAATCTAATGGAGAGTCTTGGAACCAGTATTCGTAATTTTGAAGGAGCTGCAAAAGGAATTGCTCCAACAGTAGATTCTATGGTTTCTCAAAGAAAATATTCTGAAGAATTAAGTGTAGCAGCTGCCCAAATGGAAACATTGAATAACCTATATAAAGTTCAAGTTGAATCTTCAGCTAGACAAGCAGAGATCAATGAAGAAGTTGCTGAAAACGCAAGTAAATTAAAAGATCAGATGAGTTCAATGGCTGCTAACCTTTCTTCATTAAATGGAGTTTATGGTGGTATGCTTACTGCTATGAATGTGAATGTGAGAGCATAATTAATTAGTTGTAATGACTAGAATAGATCTAATAAAAAACTAAACTAATTATACATGGCGTCTGGAAAACAATCACCAAGACAGAAGATGATTAACCTAATGTACTTGGTTTTCATTGCAATGTTGGCTTTAAATATGTCTAAAGAGGTACTTACCGCTTTTGGATTAATGAATGAAAAATTAACAGAATCTAATACCACAACTGCACAACGTAATAATGCGTTTTTGGCAGGTTTAGAGGAAAAAGTAAGTGAGCAGCCTGAAAAATATACCATTTTGAAAGAGAAAGCGGATAAAATTGATGTTTTATCTGAAGATTTCAATTCGTATTTGGAAAACTTGAAAACGGAGATATTATCAGATGTTGATGATAAGCAACAATATGAGGAAATGGATAAGTCCAATAAATTGGATGGTTTGTTTTTTCAAAGCGGAAGAGTTAGCCCGAAAGGACAAGAATTTTTAGATAAAATGAGTGGTTACAAAAATGGAGTTGTATCTATTATTGGTGACGAAAAAGGATTTGAAAAAATAGTACAGAATGTCCAAGCGGAATTTTCAACTGAATCTGTTAAGGTAGATGGTGCAAATGTAGAGTGGTTAAAATACCGTTATGAAGGTTTTCCTTTAGTAGCTTCGGTAACTCAGCTAACCCAAACTCAAGCAGATATTAAATCTACTGAAAGTGAAATTCTTTCTGCAATGTTATCTGGTCAATTACAAAGTGAAGTTTCATTAACTAACTATGAAGCTATTGTTGTTCCTTCTAAAACAGCGTTTTTTAGTGGTGAGAATTTTAAAGGAAAAGTTGTTTTAGGTAGAGTAGACAAAACTTTAAAGTTTGACAACGTAGTTGTAAATGGTAGAAAGATTGAAAGTTCACAAGCTGGTCAAGTTATTCTTGATTTCCCTGCTGGTAATGTTGGAGAACAAGATATTAGAGGAGAAATCCAATTTAAAGAAGGAGATTCTATAGTTAAAATTCCAATTACTAGTTCTTATGCGGTAATACCAAAACCAAATTCTGCGGTAATTTCTGCAGATAAAATGAATGTGGTTTATCGTGGGGTTCAAAACCCAATGACTATCTCCATCCCTGGGGTAGGAAATGTAACTGCAAATGCTCCTGGTCTTAGACAGGCTGGTGGTGCAGGAAATTATATGATGGATGTTACAACACTCCAAGCAAGAGAAGTTACCATTAGCGTAAGTGGTAAATTACCTGGTGGAGAAACTGTTTCAGATAAAAAAAGTTTTAGAGTTAAAGATATTCCAAGACCAGTTGGAACCATTCGTGGAGAAGATGGTGCTGTGAAAATGCAACGTAACAGTTTAGAGATATCTGAAGTTGGCGCAATATTACCAGATTTCGATTTTGAATTAGGTTTAAAAGTAACAGGATTCAGTTTTAAAGTATCAGGACAGCCTACCATTAAAGTTAATGGAGGAAGATTAGATTCTTCTTCTAAAGCGGCATTAAGACGCGCAGGAAGAGGGGAGACCGTACAAATATTCGATATTGAAGCGCAATTAGCTACCAATAGCGGATATAAACTTAAGAAAGTATCTCCCGTATTTGTGGAGTTAACAAACTAATAAATTCTTTATAATGAAGTGGAATCAGATTTTGATTGGTGTATTTGGATTGCTTATTACCGGATCGGTAATGGGACAGGCAAATATATTAAATGCAACTTCTCCAGACCAAATTGGACAGTTATCTGAGGCGGAGAAAACGGTGAAGAAAGAAAGCAAGCCATTGCCTTATGGTTATGTAGATGATAGAGATGTCTTATGGTCTAAAAATACTTGGGAGATCATTGATTTAGACGAACGTGTAAATTTCCCAATGTATTACCCAATAGATACCAATAACATTGGTTCTAATAGAAGATCACTTTATGATGTTCTTATGACGGGGATTAAAACTGGAAAGATCAAGAATATCTATGCTGATTCCTATTTCAATGAAAAGAGAACTTTAAGCGATATTAGTGCTGCTATTTCTAAAATTGATACTACAGACCTTGGGGTTGAGCAGTACAATGCAGGAGAAGAAATAGATCAGCAATTTATTGATAGAAGAGATATTACTTCTGCAGACATTGCAGAATATCATATTCGTGGAATGTGGTATTTTGACAAGCGTATGGCAGAATTGAAATACAGAATACTTGGAATCGCTCCAGTTGCACCAGATGTTAATTTTATAGATGATGAAATTCCAGATCTAGTTGAGTTATTTTGGGTTTGGTTCCCAGATGCGCGAGAAGTCTTGTTTGACAATAATGCATTTAATGGAAGCAACACCGCACAATCTATAACTTTTGATCATTTGCTGAATGCAAGAAGATTCAGTGCAGTGATCTATAAAGAAGATAACGTGCAAGGAGATCGTGAGGTAGATGAGTATATTGCAGAGAATGCATTTATGCAACTATTGGAATCTCAAAGGATCAAGGAACAAATTCGAAATTTCGAACAAGATATGTGGAACTACTAAGTTTTAAAATTTTAAATAGACTAAGCGCTCCGGAATTTCCGGGGCGTTTTTCAATTATAAGCTATGTTGGATTATATTATTGTGGGTTCTGGTTTAAGCGGTATTGCCGTTGCTGAAAAGTTACTTTCTAAGGACAAAAAGATTCTGGTATATGATGATAACTCCCAATCTTCCTCTACAGTTGCCGGAGGCATCTACAATCCAGTGATATTAAAAAGATTTACATTGGCCTGGAATGCTAATGAACAATTAGATACCGCTCTTTCATTTTATAGCTCATTAGAGAAAAAATTAGACATAAGCCTAATCCATCCTTTGCCGATTTATAGAAGGTTTCATTCAGTAGAAGAACAGAACAATTGGTTTTCTGCAATGGATAAACCTTATTTGAGTAGATTTTTAGATGAAAAGTTAGTCTCAACTATAAATCCACATATTCCCGCATCGCATTCTTTTGGGCATGTTAAAGAAACTGGAGTGGTAAATACAGAACTCCTGCTTGAAAAATATCGGGCTTATTTAACTGAAATAAATTCATTTCAGCAAGAAACCTTCGATTTTGATCAATTTGAAGTAAATGAGGATCACTGCATTTATAAAAATAGAAAAGCTAAAAAGATCATCTTTTGTGATGGCTTCGGATTAAAAAAGAATCCATATTTTAATTACTTGCCTTTAAACGGAAACAAAGGGGAATATCTAATTATTAAAGCTCAAGATTTAAAACTTGAAGTAGCAGTGAAATCTTCGGTATTTATTATTCCGCTTGGAGAAGATCTTTATAAAGTTGGCGCAACTTATAATAATTGGGATAAAACAAAAGAACCGACACAGGAAGGAAAAAACTACTTATTGGAAAAATTAAACGGATTCTTAAATTGTGATTTTGAAGTTGTAGATCAAATTGCCGGAATTCGGCCTGCAGCTAAGGATAGAAAGCCTCTCGTAGGGAAACATCCCAAACATGGAAATATGTATTGCTGCAATGGCTTTGGAAGCCGAGGAGTATTAATAGGGCCTACGGTAGCTTCAGAATTGATTAACTTCATAGAAGATTCAGTAGCTCTTTCCGAAGAAATAGATATAAATAGATTTGCTAAATTATATCAGGCAGCGTCGTCATAACTCAGAAACATATTTATCCAGATATTTCTGGATAATCTAAGTATTATTGGCATTAAAACAATTAAGCTTAGTGTAATAGCAATAAAGGTTGTCATCAATCCGCCACCAAGAAAAACATAAGATATTATAAAAGCGGCAACAGATACAGCAACTCCTAAAGCATAGCTTACATACATAGCTCCAAAGAAAAAAGAAGGTTCTATTTTATACTTTGTTCCGCAATTGGAACATCTTTCGTGCATTTTCAAAATATTTTGCAGCCTATATGGGTTAGAATCCATGTACATACTTTCCTCATGACACACCGGACAAGTCCCTGTTAGTATACTATATGATTTTGAGCCCTTTAAGAATTGCATTTCTATTTTTTTAGTAATGCAAAAATAGGCATCTTTGCAAAAAATTTAGAATAATATAATGCTTAACATTCATAATTTATCTATTTCATTTGGAGGCGAGAGTTTATTTGATGAAATTACCTTTAGACTTGGCGCCGGAGATCGCGTGGGACTTATTGGTAAGAACGGTGCGGGAAAGTCTACAATGCTTAAAATCCTTTCTGGGGAACAAGAGGCAGATACAGGGCAAATAGCTAAAGACAAGGAACTTAAAATAGGTTTCTTAAAACAGGATATAGATTTCATTCAAGGTCGTACAGTGATCCAAGAGGCGCAACAGGCGTTTGTGGAGATCAAAGCGATGGAGAAAAAGATAGACTTTATCAATGAGCAATTAGCTACCAGAACCGATTATGAGAGTGACGAATACACTCAAATAATCCAAGATCTTAGTGAGATTACTCATCAATATGAAATTATTGGTGGATATAATTACCAAGGAGAAACTGAAAAAGTACTGGTTGGACTTGGTTTTGATCGTGATAAATTCGATAAACTTACTGATACCTTTTCTGGAGGTTGGAGAATGCGTATAGAATTGGCTAAGCTTTTGCTACAGAGTAATGACATTTTATTGCTGGATGAGCCAACTAACCACTTGGATATAGAATCTATTATCTGGTTGGAATCTTTCTTAACCAATTATCCAGGGTGTGTGATCATTGTATCTCACGATAAGATGTTTTTAGATAATGTTACCAATAGAACTATTGAGATCTCTCTAGGGAAGATCTACGATTATAAAAAACCATATTCGCAATATTTAGTTTTACGTCAGGAATTGAGAGAGCAACAATTAGCTTCTCAAAAAAACCAGGCAAAGCAAATTGAGCAAACCGAAAAACTGATTGAAAAATTCCGTGCAAAAGCTTCCAAGGCTTCTATGGCACAATCTTTAATCAAGAAGTTAGATAAGGTAGATAGAATTGAGGTAGATGAAGATGATAATGCCGTAATGAATTTACGTTTTCCTATCTCTTTGCAGCCAGGGAAAATTGTAATAGAGACGGAAGAGGTTGGAAAAGCATACGGAGAGGTGCAAATATTAGAAGATATAGATCTTCTAATAGAAAGAGGAAGTAAGATCGCTTTTGTTGGACAAAACGGACAAGGTAAAACCACACTGGCTAAAGTAATAGTTGGAGAGGTTGGGCATACCGGTAAGTTGAAACTTGGGCATAACGTACAGTTAGGATATTTCGCGCAGAATCAGGCAGACGAGTTGGATGGTGAAAAGACGGTGCTGGACACTATGATAGACGCCGCTACAGAGTCTACTAGGAGTAAAGTAAGAGATATGTTAGGCTCTTTCCTGTTTAGAGGAGACGAGGTAAGTAAGAAGGTGAAAGTGCTATCTGGTGGAGAAAGAAATAGATTGGCGCTATGTAAATTATTGCTTCAGCCATTTAATGTGCTTATTATGGATGAGCCAACCAACCACTTAGATATCAAATCTAAAAATGTTTTAAAAGAAGCGTTAAAAAGTTTTGAAGGAACCCTTATAATTGTTTCTCACGATAGAGATTTCCTTCAAAATTTAACACATTCTGTTTATGAGTTCAAGGATAAAAAGATTAGAGAATATTTAGGAGATATAGATTTTTATCTGGATCAGCGTAATGTTGAAAACATGCGTGCTATAGAAAAAAGAGATAAAGTTCAGAAAGAAGTATCTAATAATTCCAATTCTAAACAATCTTATAACGATCAGAAAAAGTTTAAATCTCTTCAGAATAAACTAAGCAATACCGAAGCTAAAATAGGTAAGCTGGAAAAGGAATTAAAGGTGAAGGATGAGGAAATGGCTACAAATTATAAAGCCGCTGTCGCTAAGCCTCATTTTCTTGAAAATTATAAGAAGAAGAAAAAGGAAATAGAGCAATTAATGAAATCTTGGGAACAGTTACAAGAGGAGTTGGAGCTCATATCTTAAGTTTCTTAGGATTGATCATCCGTGTTTATATTATTAGCTCAGGAATTTAAATGTTTTAATCTCTCATTGAGGGTTTAACCCGCCTGACCGGCTGGGCAGGTTCCCCGAGGCATGCCCGAAATATTCAGGCGGGCTTGCCTCGAATTTTTAAAAGTATTTTGCTCCTGAACCATCGGGACATACCTCGTGGGCTTGCCCGTAATGTTCGGGCGGGCTTGCCCCGAGGTTCTTGATTTATTTTGTCTGCCTGAGACCTGTGATAAAAAAAATTATCTAGCGGAGGTTTTGGCATATGATTGTTCCTAGTAGGTTTATCTTCTTAAGAAATTCTTTTTTGCAAGTGTAGTAGTTCCACGGCGTAAAATTTTCGAAGCCTTGGAGAAAATTTAGCCGTGGAAGTACGGTTCTAATTATGCGGTAGCATAATTGGAAACACCTACAAAAAAGTGTCCTTTTTTTGGTTCGTTTTTTTGGACACGCAAAAAAATGAACAATCTTAAAAATTAAACAGATCCTTACCGACCAGAGGGAGTGTATTCCAGATTCTTGGAATTACGTCAATGGTAGCACTTTAGCTATCACTCATGACAAACTAAAGTCGAAGGGTCAAAAAAACATTTCGATTTTAGCCTGTATTGAGCGAAGGAGAAATACTCGATTGACAATTAAAAATATTAGTGGTGCATTAGAGGATTTCGACTTTTATGATAATTAAAAGGATTGTTAATTAAACGCTTTATACTTTTACTAGTCTAAGGTGTAATTAAAAGTCAATAATGCGTAAAATAATCCTTTCCATCCTAGGAGTTGTTCTTGTTATAGTTGCCATTTTTGTTGCCAAAGCAATTATAGAAAGCAATACTAAAGAGAGACCTCCTGCTAAAAAAGTAATTAAAACTGTTTATGTGCAAACGGTTAGCAATGGGGCGGTTCCTATTGTGATTCCTGCAAATGGTACTGTTACTGCTTTACAAAGAACCTCCCTTTTTTCTGAAGTAGAGGGCATCTTTAGAAGTAGTTCCAAACCTTTTAGACCTGGGCAAGAATACTCGCGAGGACAAGTGCTCTTAAGAATTGATGCTGCAGAATATGCGGCTAATGTGCGGGCTTCCAAAAGTGAGTTGTATAATAAGATCGCTGCAGTAATGCCAGATCTTCGGCTAGATTATCCAGATGTCTATCCAAAATGGGAAACTTATTTAAATAACTTTGATGTTAATAAAAGTTTAGCTCCACTTCCAGAATCTTCTTCAGATCAAGAGAATTATTTTATTTCAGGACGAGGGATCGTTTCTGGGTATTATAATATCAAGAATCAAGAATCCAGACTTAATAAATTTACAATTGTAGCACCCTATAATGGAGTGCTTACAGAAGCAATCGTTACAGAGGGATCTTTGGTAAGACCTGGTCAAAAACTAGGAGAATTCATAGATCCTTCAGAATATGAATTAGAAGTTGCGGTAAGAAAATCTTTTAGTGATCTTTTGCAAGTAGGGGAGAAAGTTGCTCTTAAAAATCTTGAAGGAACTCAGCAGTTTCAGGGCGAAGTAAGCAGGGTAAACAGCAAGATAGATGCGAACTCTCAAACAGTACAGGTCTTTATAAAGATCAAAGATGCTAAAGTTAAAGAGGGAATGTATCTGGAAGCTAATTTGGAAGCAAGAAACGTAGAAAATGCGCTATCCATAGCTAGAAATCTGTTGGTAGATCAAGATAAAGTGTATGTTGTAGAAAACAATACGCTGCAATTAACAGAGATAGATGCCGTACATTTTTCATCTGAATCTGTGGTGATCACAGGATTGGAGAATGGTGCGAAACTAATCTCAGCTCCGGTTCCTGGAGCCTTTGTAGGTATGCCAGTGGAAATAAGTGATAATTCTAGTCTAGTAAAAACCAACTAATTGTGAGAAAGATAATTAGTTATTTTATAAAATATGAGGTTGCGGTAAATGTTTTGATCTTCGCTTTCGTCATCTTTGGATTGATTGGAGTATTTAATATGAAGTCTTCCTTTTTTCCTTTGGTGGATTCTAGGATCATTACTATAAATGTTGCATACCCAGGTTCTTCCCCAGAAGAGATAGAAGAAGGAATTATCCTTAAGATCGAAGATAATTTAAAAGGCTTGGTAGGCATAGACCGAGTAACCTCTACGGCACGTGAAAGTGGCGGATCTATCACTGTAGAAATTGAAAAAGGGGAAAATATTGATGCACTTCTAGCCGAAGTTAAAAATGCAGTAGATAGAGTGCCGAATTTCCCCACGGGAATGGAGCCTTTGGTAGTTGCAAAACAGGAGCAAATAAGGCCAACTATCAGTTTTGCCGTTAGTGGAGAAAATATTCCTCTCGCAACTTTGAAAGAGATTAGTCAGCAAATAGAAAATGATCTTCGGGCGATAGACGGAATTTCTCAAATTACTATTTCAGGATTTCCTCAAGAAGAAATAGAAATTGCGGTAAGTCAGGATGATCTTTTGGCTTATAATCTTTCTTTTGAAGAAGTGGCCGCAACTGTTGCCAATGCTAATATACTTACTACAGGGGGAACTATAAAGACAAATGCAGAAGATTATTTAATACGAGCTAATAATCGTTCTTATTACGGAGATGCGTTAAACGATCTTGTGGTGAGAGCCAGTCCTTCTGGACAAACAGTTCGTTTGGGTGATATCGCAGAAATCAGGGATCGTTTTTCTGAAACACCTAATGCTTCCTATTTTAACGGAAACAATTCAGTAAATATCCAAATAAGCAATACGAACAGCGAAGATCTAGTGTCTACTGCAGAGAATGTTCGTGAATATGTTGAAGATTTTAATGAGAAGAATACCAATGTTAGGCTAGATGTAGTAAGTGATTCCTCCATTACTCTGGATCAGCGAACAATGCTGTTATTAGAAAATGGCTTTATAGGGATTTTATTAGTGCTCTTCTTTTTGTCCTTTTTCCTAAATACCAGACTGGCTTTTTGGGTAGCTTTTGGATTGCCGGTTGCATTTTTAGGAATGTTCATTTTTGCTCAACAATTTGGAGTTACTATCAATGTTCTGTCTCTATTTGGAATGATCATAGTGATCGGGATTTTAGTGGATGATGGAATAGTTATTTCAGAAAATATCTATCAGCATTACGAAATGGGTAAGTCTCCCGTAAAAGCGGCGATAGATGGTACCATGGAAGTTGTGCCTCCAATTATTTCAGCAATCATAACTACGATCCTTGCCTTTGGTACTTTCTTATTTCTGGATAGTAGGATTGGAGAGTATTTCGCAGAGGTCTCAACGGTAGTTATATTAACATTAACGGTTTCCTTGGTGGAAGCTTTAATTATTTTGCCTGCTCATATTGCACATTCCAAGGCCTTAAAAAGAGATTCAGAAAATGGAGCCGAGGAGAAAAAGGGAATGGCCAAAGTTTTTGATAAGCTAAGGGGATTCAATAGAACTGGTGATAAAATAATGTCTTATTTAAGAGATAGGATCTATAGTCCTGTTCTAAAATTTGTTTTACACCAACAGGTATTAAGTTTTTCTGTTTTATTGGTATTCCTTATTCTTACAATAGGAGCCATTGGCGGTGGTTGGATACGGGTTACCCTATTTCCAAGTATTGCAAGTGATCAAGTTTCTATAGATCTTTTAATGGCAGAGGGTACTAATCCTGCTAAAACAGATTCTATAATTAGTATGGTAGAAGCGGCTGCATGGAAGGTAAATAAAGAATATACAGCTAAGCAAACTGGTAAGAAACAAGTGGTAGAAAATATAATAAAAAGAGTTGGACCTGGAAATAATAAGGCTTCTTTACAAGTAAACCTATTACCGGGAGAAGAGCGTGATTTTGGTTCACCAGAAATTACCAACTCAATTAGAGAGGAAGTTGGGCCGGTGTTTGGTGTGGAAAGCCTCACGTTTGGTTCTGGAGGAAATTTTGGTGGAAGTCCGGTTTCAGTATCATTACTTGGAAATAACATTTCTGAATTGGAAGCCGCTAAGGAAGAGCTTAAAATTATTTTAGAAAATAATTCTTTGCTGAAGGATGTTACAGATAGCGATCCAAAAGGAATTAAGGAAATAGATATAAAACTGAAGAATAACGCCTACGCTTTAGGATTAGATCTTAACAATGTGATGAGGCAGATTAGAAATGCATTCTTTGGAGCACAAGCACAAAGATTCCAACGTGGGCAAGATGAAATTAAGGTTTGGGTTCGCTACGATCTGGAAGCAAGATCGTCTATCACCCAATTAGATGATTATAGATTGATCACTCCTTCCGGAAATCGAGTTCCATTTAGGGAAATAGCTACTTATGAGATTGTTCGAGGAACCGAATCTATTAGTCATTTAGATGGGAAAAGAGAGATTCGGGTAACTGCAGATATGGAAGATCCCAACGGGTCTGCTACAGATATTTTGCAGGATATTCAGGATAACATAATGCCAGACCTTCTTGCACAATACCCATCTTTATCTGTTTCTTATGAAGGACAGAATCGGGAAGCTGGTAAACTAAGTAGTTCTGCAAATAAAGTACTACCAATTGTATTATTTCTTATTTATGCAACTATTGCATTTACTTTCAGAAGTTACAGTCAGCCTTTATTATTGATGCTTATGATCCCTTTTAGTATAATTGGAATAGCATGGGGACACTGGATACACGGTTTTCCAATAAACGTGCTTTCGGCTTTGGGTATTATAGCTCTCATCGGGATCATGGTTAACGATGGCTTGGTCTTTATTGGTAAATTCAACAGCTTTTTGGTAGAAGGAATGAAGTTTGAAAAGGCGCTTTATGAAGCCGGACGTTCTAGATTTCGAGCCATATTTTTAACTTCAATAACTACTATTGCAGGATTAGCTCCCTTAATTTTCGAAAAGAGCAGGCAAGCACAGTTCTTAAAACCTATGGCAATTTCTATTGCTTACGGAATTGGAATTGCAACTGTACTTACATTGCTTTTACTACCCTTATTTATTTCCATAAGTAATAATATCAAAGTGGGTAGTATTTGGTTGGCTACAGGTAAAAAAGTTGATAATGAACAAGTTGAAAGAGCTATTAAAGAACAAAAAGAAAAAGAAGTTCATGAAGCACATTAATAATTCTCTATTATTCTTTTTGATCATCCTCTGCGGAAGAAGTTTTGGACAAACCACAGTGCTTACCAAAGATGAAGCGATCACAAAAACTTTAAAAAGTAATTATGGGATTCAACGTTCTCAAAATTTAATTGAAATAGCCGATAATAACCAAGGCATTTTAAATTCCGGATATCTACCTAGTTTAAGTGCAAACGCAGGAGCCAATTATAGTAATGAAAATATTGAAGCCCAGTTTCAAGACGGGGAGCCTCGAATTTTAAATGGAGCCGAGACTAAACGCTATAATACTTCCCTTAATTTAAATTATACCTTATTTGACGGTTTGGGAAGGCTTTACAATTATAAGCAGTTGAAAGCACAATACAAGTTAACCGAACTGGAGGCAAGAGAAACCATTGAGAACACAATTTTACAGTTGCTAAGTGTTTATTTTGAAGTGGCTAGATTAACAGAGAATGTGAGTGTTTTAAATGAAACCTTAGATATATCTAAACAGCGAATTATAAGAGCACAATACCAGTTTGACTACGGGCAAACTTCAAGACTGGGAATATTAAATGCTGAAGTAGATGTAAATAATGATAGCATTGCATTATTAAACACACAACAGCAGCTGGAAAACACCAAAAGAGACCTGCTTGTGATACTAAATGAACCAGAAACTGAACTTAGAGATGTAGCTATTGATACCACAATTAATTTTTTGTCTGAATTTGAACTGGAAGATTTTATAAAGACTGCGAATTTGAATAACGTTAGCCTTTTGCAAGCAGAGAGTAACCTGTTAATATCAGATTACGACATCAGGGTTAGTAAATCTGGTTATCTACCCACAGTTGGCCTTACCGGATCTTATGGGTGGAACAATAGCAATCTTCCATCTACCTCATTTGTGCAAACAAATACTACAGATGGATATTCGGCAGGATTAAATTTAAGCTGGAGTCTTTTTGACGGAGGAAGAACGATTACAAATGTGAAAAATGCCGAAATTAGGCTAGAGAATCAGCAGTATTTAAAAGAGCAGGTAATTTTAGAGGTGCAGCGGGATATAGCAAACTCTTGGGGGAATTACCAAAACAAGAGATATATTTATGAAGTCCAAGAGAAGAACGTATTAACAAATGAAGATAATTTTAATAGATCTCAAGAGCAATTCAAACTTGGCCAAATATCTTCTATAGAATTCCGTCAGGCTCAAATTAATTTGCTCAATGCAAAAACAAATAAGAACTTAGCTAAATATGATGCTAAATTTGCTGAGCTTCAGGTATTACAATTAACCGGGCAGCTTTTAAATTTGGAATTTTAATCCCTTATTGAGGGTTTAATTACTCGTCTAGATAGCTATTTGGATGCCTCGAAATTTTAAAATTATTTTCTAAATCCTTAGCTCGTGGACCTGTCCGGTATTTCGGGCGGGCTTACCCCGAGTTTCTTGTTTTTATAATAGTATTGTCCGATAAAAAAAATCAGGATTTCGGTGAGGCTCGAATTAACGCGGATTAAGACTGTTTTCAATGTTTAGGAGCTTGCTATTGGAACACAGAATTATTTTTTCCTTTTTGAAAAATTTATATAGAATAAAATATTGATTTTCAATTAGTTGGAATAAAGTCTTGCGTCTTGCGTCTTGCGTCTTGAATCTGGCAGCGCAGCGATCTTATATCTTTTGTCGGACGACAATGATTTCATAACTTTTAATTAAAATATTTTTATATGCTAGAGCACGAATTTCAATGTCCATATTGTTGGGAGAGCATTACTATGTTGTTAGATAGATCTGTGAGACAACAAACCTATGTAGAAGATTGTGAAATCTGTTGTAACCCTATTGAGATACAAGTTGCTTTTGAAAATAATGAATTACATGCCTTTGAAGCAAATGATATAGAGCAATAGTTAAAAATTCATAAAGCAGATGAGGCTTACTGCAAAATTGTTAGATTTATAAGTATTAATAATATTTAATGCCCCAAATTATGATATCATCATTTCAATTGGCTAATCATGTAGTGGGAATAATGATAGATCGAGATATCACTGATGACTATTTGGAAAAAATCCATGAAATTATACTTGCAAGAATTGATGAATTTGGAAAGATCAATTTTTTCTGTGAGGTACTAAAAGGAAATCATATTCCATTCAAGTTATTAATGGAGGAATTAAAATTCAAATACGATAATTCCCAGCAAATAGATAAAGTAGCAGTAGTTACAGACCAATCCTTGCTTAGATCGGTGATGAGTGTCACAGATCTTTTCTTGCATTCTGAAATTAAAACTTACAAACTAAGCCAAAGATTAGACGCTATAACTTGGGTCTCTCAAATTAACCCCGATAATCTTTAATGCCATTTAGAGATTACTCTAAAAACCCAAATGTTTAAATGTTCTGAGTATTGCATACAAGGAATATTTAGTTCTTGCACCTATTAAAACATTCATAAACTGATTTTAACTACTTGAAAAATATTTTCAAAGGTTATTTTAGATCTAGAAAAGGAAATATTTCCGAATCAATTTTTTGCTTTTAAAGCAATTCGATTTTATTTGTAATGCGGAAAACTATGGAAATCAAAGACTTGCTTATGGATGCAAATGTGAAGAGCTTTACGATCGAGAACAGGCTAAAAGAGATAAGTTGGATTGCTGAATAATTTTTTTAAAAAACCTTTGCAGAAGTAGAAAAGCGTTGTATATTTGCCACCCGATAGCGCAGCATAGAAAGAATATGAAGAGCTGAAAGTCGAAAAATTTGACATTTTGAAATCACAATATATCGCGGGATAGAGCAGTAGGTAGCTCGTCGGGCTCATAACCCGAAGGTCACTGGTTCGAGTCCAGTTCCCGCTACTAGGAAAGACAAGGCTTCACAGAAATGTGGAGCCTTTCTTATTTCTAATGGGTACAGAATAGGTACAGAATAATGTAATTTTCATATAGTAATTTCATTGCTTCTCAATTGACATCTTTTGGTATTAAATGGTATTAAGTATTTTTATTTCACATAATGAGGTAGTGAATTTTATTACCTACTCAGCATGTTCCCATGCATTTCGCAGAAAAAAGTGAATCAAGACAGCTTGTAAATCTTTAGAGAAAGATTGGATCATGACTAATTGTTGTGTTTATGCAAAAATTGTGGTTAATCTGTAAAGGAAGAATTCTACATTTTTCACTCCTCTGAACTGTGCTCTAAAGGCTTTTATTTTTGCGTTGAATGATTCTGCTGAGGCATTAGTGCTCCTGTTTATAAAATAGTTTAGGATTGATCTATAATTGAGTGTTATTGTGTTGGCAATGGTATTGAACGCTCTAAAACCAGTGTTTTCTACATCTTTGTACAAATGTGGGATCAAACCATATTATTGGGGAGCTCAAAAATTATGCATATAATTTAGTTAGTCTATAGAGGAAGAATTTCACATCTCTGACACCTCTAAACGAAGCTCTGAATTCTTTGATTTTTGCATTAAAAGATTCCGCTGAAGCGTTGGTGCTTCTGTTGTTAAAATAGTTTAGGATGGTCTCGTAGTGCAGTTGTACTGATCTTGCAATGGTATTGAAAGACTTAAATTCGGAATTTTCGACTTTGTTGTACCAGTGTGCCAATTTTAGCCTTGCTACATCTTTATTTGTGTTGTTTCTAAAAACATGGCTTAGCCCTTGAGAGAGGCTGTATGCTTTTTCAATAGTTGGGTATAGATCAAATAATATTTCAGCCCTTTCTATTTGTCTTGCCGTCCATTTGGTTTTGGATTTGAACAATAGATATCGGCCTCTAGCGAGCAGCTGCCTGTGCGTGTCCCCATTACTGAGAAGCTCTGGTTTGTATGTTTTTTCATTTTTCCTGGCTTCTTCAATAGCTTTGTTTTCTTCTTCTATAATTTCCCACCTTAATCGGATACGTTCTTCTTGCACTGCTTCTGAGGCTAATTTTTGAACATGGAACCTATCTGTGACTATTTCGGTTTTGGGGAAACATTTTTTAGCGATCAAATTCATGCTCCCGGCCATATCCACAGTGACTTCCTTTACCATATTGCGCCTTTCTACGGGGATTTCCTTTAGTACCTCAATGACATCAACTGCTTTGGTTCCTTTAACAATGGCCACTATGCTGCCTTTCTTTCCCTTGGCTACTTTGTTTGTTAGAATAGTGTAAAGCTCACCGTTGGATAAAGAGGTTTCATCTAAACTCAAATATTTGCCCAAGTTCTTTCCATAGAGCAGCCAATCCTGTGAATGCTCTTTTTGCGTCCAATCTTTGAAGTCGCTAAGATGATTTTTGTAGTGGTACTGCAGCGTTTTACCATTGGTCTTATAATAGTCACCA
Source organism: Gillisia sp. JM1 (assembly GCF_000424645.1). Lineage (NCBI taxonomy): Bacteria > Pseudomonadati > Bacteroidota > Flavobacteriia > Flavobacteriales > Flavobacteriaceae > Gillisia > Gillisia sp. JM1. The sequence goes on from NZ_KE384218.1 coordinate 651,178, forward strand.
AAGCGTTTGGCACTTACCGCATGAGTATCAAGCGATACCTTTTAAAAAAGAGGCAAACTCGTTAGTTATCCGAGTGCCTTTAGCTATTAAGTTCCAATCTCTTTTTACTATCTCTCCTGTATTGACCAGGGTCCAGCGCCTCCGTTTTATATGGAGCAATACGGATTTACCCCTTAGCGGAAAATCTTCAACCGTTATCTCTGGTAAGAAGCCTTTGGATTGTGCTATTTCAGATTGATGTTCTTTGGGTAGAATGTTCTTCTCTTCTAAATAGAAATGAACCTTGTCTGTTGATGATTTATGACTGATGATCTCAAAATATTCCAATATGCCTTCTGGCAATAAATAGCGGGCTAATTCTTTATCCAAGTTCTAAGTGTTTTGCTTGCAAAGATACATTTCTCCCCAAGTTTTTTCCTTGATCCCACAAACGGCCACATCTGGAAGTACAATGCCGTAGCCAACCTGAAGAAGTTGCCGCTGTAATCGCTTTTTTATGTTCTGATAAAGCTAATTTTGTAAATGGCCGTAATTATCGAGTGGATGCCGGCGCAGTAGCATCTGCATTCGGATAAAAAACGTTGAAAATATTGCTGGGTAACAGCTAAAATCACCTTAAAACGCTCAATAATTGCTATAAAGAGGTAATTATTGGGTGTTTTTTAGATCATCCCGTCAGCCGTATATACTAAAAATAACACGGGAGAAGCGAGCTAATAGCGTGTTTATAAATGAAAAAAGGCGAATATTGGGAATTCGCCTTTTTCATTAGATCACTATTGGACTATGCGTGATAATAGCGCTCTCTATATATTTTACCATCTTTCCATTCAGTGGCCACTATCTGCTCAGATAACATCGTACTTCCGTCCTTCATTTTAAGCGTCATTACGGCATCGTAAAAGCTGTGGTTGCCTTGCACGGCGTAATTCCCAATTTTATAACTGATAAATTCTTCTAATTTATTATCAATTAAATCGTGTCCAGCATCAAGTGTAACTTGTTTGCCAATTTTAGGCTCTTCATTGGCCTCACGCATCTGTACATCGTCGCTAAAATAGGTTTCCATTGCTTCAATAAACCCACCTTTTTCCAAAAGACGGTGTATGTGTTTTAAATTTTTTTCAATTGTTTCTTCTGTAGTGTTCATGGTCTGTTATTTATAGATTAATTGTAATTATTTTGTTATTGTTATGCTTCAACCCTTTGCTTTTCTTGCATTGCAAATCCAGCCAACGTGGTGGTTAAAGCAATATTTATCATAATGTTCATCCAGTTTCCTGATGGGATTTGAACAAGTACTAATGCCATTAACATCACAAATGCTAAAAATGCATACGCATATATGGTCTGCTTGTTTATGATCAAGAGAGATACCAGCGGCAAGCTCAAGTAAAGCCAACAGTGCACCTAAAATATAGGTTCCTGAATCGCCAAGAAAAGCAAGTCCGCTTTGTTTTAAGAAATCAGCCATATTATGTAGGCCAACACCTCCTAAAAACCCTTCAATAAATTTTTCCAGTCCTCCCCATATAAAAAGTAGCGCAAACCCAACTCTGATAATTAAATTTGCTAATCCTGTTTTCAGGATTTTATTTCTTTAAAAGTTATGGTACAAATATATCTTGCGTCTATGCTTTATCTTTTACATATACTTTCCATCGTATTGTACATAGTTCTTATTATTCAGTAAATATTTCGTTTATTTTAAATCATTAGTGTCCGATAAAGAAAGCCTCAAAAATTGAGACTTTCTGCTTATATAGAATAATTAATATCTGACCAGAAATTCAACCATGGTTAAAAGTACTATTTTTTTTTCGGACAGCCGATTTTCAGTCAAATGATAGGTTTGCTCAATAAAAGTAAAATAACGACACGTGCTTTATCGCGCAAATCGGATCATTATTGCAGACGGTTTTCAACATTTCAGCACTTAATTACAATGGTATATGGTGTGACCTCAGTGTGCAACTCACTACGTGAACTGTGCGGTGGCATTGTAAGCTATGACCATAAAATCTCACATTGTAAGTTTGATTATTCACCAAAGAGAAGTACAATCTCTGATGCCAAAAAAAGAAGAGACTGTACTGTCTTTGAGGATATCTATTGTGATTTAGTAACCGAGCATCTCCCAGATTTATCGGACAGCCATAAGCAAGGATCAAGTCAATAACTTTTGAGATTGATTCGTTGTTAGTCTAAATAGGAAAAGATCTACGTTCCTAACCGCTCTAAACTTTACTCTAAAAATTTTATTGGCTCAATTTGTTACCGAATTTATAGAACGAAAAAGGCTGCCTTTGATTAAAAGCAGCCTAGTAGTATGTTACTAAAAAATAGTTTTTAAGCCATTTCTGAGATCACGGCTTCTGAAAAACGTTGCATCTCCTCCATTTGTGGACTAGCCTGCAACAAGAAAAAATCTACCCCTGCCTTTTCAAATTCATGAATTCTGTCCTGAACTTGGGAAACAGATCCTGTAAGGCCGGCCCTAAGGCCTCTATTTGAAACCGAATAATCTTGCAATGAAAGCTTGCTTTCCAGTTGCGTATTTTCAACCCATTGCTGATAATTTTTATAACTGGCGGAAGAAGCTTCCACATTGGAAATCCTTTCAATTTCCCGCTTTGCCTCTTGTTCATTATTTCTTACAATGGAATAAGCAGCCACTCCGAATTTCATGGGTTCCAGTCCTAATTTTTCCCTGCGCTGCTTCATGTCATCAATACGTTTCTTAATTCCTTCGGGAGAATCCCCATGCATAACATAGCCGTCACATTGAGTACTGATCATTGTTTTAGCCGCTTCAGACTCTCCACCCGCATACAAAAAGGGCTTTTTAGATGGTTTTGGCTGCAAAATATTATCCTTCACTTGGTAATAATCCCCCTGAAAAGAAACATGATCTTCTTTCCAAAGGCGGGTGATCACTTCTATCCATTCGCTGGTGCGCGCATAACGATTGTCATGCTCATCAAATTCAATTCCGTACTTATCTGCTTCGGCTTTCCACCAAGAAGCAACCACGTTAAGAGAAATTCTGTCATTGCTTATGTGTTCCAGATTTGCTACCGCCTTAGCCAACAAAGCAGGATTATGGTACGTAGGCCTTACTGCCACCATAATTTCTAGTTCTTTGGTTACCGCTGCCAATGCAGCTGCAGTAGACCAAGCATCAAGGGAAGGAGCTTCTTCTCCTTTTATATCATTCAAATATAATTCTGCAATAAGGGAAAGGCTATAACCCCAGTCTTCGCTCTTTTGAGCCAGTTCCTTAATATAATCCCAGGAAATGGTCATATTCTCATCTTTTACATTTCTTAACCATCCGCCAAAAACGGGTAACCAGTATCCAAATTTCATAATGCTTGTTTTAATTTTAAATTTGCTGTTTTTTCTATAAAATCCACTAATTTTTTATGTGGGTCAAAACCTATGACATTGACTGCATCTGCAACAAAATTTGAAAGCGCATTAATGTCGTAGTAATATAGTTGGCCATCCCTGTCATCTATAATGTATTCTATTCCACCAACCTCAATCCCGGCGGCCTGAATTATTTTCTCAATAGCATCAATAATTTCCTTTGAAGGAGTATATGCTTCTACTTTAAGTCCGTTCTTTGGAGCATCAAGTGCACAGGCATTTCTTGATAGTTCCTGTCCCGTTGTTGTCTGGCAAATGTCTGCAGGACAAAGATTAAAACTATCACCTGAGGTGTATACCTTTATACCATATAAATATTTCCCATCAAGTGTTTCCACCCGGTGAATATTCCCACCCCTTGCCGGAATAAACTCTTGTACAAGCGCAGTAAAATCCAATCCCAGTTCAATAGATTCATCAACAACAGCCTTTTTGAGTTCTTCCTCGGTATTATAACGAGTTATTCCCGCACCACTTCCACCAATATTCGCTTTAACGACAATTGGAAAGCGTAGGTCCTTTGAGGCAGCCAAGGCTTGTGAAGGATTGTTGATTACTACAGATTTAGGATAGGGTAGGCCTAAAGATTCCAAGAGGCTAAGTTGTAAAACTTTAGAAATTTCGTGTCTCCAGGCTTTTGAACCGTTAATAACCCGTACTCCGTTGCTTTCCAAAGATGCTAGTAGTCCTGTTGTATAGAAAATTGCCTGCGTATTGTTCCGAAGATATGCAGATGGGCTCATGCGATTAAAGAAAACCCTGTAAGGAAATTCTTTTTCAGATATATTGAAGTGGTGTTCTGCTGCGTCATATTTTATTACCGGAAGCTGCCTATTTTCAAGTTCTTTAAATAGGGGACGAAACCAATCTGGATGTTCGTAGTAAACGGCAATTGCCTGTTCTTTGTTATTGATATTCATGATGTTAATTTTTACTTAGTAATTAAAATATTTATTTCGTTGAGAATTTTTGTAGAAGCTTACTTAATCGACAATAAACTTTATGAGGCTATAACTCTTTCACTTTTGCCTCCAGTCTATAATTTTTATTAAAAACAAATTATTGAACGGTGATAAATTGTTACGAAAACAATCGTGTTCTTAAGGTAATAGCTCTAATAGAGCACTTATATTTATAGTTTAGTGAAAAGAATAGGGTTGGAAATACAGCTAGTAAATTCCTATTCATAGCCTGATTATGTAATAAGAGGCAAGTAAGTTTTATCCACAACAACAACAACAACAATTCTTAGTTGCTGAGTTAGGAGTAGAAAGAGCGTAATGCTCAAAAAAGATGGTAGTCAAAATAAGAAAAGAATTCTTCATTGTTTCAATTGTTTTATATTCTCCAAAATCGGATCAGGAATTAGCACCTTGACCGGAGTCTGGTTGCTAGCGCATCAAAGAGCCTGTCTCTCAACGCTTCTTTATAAATCAATTTTACTTGACTTGATAGAACAAAATTAACTCTTTAACTATAAAAAACAATTTTTTTGGCAAAAAAATATCTTTTTAATGATTAAAGTTGAGGACAAATGGGATAAGGACGCAAATTTCTTGGCGTTGTTTTTTGTTATTTGATCTCTATATCGCTTTTACACGAATGCCCTCTATTTGCTGATAACTCAATGGCATTTGCAATTAATTTCTCCCAGCCATAACTCCGCCGTCTGTATCCCAAATAGCTCCAGTTATCCAAGATGCATCGTCAGATAAAAGAAATACAATGCTATTTGATATATCTTTTGGCGTGCCAATTCGTCCAATGGGATGAAAATCATTAAAGCCTTCGAGAGCTTTCTCCGCCTCTTCCTCTCCACCAAACACACTGTGATAAACAGGCGTGTTGACTACTGCTGGTGATACAGCATTTACTCTTATGTTATAGTCAGCCAATTCCATTGCCAAATGCTTTGTCAATGAATGCAATCCCGCTTTTTGCATTGCATATGCAGAAGATGGTGTTGCTTTTATAGCTTGTTTTGCCCACATTGAACCTATATTTACAATTGAGCCTCCCTTAGTTTCTTTCATTTTCTTTGCAATGGCTTGAGTTAAAAAGAAGAATCCTCTATTTAAATCAAGATATGAATCGTAATCTTCCTTTGTATGCTCAAGAAAAGGCTTTGGCCCAAAAATTCCGGAAGCATTTACCAGATAGTCAATAGTTTGAAATTCATTGATTTCGCTAATCAAATTATCAAGCTGACCACCATCGGTAATATCTGTTCTATGTTTAAAAAGATTTGGAAGGTCTTCTATTTTATCTGTATTCCGTCCAACAATATGCACGATAACGCCTTCTTTTAGTAATTGCTCTGCGGTAGATTTACCTATTCCGCTGGTTCCACCAACAATGATAGCAACTTTGTTTTTAAAATTTTTCATTCGTAATTATTTAATAATGTTAATAAATAACAGACAAGTCTGTATTTTAATACGCAAATTTTTTTATGCTATGATTTGCGAACATATATTTTTCATCTCCTTTATCGGCCAATCAGCTCTGTGCAAATGACTTTCTGAGACAGCACTCTCATATAGTAAATAGATTTGCCTTGATAATGGGGTTAATTGATTTTCTGTTAGGTTTGGCAAGTTGTATTTTACTAATTCCGAAATAATTTGGACAAACATGATTTTCTGTTCTTGTATTTCATTTCTAATCTTTTTATTTCCTTTTGGAATTTCCGAAACTGTATTAATACACCAACAGCCATTGAAATTTTCATTTAAAAAAAATAACTGTAAGAAATCAAAAATTGCAACTATTTGTGGTTTTCCTTTTGCTTGTGATTTGCAATACATTGTTATTTCCTTTACGAAAATTTCATTCCTATGTTTAAGGTAAGCAATACAAACATCTTCTTTTGAATCAAAATGACTATAAAGGGTTGCTTTAGCAATTCCAGCTTTTTCTATTATTTCATTTATTCCCGTAGAGTTATATCCATTATTATAGAACAAGGATGAAGCGGTCTCAATTATATTTTGCTTTATTTTGGAATGTTTCACGCCTTAAATATAATCAAAATTTCAAAAAACAGACAAGTCGGTCTTTTTTTTAATTATAACTAATGGTCTTGATTAAGGCAAGTAGCGTGGAGAAAGGACACGTTCTTGTCGGCTTTGTTGTCTGTTTCTTGGTATCTGAAATATAACTTGTTACTTAAACACCCGCTATTTGCGCTTAATCGATGTTGTGTGCCGTATTTTTTCTCCATTTCCCATTTGTGAACCTATAAATGGTATTCTGGGTGCTAAAAAATATCCTGTTAAACTTGCAAATAATATTGGTATGAAATAGGTGAACCCTGTAAGAGTAGCGAGCAAGATCGTAGTGCTCATAGGAGTACGGGTTACACAGACATTTATTGCTGCCATGCAAGTAATCACTGCCAAGGATAAATTTGTCTGGGGAAATATTTGATGAATAATTAACCCAAGGCTAGCACCTACAAAAAATAATGGAATAATAAAACCACCTCTCCAACCTGAAGTCACCGTAATTGAGATTGCAACTATTTTAAAAAACAAAATTAGAAGTAGAAGGTTTATATTAAGTTCATCAGCTAAAAGTTCATTTATTTCATGATGACCAAAATATCTGGTGATCGGGAGATAATAAGATATAATTCCAAGTAAGATTCCACCAATGAGAGTTTTTATATATATTGGTATAGGGCGTCTTTCAAATAGAAATTTAAAAAACTTCACACAATAAATAAATCCCCATCCAATAGCTGTAGCGGCAATTGCAAAAAGAATTGCTATCCCAAAATCAAAAACTCCAGAATATTCATAAGTTGGAAGAGCCCAAGTGGCACCGAGTCCAAGATGTACGATTAAAGCAAAAATCACATAGCTAAAGCTACTTGCAACTAAGGCAGGAATGATTGCTTTGTAATATTCTAGCGCATGTTTATGATGCAGAATTTCTAATGAAAATAAACTTCCTCCTAAAGGAGCACCAAATAAAGCCGTAAATCCAGAAGCCATCCCAGCAATACTTAAAGACCTCAATTCTTCGTCTTTAAGTCTAAATACTTTACCTAGCCAGGTACCTGTCGAGCCTGTTACTTGCACCAAAGGTGCTTCAGGACCAAGGCTACCTCCGGAAGCGACACATAATAAGGATGACAAAATCATGGAGGGATTATTCTTGGGGTCAAGTTTTCCTTTATTGAATTTAATATTATCTACAATCAAGTGAATTTCTCCTGGGTCACCAATAAAATGAATTATTAACCCAGCTAAAAGCCCACAAATAGACATAACGGGTATAACCTCCCAACCTTCAAAAACAGCGATTCTATGCGTCAAATACTCAAGAATAATCCAATACACCCCAGCAATAAGACCACCAATCAGTCCTAGAAGAGCCCATAATAGAAAAGTCCGACTAAATACGAACGGATTAAATCTAATTGGTTGATCTAAAATATTTAGATATGTTATTAATTTTCGCCTTCGTTTCAGTTTCACTTTTTTGGTATCAATTTTAGTATAAGTCTTTTATTCAAAAACAGTTTAGATAACATAATTAAAAAACATCATCACATTTTATAGACTTAATACTTACACTTAGAAGTGTCCAAAAATAGCGATTTTTGATCAATAGCAAATTGTTTAATCTCAAACTATGCAGGGCAAACGCATTAAACTTTCATTAGATTCAGCACTTCTATCAGATAGTGGTTGTCCCATCCCGCTTTGAGCCTTCTGCTTTTAACGCCTATTTTGGATGATTTTTCATTTTTCAACAAATTCAATGCGATTTTATTGAGTATCGAGAAATTTTGAGTGGAGTTGCCTGTTCTTTTTCTAGAAGCATCTTCTGAAAAAGCAACATCTAAAGTCCAGTGCAACTTGTTTTCTATGGACCAATGGGAACGAATGGCCTTTTGGAAATCTTGGGAGCTGGCCTTTATACTTGAAATATAATATCTTATTGCATGTTGTGCAGGCTTTTCTGAGTTTTTAAACTCACGTTTGCTTTCTATTTTTATAACACTTGTCAGGTTTTCCCAGTTATTGGTCTTTTCAATAAACTGAAAGTTGTCGATCACACTGCATGTCCTGGTTTCTATCCTGCCATGGTCCAGTTCTTGGACAAGGTTTGATTCCATGGTTTTCCCAAATCTAAATTCATCTTCAATATGCTCCAGCAACTGAGGTTGATTGTCTTTTACGGCCAAGATATAGTCTGCATTTTTATTGACGATGGCCTTGGCTATTTCTGTCTGACATCCCATGGCATCAATGGTTACAATGGTGTTTTCTATGGACAAGGCCTTTAATAATTCTGGAATGGCAGTAATCTCATTTGACTTCTCAGAAACCTTGACTTGTCCCAAGACCAAATTATTGTCGTTTGCCCAAGCACTGACCATGTGCACCGGGGATTTTTTACCGCCAGCTTTGGCACCCCTGATTGTTTTGCCATCTATGGCAATGATTTCCCTGGGCTGGAGTTGTGCAAGATCACTGACCCATTGTATAAAGCACTTTTCAAATTGATCACTGTCAATATTGGAAAAAACGCGATTAAATGTGTCGTGCGAAGGGATGCCATTGGGCAGATCAAGGAAGCTGCTAAGGAATTCTTCTTTTGAGTTGGCATAGTTTTCCATTTCGTTCCATGAATCTGCCCCACAGATTACTGAAATGATCCCGATGAGAAGGATGCTTTCCAAATCATAAAGTTGCTTGTGGGAACGTCTAAAGTCGGGTATTTGACCAAATATGGTCTTTAGTTTTTGGGCGGTTTTTAAATGTGTAAAATATTGATTATCAGTATAATATACAATATTTTAAACTGAAAACAGCAAATATTCTGCTGGTTTTTTAAGTGATTGGCACTCTTTTTTACCCAATTAACTTAAACTTTTTTTAATGCGTTTGCCCTGTCAAACTATGTAGCTATTCTAAGTATGAATAATAGTTCTGAAAAAGGCTGAAAGTTTAGAGAAACACAAAATTTCAGAAAAAAGTTTCATTAAAAAATGGAATTAAATTAGAGTCTTATGATAGTGTATTTTTCGAAAACTGATTCCCTTAATTATTTTGTCCAATACAGGTGAGATTTAATTTTCCAAAGACAGTGGAATTGAAAAAAGAATTGAATCACTGGCTGCCTAAAGTTCTAGTAAGATCTTTTTCGTTGTAGTAGATTTACTCCAAAAAACATTTAAGAATTATAATAAAATCCAAATCTTATGAAAACAGCATCATTAACAAGCAACATAGAATATAATGAAAAGCGACCCGCCATCCAGGTGTTGCTAGAAACGGAAACAGGAAAGGAAATACGGATTGCTTTTAAGAAAGACCAAGTAATGAAAGAGCACAAAACCCCTTTTCCTATCGTGGTTGAAATTTTTGAAGGCAGTATTAATTTTGGGGTTAACGGAAAAGCTCATACTCTAAATAAAGGAGATTTAGTCGCGCTGGAAGGTAACGTTCCTCATGATCTATCAGCAATAACGGACAGTATCGTTCGGATAAGTTTAAATAAATCTGATAGTGCCAAACGTGTAGAAGATGTCGCAAAAAATTCTTAATGAAAAGCAAAACCATCAACAAAAATAAAGACCATTAAATTCATAACCAGATGAATAAAAAAGTGCTGCGGCATTTTAAAATCAAGTTTATGACACAAAAAGAAAACAAGAAACTTTGGACCATTGGACATTCCACACGTAGCCTTGACGAGTTTGTAGCCATGTTGGAATCATACAATATACTGCATTTGGTAGATATACGAAGATTTCCAGGTTCACGAAAATTTCCGCAGTTCAATAAAGAAAACATAGAAAAATTATTAGCAGAACATAACATTCAATACATCCATTTAGAAGAATTAGGCGGAAGAAGGAAAGCAAATCCCGATTCAAAGAATACGACATGGCGTAATGTTTCGTTTATGGGCTATGCGGATTATATGGAAACGCCGGAATTTAAAGAAGGCCTGGAAAGCCTTAAAAAAATGGCATTAAAAAAAAGAACAGCAATTATGTGCTCAGAAGCGGTGTGGTGGCGTTGTCATCGTTCTATGGTTTCTGATGCAATGAAAGCAGATGAATGGAAGGTAATGCACATTATGGGAATTAGTAAAGCAAATGAGCACCCATATACCCAACCCGCAAAAATTGTCAATGGGAAACTTAGCTATGAGCAGCTTTAATGGAATTGAAAATAGATTTTATTTTTAAACTCTCATAAAGGGATAACTGGCTATTGTCGTCCCTTTAACCGAACTTCAATCTTTTTCTTTTTGGCAGTCAACCGTTTCATCAAGTCCATCAATTTTGAGTCTTTTGTTTCTTTATAAATTTCATTGATCCCTAAAATAAGTCGTTTTACCTCCCGTGAGGCAGAAACCCGATCACTAGTGGACATATTACTCATCTTGGCATTTTCAAAAGCTTTGGCTTCTTCTAATATTTCCATATCTTTTTTTTATGAAATTTAATAAAAAATAGGCGCAGGTACTAACCAACACAAAATAAAAATGATAAAAAAACCTATTATTTTTATTAAACCACATATTTGTAGTTGCTGCAACAACAAGAGTGGCTATAATCACTACACTTATAAAGAACTAATTCTAGGTTCTTTAAATTAAAAGCATCTTTGTCTCTTTCAACAAAAACAAAACTTAGTGCAATAAGGTCCAAAATAAGCCAAAGCGCATTGAATATTCTCTTAACAAGGTTTAGGGTAGTTGGTTTTACTCGAGGAAATTTTTTATGGTCATGTTTTACTAGCCATTTATAAAAGAGGCTAGTTCCTATAAGTAAAAGAGCAACAATCGTAATCACGATAATCGCGTAAATGATATGCGTTTTATAAGTTAAAAAAAGATCTTCCATAGCTGCTTTTTGATGTTCTAATTTGAGCACGAGACTAATATCTTATTCTAAATTATTCTTGTGATATTTTAATTGTAAGTCTTTTATTATTTGAAGGAGCTCTCCGTCTGCAGGACCTTTTATTGCGCTATTTTTGATAATTTTTTCAATGGGAATAAAATTAATGGGCGCAGGTTTGGCGTTTATTTCTTCTAACCATTTCCCCAGCTGCTCAGCCGAACTGAGATAAACGATTTCTCCCAATCCCACCCAGCCATGTGCGGCGGCACACATGGGGCAATGCTCGCCACTTGTGAACATCTTAGTGTTCTTTCTTTCTTCTGCTGAAAGGTTTTCTGCCGCCCAATTTGCCAGTTCAATTTCCGGATGTGCCAACACATTAATTTCATTCACCCGATTTCGAGCTGTGGCGATTACCTCATTCTTTTGGTTTACCAGGATGGAACCAAAGGGCTCGTCACCGGCCTTAAGAGCTTCTTCAGCTAGAACAAGGCAATGCTTTAAATGTTTTAAGTCTGTATCGTTTAATTCAGTTGAAGTCTTCATTATTTAAAATATATTTCGGCCTTTTCATTGGAAAATGTTTGCTTTCCATTTTTGAAACCTGCCAAAGGCTGAGCAATTGTTCTTATCGCATCAATTGCATTTTTAGTTTCTAAAATCACAAAATTTGCTGGAGCACCTTCATTTATATCGGATTGCATTGATAATAATCTTGCGGCATTTGTGGTTATCATTTTATAAACTTCTGCAATCTCCTTATCTTTAGAGAGCTGAGCAATGTTGGCATACATATTTGCCATTCGAAGTAGAGATGCATCCCCATAAGGAGTGAATGCATTTAAGATATTATTACTGGATATCGTTGTTGTAATTCCATTCTCAGCTAATTGATTGGCATTAACCATACCTCGAGGAATCAAAACATCATGATCTCTCCCGTTTAAAAATATATCTGTTGCTGGCAAAACAGTTAAGGCAATATTAGCATTACTTAAAAGCATAGCCATCTTCTCTCGCTGTTCTTTTGGCATTGCTGAAAGTTTAGTAACATGTCCTATAGAAGCTCTGCCTTGATAAGCTCGTTTTTCGGTTTCTTCAGCAATTTTTGGAATACTTGAATTATCTGGATCCAGGTCAAAATCCAGATGAAAATCGACATTTACATCAAACTCCTCTGCTAGGTCAAAAATCATTTCTATGTGTTTGCCTGGATCTTCATCTTTGTAAGGACAACCACCAACCAGATCGGCTCCATTTTGTAAAGCTTTTTTCAACAAATCATGCGTTTCCATCTCTTGAGTAAGACCTTCCTGAGCAAAAGCACAAATTTCTATATCGATAGCAAATGCATAGTGTTCACGAACTTTTTTTATGGCTTCAAAAGAGCGTAATTCTGTTTTTGGATCTGTTTCTACAAAAGTTCGCAATCCCATTGTTCCTTTTTTAATGGCCATTTCAACCACGCGACTTGCGCGGGTAAAAACGTCTTCTTCTGTAAATTCTTTTTTGGCTTTTCCAGTCTCTTCCACCGCTTCCTCCAGAGTACCTTCCTCTATTTTACATCTATCTAGTATACAAGCTTTATCTAAATGAATATGACTTTCATAAAAACCGGAACATAAGAAGTTACCACCGGCATCATAAATTTGATTTGCTTCTTCTAATTCTGAATTATTTAAGTTGGTTTCAGTAGCTATTTTAATTGTATCAATCTTCCCACTAACAACATAAAAATTTACGAGTTCTTCAGTATCGTTAATAACCGCATTCGTAATTATTAAATCAATTTTTTTACTCATCTTAAATTATTTTTTTATTATAACTTAAATGAACTATTCCAATAATAAAAGATAATAAAATTCCTAAAACTGAAACTCCTGTCCATCCAAAATGTTGCCAGGCTATGGCTCCAAAACTTGTACCTATTGCACCTCCAATGAAAAAGCCTACCATGTAAATAGTGTTTACCCTATTTCGAGCTTCGGGGAATTTAGAAAATATTATATTCTGATTTGTTATATGCAAAGCTTGTAGTCCCAGATCTACGAGAATGACTCCAATCACCAAACCTATTAAAGAGTTTGCAGAAACTAAAAAGATTCCCCAAGATAAAATTAACAAAAGAATAGAAAATAAAATGATCTTGTTTTTACTTACTCTGTCATTAATTTTTCCCACTACTGTTGCTGCCAAGGCACCTACGATTCCCAACAGGCCAAAAGCTCCAGTTACAGAGCTTCCATAACCAAAGGAATCTTCCATTAAAAACACAAGGGTAGTCCAAAATGCGCTTAATCCTGCAAAAGCAAGAGCTCCTCTAAGAGCAGCAAGCCTCAATGAACTTTCGGTTTTGAAATAAAACCAAAGTGATTTCATTAAATCTAAATAGTTGCCATTATAATTTGGACTTATTTTGGGTAGTTTGATTTTCAATAGTAAAAAGAGCGCAAACATCATTGCTGCTGCACCATAATACATTGCACGCCAACCAAATTCTTCGCCTACAAAACCGCTTATAACCCTGCTTCCCAAAATTCCTATTAATAATCCACTCATTACAATTCCAATAGCGCGGCCACGACCTTTATCATCGGAAAGTTGTGCAGCCATGGGTACAAATAGCTGTGGAATAGCTGAAGTAAAACCTATAAAAAAACTGCTGATTATTAGTAAAATCAAAGAATTTGAAATTGCTGCAGCAATCAACGAAAGTATCATGACTATAAAATCTACCCTCAATATTTTTTTGTTGGTTATTTTATCGCCTAACGGAATTATAATGAGCAACCCAAAGGTGTAACCCAATTGAGTAGAAAGAGCCACATTACTTACTGCAGATTCTGTTACATTAAAAGTAAGCGCGATTTGATTTAGTAGTGGCTGATTATAATACAGGTTTGCTACAATAAGTCCTGCAGAAATACTTAATAAGTATAAAACAGAGTTTGAAAGCTGTTTCAAGACATTTCTTTTTTAATAAAAATTATTTTGGACTTAGAGATACCAGTTGAAATTTAAAATTAGATAATTCGGATAAGCAATTCCAAGAAGAAATTGCTTATCCGAATTGTCGAAAATTTGCTTTATCCTTTTAAAAGATCTTTATACTGATTTCTATAGAAGTAAACCATTGTGATATTTAAAGCCAATAGTACAAGTGCACCCCATATTTTTTCTGGATCCAGGCTCACGTGAAATAGCACGGCGTTAATAGAAACACTCATTAAAATTAGTGCCATTAATCCTCCAAATTTATTGAAAATAAATGCAAATCCTGCAAGTATCTCCACAACCCCAACAAGCTGCATCGCACCTGTAGAAAGTAAATTACCAAAATACTCATTGGCTTCTGGAGCCATTTCCGGGAAGGGCATATAGTTAAAGAAGTGATCTAAACCGAAGAACAATAGAAAAATTCCGAAGAAGATTCTGATACCTAAAAAGACTTTTGAATTCATAATGTTTTAATTAATATATATAAAGATAGCAGTTACAAAACTTCTGGGGATTGATCTATGTCAAGGTTTTTACAACCTGGATTTCACCCGACTAAGTGTAGAGGGGGAGATGCCAAGATAGGAGGCTGCCATTTTATTAGAAACTCGTTGTAAGATTCTTGGTTGGTTTTTTATGGTCCATTGTATTTTTTCCAAAGCGTTAAATCCCTGAAAACCATAGATTCGTTTTTGAGACGTAATAAACCCAAGTTCAAGAATTTCCCGGTATAATCTATCCAATCCCGGATAGAGCTATATTAGGTTATAAAAATCTTCGCGTCTACAAACTAGAAGTATAGATTTTTCGATGCTCTGTAAATATACACATGCAGGTTTTTGATCAATAAAACTTGGCAATACCGTGCAAAACATATTCTCGAAAGCAAAAAAACGGGAAGTTTCCATACCTTCAGAATTAATATTGAAGATGCGCAGAATTCCCTTATTTATGAAGTAAAAATCTTCACACACAGAAGAATAATCTACCAATATTTCATTTCGACTGGTTGTTTTAAGGATAAAATGTTTCCCGATCTGCTTTATTGCATTTGCATCCAGATTGGTGTTCTTCTGTAGATGTTTCTCAAATTCTTCTAACACAGTAGCTTGGACTATTTTAATGAAAATTAAAGAAACTAAAATTTTGGCAGTAGTGGTCCTTAATTTTTATTAAAAAAGAGAAAAAGTTGAAATTAACCAACGAGGAGATGTTTTAAGATATTCCTATAAATCTATTTCTATATCTACAACAAAAAATAATTCGTGACCTATTTCTTGGGTATAATATGCAAGGCGATATTGAGATCCTATTTCAATTTCAAAATCAGTTAGTAGTTGCCACCCATATCCAATAGTAAATCTTTGTTCTATTTCGGGCTTTGACGTTTAAGCAAGTTCAAATAAGCTTTCGGTTTCGGCCTTTAAATAATTGTTCTTAGTTGTATTCATCCATCGTTTAACACCAAACTCATATCTAAATTCTTTTTTGTCCAATGATGCTATAAGTTTCGTAGGTGGAATTTTAAGAATGGGCTATTGGAAGTTTATTGGCGCAACACTAATTGGCATTTTTCCATTAACTGTATTCATATCCATTCTTGGGGGAAGTACTGAAACTTTGAAAACTGGACTACTCTGGGGTTCTATAGCAAGTTTGTTAGCTTTTGGGATTTATGTTTGGTGGGACAAGTCTAAAAAATGAATCAGTATTAGTTTTACTGTCTTGCAATGTGATGCTTATGTATTTATTAAACCCTAAGTGAATTGTAGTCTTTTTTAATGCACGCTTGAGATTTCTGTTAATCGATTTGGATTATTTGTCACATTAATTATATTTAACTTTTTGATATTTGTTAAGGTCGAGGCTACTGCTGTCTCAATTATTAGATGACTGGATATGGCATTATTTCCTTTTAGGCTGATTTAGTTTATTGGTCAGGAGATTATTAAGTTTCTCTGCATTAATTAAATGGATAGAATAAAAACGACACATCAAATGGTTATAATGAAAAAGTTAAAAATATGTGAAATATACCCCTTTTTGGGTATTTCAGAGTTCCATTTCCCGACTTAATTTAGTCCTCCGTTTATTCGGTAATGGATATAAATTATGTTTTTTCGATGTAGGGTAGGAATACTTAAGTCGTATCCAATTAATATTACCGGATTAATACTAAAACCTTTCAGTTCTCTGAAAGGTTTTTATTTTTTGTATACTTCTTATATCTCATTTATTAAGCAGTTTATAAGTTCCAAATTCTTTTGTTCTCAAATGATTTTATTAGCTTTATAAAGCTAATAATTCAGTCTAGAAATAGATAGCCCAGAATTTCAAATAAAAAGTTTTGTCGCTGAATTTGGTTTGATAGTTTTGAGTTTATATCGTAAATTCAAGGAAATGCTGTGAAGCTTAAAAACTTCTACTCTTGTTTTTCTTGGAGCTTCAGTTTCTATTATTATTATTATTATTATTATTTGGCTCTTTTTAATCTGCCGCTATTACAGATATGATCCGTGTCGAAGGCTAAGTGGTGATAGGTGTAGTTTTATTTGGAGTAGCTGTGATACTTCAGAAGTGGAGAAAAAATCAAGATAAAAAATCTGACCACAGCAGTCAACATCTGGTAAGGCAGAACAACAGGTTGTTTTATAGGATTTGGTATTTACCATCCTTTATGTTTTTTGTGATAGCACTCACCTTTAGTGTTTGGTTGTTTGAACGAATAAGTCAAGAATCATGGAAATACAGAGTAAGAATTTGCATCAAAAAAATGAGGTATATGTTTGATAATGATAAAGTTATAGATAAAAATATAAATATCACAATTCCGGTTATAGTGGGATATCAGGTCTTGGATAAATATCTAGGGGAAAAGCTGGTTGGGGAGATCCTATTCAAGGAAAACAAGAATGGTGAGAAATCTAATTATGCTCAGGTATTAAATATTTCTATAGAAAAAAGTTATTTGGAAGGATTTGATATTCTGTTGAATCTAACTTTAAAAACACTAACAAATCTTTTCAAGAACAGGGAGGTTAAGATATTTTTTCATGCGGCTCTGGAATTTGATAAAGAGCTTCAGCATATTTCTCTGAAAGATTATGAAGTAGATGGAAAAACCAAGAATTGGTTTACCGACAGGTTGCTGGAAACTATTGTGAATAAATGGATGTATAAAAGGCTCAAAAAGAAAATGAATTTCGATTTGATGCCTCATATAGAGGAAAAAGTTGATGCTATTAACGTAAAATTGGAAAATAAGCTAGAGGCAAAAGACGGCGTCCTATTAATCGGTTCATTAGATAAAGTAGAGATTTCCAACATCACGGCTGGGGAAAAAGAACTCTGGATATCGGTATCGGTTAGTGGTACTGGACTGCTAGAACTGGAAAAACTCTAGCTGTAGATTTAGCAAAGCAATTTGATCTTACCAGCCTTATTCCATTTCAAAAGCCTTCACGTACATTATTACGTCTACCAAAGATTTTATTGGTCTCAAAAATAGTTAAAACTATGCACTTTAGTGCATTTCGCTTTAGCTTCTAAAAAGACCTGCCTTCGTGTTATGCCAGACCAAAGAAGTAATGGACATACAGTTTCAAGGTTATCTGCTCATATAATTTGGAGTACAAAGTATCGTTATCCTGTTCTGATTGGTGATAAACAAATTCGTTGCCGAACCCTTCTGATACAGATATGTGAAACTGAAGATCTCATAATTTTTGAAAGGAGTTATATCCAAAGACCACGTCCACATTGAATATCGTCCATCGATGAGTATAAGCTATCTGGTAAAGAAACTTAAGGGCAGGAGTTCACGAAAACTTCAACAGGAGTTCCCTTCACTAAAATCAAAGTATTGGGGTCGTCATTTTTGGGCAATAGGTTATGGTTGCTGGAGTACAGGAAATATAACCGATGAAATGGTGAATGAATATTTGGAACATCATAGAAAGCCAGGTGATGGTGAAAACACAGACTTTATATTGGAGAAATGACCATTGGGTGACTTCAAGTCACCAGCCCGAAACTATGGACTTCAAGTCCATAGTGGTTCATTTCGAGTTTGTTTTTTATGTTTTTCCAATGCTTGCGAAGGGTTTGAACAGAAATAAATAATTCGTCTGCAACTTTCTGATGTCTCATTCCTTTAGAAAAAATGAGAAGGATTTCTTTTTCCCGTTTAGTGAGTTGAGTGAACTTGGAGATATTTGTTTTAATAAAACTGTTTTCTTCAATAAGAGCACCAAAAGATTTTATGGTATTAGAAATATCACTGGATGGTCTTTTTGTTTTTATGATAGAATTCCCTTCTTCATCTACTCCTTCAAAAAGTATGGTAATCTTGTTGTTATTTATGGGATTTGGTTTGGTCTCAGTTATCCAAGTTCTGGCCTCCTTTTCAGTGGCAAAATGCAAAGGAGAAATAATGGATTTTCCTTCCTTAAAAAGATTCATAAGGCTTAAATGCACCAACACGTCTTTCCCTACCACAAAGGCGACTTTTCTATTTCCATTTTCCACGCAGGGAATGTTTACATGCTCTTCTATCCAATTATTTATATCCACATTAAGAGGAAGACAAAAGTTTTGCTGCACCCATAATGCATTTGTTGGCTTATATTTCTTATAGAAGTCAGTAAAAATGAGAAATTCTTTTTTTTAGACAGCAATAAGTTTTCGGAGATTTTTTCCAGAATTGCACAAAACTATTGGTGTCTTTCTCAAAATCTATAGTGAGCAGGTCACTTTCGTAAACTTTCATTGTTTAAATTTTAACCTTTATGGCTAAACTATAGAAAATATACTAAAATATTAGAAATTATAATAACGGAGTATTAGTAAGCTTATCAAAAATTCGGAAGGAATAGAGATAAATTGGAATGACTTTTATTTAGTTCAGGAAATAGCTACCTGGATATTAGATCTCTAAAGAAGTGTTTACATTTCCTCTTCAAATCTGTTACTTTTAATTATAGTATTGTCCGGTAAAAAAAATTCATGATTTCGGTGAGGCTAGAAGTAACGTGGATTAAAACTGTTTTCAATGTTTAGGAGCTTGCTTTTGGAACACGAAATTATTTTTTCATTTTTGAAAAATTTACATAGATTAAGATGTTGATTTTCAATTAGTTGGAATAAAGTCTTACGTCTTGAATCTAGCAGCGCAGCGATCTTATATCTTTTGTCGGACGACAATGTTTTAATTATAACAAAAATTATAGATCGCTGGTCTAACATATTCCATGGAAACTTATTTAATTTTTATAGAAGGCTTCCGTTACTAGGAAAACCCTTTCAGTTTCCTGAAAGTTTTTTAATTTTTTACAATACAGAATTTACTTATCTCCTTTGGGTAGTATTGTTTAATATCTTTTGAATTCTTTTATTGAATATTATGAATTTGAGTTTCAAAATACAGAAGTGAAGGATTATACTTTTCTTTCAAATATAATTATAAGTAAGCAGGACGGCTATCATTTAAAAAGGCTTGTATTTTTAACTCGGGTCCTATAAGATATCAAAAGAAGAGTCGGTTAAACTTCATTTATTAATTCTCGGTCTTACTCAATTTCAAAAAAATAGCCTGATTTTCTTGGGAGTACTTCTGCTTATTACTAATATTGTGATTATCCATAAATGAATCACGAATTCTTAAATTATTAGATGATAAAATCTAGACTTTTTACCCTTTTAGCGCTGTTGCTCATTCCCTTCACTAATTCTATAGCTCAAGTTGAACTTAGCGGTGAAATGGAAGTTTACTTAGAATTATTAAATCCTTCTTCCGAAATTAATAATGGTGTTGCACGGGTGTCAATAGAAGGAGGTCTAGCTCCCTATCAATACAAATGGAGTAATGTAAACACTCCTTTAATTGCGGCAGAATCTGTTGGTTTGATCGAGGGATTGGAGCATTCTGTAATTATAAGTGATGCCAGTGGAAATACGGTTTCCAAGAAATTCACTATCCCTGCAAAATCAATACCCGAAATTTTTAACAGCAAAGTACAACCGGCGGTAGATGTGCTAGGAGCCGTTCTATTTTGGGATGCTTTTGCTACCCTCGGAATATATGATCCAGTAGTTTACGTTTCTCATAAAAACATTCCCCTTCCAAGAATCGAAGTGTCTACTAGTGAGGAATATCAAGTAAAAAAATGGGTGGCTGCGGAAGGAAGCCAGGTAAATAAAGGTGATACAATTGCATTGTTGGAAAGCAATAATAACATTGAATTATCCATTCATGCTCCTGCCGAAGGAATTTTAGAACAGGTTTCCAAAGAAGGATCTGTAGTTTCCAGAATGCCTGAAACCGGTTCTTTCAAAGCTCCTCTCTTGGGGGTAATTCAATTTCAAAATCCCCAACCTCTTTTGTATCCAAATGGAGATATAAAAACCAATAACATTCCTTTCATTGTTATCTGGCTTATTTTGGGAAGTATTTTCTTTACCATTCGCCTAAAGTTTATAAACATTCGCGGATTTAAACATTCTATAGATTTAGCAAGAGGAAAGTATAATGATCCCGATGCTCCCGGCACGATAACGCATTTCCAAGCTATGGCCACCGCAGTATCAGCCACAGTGGGATTGGGAAATATTGCGGGTGTAGCCGTGGCAATTTCTCTGGGAGGTGCAGGAGCAACTTTTTGGATGTTTCTCGCCGGGTTTTTCGGAATGTCTTTAAAGTTTGCCGAATGTACATTAGGAGTAAAATATCGCTTTATTGATGACGAAGGCCGAATATTTGGGGGACCCATGAATTATTTACGCTATGGTCTAGAAAAGCGAAACCTTAAGCGTTTGGGGAAATTCTTAGCTATACTTTTTGCAGTTCTTGGCGTTGGTGCTTCATTTGGTGGTGGTAATATGTTGCAGTCAAATCAGGCTTTTAAAATAGTATCAGAGCAAATCCCCGTTTTGCAAGGTCAGGGATTCTGGTTCGGAATTGGTTTTGCAGTGTTGGTAGGAGCCGTGATTATTGGAGGAATTAAAAGTATCGCCAAAGTGACAGAAAAAGTAGTTCCTGTTATGGCAATATTATACGTTTTAGGTTGTTTAGTGGTGATTGGATATCATTTCGAATATCTTGGTGGCGCTTTTGTAGCAATTTTCGACGGTGCTTTTTCTGCCGAAGCTTTAAAAGGTGGATTTATTGGAGTGCTGATCTTAGGTTTGCAACGCGCCGCATTTTCTAGTGAGGCCGGAGTAGGCTCAGCAGCAATTGCTCACAGTGCATCCAAAACTAATCATCCTATTGCCGATGGCTTTACTTCTTTAGTTGAGCCCTTTATAGATACTATGCTAATTTGTACCATGACCGCGCTGGTTTTGATATTTACAGGCATGCACGAAATTAACAGCGGAATAGGTGGAGTAGAACTTACCGCTGATGCCTTTGGAAGTGTAGTTTCATGGTTCCCTTCTGTGCTTGCAGTTGCTGTGTTTTTATTTGCCTTTTCCACCATGGTTTCTTGGTCATATTACGGAATGCGTTCTTGGACCTTTCTTTTCGGAAGAAGTAGAAAAGTGGAAATAGTCTATAAAGTTTTGTATTTAGGTTTTGTAGTGTTAGGTGCATCGGTAAGTTTAGGAGCAGTTTTAAGTTTCGCCGATATGATGATTCTGGCTATGTCATTTCCAAATATAATAGGATTGTATATTATGGCTCCTGAAATTAATGCCGATATGAAAATTTACTGGCAGAAATTAAAAGCCGGTAAATTATTTATCAATCCAAAATTCATCAAAACTGAAGATTAATTTATTGTAAAATATAATTCTAGGGGTTAGGCAGATATTCTAAATCTTGAAGAAGTTATTCAGTCCATAGTTTTCCAATGGAATAGGTACGGGCATCGCCCGCAATTTCGACTCTGGTGCCTTTATTTCGGCATACAAGGCTGCCGCCACGTTCAGAAAGCTGGCGGGCATTTAGTTCCTGTTTCCCGAGTTCTTCACTCCAATAAGGGGTGAGGGAGCAATGGGCAGATCCGGTGACAGGATCTTCAAAAACCGAAGCTTTAGGTGTAAAGAATCTAGAAACGAAATCACAATCAGTGCCTTTTGCGGTAATAATTACCCCACCGGTTCCTAGTTCCAATTGATCGAACCAAGAACGGTCAATCTCTATGTTCTTTATAGCCTGTTCGTCTTCATATACCAGCACAAAATCCCTTGCCTTCAGAACTTCCTTCGGCTGAATATTTAAAGATTCTTGAAGAAGTTCGGGAAGAGAAGTGGTAACAGGATTTCTCGATGGTAGGTCTAAAATATATTTGGAGCCTTCAGTAGTTACATTAAGGTCTCCGCTTCGGGTTTCAAAAATGATGTTTTTACTACTATATTTTCTAATCTCTTTCAAGGCATGAGCAGCTGCCAGGGTAGCATGTCCGCAAAGATCCATCTCCATTTCGGGAGTAAACCACCTTAAGTGAATTTTGTAACCTTCGTCTACAAAAAATGCAGTCTCGGCCACGGCATTTTCTCTGGCTATCTTCAAAAGCAAATCGTCGGGAAGCCATTCTGATAATGGAACCACACAAGCGGGATTTCCGCTAAAAAGTTGATCGGTGAAGGCGTTTATTTGGTATAGATGTAGTTGCATGCTTTAAAATTAATGATTACTTGGCTCAATGGGATATTTAATCAGGGCAAACGCATTAAACTTTCATTAGATTCAGCACTTCTATCAGATAGTGGTTGTCCCATCCCGCTTTGAGCCTTCTGCTTTTAACGCCTATTTTGGATGATTTTTCATTTTTCAACAAATTCAATGCGATTTTATTGAGTATCGAGAAATTTTGAGTGGAGTTGCCTGTTCTTTTTCTAGAAGCATCTTCTGAAAAAGCAACATCTAAAGTCCAGTGCAACTTGTTTTCTATGGACCAATGGGAACGAATGGCCTTTTGGAAATCTTGGGAGCTGGCCTTTATACTTGAAATATAATATCTTATTGCATGTTGTGCAGGCTTTTCTGAGTTTTTAAACTCACGTTTGCTTTCTATTTTTATAACACTTGTCAGGTTTTCCCAGTTATTGGTCTTTTCAATAAACTGAAAGTTGTCGATCACACTGCATGTCCTGGTTTCTATCCTGCCATGGTCCAGTTCTTGGACAAGGTTTGATTCCATGGTTTTCCCAAATCTAAATTCATCTTCAATATGCTCCAGCAACTGAGGTTGATTGTCTTTTACGGCCAAGATATAGTCTGCATTTTTATTGACGATGGCCTTGGCTATTTCTGTCTGACATCCCATGGCATCAATGGTTACAATGGTGTTTTCTATGGACAAGGCCTTTAATAATTCTGGAATGGCAGTAATCTCATTTGACTTCTCAGAAACCTTGACTTGTCCCAAGACCAAATTATTGTCGTTTGCCCAAGCACTGACCATGTGCACCGGGGATTTTTTACCGCCAGCTTTGGCACCCCTGATTGTTTTGCCATCTATGGCAATGATTTCCCTGGGCTGGAGTTGTGCAAGATCACTGACCCATTGTATAAAGCACTTTTCAAATTGATCACTGTCAATATTGGAAAAAACGCGATTAAATGTGTCGTGCGAAGGGATGCCATTGGGCAGATCAAGGAAGCTGCGAAGGAATTCTTCTTTTGAGTTGGCATAGTTTTCCATTTCGTTCCATGAATCTGCCCCACAGATTACTGAAATGATCCCGATGAGAAGGATGCTTTCCAAATCATAAAGTTGCTTGTGGGAACGTCTAAAGTCGGGTATTTGACCAAATATGGTCTTTAGTTTTTGGGCGGTTTTTAAATGTGTAAAATATTGATTATCAGTATAATATACAATATTTTAAACTGAAAACAGCAAATATTCTGCTGGTTTTTTAAGTGATTGGCACTCTTTTTTACCCAATTAACTTAAACTTTTTTTAATGCGTTTGCCCTGGATATTTAATTTATAATAAATTTATTTGGAAGTCTGTCTCAGCATTTGATATGCTAAAACTTTCAGTTCAAAGCGGAGAAATCCATAAATTATTTTTGAGGTTTCAGCTAAATCGATTTATAATTTGAATGCTTTCTTTTTATAGTTTTTCAGATTTTCTTTATCGAATATTTTTAAATCAAGTATTGCGAATGATGGATATTTTATGTTTTCTGTAAATTAATCGAAAGCCTAAAGCATCCCGACTATAGGTTTCCGATAGGTACTTAAATGTGTTGTATTTTTCTAGCCAAAACCATCTCCAAATCATTCCCTTACTGATAAAATTTTCAAATTGAAATCAAGCTTCCCCACGAACAATTTTATAAAAACATGTTTAATATATTATTAGATATGTTAAACATATTAAAAAATTATTAATTTTAGTGGAGAGAAAGTTGAACTAAATTATTTTGAAATGACACAAGAATTAGGAAATGCCAATTTTGAAAATTTCATTGGTGCAACAGCTTCTAAGAAATTGCATATCAGTTTACATGGCACATTCTAACATTAGGTTATGCTGTAATGCTTGCTGGACTACTATATTTTATATTAACGATAAAAAATGTATATAAAAATATCAAATGTCCAATAAATTGTCCGCAGTGGTAATGGTTTCCGCTTTTTTGCTTTTATATGCGCAAGCCGAGAATTGGACAACAAGTTTTAGTTTTGACATTTCCAGAGGAAGGTATTTTTTAAATCCGGAAGGTGATTTATTTAACAACGGATACCGCTACCTAATCTGGCTTATCGATGTGCCTATGTTGCTTTTCCAGATTCTTTTTGTAGTAAGTCTAACAAAATCAAAATTTAGTTCTATACGTGATCAATTTTGGTTTTCTGGGGCGATGATGATTATTACAGGTTATATCGGTCAATTTTATGGAGTAAGTAATCTTACCGCATTTTTTGTTTGGGGAGCCATTTCGTCGGCATTCTTTTTCCATATCCTTTGGGTGATGAAAAAAGTAATAAATGAAGGTAAAGTTGGTCTCTCGACTGATGCTCAAAAGATTTTATCAAATATCTGGGTACTCTTCTTAGTCTCTTGGTTCTTGTATCCTGGAGCTTATCTAATGCCATATCTCACCGGGCTTGATGGCTTCTTGTACAGTGAGAATGGAGTAATGGCGAGGCAGTTAGTCTATACTGTTGCAGATGTTTGTTCAAAAGTAATATACGGCGTACTCCTTGGTAATCTTGCTCTAAAACTGAGCAATAATAAAGAAATTGTTGAAGTAACCATCTAGATACCTATTATGAATAAGTTTTTAAACAAATAATTAGAAAAAAAATATAGCACCCGGTCTGCCTTAGTAACGCAATTTAGTTAGACATCCTTCCGAATCTAAGCGTTTGTGAATATGCATTTGCTAGACAGGCCGGACCAAAATGTTGCTTATGGGTCTTAATTAGCGCAAGTAGCGTGGAGGAGGGACGGATTCCGGTGATTATCGGGATTCTCGGCTTAATCGATTTCATTGTTGGGCTCTGAAGCATGACTTTTCAATGAAATAAATCCTATTTGCGATAACTTATGTTAGCAAAAGCTTATTTGTATTTATTTAAAAGCCCAAAATCGAAGGGTGTCCATAAGCTAGATTTTAATCCACTTTCTTCAAACCCCTTATTTACCCAACTATTGCAAGTATTAAAACAAGAAAAATTTCCTTTAGATTTATAAAAATCATCTATTGGAGAGTAACCTTTGTTTTCGAGTAAAATTCTCATTCCATTTTCATCTAATTCAAAAGTATTGAATAGATAAGTATTCAGTTTTTGTAGTTCAAACTCATTTACTTTTATTTCTATCCAATCTGTACGCTCCTGTTCGTAGCGAGTGACGTGCATTAATGTACTGCTTTTCAAAAACATCGCTTTGAATGCGTTGCTAAAAGTGAGATCACCCCAGGTCGGTGTGTTTAAATAAAAATTCTCATCTCCCCAACCGAATGACAAATAATTTTCAGTTTTGCTATGTTTTATTCCAGACAATACTAAACTATCTATATCCGTCTTTGGTATAACAATATCAAAATGAACTCCGTTTGTGCTTAAATATATTGATTTACTGAAATTTTCATCATTCGCTTTTCTGTCAATTGTTATTACAGATAGAATCAGGGAAATAATTATATAAGTTACGGGAATTAGTAAAATATATTTAAATATTTTCTGGGCTATTTTCATAGAGTTTGGCTCATATATCTTGTCATGAAATACGGCTACAGGTTAAAATTATCCCGTTAGCTATCGGGTTTAGGCTGTTAATTTATATACCGTATTTGGTAGTCTAAGATAAATGTAATCTAATTTCGCTGTACAATTTAAATTCGTTTTTTGTTACTCTTTTGGCTTCAGCCACGTCTGTAAATGCCTTATCCAGGTAGAATTCATCTTTTAGAATCCCATTTACCAGTTCTGCCATCGCATTTTCATAACAATTGTTCTCTTGTGTCCTACTGATGTCTGTCTTTTTTCTTTCAATTATCTGTGTTTACACATTGCGGAAATAATGTAATCCTCTGTCAGAAGAATATTCAGTTTATGGGTAATACTGAATTTGATAATACTGTCTAGCATAACCAATTATTTGAGAAAATCAAGAACCTCGGGGCAAGTCCACGAGGTATGAATTGGAAAATACTTTTAAAAATTCGAGACAAGCCCGCCTGAATGTTTCGGGCAGGCCTCGGGGAACCTGCCCAGCCGGTCAGGCGGGTTAAACCCTCAATGAGGGATTCAAAATTAATTGGTAATCTTTAAGAACGCTACTTCCTTAGGACTTACTTAAGATTGAACCTTCTGAATTGTCAATAACATTATTTTTTATAACTTTATTCTGTTCTATAAAATTTAATCAGTTTTATCTCAAAAATATAAATTACTATGACAAACAATGATAATCCAGAAGATTTAGGTAAATGTCCATTTCGGGGTACCCGAGTAGGAGGAGCAATTGGAACTCCTCCACAGATTGATGATTGGTGGCCCAACCGTTTACAAGTGGAGTTGCTGCACCAGGATCAGCCTGCAGCCAATCCAATAAGTGACGAAAATTATAAAGAGGCTTTTAATAAAATCGATTTCCAGCAACTTAAGCAGGATATAAAGGCTTTACTTGTTGACTCAAAAGATTGGTGGCCGGCAGATTACAAGAATTATGGTCCGCAGATGATTCGTATGGCATGGCACTCAGCGGGGACTTATCGTATCGCCGACGGTCGAGGCGGTGCAGGACAAGCCATGCAGCGTTTTGGCCCTATAAATTCCTGGTGGGACAATGGGAATGTTGACAAATCACGTCGATTGCTTTGGCCCATAAAGAAAAAGTACGGTGCCGCACTCTCATGGGCAGACCTTATCGTTTTGGCTGGTAATTGTTCTTTAGAAATAATGAATTTTCCCACATTTGGTTTTGGCGGTGGACGTCGTGATGCTTGGGAGCCAGACCGTAGCACTTATTGGGGGCCGGAATTCTGGAACGGAAAACCCTTTAAGGAATCAAAAGTTGGTGAACAACACCACGGGCATCCCGATGAAATGGTGAGCCAAACGCTCCGCTGGGAAGGAGAACCTTCGGACGAGAATCGGGACCTTGAAAATCCCCTTGCCGCTACCCATCAAGCATTAATTTATGTAAATCCTGAAGGACCTGGTGGTAATGGGGAACCTATGGATTCTGCGCGAGCAATTCGAGAATCGTTTAAGCGCATGGCGATGGATGATGAAGAAACGGTAGCTTTAATTGCAGGTGGACATGCATTCGGGAAGAGTCACGGTATGGTAAGTGCCGATAAAATAGGTCCAGCGCCAGAAGCAGCACCAATTGAGGCCATGGGTATGGGCTGGCAGAACCCAGAAGGCACTGGATTTGCCCAGTACACGATGACCAACGGGATTGAGGGTTCATGGACGCCCGATCCTACACAATGGGACAATGACTACTTGATCAATCTGTTCAAATTTGAATGGAAAAAGAAAGAAAGTCCTGCAGGAGCTATCCAATGGACTCCGATAGATTTAAGTGCTCCAAAAACTCCAGATGCACATCTAGATGGAAAGATGGATGATTTGATGATGATGACTTCTGATATCGCTTTAAAGGTAGATCCTGCATATAGCAAAGTATGTCAGAAATTCTTAAATGACTTTGATTATTTCACAGAAGCCTTTTCAAAAGCTTGGTATAAATTAACACATAGAGATATGGGACCAAAAGATCGCTATTTAGGTCCTGAAGTACCAAAAGAGGATATGTTGTGGCAGGACCCCTTAACAGCCAGAAATTATGATCTAATTGATAATGCTGATATCGTCAAACTTAAGCAGTACATACTGGACAGCAATCTAACAGTTTCTGCTTTAGTTTCTGCAGCCTGGTCTTCGGCCTCCGTTTATCGGCATAGTGACAAACGTGGAGGTGGAAACGGAGCGCGTATAGCACTAGAACCTCAGAATAACTGGGAATTAAACCGACCAGCGGAACTCAATGAGGTCCTTCAAAAACTCAAAGGCATTCAGAGCGATTTCAATAGTAATCAATCTGGAAATAAGCAAGTTTCTTTAGCAGATTTAGTGGTCCTCGGCGGATGCGTAGCTATAGGAAAAGCAGCAAAGGATGCTGGAGTTGAGATAGGAGTTCCATTTACTCCAGGCCGTTTGGATACTACTCAGGAATTAACCGATGTGGAAAGTTTCAATTGGCTTAAACCTGTTTCTGACGGATTCAAAAACTACCACAATGATAAAGTAGGATACCGTGTGCCATCAGAACGAATCTTCCTTGACCGTGCTCAACTACTGACATTGAGTGCGCCAGAATGGACGGTTCTAGTAGGTGGACTTCGTGTATTGGATCAAAATTACGATCACTCTAAACACGGTGTCTTTACCGACCGCCCCGGCCAATTGTCTAATGACTTCTTTCGGGTGCTAACCAGTATGGACTATGAGTGGGTTCCTCAAGCTGAAAACGAGATGCTGTTCAACATTAACGAACGGGGAAGCGGAACCACAAAATATACAGCTACCCGCTGCGATTTAATTTTTGGCTCTAATGCCCAACTACGTAACATCGCTGAAGTTTACGGAGCTGGTGATGGGCAAGAGCGCTTTGTGAAAGATTTCGTTACGGCCTGGGATAAAGTTATGATGCTTGACCGTTACGATGTGAAGGACGAATAAAATTTCTACAAAAAGAAAGTAATGGAAATGCCCGATTTTATTTGTAATGAAATCGGGCATTTCCATCTTCTTCCCATGCAAACAAGATACAATAGGTCTGTAACGCGCATATTAGCAATAAAGAAAACTAAGCCTTATCAAAATCAGATGCTTCAAGAAGGTATGTGTATTGTTAATGGCCACATGTTGTTTATATTGAAAAACCTATAGCAGATATTAATTTTGCAATTATATAGTAATCCAATTTTCTAGCTGTTTCTGCGAATAGGGTGTCATGAGATTTAGTGCATTCGGAAACCCTGCTTTAAAAATTTTTGCTGTTTAGGTTTGTATTCGTTCTGCTATTTTTATACGACTTGCTTTTCTATTGCTAAAAAGTGAGTTACATTTTCGCTATACATTGGAATGATTTTAACCTCGCATTCGTAAGGGGTGTTGTCTTTTCTGTAATTGGTTATGATTTCCGTAAATGGTTTTAAATCATTTAATCTATTTCTAAATCGCTTCTTTGTGTTCGTAGAAGTATGGATTCCTTGTAAAAAATAAGGTTTTTTATTAAGTGCAAATGTTTTAGAATATCCTGTCATTTGGGTAAAACCGTCATTAACCCAAAGTATTTTCTGTTCTACATCTGTGATTATTAGAGCTTCAAAATCTTGGTTTTTAAAAATAGTATCGATTTCGTTTTTCCATTTCGATTTTTCTGCAAACGATTTTACCATTTTAATATCTCTTTTTATTTTCAGTTTCTCAATTGTCTGGAAATAGAACTGGTTAAAGATATCCCAACTCAATAATGGCATAACTTTAGTTTTTGAGGGTTTAATTTGATTGCTAATTTTATCATATTCTTCCTCCGTCAAAGAGGATAGATAGATATCTAAACACATCATTTCAGAAAGATTATATTTCATAGTAGTCTGTTTTTTAATATTGTTGCAATGTCCTTATGGCAAAACTAATATAAATTATTAATCAAATCCTTAGGGATAAATTTAGTTTTGATGTTTTTAATAAAATTATTACTCCTACACTTAAGAAGTTATAAAAAAAAATTGGGTGAGTGATGTAAAGTATTAGAAGAATACTGAGATGATTCAAGGTGCTTAAGCGATAAATCCTCGAATTAGTAATGGAATAGTCCTTATTTAAAAAATCCGACTAAAAACGAACGGTTAATCTAATGGTTTTTTCCAAAACATTTAAATAGATTATTAATCTTCGTCTTCGTTATTCATTCTGGAAAATATCTTCGATACTCATTTTAAATAGTTTGGAAATTTTGAAGGCTAAGGGTAAACTGGGGTCAAATTTTCCTTTTTCAATAGCATTTATCGTTTGCCTGGAGACATCTACTTTTTCTGCAAGTTGTTCCTGGGTTAACTCATATTCTGCTCGAAGTACTTTAATCTTATTTTTCATCGGTATCGAGAATTTCCAATTAATATTGCAGCCATATAGCTAATACCAATTATATTGGTTTGATCTAATGAAGAGTAAGCTAGACCTCCCACAACGGCTAGTCCAAGGGCAATTCCCATGGCTTCTAATTGGATCTTGCGTTGTAATTCGTCTAAACTATTCAAATGACGAATGTTCGCTAAAATCATTCCTATTCCAACTACAAAGTTCAATAAGATAGCCAATACACTAAGTAAAACATTGCTTTCCCAAAGGTACAATGATCCAAAGGTGCTTATTGCCATAGTTAATATCCATGCTCCAGTCCAAAATGCGAGATTGAGGATATTTTTTCTTTCGAGTTTAGCTCGAGGTTCTTTCTTTTCTTTCATGATTATAATGTTTCTATGTAAAGTTTGTTTTACAAATATATAATTAAAATTAAATTAAGTAAAGTTTTATTTACAAAAAGTAAATAAAACTTTACTTTTATCTAAAACAAGAATAGCGTGCCTCATTCAAATTCGTTTATTGCTTAAAATAAATGTGGATTTATTTATTCTTTCTAAATGATTATAATTGAGGTAGTTTGAAATGTATAAAATGTTATACTTTTTATAAAAACTTGATTGTGCCGAGTGTTTTTTTTAATTTATAGTCTAACTAAAACTTAATCATGGGAAAATTTGAAATTAAAAAGGATGCTTCTGGTCATTTTAGATTTAATTTAAAAGCAACAAACGGACAGGTAATTCTAAATAGTGAGGTATACAGGCAGAAACCTTCTTGCGTAAATGGAATAGAGTCTGTTAGAAAAAATTCTCAGGATGATGCTAATTTCGACAGAAAAGATGCAGATGGGAATTATCGTTTTAAACTACGAGCTACCAGTACTCTAATTATAGGAGTTAGTAAATCTTATAATACATCTGCGGCCATGGAAAATGGGATTGCTTCAGTTAAGAAAAATGCTCCGAACGCAGATTTAGAGGATAATAGTTAATTTCAGTCTTACAAAATATTTAAAGGCTACCTTTTTTGAGGTGTTTTTTATTTCATTTATTCTAAAGACTGAATATATTTCGGTTAATAACCTCTTGATAAATCAATTTTAATTCTCTTGTTAGCAGTCAATTATCTCTATCCTTATCAGTAAATTGTTAGAATTAACAACATTAAATATTTAAGATTTGGGGAATTTTAAATTGAAAATATTTCTTGCGGGTACACTTATTTTATTGGGGAATGCATTAGGTGAATGTTTGGCGCAAGATTTACAGGGAATAGAGAAACTTACAGAAGTCAACGGCAGTTTCGACAAAATAAATGAAATCCAACAGGATAGTATTGGTAATCTTTGGATTGCATCAGATAATCATGTGCAACGATATAATTCCTTCTTTTCAGAATTTTATTCTCAATTTAAAGGAATGCCCGAAAATGTTGGGCAAATTAACACCCTCTTTATAGATTCTCAAAATCGCATCTGGACAGGTACTGAAAACGGCCTATATCGCTATGATCCGGAAAAAAATGTTTTTGTTAGTATTCCTTCAGAAAGAGCAAATGCCAAAATGAATGTTCAGCAGATCGCTGAAGATGAATTAGGGAAAATATGGATAGGCTCCAATAGCGGAATCTGGAACTTCAGCCAAAATCAAATGGTGCTAATTTCACCGTTTCCTTCAATGCAATCTGTTAACAAACTAGCTCCCGTCGATAAGCGAATCGTATTTGGAACTTCAAAAGGATTATTCAGCTTAAATAAAAATACCGGCCATTATAAAAAGATTCCACTTTCAAGTAATAAAGATTTTAATATAAGAAGCATATTGTTGACTGGTGGATATTATTTAATTGGAACACAAGAAAACGGATTATTTAAAATAGATAAGAATTTCAGCAATCCAGAAAAAGTTTATAGCCTTCCTTATTCTACCCAAAAAACGCCCATCGCAGATATTTCTATAGATAAGGCTGGGAATGTGTATATAGCTTCTATTGGAGATGGATTATTGATTTTAAATGAAAATTTAAAACTGACTTCTCATTATTTACACGAAGAAGGAAATAACTTGTCATTGTCTGATAATGGTTTAACTGGATTGTTTCTGGATAAATACAATACGCTTTGGGTTTCCACGGAAACTGGCCTAATTAACTCCATCAATTTAAAACAGAACAATTTTGTATTCTTACGGCATGATCCTAAAAAATATAGTAGTCTGGCCGATAATTTCACAACCGCAATCGAAGTAGATAAAAACGGGAATGTTTGGTTTGGCACTAGAGAGGGCTTAAGTGTTTGGAATAGAAGCTCTGATTCTTGGCAAAATTTAAAAAACCTTTCATTTAAATACCAGAGCAAAATTCCAGATATTATTAGAGATCTTCAGGCAGATGATATGCATATGTGGGTAGCTACCTTTAATGATGGGGTTTATAAGATCAATATCAATACATTTTTGAGAGCACATTATTCTACAGATGCCTCAAATAAAACCGGACTTCAAAAAGTGAATGCTTTGCTGGTAGACACCAATCAAAACGTCTGGGCGGGGGGAGAAGACGGGGATCTAACTCGCATTAGTCCCAATAATGAGATCAACAGTTTCACTTTACAAGGTATAAGTGCGATGGCTCAACTAGTCAATGGTGATGTCCTTGCAGCTGGTAAGAATGGGGTGTTTAATTTTCATACCGGGTCAAATACATTTCAGCCAATAAAGAAATTAGAACCAAACACCGAAAACCTTCCTTATTTTAATATAAATGCTATAAGCGAAACTTTAGCTGGAGAAATAGTATTAGCAACAGAAGGTGCGGGAATTGTAATTTACGACCCTGAAACTGGCTCTGTTAAGGTTATAGATGTAAAGGGGGGAATGCCCTCTAATAGGATTCAAGGCTTGTTGATCTACGGTAGAAATGAAATTTGGGCAGGAACAAATAAAGGATTGGTGAATTTTGCAATTGAAGATAATCCAACAATACGCGTTTTCGATAAAGATGATGGCTTGTTAAGTGCTGTTTTTACTAGAGGAAGTTTTGCACAATTAGATAATAAATTGGCGTTTGGAACTTTAAAAGGAGTAAGTGTTTTTAATCCGAATAAATTAAAGAGCAAGCCCGAAACCATTCCTAATATCTTGTTCGGGTCTTTAGAGGTGAGATCTAAAGAGGAAGGAACAAAGTCTCTAGCCAATTTCAGTTCCGGCAAGAAGCTGAATTTAGATACAGATCAGAATTCTTTTCATATAAAATTCTACGGAATGACGCCTGGAGATTATTCTCAATTGGCATATTCATGGAAATTAGAGGGCTTAGATTCAGAATGGTCTGAGCCAAGTACTCAAAATGAAGCGAATTATGCAAACCTGGCACCGGGGAATTATACTTTCTTAGTAAAGGGAAAAAAGACAAATGGAAAATGGAGCTCTGTGAAAGAAGTTTCTATGAGTATTGCAGCTCCCTGGTGGATGTCTACTGGAGCATACTTGATCTACGGACTTTTATTGCTTGCATTAATTGTGATTCCGTTTTATCTTTTCAGAATTCATAAAAAGCGAGAGAATAAAGCTGCACGTTCTAAATTCTACAGCAACTTGAATCAAGAGATTGGAACACCACTTACTATTTTATTGACCTCGTTAGAAACTATTGCTGAAGAAGAGTCTAAAGCAAAACACCGTTTAAAAAATACTGTAAATAGGTTGAAGGAATTATTAGAACCTATTTTAAATTTTCATCCTTCTAAAATGAGGAAAGAGAATGCTGCTCCCTTGATTTCTAAAATCACACTTAATAGTTATTTTGAAGAATTGATCAAGTATTTTAATCCTCTTCTGCGTCAAAAGCATTTGGAGATCATCATAAATAATCAGTGGAATAAAGAATTCTTTTATTACGATGCCGAGAATTTGAATAAGATCTTCTTTAATCTTATTTCCAGTGCTATAAAATATTCTTTTGATGAAGGTAAAATAATCATAAATCTTATTGGTACCAATAAAGGGGATCTTAAGATACAGGTAGCAGATAATGGTTTAGGGCTGCCAAGAGGGGATCAAAAAGTGATTAAAGATTATTATAGAAGTTCCCGAAGCGGAGGAGTGACAGAGAATTCTGAGCATATTAATTTATTATATGTAAAAGATTTTATAGATAAATTGGGAGGTACCATAGTTTTTGAAAGTAGCAAAAACCAAGGCACAACATTTACTTTGATCCTTAAAAATCATATTAAAGATGAGGTTACAGAAACTCCTAAATCTAAAGAATTAAAAGAGGTGATTTTAGATGAGCCAATTCTTAAAAAAGCACAGGAAACTAAAGTGACCAAAACTGCTAGGCCAATTGAGCTTGATAAAAATGCTGAGGTTGTAGAAAGTGTTCCTCAAGAAACAGGGTCAAGAAAGAAGATCACTTCAGAAGAGATCAAGATCTTAATAGTGGAGGATAATGATGAACTTAGAAAAGTATTTGTTCAATCTTTTAAGAAATTAGGCGAAGTCTTCGATTCCAAAAATGGGTTAGAGGCTTATGAGATTGCAAGGAGAATTATACCCACTGCTATTATTACCGACTTTGATATGCCGGGGATGGATGGGATTACTCTTTACAATGCGCTCAAGGAGAATACAGATCTAAAAAATGTACCAGTTTTCGTTATGCTTACAGATGAAG
This sequence comes from Gillisia sp. JM1, assembly GCF_000424645.1. NCBI lineage: Bacteria > Pseudomonadati > Bacteroidota > Flavobacteriia > Flavobacteriales > Flavobacteriaceae > Gillisia > Gillisia sp. JM1. The sequence goes on from NZ_KE384218.1 coordinate 686,719, forward strand.
ATAGGATGCAAGTATATGTAGAGGATCAATCTGAATCTCTTCAATTAATTTCGAAACCGGTAAATCTAGAACTATTGTTGGAAAAAGTTGGGGAGCAGATGAATACTTTAGACTCCCAGCCCTTCGTGAACACTAAGTTAAGTGAACGAAACAGCAATTTGCTTAAGGGTGGTTTAGATGATAAATTTATTATCAAATTGGATAGACTCATCATCCAAAACATTCAGGATAGTAGCTTCACTGTAGAAGATCTTAGTGAAGCTATTGGTATGTCTAGTAATTCTTTCTATTTAAAGCTAAAAAAGTCTAATGGGCTTACTCCTCTAGATTTTATTAATAAAACGAAATTAGTATATGCTAAATCGCTAATTAGTAATGGAGAGTCAGATCTTACTGAAGTTGCCAGAAAAGCTGGTTTCCAGAATAAGGATATTTTCTTTTCTTCCTTTAAAAAGCATTTTGGGTTTATGCCTGGAACTATCATGGAAAAGGATGATCCTACCAAATAGGTGTTAATCTGTAAATAGATTTTTCTCCTTAATGAGTTGGGCGGTACTTTCTGGCAACAAGTTTTCCCAGCCAGATTTACCTTCCAAAATCATTTGATAGACTTCTCTAGAGTTGATATCTAGTATAGATGGTTCATAATCTGTAATGTCCACAACTCTTCCATTATCTTTAAAGAATTTATACAATTCTTTCATTCTAGGATGTACTTTTAAATTTTCACTGGTTGTTATTTCGCCAGTTTCAGGATCCTTAAGAGGATACAAATAAATCTTTAGATCTTTGAAAAATAATTTTCCAAATGCTTCTAAGATACCACCGCTAAGATGTCTATAATATCTTTCGTCAAAGATGTCTATAAAAGTATTTACACCCATGGTTAGACCCATGCGTTCTGAGGTATGTTGTGCAAAGTATTCTACAACTTTATAGTATTCTTGAAAATTAGAGATCATTACAGTTTGTCCAAGTGAACAGAGTAATTTGGCTCTATCCATAAAATCTTTTTCGTCTATTTCTCCTTCTGCGCGTAGGTTGGAAAGTGTCATTTCAAAGATTACCATCACTTGGTCCTTGTCTACCTTTTTTTCATTCAGAAAAAGTTTTAAAGACTTTTCATACATACTCATATTCACCTTAGTTACTGGTCTAAAGCTACCACGTAGAGTTAAAATATTCCGTTTATAAAGCAAATTGGCAGGAAGTACGTTGTGACCGTCAGGTGCAAACATCACAGCATCTGTCATTCCGTTTTTAACCAATTGTAGGCTCATTAATCTATTATCTACCTTCTCAAAAACAGGACCTGTAAAATTAATGGTGTCTATCTCGATCTGGTCTTTATCTAGCTGATCATACAGATGGTTCAGAAGATTTTTTGGATCGTCATGAAGATAATAAGCCCCGTGAATTAAATTCACCCCCATGGTTCCAATGGTTATTTGCTGAAGAACAGCCAAGGTCTCGTGAAACTGTACATGTAATATGATCTCACTATATTCTTCCTTTGGTTGGGTTTGAAAACGAATACCCATCCAACCATGACCTTTGTATTTTTTGGCAAAATCTATGGTGGTTACTGTATTTGCGTAGCTAAAGAATAGTTTGTCTGGATGCTTTTCTCTAGATATCCGATTCTCAATAAGGCCAGTTTCAAAAGAAAGAATGCTTTTTAATCTATTTTCGGTAACATATCTTCGGTCATCTTCAATTCCATAAATGGCATCACTAAAATCCTTGTCGTAAGCACTAATTGTTTTTGCAATGGTACAGGAAGCATCTCCAACCCTAAAAAAATTACGAACAGTTTCTTGTCCAGCACCTATTTCGGCAAAAGTTCCATAGATGTTTTCGTTAAGATTTATTCGGAGACATTTGTTCTCTATAGATTGAATAATTTCGAGCTCTTTATCACCTTTTACGCTAACAGGCATATATTTTTAAATTTAAGTTTGGCAGCTTAAATTTAAGAATATTCTAGCTCTTAAATGGTGTATTTAAAGAAGGGTTTAACATCTATGGAGTACAAAAAAGTCTCTCGAATTAATTTTCAAGCGACTTTTTACATTATGTATGAGGTTATTAATCCTGATCTACAGCAACTTTATAAGTTGGATCTTCTAAGATATTCACCTCGATGATATCATTGGCATTACTTAATAATCTTCTGCAGTCTGCACTAAGATGTCTCAAATGAACTTTTTTACCTACTTTCTGATAACGTTGGGTTACCACATTTAAAGCCTCAATTGCCGACATATCAGAAACACGACTATCTTTAAAATCGATTATTATTTCTTCTGGATCGTTTATTACATCAAATTTTTCTGCAAAGATTGTTGTTGAGGCAAAAAAGAGAGGACCATATATTTCATAATGCTTCACTCCATCCTCATCAATAAATTTTTTGGCTCTAATTCTTTTTGCACTTTCCCAAGCAAAGAACAAAGCAGAAAGAATAACTCCAACTAAAACGGCTAAAGCCAGATTGTGCAATAGAACAGTAATTAAAGCAACTATTATTACTAAGAAAATATCTTTCTTAGGCACTTTATTAAAGATCTTTAAGCTTGCCCATTCAAAAGTTCCGAATGCAACCATAATCATAACCCCTACTAGAGCAGCCATAGGTAATTGTTCAATTATTGGAGCGCCAAATAAAATAATAGCAAGAATTGTTAGTGCGGCAATAATTCCTGACAAACGGGCTCTAGAACCAGCAGATAGGTTAACCAAAGTTTGAGCTATCATTGGACAGCCTCCCATTCCAAAGAAAAAACCGTTTAAAATGTTAGAGCCACCTTGAGCAATACATTCTTTATTACCGTTCCCTTTAGTTCCTGTAATTTCATCTACTAAGTTTAAAGTAAGTAATCCTTCTGTTAATCCTACAGCAGCCATAATCAGCGAATAAGGCGCAATCAATTTTAAAGTTTCCCAATTTATTGGAATATTTGGGATATGAAAAGGAGGAAAACCACCACTAACAGACGCAATGTCTTTTACTGTTTTTGTATCTATACCCATAAAATAAACCAATACAAATACTACTATAATAGCCACTAAAGAAGAAGGAACAGCTTTTGTTAGCTTAGGTAATAACACCACAATGGCAATAGTTAGGGCTACTAATCCAAGCATTATAATTAAAGGACTTCCAGTAAGCCATACAATGTCACCATTTAAAACAGTTTTAAACTGATCTAATTGAGACATGAAAATAATTATAGCTAAGCCGTTAACAAATCCAAACATTACAGGATGAGGTACTAAACGTATAAATTTTCCAAGTTTAAAAACTCCAATTAAAATTTGAATGACACCAGCTAAGGCGACCGCAGCTAAAACATACTCTAAGCCATCAGAATTCATTAAAGCAATTAAAACAATAACCGTTGCGCCAGCTCCTCCAGAAATCATTCCAGGTCTTCCTCCAAATATTGCTGTAAATAAACCAGCTATAAAAGAAGCATATAATCCCATTAAAGGAGGAAAGCCGGCTAATATAGCGAAAGAAAGAGACTCTGGAATCATGGTCATCGCGACAGTTAAACCCGCCAATACTTCGGTCTTATAATTTACTTTTTGCGAAAAGTCGAAAAGATTGAAAATTTTGGTCATGAAAAGAGTCTTAGATCTATGTGTGTTTCTATAATATAGATTTTCTTTGAAAAACAAAGCCTAAAGTATTTTATAAATGCTTCACTGTAAAAAGTTTAGCGTTATAAAGCTTTAGACCGTGCAAAAATATTGAATTTAAGTTGAATCCTCACCTAGAAGCTGAATATTTATAACATGATGGACTACTATCCGGAAGCTGTTTTTAATACTTTTTTGTAGAATATGTGATGAAATTACCGAGATTCAAGATCGACGATTTTTTCAATCGTTGTTCCGAGGGAATTTCAGCACGATTTTTGGATTTTTGCCAAAAAATTCCTTAAAAAAGTCGTCTTTTCTGTCCGAAATGTTCATGCGGGTTCTTTGTTTCGTTTCTGATTGCTTCCGGCGAGTGAAGCTAGAGGAAAGCATAGCAAAAGAAACCGAAGGTTCACGAACTCCTATAAATGAAATAGAAACAGTGAGCTAAATGAAGGATATTTAAAAAAGGATAATGGATTTAAGATTTTTAAACCAAGAATGAACGTCTTGTTTTCCTGAAACAAAGAGAATAAGCGCTTATAAAAGTTGCTGACAAACAACTATTGTAGATTTTAGAAAAACAATCGGATGAAATTAAAATTGACAAACTAAGTCAAAAAATTATAACCTGAGGACTAGGGACGATGGTGGTTTAGGCGATAGTTATCATTGGACCCCAGAAAGTTTCAAAAAGTTAGGAAGGGCTTATTAAATGAAATATCTTTGCAAAAATTCTTTCTTATGGCACATAAAGCCGGTTTTGTAAATATCATTGGAAATCCAAACGTTGGTAAATCCACATTAATGAATGCTTTTGTTGGTGAAAGACTATCTATTATCACCTCTAAGGCCCAAACTACCAGACACCGTATTCTGGGGATTGTTAATGGAGAAGACTTTCAGGCGATCTTAAGTGATACTCCCGGAATTATTAAACCCGCATACGATCTTCAACAATCTATGATGGATTTTGTGAAGTCAGCTTTTGAAGATGCCGATATCCTTATCTACATGGTAGAGATCGGAGAGCAGGAATTGAAGGATGAGGCCTTCTTTAGAAAGATTACCAATGCCACTATACCTGTATTGTTGTTACTGAATAAGATAGATATTTCCAATCAAGGGCAATTAGAAGAACAGGTAACTCATTGGACCGCAAAGGTTCCAAATGCCGAAATATATCCAATTTCTGCCTTGCAAGGATTTAATGTTGCAGAAGTTTTTAACCGCGTGATAGAATTATTACCGGAATCTCCGGCATTTTACCCAAAAGATACTTTAACCGATAAGCCGGAACGTTTCTTCGTAAATGAGATCATTCGTGAGAAGATCCTGATGCATTATAAGAAGGAAATTCCTTATTCTGTAGAGATAGATACCGAAGAATTTTTTGAAGATGAAGAGATCATTAGAATGCGAAGCATTATCATGGTGGAACGTGAAACTCAGAAAGGAATTATTATAGGTCATAAAGGCGCAGCTCTTAAAAGAGTAGGAGTAGAGGCCCGAAAAGATCTTGAGAAATTCTTCGGGAAGCAAGTACACTTAGAACTTTACGTTAAAGTAAATAAGAACTGGCGAAATAGTTCTGCACAGTTAAAACGTTTTGGGTACAATAAGAAGTAATCACGAATTTAAGTATAATAAAAAGCCTCAATAATTTAAGTTATTGAGGCTTTTCTTATTTACAACACATAAAAAGTGTTTTTTCAATTAGACCTCCAATGTGCCTTTAGCAGATGATGTCCCAGACATTTCCAATAATTCTTCTACATAACAACGTTTATTCGAAAGTCTTGGGATCTTATGTTGTCCGCCCAGTTTGTCATTTTTCTTCAGCCAGTCGTAAAATAATTTTTCTCTTGCCTGATGTACTGTTGGCATATTCAGCGTCATGTTATTATGCCGTTTGGCTTCATAATCACTATTTAATTGTTGTAAAGCCAGATCCAGTTCCTTGATAAAAACTTCTAAATTTTCTGGTGGAGTTTTAAACTCGATGATCCATTCATGAGCTCCCTTTTTTTTTCCTTCCATAAAAATAGGAGCAGCTGTATAATCTATTATCTGGCAGCCAGTGATCTGGGATGCTTTTTTTAGAGCATTATCGGTGTTTTCAATAATTAACTCTTCTCCAAAAACATTAATATGATGTTTAGTTCTTCCAGAAACCTTGATCCGGTAAGGACTGGTAGAGGTAAATCTCACGGTATCTCCAATTCTATATCGCCATAAACCAGCGTTTGTAGTAATAACAACCGCATAGTTCACATCGGTTTTCACTTCGCTTAGCGGAATTATTTTTTGTTCTGTTGTACCATAGGCATCCATCGGAATGAATTCATAAAAGATCCCATAATCCAGCATTAATAATAGCTCGTTGGAATTATTGTGATCCTGGCAAGCGAAAAATCCTTCAGAAGCATTATAGATCTCATAATATCTAAAAGAATCGCTAGGAAGTATTTTTTTATACTGATCTGCATAAGGCTGAAAATTCACTCCTCCATGAAAATACACTTCCAAATTCTGCCAAACTTGAAATAAGTCTTCTTTTCCACTAGTGTCTAAAACCTTGTTTAGCAATACTAACATCCAAGAGGGAACTCCTGCCAGACTGGTCACTTTTTCTTTGATGGTTTCATTTACAATCGCCTGCATTTTAATCTCCCAATCGTTCATTAGGGAAACTTCGTTGCTTGGGGTACTGCTGAATTCTGCCCAAAAAGGCATGTTTTCAATAAGTATTGCTGAAAGATCTCCATAAGAAGTGCCGTTATTCCTATAGATTTCCTTGCTTCCGCCTAAGCGCAAGCTCTTTCCTGTAAATAATTGAGATTGCGGATTATTGTTGAGGTACATGCACAACAAATCTTTCCCAGCGGCATAATGACAATTCTCTAAAGAATCTTCGCTAACAGGAATAAACTTGCTTTTTGCGTTGGTTGTCCCACTAGATTTTGCAAACCACTTAATAGGTGTCGGCCAAAAAATATTGTTTTCGCCTCTTCTACTGCGTTCTATAGCTGGCTCATATTCTTCATAAGAATGAATAGGCACACGCTCAGCAAAAGTTTTGTAGTTGGTTATTTCTGAAAAGTTATGTTTTTTTCCAATTTCAGTATGTCTGGCTTTGCTTATAAGTGATCTTAAAAGTTCTTGCTGAACTTCATTAGGATACTTCATAAACAACCCCATTTGATGGATTCGCTTCTTTAAAAACCAAGAGGCGATAGAGTTTACTAGTGGAATTGGCATTATTCTTTTATCTTTAAACCTGATTTAAAACGCTTGGTAATATACGTTATATCGGCTAAAATTAAAACTTATCCAGTAGTATACAAATACCATATCAAATAAATACAAATAAAATAGCATGAGATACGAAGGGGTACTAACAAAAATGAAAACAGAGCTGCAGAAGGAAGTAGAATATTACATGGTATTTGAGTCTGATTTTCTGAATGTTAATCAGATTCTCAATAAACGAATCAGCATTAATTTTTTGAGATATCAATGCATGAATTGTGGCTTGGAGAAAAAAGTATTTGCTCAGGGATTTTGTTATGATTGTTATACTTCCATTCCACAAACAGGTAATTGGATTATGAACCCTGAGATGAGTAAAGCTCATCTGGATGAAGAGGACCGAGATCTGGAATATGAGAAGCAGGTACAGCTGAAGCCACATATTGTATATCTGGCAAATTCCAGCAATGTAAAAGTGGGAGTTACTAGAAAAACTCAGGTTCCAACAAGGTGGATAGACCAGGGTGCGCATGAGGCTATTGAGATCGTGGAAGTGCCAAATAGATATCTAGCGGGGATAACCGAAGTTGCACTAAAAGCTCATGTTGCCGATAAAACGAACTGGCGAAAAATGCTTACCAATGACATTAAAGATCTGGACCTTGCAGAAGAGCGGGAAAAATTAAAGCAGTTTATTCCTGAAGAAGCATTGCAATATTTCTTGGCTGATAATACAGAAACAGAAATTCATTTCCCGGTTTTACAATATCCAAAAAAGGTGAAAACCCTAAACCTAAGCAAAGCACCTTTTTATGAAGGAGTACTAAAAGGAATCAAGGGGCAATATTTATTATTTGAAGATGGCACTGTTTTTAATGTGCGCAGTCATGAAGGTTTTGTGGTTGAGCTGTCAATACTCTAGTCCAAATGATTCGAATCATTGTCAAATTGAGCTTATCAAACTACAACTCCCGATAGGTAGCGGGAGTTGTAATTTGATTCTTAATCATTAGAATTCCCCGATGCTCTGCATCGGAGGTATTAGAGGAAAGTTTGAAAACGGTTGGTTTTCATAAAATGTTAAAACTTTCTTCCGTTGAATACCTCGATGGCTCTGCCTCGAGGATTATTTATTATTAAGAGTCTTCGACAAGCTCAGACTGACAAAGCAAAAAGTCTGCAACAGTCACAGCCTGACATTTCATTACGAATACTTAATAGTCAAAATTAATTCACTTTAGTAGTATCTTTTTGCGTGGTTTTCTTCTTCAAAAAACCACCTAAAATATCTCTTGCTACGTCTTTAACTTGTTGCTGTTGTTGAGTTCTTACAGTATCTTTTGGAGTAGTTTGATTAACAGCTCCAGTAGAATCTACAGTAGTTTTTGGAGTTTGCTTATTTTGACCGGTAAGAATATTACCCAAAGCATCTATCCCTTTGTTGGTTAGTTCCTTTTTTTGTTGTGCAATTATCTGTTGTGTCAGTCCGCTAATGGCTTGTTGCATATTTAGATTTATCTGCGGACTTTGGAAATTTCCTTTTAGACCAATTGGTATGGCAACAGTCATGTTTTGGAGATCTTGTGCGCTCAATTTAGATAAGGTGTTTCCAATTTCACTACCCAGCATCTTTGCAGGCACATCCAGCGTGAGCTTGTAATCCATAATATTATCGAAACTATGATTTCCAGCTACAGTTACTTTTATTCCTTTTACAATAAAATCGAATGGTTCAACATCTACACTTCCATCGTTAAAGGTTAATCTCCCTTTCAAATTATCAAGATTTATATCGTTAAAATCAATAAAACCTAATTTTTCGTCCAGCTGGGAAAGTAACGCCATTTGTTCTGGATTCACTTTTGCAGTTAATATTTGGGCTAGTGCCTGCCCCGCAAGACTAGAAAGTTGTGGTGTGAAATCATCATTTAGATTTCCCGATAGGTTTAGTTGGGTTTGAATTTTTCCTTGTAAAGCTTTGGCGATTGGAGCGAGATTTTGAAGTAATTCTAGTCCTTCAAAAGATTTTGAAATGTCCAATGCATTTAATCCCATATCCATGGAAAAAGTTGGGACAGCATTTTTCGTGGAAACATTTCCGCTCAAGGCGATAGAACCATCAAAGATATTGGATGTTACATTTTGAAGGGTAGCAGTTTCATCTTTAATGATCATGGTCCCTACAACATTTTTCAGCTCTAAATTATCGTACAATACGGTGTTAGCATTAAACGCCAAAGTTGCATCGAGGAAAGAAGGTATTTTTATAGCTTCTTTTCCGGTGGTAACTACTTTAGGCTTTTCGGTAGGCACTCCTTCTTTATCTGTTTTCTCGACGGTTTTAGTTTCTGCGATCATAAAGTCGTTTACAGAAAAGGTGTTCGATCTCACTTTGAAATCGCCTTTTAATTGCTGATCTGTAAACAGATATCCCATTAGATTCTGAATAGATCCTGAAGCATTCATATCGGTTTTTCCAGTGGTCATTAATAATTCCGGAACCTGTACATTTCCCTGATTAAATTTAAAGTTAGCACTGCTAATTTTTACTTCATTTGGGATCTCAGGAGTTTTGTAAGCAAAGTTTTTAATGCTCGCCACTCCTCTACTATTTACATTTTGATATTGTTCTTTTTCGATAGAATTCATATCGAAGGAGGTCTTTAGATCTGCGGTCAAGATCCCGTTAAGATCTTGTTGTAACTCCAAAGGATAAGCTTTTTCTAAATTCGCAAGGTTTATGGTTCCTTTTACAGCCATATCTACTAACATATTCCCGGTTAGGTTCTTAATATTTCCACTTCCGCTGAAGGTGTCCTCATCTATTCTAAAACTCATCTTGTTAATATCTAGAAAGGTATCATCTATAAGACCGGTTTCATTGATTATTGCAACATCTATGTCAATATTATCTACACTTTTAGGAAGATCCGGATATTTAAAAGAGGCGTTACTGGAGCTTATCTTGATATCCATTTTAGGGATATAGGTGTCGTCCACAATTCCTTTTATAATTCCGCTAACTACAAAATCTCCATTTGTTTCAACATTTTCGATATTCTTTTCATAAATAGCCGGAATTACCGCAAGAAAATTCTTGAAAGACGAGGATGGTGTTTTAAAAGAAAGATCTACTTCATTGTTATCTTCATTAACCTGAACATATCCACTAAAGGTAAGTGGCAACTGATTTAAGGTAGCTTGATTTTCTAAAAAGGTATATTTCAATTTATCCAGATCCATCTGGATTACAGCATCCAGAGCTAGTTTGTTTTTATTTAAATAATTTGTTCCATCATAATCCAAAGAAATAAGGGAATTGGTTTCTGTATTCAATTCAGATTGGGCTAAAGAAAAATCTCCGGTTCCCTGATGGTCTAAATTCTCCAAGAGCAAGGCCATTTTATTTCCTTCATCTACATACTTGAGCTTGGAATTATTTATTTCGTAATGTTTAAGATCTAATTTAAAAGGATTGGAAGTAGTGTCCACATTGGTATTTGTAGAATCTATAATCGCAATGTCATAATTATTGTTTCCTAAAGAATCTACTTTAATATTAACGAAAGCATTGTTCAGGATAAGTTCATCTATCTTCTTAGGCTCATCACCTCCTTTGAAAAGCTCTTTAATAGACATCTCTAAAAGCAATTCTTCAGTAACAGCAAGCGTATCTCCAGCAAAAGGAGCTTTATTTATAATACTTAGATCTTTTAATACTAAGGTGGCTTGAGGAAAACTTCGGAAAAGGGTGAGATCTAAATCACTAAATTCCACTGTGGCATCTACATTCTTATTGATGGTCTTTTTAACCATGTCTTTTAACTGTGCTTCAAAAATAAATGGAGCGGTGATTAAGAGAAGGATAATTACCAGCAGCGAAAAACCTATAATTTTAAATGCTTTTTTCATATTTTTTGTTTTCTATAATCGATATTAATAACCGAGGATGAATCTTTAAATTAAAACAATCTCTGCGCCAATTATTAAAATTTGAGATAATATTTATACTTCTTCCTTTAAGACTCAGGCACCAAAGTTATGAGTATGTAAATTCCTTTTACTTAATTTGTTGTGAAAATATTTATAACTAGGGTAGACAAACTATCTATTTTTTGGATAAATAATGAAGCAGAATAAGTTTGATCTTCATCATTATTATAAAAGGCCAGAAAATTATTGTTTTAAGTTTGTCTGAATCTTTAGACTCTGGTTTAATATAAATAAAATTCGAAGGGTTCAGAAAACATCTCGACTCCGCTCGATCTGACATTTAACTCATCATACTGATATTAAAATAGATGATCTAAGATAAAATAAATTTATAGAATGTCTTTTTATGGAAAAAATATAAAATAAATGGGATATAATATTGTGCTAATTGAACCTGAAATACCAATGAATACTGGAAATATTGGGCGTTTGAGCTTGGCTTCTGGTTCTACTTTACATTTGGTAAAGCCATTTGGTTTCGAGTTAAATGACAAACGGGTAAAGCGCGCCGGACTAGATTATTGGAAGCATATTTCTTTAAGGATCTATGAGAATGTAGAGGAATTCTTCGAAATGAATAAGGATAAAAAAATGGCATTTTTCTCCAGTCATGGTGAAAAGCAATATTGGGATATCGATTTTTCTGATGAGCTATTTCTTGTTTTCGGTAAAGAATCTGTTGGCTTGTCTTCAGAAATTATAGAAAACAATCAAGAAAACCTGTATAAGATCCCTATTTATAGTGAACATATAAGAAGCTTGAATTTAGCAAATGCTGTTAGTGTGGTGGTCTATGAGGGTATAAGAAACCTAAAATTAGGTTCTTAAAAACTTTAATAACTCTACTAAAAAACCAAGTATATGTAAGTTTGTTTTACTTAATTTTGCTGAGAAATTTAATAACTCCCTTCTTTAATATTCGATTTTAAGTTTGAATCCTCCAAAATTATATTATATCGCGCTAGGCAGTAATGATGGCAATAGAATGCAGCTATTGCAGCAAGCGATAGCTAAGATTTATGCTGAAATTGGTGAAGTGGATGCAATTTCTAAAGTGTACGAAACTCCAGCTTGGGGTTTTCAAGGCGATTTGTTTTTAAATGCCTGTATCGCTGTTTCTTCAAGATTTGCTGCAGAAGAAGTTTTACAAAAGCTCTTTGTAATAGAAACAGATTTAGGAAGAATTAGAACAACTACCGAAAGATATTCCAGTAGAAAAATAGATCTGGATATTATTTTAGTACAGGATGAAATTATAAATTCTTCCAGCTTAAAAGTTCCTCATCCTGAGATGCAAAACAGGAAGTTTGTGTTATTTCCATTGGTCGATATTGCAGGAAAGGAAATACATCCGATTTTAAAAACTTCTGCTTCTATTATAAAAGAGCGATTAGAAGATGATTCTTCTATAGAAGTTTATCCCGAAAACTTAACTTCTCCATCCAAAAAATATAGCTTTATCAACTATAACTATATTGCGGTAGAGGGAAATATTGGTGCTGGAAAAACTAGTTTGTCTACCATGATGTCTCAAGATTTTAATGCCAAATTGATCTTGGAGCGTTTTAAGGATAACCCGTTTCTGCCTAAATTCTATGAAGATCAAAATAGATATGCATTTCCTTTAGAGATGTCTTTTCTTGCAGATAGGTATCAGCAATTATCAGACGATCTTGCTCAGTATGATCTTTTTACAGATTTTGTGGTTTCAGATTATGATGTTTTCAAATCGCTGATCTTTGCTAAGATTACCCTTCAAGAAGATGAATATGCCTTGTACGATAAGCTTTTCAGGATAATTTATAAGGAATTGGTAAAGCCAGATCTGTATATATATCTGTATCAGAATACCGATCGATTACTTGAAAACATTAAAAGTAGAGGTAGGGATTACGAGCAGAATATCCAACCAGACTATTTAATTGAAATCAATAAAAGTTATTTGTCTTTCATAAAATCTCAGGCAAATATCAAGGTGAAGATCATTGATATTTCTGAATTGGATTTTGTGAATAACCGTAAAGATTATTTACAAATTCTAGCGAAGATTGAAGAGACTATTACTTTGGCTTAAACGTTTATAGACTGATCTTGCTAAAAAGATCCCATAACACAACTCCCGTACTTACAGAGATATTTAGAGAATGCTTACTTCCTAATTGAGGGATTTCGATTATTCCATTACTTGCAGTTACTACGCTTTGTTGCACTCCCTTAACTTCATTTCCAAACACCACGGCATAGGTTTTACCCTTTTCTGGCTGAAAATCATTTAGCATGGTAGCGCCTTCTGCTTGTTCAATAGCTAAGACCTCTACCTGCTCGTCTTGAAGTTGTTTTATAAGAGAGATAGTATTTTCCACATATTCCCATTCCACCGTTTCTGTAGCTCCCAGTGCTGTTTTTTGAATGTCTTTATGCGGTGGAGTAGCTGTTATTCCACAGAGATAGACCTTTTTAATTAAAAAGGCATCTGCCGTTCTAAATACAGAACCTATGTTGTTAAGACTTCTAATATTGTCCAGAATAACAATAATGGGCGTTTTAGCAGCTTCCTTAAATTCGGCTACCGTCTTTCTTTCTAATTCGCTATTCTTAAGTTTTCTATTTTCTCCCATAGTGGCAAAAATAGGAATATTTATAAGTGTTTTTTAAGATGTTAAAAGGAAATACTTAATCTACTTTACTTCCAAATATGATATTTCCTGAGTAACTTGCTTGCTTATCAAAATATAGCTCTTGCCTAGAACTCAAAGATCCTTAAAACCTGAAAAGATTAACTTTAAAGAAAGCTTTGCCTCTTTAAAGTTTGTGCCCCGTTTTTTTAAAGAAATACGAAAGGTTAATCCGTTGTTATTTTATGCCAACGTAGCTAGTAGAGTATTAAATGCGAGTTTACCTGTACTAATATTATTGATTGGAAAGATCATTGTAGATGAGGTAGTGCTTCAAATAGTTGCTGATATTAAAGATTATGACAGGCTTTGGTTATTTGTGGGAATTGAGCTTGGGTTGGCAATACTTTCAGATCTATTATCTAGAGCAATCGCGCTTACAGATGCGCTGTTGGGAGATCAATATTCTATAGATACTTCAGTAAAGATCATAAAAAAAACTTCAGAAATAAATTTGGATCAGTTAGAAGATTCAGAATTCTACGATAAATTAGAACGGGCGAGGCAACAAACTACTGGGAGAGTAGGCTTGATGTCCAATATTTTAACCCAAGGACAAGATATAATTGTGATTATATCTTTAATGGCGGGGGTAGTTGTTTTTGAACCTTGGTTGATAATTCTGCTAGTTGTTTCTATAGTCCCAACTATTATAAACGAAATAAAATTTAGTGGAACCAGTTATTCTTTAGCTAGAAGTTGGACGCAGGAACGCAGAGAATTGGATTATCTAAGATATGCAGGAGCAAGTGATGTGACAGCTAAGGAGGTGAAATTGTTCGGACTTTCAGATTATCTTGCAACAAGATTTCAAAACCTTTCCAATAAATATTACAAGGAAAGTAAGCAGCTTGCAAAGCAACGTGCAGCCTGGGGTTCATTTTTTAATGTAATAGGAACTGGGGCATATTATGGCGCGTATGTGCTAATAGTTTTTAGGACCGTGGTTGGAGTATTTAGTTTAGGAGATCTTACCTTTCTTTCAGGCTCTTTCAAAAGTTTGCAAAATAAATCACAAGGATTTTTTACCAGATTTACAGCAATCACAGAAAGCGCATTATATCTTCAGGATTATTTTGAGTTTTTAGATCTTAAATTCGATAGATCTGAAGAAGTAGAAGGACTGTCCTTACCTGAAAGTATAAAAACAGGATTCACGTTTAATAATGTTGGATTTAAATATCCTAAATCTGGGCGCTGGGTAATCCGTAATGTGAATTTTGAATTGAAAGCAGGTGAAAAGCTGGCTTTTGTAGGGGAAAATGGAGCAGGGAAAACCACACTTATAAAATTATTGCTTCAATTCTATGAGCCAACCGAAGGTGAGATCTTATTGGATGGTGTGCCAATAAAGAAATATAATCAGCTTCAATATCAGCAGTATTTCGGAGTGATCTTTCAGGATTTTGTGAAATTCGAATTAACCTTGCGGGAAAATATCGCAATGGGTGAAATAGAGGAAATTGGGAATCAGCCCCGAATAGACAATGCAGCAGATAAAAGTCTTGCGAATCAAGTAGTTTCAGAATTACCTGGAGGTTACGATCAGCAATTAGGAAAGCGCTTTAAAAATGGGAAAGACCTTTCTGGAGGGCAATGGCAAAAGATCGCTATTGCAAGAGCTTATATGAAAGATGCAGAAGTATTAGTGCTGGATGAGCCAACTTCAGCATTAGATGCGAGAGCAGAAACTGAAGCTTTTGATAGATTTATAAAGTTAACCGAAGGAAAAACCGCAGTGATCATATCTCACAGATTTAGCACTGTGCGAATTGCAGACCGTATAATGGTGCTAAAGGAAGGCACCGTTCTGGAAATTGGAACTCATGAAGAATTAATGGAGAATAATAAATTATATACTGAATTATTCAATCTTCAGGCAGCTGGATATCAATAATTTATTCCGAATATTTTTTATAAGCTTTTTTCTATTTCAATCAACGCCTAAATAATTCTATTTTAAAAATGACTTTCACCTCTTTCAAGATCGATCTTTAAGTTAGAAACATTCTCATTAAAAGATATTGTGGATAATTTTGAATAAAAGCAGCTTTTTAAATTTCTCATAGCCTTTAGGATTGAGTATTTTAGCAAGAACTAAATTGAACTCTTTTGGCAGCTAAAAAACCTAAATCAATCACTCCTTTAATGAAACAATATAACTCCATCAAGGTGAAATATCCTGATGCACTATTGTTA
Source organism: Gillisia sp. JM1 (assembly GCF_000424645.1). NCBI lineage: Bacteria > Pseudomonadati > Bacteroidota > Flavobacteriia > Flavobacteriales > Flavobacteriaceae > Gillisia > Gillisia sp. JM1. Next base: position 702,483 of record NZ_KE384218.1, read on the forward strand.
TTCAGAATAGGGGATTTTTATGAGACCTTTGGGGAAGATGCCATTAGAACTGCCAGGATACTGAATATAATTCTAACTAAAAGAGGGAATGGGAGTGAAACAGAAACTGCTTTGGCAGGATTTCCTCACCACGCCTTGAATACCTACTTGCCTAAATTGGTTAAAGCTGGCTTGCGGGTTGCTATTTGCGATCAGTTAGAAGATCCTAAACTCACAAAAACTATTGTGAAAAGAGGTGTTACAGAGTTGGTTACTCCGGGAGTCGCAATGAATGATGAGGTTTTGAATAGCAAGGCCAATAATTTTTTATGTGCTGTTCACTACGGCAAGAAGACAATGGGAATTTCTTTTCTAGATGTCTCTACTGGAGAGTTTTTAACAGCGCAAGGTTCTTCGGAATATATAGATAAGCTTCTTCAAAATTTTGGGCCTAGTGAAGTCCTTATTCAGAAAAACTATAAAAAGGAATTTACTAAAACCTTTGGAGATAGTTTTCACTGTTTTTATCTGGAAGATTGGGTTTTTAAATTGGATTATGGATATGAATCCTTAAACGAGCATTTTAAAACCAAATCTTTGAAAGGCTTTGGAGTAGATCATTTGGAAGAAGGAATTATTGCTTCAGGAGCTATTCTATATTATTTAAGTGAAACCCAACATCATAAATTGCAGCATATCGCTTCTTTAAATAGAATAGCTGAAGAGGAATATGTGTGGATGGATAGGTTTACAATTAGAAATCTTGAGTTGTACAATTCCAACGCCCAAAATGCAGTCACCCTTCTGGAAATAATAGATAAGACTATTTCTCCTATGGGAGGAAGAATGATGAAACGATGGCTAGCGCTTCCGCTTAAAAATGCTGAAAAGATTAAAGCGAGGCATCAGGTGGTGAGCTATTTTATTCAGAATAAAGAGGAGTTAGCGCAGCTTCAGAAACAAATAAAACGCATTAGTGATCTGGAAAGATTGATCTCTAAAGTAGCTACTGGGAAAATTTGTCCTCGGGAAGTGATTCATTTAAATAATTCTCTGGATGCCATCATGCCAATCAAAAAACTGGCAATGGATGCTAAGGAAGAGTCCTTAAAAGTACTTGGTGATAAGTTACAAAGCTGTGAAGTTTTAAGAACCAAGATCAACGAAATGTTGCATGAAGAGGCTCCGGTAAATATTGTAAAAGGGAATACTATTGCTAAAGGTTATCATCCAGAGCTGGATGATCTTAGAAATATAGCTTTTTCAGGGAAAGATTATCTGAATGGGATGTTAGAGCGGGAGAGTAAAGCTACCGGCATCACCTCCCTTAAAATAGGAAGTAATAATGTGTATGGCTATTATATTGAAGTAAGGAATAGCCATAAAGATAAAGTGCCGGAAGAATGGACTAGGAAACAAACTTTAGTGAATGCCGAGCGTTACATTACTGAAGAATTGAAAGAATACGAAAGCAAGATCTTAGGAGCAGAAGAAAAGATCTTGCATTTAGAGCAAGAATTATTTGCAGGTCTTGTAGACTGGATGAGAGATTATATTAATCCTGTGCAGCAAAATGCGCGATTAATTGGTCAGTTGGATTGTTTGTCTTCATTTGCACAACAGGCTGTTCAGGAAAATTATAACAAGCCAGAAATAGATGATTCAACTGAATTAGAGATCAAGAATGGAAGGCATCCTGTTATAGAAAAACAACTGCCTCATGGGGAACAGTATATTACAAACGATGTTTTCTTAGATAGAGAAACTCAGCAGGTAATTATGATCACCGGGCCTAACATGAGTGGTAAATCGGCCATTTTAAGACAAACTGCACTTATAGTATTACTGGCTCAAATGGGAAGTTTTGTTCCGGCAGAAAGCGCGAGAATTGGCTTGGTGGATAAAATTTTCACAAGAGTAGGGGCGAGCGATAATATCTCTATGGGCGAATCTACCTTTATGGTAGAGATGAATGAAACAGCAAGTATCCTTAATAATCTTTCTGAGCGCAGTTTGGTTTTGTTAGATGAAATTGGTAGGGGAACAAGTACTTATGATGGAATTTCGATTGCATGGGCTATTACGGAATATCTTCATGAACATCCTACCCATGCAAAAACACTTTTTGCAACCCATTATCACGAATTAAATGAAATGGGAGATACGTTTAATCGTATCAAAAATTATAATGTTTCTGTAAAAGAGTTAAAGGATACTGTATTATTTCTTCGGAAATTGGTTCCCGGTGGAAGTGCACATAGTTTTGGAATTCACGTAGCTAAAATGGCAGGGATGCCACAGCAAGTGATAAGCAGAGCGAATAAAATCTTGAAGAAGCTTGAAAAATCCCATAAAATGGAAGATTCGGGAGAAATTTTAAAAAATTCTGCAGAACAAGAGATGCAATTGAGTTTTTTCAATCTGGACGATCCTTTGCTTCAAGGTTTAAAAGAGGAGCTCTTGCATATTGATATTGATACACTTACGCCAATTGAAGCTTTGATGAAATTAAATGAAATAAAGAGAATGCTTTCCGGGAAACAAAAAGCCCAGATTTAAAGGCGATAATTTTATAGAAAATCCTTTGGTATTATAAGAATTGTTTTAAATTTGCAACCGCAATAAGGTGTTATTGCTCTTCGGGAAACCGAAAAAACGTTCAGACAAATTGCGAAAATAGCTCAGCTGGTAGAGCGCCACCTTGCCAAGGTGGAGGTCGCGGGTTCGAATCCCGTTTTTCGCTCTGACAGGCGAAACATTTGAAGTTTGCGGGTTCCCCCGATGCTTCGGGGACATTTTTCGCTCTGACAGGTGAAAATCGCTCTTTATGATAATCCGCGCTCGTATGGTGGATCCCGATAATTATCGGGAAATAGTCTTAAGAGCAACAAATCCAAATTAGGATTTAAAATATTAAAACATCCACGCTCGGGTGGTGGAATTGGTAGACACGTTGGACTTAAAATCCAATGAACATTAGTTCGTACGGGTTCAAGTCCCGTCCCGAGTACTTTAAACCCTGTTAATCGATTGATTATCAGGGTTTTTTGATTTATAGATTAAAAATTGTTAAACCATTTGTGAATTCGCCACAACTTTTAAGATTGATCCTTGAATGTTTCTCAGAGCAGATTAACATCTCTGTAAGTATACTTCGACCATTTTTCGTTCCGTAAAAAACTCAGGATACCTCTTATATGATAGGGTATCCAAGGGTGGGACTGCTCTTTTTTCAATAAACTAATCCATCACTTTTTCCACTCCTTCAAGCAACACTGCCATTTTTAAATAAAGCCTGTCTTTATGTACCGGTTTAGCGAGATAATCGTTCATCCCTATGTCTTTCACCCGCTGTTTGGTACTTTCCATAACATCTGCTGTTACGGCTATTATAGGAATGTTCTTATTATAGGTCCCTGCCTCTCCCTTTCGTATCTCGATGCAGGCTTCATAGCCATCCATTATCGGCATTTGCAAATCCATTAGTACAAGATCAAATGCCTGTTCTTGCAATTTTTCAAGACATTCAGCACCATTATTGGCAAAACTTACCTGGGTTCCGTTCCATTTTTTAAGGATCATTTTTAGGACCATTTGGTTTATGGGGTCGTCCTCAACTACTAGGATATGGCTGCCTTTCAAATCATAAGTTTGAATAGGAGTCAATTTTGATAGGGCTGCAGGTTTATTGGCCAGGGGGAACGAGAGCTTGAGAATGCAGGTGGTTCCAACTCCCTGCTTACTTTGTATTTGAATCTCGCCCTTGTGCATATCTACAAGTACCTTTATAATAAAGAGTCCCAAGCCAAGACCACCATATTTTCGCTTATTATTGATGCTTTCTTGGGTCAGCGACTCAAATATAGTTTCCATTTTTTCTGTAGGTATTCCAATTCCGGTATCGGTAACCTTCAGTAACAGGTCCATAGTATTAAGGTTTCCTTTCCGAGTTTCAAGGTCTAATCGTATACTGCCATCCGGAGTAAATTTCAGGGCATTGTCTAGGAGGTTGTTTACAATTTGGGCTACCCGGTTTGTATCACCTACTACTGCCTCGGTTACTAAGTTATTAGTATGAAATTCAAAAGAAAGACCTTTTTCTTCGGCCTGGTTCTTATAGCTTATTTGTAGTTGTTCCATGATCTCCATAAGATCAAAAACCTCATTCTCAAGTTTCAGTTCCCCTTTTTCTATTTTTGAAAAATCCAGAATATCGTTTATAAGATTTAATAGACGTACCGATGAAGCCTTGATCAAATTTGAGGTGGTCCTTACTTTCTGTTCATTGGTCTCATTGGCCATAGCATCTGCAAGTCCCATAATTGCATTTAGCGGAGTGCGCAATTCGTGACTTAAATTAGACAGAAAATAAGATTTAAGCTCATTCATTTCCTGAAGTCGTATCAAGGCAAGATTTTGCAGTTCTTGTTTTTCGGTTTTAAGTTTTTTGATCCTGTTGGCCATGGAAAGGGACAGGAAGATAATTTCTAGTCCTGTTCCCAGTTTTGCACTGTTTTGGGTGAGAAATGTATTGGGTAAGACACTTAAATTATTCAGGATAAAGATCACAAATCCCAGGATGAGGAAAAATATTCCCGTGAGAAAAAATTTGTCCACGGCTATTTTTATGGAAACCAGGATGATCACCGAAACCACTATGGCTATTAATACCCCAAGTCCCAGGAGGTTTGCTGAGGGATATGAAAATTCCAGAACCCCCGGCACAAATAGCAGCGCGAGCAGCAGAAGTCCAAGGCCCACATAGATCGCATTAAAGATCCAGGGCATAACGCTGTTGCCTTGCCGTATATTCAAATACACTTCAGAATATTTGCCCAGAAAAGCGGCTGATAAAATGGCAAACAGAATTACAGAATGATTGGAGAACCAGCCACCTGCAGGTGCAAGATATTGAAAAAAGTAGCCATCCAGGGAGAACTGTAAAAGTCCCACTGTGATTACATAAATACTATAATATAGAAAACTCCTTTCTTCAAGGGCAAAGAAGTAAAACAGATAAATAATGGCAGCGATTAATAAGATACCGTAGAAAATGCCAAACACCAATTGCTCGATATAGGTGATCTTTAGAAGGCTGGAAGCATTATGAAGAAGTAGGGGTAAATTTAAAACTTCTCCGTCATTCTCGTAATGTATGTAAATATCAAGGGTTTCTTCAGAAGGCAGATGTATTTCAAAAATTGTTTTCCGGTGGTCAAAACTGCGATTTGAAAAGGCCATTTTATCCCCGCTTTGTTGGGATTGAATGTTTCCTGAAGCTGAAATGCTGTAGAGGTTCACCCTGTCTGTTATAGGTCGGCCGGTCTCAAGATAATAAGTGAGATTTTGAGAAGTAGTATTTTTGATTCTGAATTTCACCCAATAGTGGTCCCGGGTGAATCCAATATTCATATTTTCAGATTCCAGAGGCCTAAAATCCAGGTTTGCGGTATTGTTCCTTACTTCTTCAAGAGTGTAGATTTCGTCTCCCGCGCTGGCATAAAGTGCATATTCATGCAAGGAAACAACTTCAGTAATTTGTTGGGCGGGGTACGGGTGCTGTACCAAAGCATTAACCTGAAAAGAGCACAGGAGTAGAAAGACCAGGCTGGGAAAATATCTTATTTGACCTTCAGGGCAGGGTAGGTAGGGGGCCATTAATATTATATTTAATTAATATTGATAATGGCGGTTAAGATAGAAATTAATTTTCAGATTAGATCTGAAGGCACTATATCAAGCAAAAAACTTTTGAGATTGATCATGGAACCGCTCTTCTTAGTTTTATACTTTTTAAAAATATCAAATGATAAATTGCTTCTGAAGTAAACTTTGGTGGAATGTTAGTTTTCACTGCCTTATTTTTCTTAACGTTTTCTTATATTGAGATCTCAAAAAAAATTGAATATGATCAAAAAAATATCAGCATTCGGCTTGTTGGCACTTGTTTTTCTTGGATGCCAGAGTCAGGGATCCATTACAGGAACACAAACAGGGAATAAATCAGCTTCAACAACAGATTCTAAAAAAGATAATGGCGAACTAAAGCCTTACCGGGAGGTAATTACTTCAGAAGCTAAAAGTGATGAAGGTTTGTTCACCAGCCACAGGGTAGGAGATAAGTTATATTATGAAATTCCACTCAGCCTGCTTGATCAAGATATGCTGTTGGTGAGCAGAATTGCAAAAGTGCCGGCCGGTTTTGGTGGTGGCTATGTAAATGCTGGTTCCAAGGCAAATGAACAGGTTGTACGATGGACCAAAAGGGGTGAGAATGTAGATATAAAGATCATCAGTTTTGAGAATGAAAGCGATGAAAACTCCCCTATATACCAATCTGTTGCTGCAAATAACTTTTTCCCAATACTTTACAGTACAAAAATTTCGGCTTACAACCCAGATTCTACGGCCGTTGTAGTTGAGGTGAACAGCTTATATGAAACTGATATAGATGCGATTAACGGTATCTCAAGTTCTCTTAAAAAAAAGTATAAAGTAAAAAAGCTTGATCAAAATCGTTCTTATATTGAGTCTGTTCAATCTTTTCCGAAGAATATGGAAGTAAAACATGTGATGACCTATGAAGCAGAGGAACCGCCGGAAAGAGATCAGGCAGGAACTATTTCTTTGCTGATGAATCAATCCATGATATTACTTCCTGATGAAAAAATGCAGCCAAGACTGGCAGATGAAAGAGTAGGCTGGTTCAGTATCAAGAAATACGATTATAATTCAGACGAACTCAAATCTGATGATTACAGGATTATAAGGAAGTGGCAATTGGTTCCGAAGGATATTGAAGCCTATAAGAGAGGAGAATTGGTAGAACCTGTAAAACCTATTGTTTATTACCTGGATCCTGCAACACCAGAAAAGTGGAGACCCTATTTCAAGATGGGAATCGAAGACTGGAACGTAGCTTTTGAAGCTGCAGGATTTAAGAATGCTATCATAGCCAAGGATCCGCCTACTAAAGTAGAAGATCCGGAATTTAGCCCTGAAGATATAAGATATTCTGTGGTAAGATATGTTGCCAGTACTACAAGGAATGCAACTGGGCCTTCCGTATCAGATCCACGTACGGGTGAAATAATAGAAAGTGACATAATTTGGTATCACAACCACCTGCGTTCTTACCGAAACAGGTTTATGATAGAAGCAGGAGCACAGAATCCTGCTGCCCGAACTTTAAATACTCCGGAAGCTGAAATTGGGGAAATGATGCGAATGGTGATTGCTCACGAAGTAGGTCACGCCCTGGGATTACCACATAATATGAAAGCCAGTTCAGCATATCCAACAGATTCTCTTCGTTCAGCTGAATTTACGCAGAAATATGGACTAACACCTTCCATTATGGATTATGCAAGAGTGAATTATGTAGCACAACCGGAGGACAAAGATGTACGATACATCCGGATGATGGGTCCTTATGATCTTTATGCGATCAATTGGGGGTATCGATATATACCAGAAGCTAAAAGTGCTATTGAAGAGAAGCCTATTCTTGATAAATGGATACTTGAAAAAGCCGGGGACAGGATGTATGAATTTGGAAGTGGTTATGGTGGAGTAGATCCCCAGTCGCAAAGGGAAAGTTTAGGATCGGACCAGGTAAAGGCCAGTGAATATGGACTTGCAAATTTAAAAAAGGTAGTTCCAAATCTTATTGCATGGACTTCCAAAGACGGAGTAGATTACGAGGATCTTGATGAGGTTTACGGGGAATTGACCGGTTTATGGAGAGGTTATGTAAACCATGTGGTTGCCAATGTAGGTGGAGTTAATGAAACCCTGAAAACTTCAGATCAGGAAGGAGCTGTGTATAGAGATGTTCCAAAGGAAATTCAAAAAAATGCCGTGGTGTTTTTAAATAATCATGCTTTTACAACTCCCGACTGGTTGCTAAACCAGGAGATTTTGAGTAGAATTGAAGCATCAGGAGCTATTGAACGTGTACAGAATTTACAGACCAGAGCCCTTAATAATCTCCTTGATGAGGACAGGCTGAAGAGGATGGTAAGTAATCAACAGATGAATGGCAAAGGAGCCTATACGGCAGTAGAATTGATGGATGACCTGCGAAAAGGAATCTTCAGTGAATTATATTCTGGAAGAAAGACTGATGCCTATCGCAGAAATTTACAACGTTCTTATGTTGATGCTGCTTCCGCATACCTTCAGCAGTTAAAAGGAGAAGATAATGAAGCTGTTTTAAAGTCGGATATCATCGCATTAATGCGTGGTGAAGTGGAGCGGTTAAAAAGGGACATCAGTGCAAGGAAAAACAATAATAATGATCCCTTAACGAAATATCACTGGAATGATCTAGTTGCAAGAATAGATGCTGGCCTTACAGTCGATTTTTAAAATAGATTTTATTTTCATGTATCTCAATATTAGTGACAGAGTAACGCAGTGACCATGTGATGGGGGATCTTAGTAACGGAGTGACCTTGTAAAGCAGTGACGGAGTTTTGAACATAGTTCTTCTACACTTCTTAAATTCATTACAGCGTTACTTCATCACTTAGTCAGATCATCACAACATTACTCCGTTTTGTCACATCAAAAATGTGATAAAGTGACCTAGTGATGTAGTACCGTAGTTTTATTTTAACTTCTTTCAATATCAATTAATCACAACTTCACAGCGTCACTTCGTAACATCATTACTGCGTTTCTTTGTTCTCCGTCAAATTTTGTATTAATTTCAAAAACATTTTGCGAATGTAAATTGATTGTTCTTCTAATTCTTGGAAGTAAAGTGCCCTCAAAAAGTTAAACACTAATTGGGGGCATTTTTTTAATCCCTCATTGAGGGTTTAATTCCCCGAGGCTTGCCTCGAATTTTTAAAAGTATTTTCCCATTCATAACTCGTGGGCTTGCCCCGAGGTTCTTGATTAATAGGAAATTGGATAAGACTTTTTTGCCCTCAAATAGAATTACTGATTCTCCCCGTTTACATCATCTGTATTATGAACTTCTTCATCTATTTCTTTGACAACTTTTTCGGCACCGGCTTCAATTTTCTCTCCTGCTTCTTTAGCATTTGTTTCTATATCTTCACCTATAGACTCCAAAGCATCTTCTGTTTTTTCTTGAGTAGTTTCTCTACAAGAATATACCGATGTTGCCATTGCAGCAAGCATCAGCATTAAAAATAATTTTTTCATTGTTTAGATTTAAAGGGTTTAACTAAAAAAGCCACCTCAAATTAAATTAAGATGGCTTAAGAATATGAATGCAAAAAAGACTACATGTCGTCGTCTCCGTTCACATCATCAGTTCCATTTACTTCTTCTTCTACTTCAGTTTCAACGTTTTCAGCAGCAGCATCTAAGTCATCAGCAACATCCTCTGCAGCATCTTCCATGTCGTCAGCTGCGTCTTCCATAGCGTCTTCTGTTTTTTCTTCTGTTGTTTCTCTACAAGAATAGATTGATAAAGAGAATACAGCAGCTAATAATAATAAAGATAATTTTTTCATTGTAAATTGTTTAATTAGTTGAGTAACAAATTTAAACTAATTTTTAATTTTGCCAAGTACTCTTTTCAGTTAAATATTTCCAATATCTTTTAGGTACATGTTGCAGGTGTAGTTTCATATTCTTTCTGGCTTTGATATTAGTGCTTTCAAAATATTCTTGCCATAATTTCTGAAAGCCTATTTCTGAAGTGCTGAAAACACTAGTGTTAGATGAATCTAGGTGATCTTTGGATTTAAAATTAAAATTTATATAACTGGTATCTCGTAAGTTATAAAACAAGCCAAAATTTCGCTTTATATCGTAAATAATCCATTTTTGATCGGCATATCGTCTTTCAAAATGCTGTAAAATTATGGGGAGAACGTTAAAATCTGGCTCAATAGTAGCAAAATAGATCTCATCTTTAGTTAGCTTAAATCTAACAAAAGCTTCCATCCTATGTTTTTCCCTACTCACCATTTTAGCAGTTTTACTTACTTTTAGGACTACTGGATTTCCAAAATCCCTTTCTTCAAAACACTTATCCTTAAACACCAATTGTATATATTGAAGTAAGATGAGTTCTATGCCTTCTATTTCGCTTAAAAAAGCAAAATATAAGTGTCTGTAACTCTTTTCTGAAATTTTATTTTTTAGTCCGAGAACCACCCGATCTGCTTTTTCATTATCAGTAATAATTGTCTCCAGATCTCCGAAGATGTTTCCTTGTAGTGTGGTGCTTGGAAAAATTCCGTGTACTTCTAGTCCTTGTTCAAATACCATAAACACACAAGTAAGAAAACCCTCGAAACTGCCATCGTAATATAAAGTAGTTGGACCGTTCATCATGAAAATAAACTTAATTGTGAACTATAGTCTTTTCTGAATTTGCTATTGGAATTTTGAAGGATCAAGCCCTTTATTTGAAGACTGGAAAGATCTCTCTTCTCAAAACTATTAGAATCACAGGTTATAAAATATCTTGCTCTGTTGTACGCGATTCCTATTTTTTTGAGATGATCCCAATTCAGTTTTCTGCATTTTCTCGCCTCAATTATTTTATAAACCGATTTTAATCCTATTCCTGGTACTCTGGCAATGAGCAACTTATCTGCCTTATTGATATCTATAGGAAATAGTTCTCTATTGCGTAAAGCCCAGCTTAATTTTGGGTCTATGTCTAGATCTAAATTTTGATTTTCATTATTTAAGAGTTCTCTTATGTCAAAGCCATAGAACCGCAGTAGCCAATCTGTTTGGTAAAGCCTGTTTTCACGGAGTAGCGGGACGGGGCTTCCAAGTGCTGGAAGTCTGGAGTCGTTGGCTACCGGGATATATCCGGAATAATAGACTCTTTTCATCTTATATTTTTTATAATAATAGGCAGCAGAGTACATTACATCCCTATCGCTTTCTCCAGTGGCACCAACAATCATTTGTGTGCTTTGGCCGGCAGGAGCATATTTTGGTGTGCTCTTTATTATCTTTTTTTCGCTCTGATAGATCTGGATCGCATTTTTTACGGCTTCCATTGGTTTTATAAAATCTTCATGCTTTTTATCTGGTGCCAGCAATTTTAATCCTGAAATTGTGGGAATTTCAATATTTACGGAAAGCCTATCTGCATATAATCCTGCTTCCTGCATCAGTTCATCACTGGCGCCTGGAATAGATTTTAGATGAATATAGCCATTGAAATTCTCTTCCAACCTCAACTTTTTAGCTACCTGTACCAATCTTTCCATGGTAGTATCCGGACTATTAAAAATTCCTGAACTTAGAAATAGTCCTTCTATGTAATTTCTTCGGTAAAAATTCATTGTGAGATCCACCACTTCCTGGACCTTAAACGCAGCTCGCTTAATATCGTTGCTTTTCCGAGTTACGCAATAGGCGCAATCAAAAATACAGTGATTGGTTAATAAGATCTTCAGCAAAGAAACGCATCTTCCATCCTCCGTATAACTATGACAAATTCCTACACCATCGCTATTTCCCAGACCTCCTTTATTAGCACGTTTGCTCCCGCTACTGGAACATGAAATGTCATATTTCGCGGCATCTGCGAGAATATTTAATTTTTCCTTAATCCTTTCAAAAGACATAGTTTTTCTTTTTCGTTTAGCTTCAATTCTTTTTTTCTTCTAGACTTTTCATTTTTTCAATTCGGTGGCCAGTAGCCAGATTTCCTTCAGAAAATCGCGGATCTGTGATGTAAGCCTCTTTTTTCATTTTGCTTACTTCAATACTTAAAAAGTCGAATTCTTCGGTGACCTTTCCTAATAGTGCATAAACTCCACTACCTCTAAATGCGTATTTTTCAGCAATAGGAGGGAAGAGAATAGTATCAAAAAAGGAACCTTCTCGATCTATAAATGTTCCGAAATTCATAGGTTTCCCCTTTGCCGTTTTAGTGTTTTTCACCGTTACCAAATATCCGTAGATCAAAATTTCCTTATTTAGAAACTGCGTTAGATCCTTTTGACCATAACGGGTTTTAGGTAACTCCTGTAGCAAGTCAAAATGACTACATAATGGAAACCCCAGGAGTTCTATTTGCTCAAAAGCCTCTTCTTGAAGAGTTGTGTGTAATTCTGGTAATGTAAATATTTTATGCTTTGGCGTAAAAAGCGGAATCTGATGTGGCTTCTTGGGTTTTTTGTTTAGTTTAAAGTGAGCCTCCCATAAGAGTTGATATTTATCTATGCCTGTAAACCTAAAAGCATTGATCCTAATTAGGATACTTAATTGCTCTATGCTAATGGGAATACGATCTATAAAATTTTCTAAGGATTTAAATTTTCCTTTAAAATTTCTGTTCTCCAGAATACGTTGTATAGCGCGATGCTCGACTTCTTTTAAATTTCCAAAACCCAAATAAATGGTCGTTTCTTTTATGGTGTTGTGGTAGTCCCCTTTATTAATACATGGTGGCTCTACACTAGCTCCACTCATCTTGGCCTCATGTACATACATTTCTGTAGAGTAAAAACCACCTCCGTTATTAAGAGTTGCCACCATATATTCTAATGGGAAATAGGCTTTTAAGAATAAACTCTGATAACTTTCTACGGCATAGCTGGCAGAATGCCCTTTTGCAAAGGCGTATCCGGCAAAACTCTTTATTTGATCCCAGACTTCAGAAATGGTCGTTTCTGCTATCTTTTTCTCACGACAGTTGGAGATGAATTTTTCTTCTACCCGCTGAAATTCTTCTCGGGAGCGATATTTCCCACTCATTCCTCGACGCAAAACATCTGACTCTGCAAGGCTGAGGCCTGCAAAAAAATGTGCTACTTTAATTACATCTTCTTGATACACCATAATGCCATAAGTGTCGGGCATTATTTTGGCAAGTTCGGGATGCGCATTGTCTCGTCTTTCCGGATATCTGTGGCGCAAAATATATTCTCGCATCATTCCGCTCCTTGCAACCCCGGGGCGAATAATGGAACTGGCAGCCACCAAACCTAAATAAGTATCGGTTTGTAATTTTCTAAGCAACATGCGCATCGCAGGGGATTCCACATAAAAGCAGCCAATACAAGAACCTTCTTTAATAAGGTTATTTATTTTAGGATCTTCTTTAAAGGCTGCCACATCATGAATGTCGAATGCAGCTGCATCCGGCTGATTTTCAGCTATGATGTCTATAGAATCCCGAATTTTCCCTAATCCTCTTTGTGCGAGAATATCAAATTTATAAAGTCCCACATCTTCAGAGATCACCATATCAAACTGCACACAAGGAAATCCTTTTGGCGGAAGGTCTAAAGCAGAGAAGGCCGTAAGCGGTTTGTTGGAAATAAGGATCCCTCCTGCATGGATACTTCGGTAATTAGGTAGGCCCTGGATTAATTCGCCATATTTAAGGACTATTTTATGGATCTCATCTTGTTTGTTATTTGGGAGATCTCCTTTGCAAAGTTTGTCTATATCTTCTTTTGGAAGCCCAAAGACTTTTCCTAATTCTCTAATTACGGCTCTAAATTGGAAGGTGTTGTAAGTGGCGAGCAAGGCCGTATGTGGAAATTCTTCAAAAATAAACCGGGTGATATCTTCCCGATCGTTCCAAGAAAAATCTATATCGAAATCTGGCGGACTGGTCCTGAATTCATTTATAAATCGTTCAAAATAAAGATCTAATTCTATAGGATCTACCTCGGTGATCTGCAGTAGATAGGCCACAATACTATTAGCACCGCTTCCTCTGCCTACATAGAAATAGCCTTTTTCCCGGGCATATTGGCAAATGCGCCAGTTAATAAGAAAATAGGAGATAAAGTTCATTTTCTTAATGACCTTTAATTCTGTGGTCATTCTTTTAAGAACCTCATCTTTAGCTTCAGGATAGCGAATAAGAAGTCCTTTTTCGCAAAGTTCTTTTAGGAATTTTTCATCATTAGAAGCGCTTTCCCCAAAAACCTGCTGATTCTGAGGCTTTCTGTTTTCAGAAAAATCGAAATGGATCTTACAGGCTGCCAGAAGCTCTTCGGTGTTTTTGAGAATAAAAGGGAACTCTTCAAAATGCTCTTTTATTTTCTCAAGAGGGCTCATTTGCTCTTCTTTTCCAGCCTGTTCTTCAGGAGAGAGTTTGCTTAGAAGTGTATTATTATCAATGGCGCGCAACAATCTATGCGCATTAAAATCTCGTTTATTTCTAAAGGTGACAGGTTGTAATACTACCAGTTTGGTGGTGAGTTCCTTTAATTTTGAAAACTTCAATTTTCGCAATTCAGCAATACTTACCCCAATAAATTCATTTGCGGCAAATTGACTTATTTCTGAGGCTAATATTTTTTCAAAAGGATAAATAATAAAAGCATTTTCAAAAAAAGGTGCCTTTTCTGGGATGGCTATTTTTTGCTGAAGATGTTTAGAAAGAAAATCATTTAATTCCTGAAAACCCTCATTGTTCTTTGCGATGCCTATAAATTGTTGCTGTACTCCATTCCTAAAATCTATTCCCAGAATTGGGGTGATATCATATTCTTTGGCAATTCTCACAAAATTTAGGCTGGCAGAAGTGTTATTAATATCTGTAAGCACTAAAGTTTTTACATTATTTTTTTGTGCCAGTTCCAGTAATTCTATTTCTGAAAATGTTCCAAAGCGCATGCTATAATATGTGTGGTTATTTAAGTACAATTTCAGGTCTTATGTTTACAGTATTTAAAACTTCTAATTCTTAATCCCTCATTGAGGGTTTAATTCCCCGAGGCCTGCCCGAAACATTCAGGCGGGCTTGCCTCGAATTTTTGAAAGTATTTTTCCTCCCGAACCATCCTATCGTGTGGACACAATTTTTTAATATTTTAGCTGACTAATAATAGTTTTGCTAATAAAATGAAAAGGGGATTCACAGACTTAGAGGATAAACGTTTAGTTTATAGAGGCAATAAGATTTTATCGGATTTATTCAGTAAGAGCGTCCATTCAATCCGTCAGATTAGCAGGAATGAATCAGAGGCAAAAGCGGTTTACCGTTTTTTGCAGAACGACAGGGTCAGTGAAAAAGATATTATAGAAAACTTGATTCATAATTGCCGGACGGCATGTGCCGGCAGATTCGTTGTCTGTATCCAAGATACCACAGAAATCGACTTAAGCAGCCATGGTAAAAGGATCAACAAAGATAGCTTTGTGGGCACTACCAATGCAAAGGGCTCCCAAGGATTGGGATTCTTTATTCATCCAAGTTTGGTCTTGGATGCCGTGACTGGTACCCCCTACGGCTATTCTGATATTAAAGTTTGGAACAGGCCCTTAGAGTTCAAATCAAAGCATGAAAGACAGTACGGTAAACTGCCCATAGAAGAAAAAGAATCCTATAAATGGATAGAGGTGTCCAAAAACACACAGGCCTCACTACGGGATGTGGTAGAGGGAATGGTGATCATACAAGATAGAGAAGGGGATATTTACGAACAGTTTGCAATCATACCAGATGCACAAACAGATCTGTTGATAAGAGCCCGTGTGGATAGAACATTGGCAGATAGGTCAAAATTATTCAGTTGCCTGGAAGATCAACCCTGTCAAGGGTTTTATGAGGTACAGGTGGATGCCTGTGCAAAGACCAAAAGAAAAAAAAGGACGGCAAAAATTGAAATCAGATATAAAGAGGTGGAGCTCAAAAGAACCAGCGCAACAAGCAAAGGAGTGGCATCCAGCATAAAACTATATCTGGTAGAGGCCAAAGAGGCTGACTATACTGGCCCCGATAAAATATGCTGGAGGCTCTTGACAACCTTGCCTATACAGACAATAGAAATGGCAGAAATGTGCGTGGAATGGTATAAGTGGAGATGGACGATAGAAGAGGTGTTCAAAATATTAAAAAAAGAGGGATACAATGTTGAGGCGTCAGAGCTGGAGTATGGGTCATCGGTAAGAAAACTAAGCTTATTGATAATGGAGGTCGTCATCAAACTGTTCCTAATGCGTCTAGCGTATGCAGAACCAGAAAGAGAGATGAGCGCCGATAGCTGTTTTACAGAAGAAGAGCAAGAGTTTTTAGAGCTCCAAATAAAAAGTCTGGAAGGTAAAACAGAGAAACAAAAAAACCACTATAAGAAAAAAGAGCTAAAAAGATATGTTTGGGCGATAGCTAGACTTGGTGGTTGGAAAGGGTATGAAAGCAAAAGACATCCAGGTATAACAACCCTATGGATAGGATTGAAATATTTTAAAGCCGCAATGGAAGGGTGGACCATTCATAAAGATATGTCCACACGATAGGAACCATCGGGACATACCTCGTGGGCTTGCCCCGAGGTTCTTGATTTTTTCTTTCTCTTTTTAATTTTTCTTTCTCTTTTTAAGCAAGGTTCTATTGCTTTCTGTGCGCTAGCACTACCGGTGGTTCCCCATTAAAAGGATTGGTCATCCGGCCAATGGTCCTAGCTCCCAGAGAGGCCGCTCTTAATACGCTTCGGTCTCCATACCTAATTCTAATAGTATCCATAGCATTGTATAAACTCAAAATCTCTTCGTTATCATCGAACAAGTTGATCTGGTAATTTCCACCTGCTAAATGACTAAATCGTATCCCAATAAGCCGCACCAATAAGCGGCGGTTATAGAGTTTTTTAAATAGATCTTTAATCTTGGGAATTAAGATGTGATCTGCACTCGTGTAAGGGATCTTGAGTTGTTTGGTATAGGTATTAAAATCTGAATATCTTATTTTAACCGAGATGCAGGAAGTAAGTTTATCGCCACGGCGTAACTGAAATGCGAGATTTTCCGTCATTGCTATTAAAATAGCAGATAATCTATCTACATCTATAGTATCCCGATCGAAAGTGCGCTCGGTGGAGATGGATTTTCTTTCAGAATAGGGAATAACCGGTGTGTTATCTATTCCTTGCGCCCTATGCCAGATGGTGGTGCCGTTTGCTCCCAATACTTTTTGGATCATTTCCAACGGCATTTCTTGTATTGTTTTTACATGCCGAACTCCGAGATTCCGAAGGGTTTGATAAGTTTTATCACCCACCATAGGTATTTTTTTAACTGAAAGCGGAGCTAAGAATTCCTTTTCAAATCCTGAATCTATTTTTAATTGATTGTTGGGTTTTGCTTCATTAGTGGCTACTTTAGAAACTATTTTATTTGCTGAAAGTCCGAAGGAAATAGGTAATCCTGTTTCCCTAATAATCTTTTTACGTAATTCTGAGGAATACTTATAACAGCCAAAAAAGCGATCCATCCCGGTGAGATCTGCATAGAATTCGTCGATACTTGATTTTTCAAAAAGCGGAACATCTTTTCTTATTATATCGGTTACATCATTAGAATATTTGGTGTAAGTACTTGCGTCTCCTCTTATAATAGTAGCCTCGGGGCATAATTGCTTGGCGAGTTTCATAGACATTCCGGAATGCACCCCAAAAGCTCTGGTTTCATAACTACAGGCTGCTACGACTCCACGGTCGCTGGTGCCTCCTACCAATAAGGGTCTATGCTGTAAACGAGTGTCTATTAGGCGTTCTACAGAAACATAAAAGGTGTCCAGATCCAGATGTAATACTGTTTTTGCCATTTTATATTCATTCCATCTTAGTAGGGAATGACTACAAAATTATGGAATTATTCCAATATATTGGAATAATTCCAATGTTAAAACTAGAAGATTTTGATCTTTAATAGAAGGATGTAGTGTAAGTAGGGAATAGCAGAAATTTGAAAGAATAAATTCCCCTTTATAAATATAATAATGAGAATCTAGAAGATTATAAAAAGAAAAACCCCCAAGGAATACCTTGAGGGTTTTTTATGAAAAAGGAATAAATATTACATATTTTCCAACTCTGCTTCAACTTCAGCTTTAGTTCCTCTGTAGGTTTTTACTTTTACATCAGTCTTACCATTTTCAATAGTAGTAATTCTAACCTCTGCAACAGTTTCGTCACCTTCAGTGGTCATTCTAATTTCCACTTCTTTAGTTACAGAATTTTCTAGATCAGTAACATTTATTATTTCAGTATTTTCAGCTGAATAATTAACATCATCAAGAGTGTGTCCTCCTAATATTGGAGCTATTACCAAACCGATTAAACAAGTCAGTTTTATCAAGATATTCATAGATGGACCAGAAGTATCTTTAAATGGATCTCCTACAGTGTCACCAGTTACAGCCGCTTTATGGGCATCAGATCCTTTATAGGTCATCTCACCATCAATTAAAACTCCGGCTTCAAAAGATTTTTTAGCATTATCCCAAGCTCCACCTGCATTGTTCTGGAAAATAGCCCAAAGAACACCACTCACAGTAACTCCAGCCATATAACCTCCTAACATTTCAGCAATTGCCAAATTATTCATTCCGAAGATCATAGGGATAAAAGCGATCGCTAGAGGAAAACCTATAGTTAATAATCCTGGAAGCATCATTTCTCTTAGAGAAGCTTCTGTAGAGATCGCCACACATTTATCATATTGTGGTTTTCCAGTTCCTTCCATAATTCCAGGAATCTCTCTAAACTGTCTACGTACTTCCTGAACCATTTCCATGGCTGCTTTTCCAACTGCATTCATTGCTAAGGCAGAAAATACTACGGGAACCATTCCTCCAACAAATAACATTGCTAAAACAGGAGCTTTAAAAATATTGATCCCTTCAATCCCTGTAAAAGTTACATAGGCTGCAAATAAGGCTAAAGAAGTTAAGGCTGCAGATGCAATTGCAAAACCTTTTCCTGTTGCGGCAGTTGTATTTCCAACAGAATCTAAAATATCTGTACGTTCTCTTACTATTGGTTCTTGTTCACTCATTTCGGCAATACCACCTGCATTATCAGATATCGGTCCGAAGGCATCTATTGCTAATTGCATAGCGGTTGTAGCCATCATTGCTGATGCTGCTAATGCAACTCCATAAAATCCTGCGAAAGCATAAGAAGACCAGATAGCAGCAGCAAACAATAAAACTGAAGGAAAAGTAGAGATCATCCCTGTTGCTAAACCTGCAATAATATTGGTTCCTGCACCAGTACTGGATTGTTGTACGATCTTAAGAATTGGTTTTTTACCTAATCCTGTATAATATTCTGTTACAGAAGAAATTGCTCCCCCTACAATAAGTCCGATGATGGTAGCTCCAAATACACGCATTGAAGAAATTTCTTTAATACCTTCTCCAAAGAATTCCATTTGCATAGTTGCCGGAAGCATCCATTTTACCAATACATAACATGTTATTGCTACTAAGGCTATAGACACCCAGTTCCCGATGTTCAAGGCACGCATAACCTGGTCTTCCTTAGCATCATTACTGCTTATTTTCACTAACATGGTACCAATCATAGAAATGATAATTCCTGCACCAGCAATCGCCATTGGTAATAATACCGGGCCAATTCCGCCAAAAACATCGTCGATGCTTCCACCCATATCCTTGATCACATAATTCCCAAGAACCATGGCTGCTAAAACGGTTGCTACATAAGACCCAAAAAGATCGGCTCCCATTCCGGCAACATCACCAACATTGTCTCCCACGTTATCTGCAATAGTGGCTGGGTTTCTAGGATCATCTTCAGGAATACCTGCTTCCACTTTTCCCACTAGATCGGCGCCAACATCGGCAGCTTTGGTATAAATTCCTCCACCAACACGGGCAAATAAGGCTATAGATTCAGCTCCAAGAGAGAATCCAGCTAGCGTTTCCAATACAATAGTCATGTCCAATGTATTTGTCCATTCGCCTCCCATAAAGTACCAAAAGAAAAAGATAAAGAAACTTGTTAAGCCTAATACAGCTAGACCTGCAACCCCAAGGCCCATTACAGTTCCACCGCCAAAAGAAACTTTTAAAGCATTTGGTAAACTTGTTTTGGCAGCTTGTGTAGTTCTAACGTTTGTCTTTGTTGCTATTTTCATTCCCATATTTCCTGCCAAGGCAGAGAAAAATGCTCCGAAAATAAAAGCGATCACAATTAACCAGTGCGTAGTCGGTACTACAAAAGAAACTACAGCAAGTGCAACACTCACAATAACTACAAAAATGGCAAGTAATTTATATTCGGCATTTAAAAAGGCTAGTGCGCCTTCATAGATATGATCTGAAATTTCTTTCATTTTTCCGTCTCCGGCGTCTTGTTTTAAGACCCAGGAGCTCTTAATCCACATATAAATAAGGCCTATGATAGCCAGAACAATTGGGGCATAGATAATCATTGATTCCATAGAGAGAGTTAAATATTAGTTAATGTCTGCTAATGTAGTTAAATCAATGATAAATAAAAAAGCGATAACTTTTTAAGGTCATCGCTTTTAATTATTCAATATTTATTAAAAAATATTCGGTTATATGCCGAATCTGTCTTTGTCTCCTTCGTAATTCTTAAATCGTTCGATACATTGCTTAATAATCTCTTTAGCTTCATCGGCATTTCCCCATCCCCCAACATCTACTTTCTTTTTCTCAAGGTCTTTGTATACTTTAAAGAAATGTTCGATCTCTTTTAATAAGTGACCATTCACATCATCAAGATCATTCAATCTATTCCAGATAGGATCTGAAACCGGTACACAGATAATTTTTTCATCTGGTCCTTTTTCATCTGCCATATGGAAAACTCCAATTGGCTTTACTTCCATTACAATTCCAGGGAAAGTAGGCTCTGCTACCAATACTAATACATCTAAAGGATCGCTATCCAATGCTAATGTGTTTGGAATGAATCCGTAATCTGCAGGGTACATCATAGAAGAAAAGATCATTCGGTCGTACCGAACTTTCTTCAATTCAAAATCATACTCATATTTGTTTCTACTCCCTTTTGGGATCTCTATCAATACATCAAAAGTCTCTGACATTTTCTTTCTTTTTTATTCAAATTTTTCAGGCGGCAAATATAGTAATTTATACTCTTAAAGAGCATATTAAAAATGAAAACCAAATGAAGCGGTTACTCCAAACGATCTTGCATCTTCATTATCGAAATAATTTCCTCTAAAATGAGCATCTATTCTCAGGAACTTAAAAATATTCCCAACACCTACACTATATTCCCAATAAGGTTCAGAATCTGGCGCAATAAGCGGTAATCCAGAAGCATCTATGTTTTTATTCTTTTCTGAAATTTCTCCGTAAACTCCACGAATTCCAATGATCTCCCTTAAATTAAGGTCACGAAGGCCCGGAATCCTTGAAAACAATCTTCCATTAAAGTTGTGTTCCAAATGTGCTGCTATATAAGTATCTGTAACAAATTCGTAGAAATTCAGCAGTGAAAAACTGTTGTATAAAGCGAAATAGGTTTGATTTCCAGGTACTACGCTCAATAGCCCCAGTGGAACTTCGCCAAAGGTTTTTCCTGTTTCTAAACTAACATTAGATCTTCCGAAGCCTCCTACTAATAACGGCTGATTATAAAAGAATTGTATCTTTTTATAATTAAAATCACTTTCAAAAATATCTTTTACTCCCAGAGTATAATTCAAGAAAAATGTTGGAAAATCATCTCCATTAATAATATTTCTATCTACCCCATACCCAGTGGTTTCTCTTCTTGGGGTATAAGTGAAAATGGTGGAAATTTCGGTTTGATTTATTTCTGAATCTATTTGTGTAAGCGCATCATCTGTGTAAAAATCCAAACTAAAAGTTGGTGATGCCGGCTTAAGGATCCTATAAGATCCAGCTAGTCTAAAAGTGAAATTTTTAATGGGTTCAATTTCCAGGCTTGCTACAGATAGATTAATGGAACTTAACTTATCATTATCACCTACATTTATCAAAGAGGAAGAAGCCAAACTTCTACCAAGCACATCGGTAGTATTAGTGAGACTGGTTCCCAACTGCTCAATATCGCGCCTGTTCCCGGCGGTGGCAATTATCCTCAATTTTTTGTCTAATAATACTTTAGCTGCGATCCCGTATTTGAATTTCTTATCCTTAAAACCGTAAGCTCCATATCCTTCAATTCTCCATGGGTCATTCTGGTCAAAATAGGTTCTTCCGCCACCTCTAACTCTCCAGCCTTCTACATCATTAAATCCTAATGTGGCATATATAGGCCCGTAATCGAAACCATCTAATTCTATATATCCTGTGGATAGGGTAGTAGTTAAATTATATAAACGCTTGAAAGCGGGAACCGTTTGCAGGGTGTCCAGCATTTTATAAACACCTCTTTCGTCACCATTTAATTCTTCTAGCCGATTCTTTTTCCAAAATTCATCATCTCGATTATACACTTCTTCCTTGAAATCTATAACTCGGTTATCGTAAAATTTCAATGGTTTTTTATTATTGAAATTATAATTATCATAAAGCACCGTTCTTTTTCCATAGATCCCTCGTGCAGACTCTTTGTCTCTAAGTGAGAAATCTACCTGAAAAAAGTCTCGAGTAATTAAGAAAATAGAATCATTTAAAACGTCAAATTCTTGTTCTATATAAACCCCTTTTACCCAGTTTACATTGGCGTCTTCTGCCATTTCTAGATCGATCTTCTTCACCGCCCAAGTAGTGTCATTTACCCAAAAGTCTCCTTTAAAGGTTAATTCATTTTTTCGCCTTGGATAATATCTTATTCTATAGCACCACTTGTCGCCAACAAAAGAGCTGTCTGTTAGAATATAATTGTAATTGTTTATTCCAGTTGTAGAAAGCGGACTTACAAAACTCTTGTCAAAAAATTTGAGGTAATTCTCGTAAATATCTATTTCAGAATAAATATCTTTTACAGAAGAGATTAAAATCTGATTATTGCTAAAACCGGAATTCTTATTTCCTAAAAGTTTTTCTTTAATTTTACCAGATTTTTTATCTCCATATATTTTAGAAACAGCTTCATTAAGAAAAATAGGTAAATAGGTTTTTCCA
This sequence comes from Gillisia sp. JM1, assembly GCF_000424645.1. Lineage (NCBI taxonomy): Bacteria > Pseudomonadati > Bacteroidota > Flavobacteriia > Flavobacteriales > Flavobacteriaceae > Gillisia > Gillisia sp. JM1. The sequence continues at coordinate 725,272 of NZ_KE384218.1, forward strand.
GTAACGCTATTAGTATCCAGATCTTTAAATATAAATTCCATTCCATTAAAAATGGGACTATTAATTAAAGCGCTGTCTATTTTATTAAGATCGAATTCCAGTTTTTCATATTTCCTGTATTCGTATTGATCGAATTGCTTAACACCATTCTGTCTTTTGTTCTCCCAGACCTTTCTAAGAATATCCAAAGCAGGATTATTGGTTTTAGAAGTTTTTCCTTGATAGACCATTACCTCACCCAAAGATTCGGTTATTTCTTTCAGAACGATCTTGAGATTCAAATTATCTCCTTTTTCAAGGGGTATTAGCAAAGTCTCATATCCTACATAGGAGAATTCTACATTAGGTTGATCTTGATCAGATTTTATGTAGAAATCACCATTCTCTTTAGTGGTAGTCCCTTCAGAAGAACTTAAAAAGATAACATTCGCAAAAGGGATAGGAGTACCTGTCTCATCTACAACAGTTCCGCTAATTCTGGTTTGTGACCATCCTTGAAAAAAAGTGAATAAAATACAGGTAAAAAAAAGGTATTGTTTCATAGTTGGGCACAAAAAAAGCTTCACCGTTTAGATGAAGCTTCAAAGATAAGTCTATAAGATTACTTGTAAAGCACCTTTCTCACAGCTTTAACAACATCTTCACTATTCGGTATCCAGTTTTTTAATAAGACTGGAGAATAAGGCGCTGGAGTATCTGCCGTATTGATTTTTATAATAGGGGCATCCAAGTAATCGAATGCATTTTCCTGAACTTGATACGTAATTTCTGTAGCAACATTTCCGAACGGCCATGCTTCTTCCAAGATCACTAATCTATTTGTTTTTTTAACCGACTTGTATATTGCATCATAATCCAAAGGTCTTACGGTACGCAAGTCAATGATCTCACATGAGATTCCATCTTTTTCTAATTCATCTGCTGCTTTGTAGGCTTCCTTGATGATCTTTCCAAAAGATACAATAGTAACATCGGTTCCTTCTCTTTTAATATCTGCAACTCCAATTGGAACTATATAATCTTCTTCAGGCACTTCTCCTTTATCTCCGTACATCTGCTCACTTTCCATAAAGATCACAGGATCGTCGTCGCGAATTGCCGCTTTTAATAAGCCTTTTGCATCGTAAGGATTGGAAGGTACAACTACTTTCAAACCTGGACAGTTTGCAAACCAGCTTTCAAAAGCTTGAGAGTGGGTAGCTCCTAATTGCCCTGCAGAGCCCGTTGGCCCTCTAAATACGATTGGAATATTAAATTGCCCACCACTCATCTGGCGCATTTTAGCTGCGTTGTTGATAATTTGATCTATTCCTACAAGCGCGAAGTTGAAGGTCATAAACTCTATAATAGGTCTATTTCCATTCATAGCACTTCCAATACCAATTCCGGTGAAACCAAGTTCAGAAATAGGAGTATCTATAACGCGATCTGGTCCAAATTCATCCAACATTCCTTTAGATGCTTTGTAAGCCCCATTATATTCTGCCACTTCTTCACCCATTAAGTAAATAGTATCGTCTTTGCGCATCTCCTCGCTCATGGCCTGCTGAATCGCTTCTCTGAATTGAATTGTTTTCATTCTATATATCTATACTGTTAAATGTATCGCTTTGAAAAAACAAAAATAGTAATTGTAAAAGTTTATAGCGCATCTAACCGCTAAAATATTTGTTATGCATGCATAGTAAATTCTGTATAAATTTCCCTATCTTCGTGATCACGATAAAAAAATTATTTAAAAAGAAAATATAGATGAAAATATTAGTGTGTATAAGTCACGTGCCAGACACTACTTCGAAGATTAACTTTACAGATAATAATACTCAGTTTGATACTAATGGAGTACAGTTTGTAATTAATCCGAATGATGAATTTGGTCTTACCCGTGCAATGTGGTTCAAAGAAAAACAAGGAGCAACTGTAGACGTAATAAATGTTGGCGGTGCTGAGACTGAGCCGACTTTACGTAAAGCTTTGGCTATTGGTGCAGATAATGCAATTAGAGTGAACACGCCAGCTACAGACGGTTTTCAAGTTGCTAAACAACTGGCGAACGTTGCAAAAGAAGGTGAATATGATCTTATTATTGCAGGACGTGAGTCTATAGATTACAACGGAGGGATGGTTCCTGGGATGTTAGCTGCTTTGTTAAAAGCTAATTTTGTAAACACTTGTATCGGACTTGAAATTGAAGGAACCGAAGCAAAAGCGGTTAGAGAAATTGACGGTGGAAAAGAAAGTGTTACCGCTAAATTACCATTAGTTATTGGTGGACAAAAAGGTTTGGTTGAAGAAAGTGATCTAAGAATTCCTAATATGAGAGGAATTATGATGGCTAGAAAGAAACCTTTAAATGTTGTAGAGCCTGTAGATGTTACAGCCCAAACTGAAGTTGAGAAGTTCGAAAAACCTGCTCCTAAAGGTGCTGTTAAATTAGTAGAATCGGATAATTTAGATGAATTGATCGAATTACTTCATAATGAAGCTAAAGTGATTTAGTTACATATGGAAGGCTTCAGAAAAGCCGAAATGAGTTAAAGATTTAATATCCACAACAAATAAAAATAAAAAACATGTCAGTTTTAGCTTATATAGAATCAGAAGAAGGAAAGTTTAAAAAAGCATCATTAGAAGTAGCTTCCTATGCAAAAGAAGTTGCTCAAATGCTTGGGACTACTGTAACAGGAGTAACATTTAATGCTGAAGATGTTTCGGAACTTGGAACTTACGGAGTAGACAAGGTTTTGAAGATCAATAATTCAAAATTAAAAGACTTTAATGCCGAAGCTTATGCCGATGCATTAAAGCAAGCAGCAGACAAGGAAGACTCTAAAGTGGTAGTTGTAAGTCAGAGTGCAGACACTAAATACCTAGCGCCACTTTTAGCAGTGCATTTAAATGCTGGATATGCGTCTAACGTAGTTTCTATTCCAGAAAGTGCTAGCCCTTTTGTTGTGAAGAGAACAGCTTTTACAAATAAAGCATTCAATTTCACAAAAATAAGTACAGATATTAAGGTAGTAGGAGTTTCTAAAAATGCCTTCGGTTTAAAAGAAGTTGAAGGAGCAGCAACTGCAGAAGATTTTTCTCCAAATTTATCTGAAGAAGATTTTTCAGTAAATGTTACCAATGTAGATAAAGCAAAAGATAAAGTGACTATTGCAGATGCAGAGATTGTGGTTTCTGGCGGTAGAGGGCTTAAAGGTCCAGAGAACTGGGGAATGATCGAAGATCTTGCTGAAACATTAGGTGCTGCAACAGCATGTTCTAAGCCGGTGAGTGATTTGGGTTGGAGACCTCATAGTGAGCACGTTGGGCAAACAGGGAAGCCTGTTGCTTCAAACTTATATATAGCAATTGGAATTTCTGGTGCTATCCAACATTTGGCAGGTATTAACTCTTCTAAAGTGAAAGTTGTTATCAATAATGATCCGGAAGCGCCATTTTTTAAGGCTGCAGATTATGGAGTTGTTGGTGATGCCTTTGAAATTGTACCGAAGCTAAATGAAAAACTAAAAGAATTTAAAGCTAAAAACGCATAATTTTTTTAACTTGCGAGCATTAAAAGGGCTTTCTAAATCTGGTATTTTGTCCTTATTTAGAAAGCCCTTTTCAATTATTGGTATATGAGCCTAATACGCCTTAATATAAAAGGAATATCTTACAGTCAAACCCAAAACGGCGCCTATGCACTTATTTTAAGTGAAGTGGGCGGGGATAGAAAACTCCCTATCGTTATTGGAGCCTTTGAGGCACAGTCTATAGCCATTGCGCTAGAAAAGGAAATCAAACCTCCGCGACCTCTTACACACGATCTATTCAAGAACTTTTGCGACAGATATACGATCAATATTAAACAAGTGATCATTCACAAATTAGTGGATGGTGTGTTTTATTCTAGCTTAATTTGTGAAAGAGATAAAATTGAAGAGGTTATAGATGCCCGTACTAGTGATGCTATTGCGTTGGCCTTAAGGTTTGATGCCCCAATTTTTACTTATAAAAACATCTTGGATAAAGCAGGAATATTCTTGAAAGGAGAATCTGGATCCTTAACTCCATCTACAGCAAAAGAACAAGCAGAAATAGATGATATACTTTCAGAAAATATTGAGCCTGAAGGCTCAGATTATAAAAAAATGTCCTTGATTGAACTTGAAGATCTACTCACTCAAGCAGTTAAAAGCGAAGATTATGAAAAGGCGGCCAGAATTAGAGATGAGATCTCCAAAAGAAAATAAGTAGTTATTTATGAAGAAATACTGGTGTTGCCTGTTCTTTGTTTTATTCGGAATTATTACTGCCCATTCCCAAACAATTTCAAAATCCTGGACATTTCAGTCTGTAAAAGATAGTACTCAAACTCTTTCTGGATTCGCATCTGATGATAAAATGACCCTTCAAGATGGGCGTTTTACCATTAATTCTGAAGAAGAGATAAAAGCACAAGGAGATTATTTGTACCAAAATAATCTGTTGGTTTTCTTTTATAATCAACCTGCCGGAGATTCTATAAAGAAATTTAGAATAGCTGAATTAACTGAAGGCTCTCTTCAGTTATCAGATAACTCAAACACTTATACATTTAGTGAAACCCCTTTGTTAATAGAAGAGGTTATCCCTGTTAGTACAGATAAACAAATGATTCCTAGTGCCGGGATCTCTTTTAAAAGTGTTTCTAGAGGTCTTTTAGGAATGGCTTCGCTATTGCTAATTGCTTTCTTATTTAGCAGCAGCAGAAGATCTATTAACTGGAAGACAGTTCTTATTGGATTAGGAGCACAGATGTTACTCGCAATTGGAGTTTTAAAAATCACATTGGTAAAAAATATATTCGAATTTGTTGGTGGGATCTTTGTATTGATCCTTGATTTTACAAGAGCTGGAAGTGAGTTCTTATTAGGTGGAATGATGGATATAGATAGTTTTGGATTTATATTTTTATTCCAAGTATTACCAACAATCATATTCTTTTCGGCATTAACTTCAGTATTGTTTTACTTAGGAATTATTCAAATTGTAGTAAAAGGAATGGCTAAGGTGCTAACCAGAATCATGGGGATTTCCGGAGCTGAAAGTTTGAGTGTTGCCGGAAACATCTTTTTAGGACAAACCGAAGCTCCTTTAATGATCAAAGCATATTTGGAACGAATGAACCGTTCAGAAATGTTGCTGGTTATGATTGGTGGTATGGCTACTGTTGCAGGTGGAGTGCTGGCAGCTTATATAGGTTTTCTGGGGGGAAATGATCCTGAACTTAGACTACAATTCGCAACACATTTACTGGCAGCTTCTGTAATGGCAGCGCCAGGAGCTATTGTGATTTCCAAGATATTATATCCTCAAATTGAAGCTATTAATACAAATGTGGAGGTTTCTTCAGAAAAAATTGGATCTAATATTTTAGATGCAATCGCAAATGGAACTACAGAAGGTCTTAAACTTGCTGCAAACGTGGCTGCTATGTTACTAGTGTTTATTGCTTTTATAGCTATGATAAACTACCTGCTAGGTTGGATTGGGGGAATTACTACTCTTAACTCGGTAATGGCAGATTATACTCCTTATGATAAGTTCTCTTTAGAATCTATACTTGGAACCATTTTCGCTCCTTTAATGTGGCTTATTGGGGTTGCAAAGGAAGATATGATGCTTATGGGGCAATTGCTTGGAATTAAGCTAGCGGCCAGTGAATTTGTAGGTTATATACAGTTGGCAGATCTTAAGAATCCAATGAATGCCTTGAGTTTAAACTATGAAAAATCGGTGATCATGGCTACTTATATGCTTTGTGGATTTGCTAATTTTGCTTCCATTGGAATCCAAATTGGAGGAATTGGATCTTTAGCCCCAGGACAGCGAAAGGTGCTTTCAGAATTTGGTATGAAAGCCTTACTAGGTGGAACCATTGCATCGCTTTTATCGGCAACTATTGCCGGGATGATTATTGGGTAAAATCATAAATTACAGTAAGTTTTAGAAAAATTTATAATTTCATTTTCTTTATAGCTTTATTTATTTCTATCTTAAACCATGTTATTTTATAATTGGATTTATCGATTCAGTATAAATATTTATATCTATGGAAAAAAAGGAAAAGAAAATAAAAAATAGGGGGTATGAAGCTGAAAAGCCACATCATATTCCGCTTGCCGGGTGGCTAGATATTGGGAAAAGGGTATTTTCCGAGATAAAGAGAGATCATGTTCAGATAGTGTCTGCCGGGGTAGCTTTCTATTTTTTCTTGGCATTATTTCCAACTATTGTTGCAGCCATTTCGGTTTATAGCCTGGTTTTAGAAACTTCACAAATTCAGGAACAAATTTCAAGACTCAGTACAATCTTGCCTGAACAGGCCTATGGAATGATTATCAATATTCTGCAACCTGTATTGGAGCAATCTAAAAAGGAAATTGGCTGGGGATTAACCGTTAGTATAGCAATAAGTTTATGGAGTGCCAACAGAGGAACCAACGCTCTTTTTGAAGGGGTAAATATTGCCTATAATGAGCTGGATCAAAGGAATATTATCAAAAAGAACCTTATTACGCTAATCTTTACTCTTGGAGCAGTGGTATTGGGATTGATTAGTTTATTGTTTATAATTTTCTTTCCAATTCTAATTGAAAAAGTAGGATTGCCAAAGCAAATAGAGGGTATTCTGGGGTGGTCCCGATGGGTTGTCCTTGGTATTATTCTTATTCTAAGTTTAAGTATGGTTTACAAAATTGCACCGAACCGCTCCAATCCAAGATTTGCGTGGGTGAGCCCAGGCGCGATTTTAGGAACTATATTCTGGTTAGCAGGCTCCCTTCTGTTTTCATGGTATGTTAAAAACTTTGGTAGTTACGATGATCTCTATGGCAGTTTTGCTGCCGTTATTATACTCATGCTATGGTTATTCCTAACCGCTTTTATCGTATTAATGGGTGCAGAAATAAATTCAGAAATAGAGCACCAAACTATGTTCGATACAACGGTAGGCGAGCAAAAACCGATGGGAGAAAGGGGAGCATATCATGCGGATCATCATGCCAAGAATACTGAAGAGGATTAGCTTATAATATTACGAGACTATCTTTAGTTATTTACTCTTACTTATCTTCTGAAAAAATGTTTTTACGAAAGGAGTAAGGTTCTCAAAAGGGATTATAAATCATATAAAAACGGCCGTACCTAAAGCAAAGCCCTAAGTCTTACTTTATGCTTTTTTAATTAACAAAAGTTTAGAAATTTTATTTTCGATACTTACAACCAGTTTTAATTGGGGCGTTAATAACTATTCATAATTCTAAGGCAAATCTAAATTTGAAAATCTAATCAATTCAGTAATTTAGGCGGATCTTAAAAAGTGTAGATTATGCAACAATATCAAGACTTGGTAAAACATGTTTTAGAAAACGGAACTCAAAAAGGAGATAGAACAGGAACAGGTACAAAAAGCGTGTTTGGATACCAGATGCGATTTGACCTAAGTAAAGGATTTCCAATGGTGACAACCAAGAAACTCCATCTTAAATCTATTGTTTATGAATTGCTTTGGTTCTTAAATGGGGATACCAATATTGAGTATTTAAAGGAAAATGGAGTTCGAATATGGAATGATTGGGCCGATGAGAATGGAGATCTTGGACCAGTGTATGGTCACCAATGGCGGAACTGGGATAATGAAGATATAGACCAGATCAAGGAATTAATAGCTACTTTAAAAAATAATCCGAATAGTCGAAGAATGTTAGTTTCTGCTTGGAATCCTTCGGTTTTGCCAGATACATCTAAATCTTTTTCAGAAAATGTTGCTAACGGGAAAGCAGCTTTACCACCCTGTCATGCATTTTTTCAATTTTATGTGGCAGATGGCAAGTTATCTTGTCAGCTTTATCAGCGCAGTGCCGATATTTTTCTTGGAGTTCCTTTTAATATTGCTTCCTACGCTTTGTTTACAATGATGGTAGCGCAAGTTTGTGGTTACGAAGCCGGGGATTTTATTCATACCTTTGGTGACGCTCATATTTATAATAATCATATCGAGCAGCTGGAACTTCAGTTAAGCAGAGATCTAAGAGCCTTACCCCAAATTAGAATCAATCCCGAAGTGAAAGATATTTTTGATTTCAAGTTTGAAGATTTCAGCCTTGAAAATTATGATCCGCATCCTCACATAAAAGGAAAAGTTGCGGTTTAACCCTCATCGAGGGTTTAATCTATTGAGGCCTGCCCAAAAAATAAGGTGATTGTTACTCGGATTTAAAAATACCTACTTATGAAAAATTTACTTTTTATTGCCGCATTAATTTTGTTTACCACAGCTTCCCAAGCCCAAGAAGGAGTTACAGTTAAAGGAAACACCATCACTATGAAAGATATTGGTTCGGTTTGGCCTGGCTGTGAGAAGAGTGAACTTTCTGCAGAGGATTGCTTTAATAAGCAACTTGCCAAGCATGTTAAATCTAACTTTAAATATCCAAAGGATGCTAACGGAAAGATCGTTAGAGGAAAATCTGTAATCACATTTTATATAGATGTAAACGGAAAAGTATGCAAAGTTTCTGCTGAAGGCTCTGAGAAATTGGTGAATCAAGAGGCTGTGCGTATCACTAAATTATTTCCTGTTATGAAACCTGGGAATAGAGGCGGAAAAAAAATCGAAGTCAAATATAAGATGCCGTTTAATTTTTAGTACCTCTTTGAGCTTTTCCAATAAAAAACATCAGCTTAGCTTGTAAATTGGTTTTTTTGAATTTATCTCTCATCAACGCGCGATGAGGCATCTGACTTTAACTTCTCCTTAACTCACATTGATTTCACTCATTCCTAAAAAATTGTAACTTTGGATGGTAGCCTTATGTTACCATCTGACCTATGATCTCAAAAGAAAATTTATTTCAACTTTTTACTGAAACAAGAACGCAAACCGAAATTATTTGTGCTCCCTTGGAAATTGAGGATTATGTGGTGCAGCCTATAGTAGATGTCTCGCCTCCAAAATGGCATTTAGGTCATACTACTTGGTTTTTTGAAGAATTTGTTCTGAAGAAATATCAGAAAGACTATAAGTTGTTTGATGAAAATTCTGCTTTCGTTTTTAATAGTTATTACGAAAGTGTAGGGGATAAGGTGGTGAGAACCGATAGGGGGAATTTATCTCGCCCAACAGTAGCTTGGATTTATGAATACCGTTCTTATGTGACCAAAGCTATTTCAGCTCTTTTTAATAATTCTACAAATTTTTCAGAAGAGCTTTTGGATGTGATGGAAATAGGTTGCCATCACGAAAAGCAGCATCAAGAATTATTGCTAACAGATATTAAGTACATTCTAGGAAACAACCCATTATTGCCTATTTATAAGGAGACTTTTGAAGAAAATTCTGTACAGGAATTTCAGCAAGAATGGATAACTATTCCTGAAGGTGTTTATGAAATAGGGCATGAGGGAGATTCCTTCTTTTATGATAATGAAATAGGTAGACATAAGGTCTATTTGAATCAATTTCAACTCTCTAATAAATTGGTCACTAATGGAGAATATTTAGAATTTATAAAAGATAAAGGCTATCAAGATGTGTTATTATGGCACGCGGAGGCTTGGGATTGGATAAATATAGAAAAAATTTCAGCTCCTTCTTATTGGCATTATGTAGATGGTAGTTGGAAACAATATACCTTAAGTGGATTACAAGATTTAGATCTTGAGGCTCCTTTAGTCCATATTTCCTATTATGAAGCCTTTGCTTTTGCGCAGTGGAAAAGTATGCGATTACCTACAGAATTTGAATGGGAAGTTGCACAAGAGAAATTCAAATGGGGAAGCCGCTGGGAATGGACAGAAAGCTCTTATAATCCATATCCTAATTATAAAAAAGCAGATGGTGCTTTGGGAGAATACAACGGTAAATTTATGGTAAATCAAAAAGTGCTTCGGGGAGGATCTGTTGCTACTTCTGCAAATCATACTCGTGCTACCTACAGAAACTTTTTTCACCCACATTTAAGATGGCAATTTACCGGTGTAAGACTGGCCAAATAATTCAACTTCTAATACATGAAAAATAACACAAAAACGCGCTTCACTTCTGCTTTCGAGGAAGATATATATTCTGGTTTAACTAGTTATCCAAAGCATTTATCGTCTAAATATTTTTACGACAAAAAAGGGGATAAGTTATTTCAGGACATCATGAATTTGCCGGAATATTATCTCACTAATTGTGAGTATAATATTTTAGCAACCAATACTCAGGAAATTGCTGATGCATTTACGGGATCTAATGGTTTCGATCTTATTGAACTTGGAGCAGGGGATGGAAAGAAGACCAAATTATTATTGAGATATCTCACAGATAAAAAGATAGATTTCGATTATTTGCCTGTAGATATCAGCCAGAATGCATTAGATGAATTAGAGGAATCTCTTAAAAAAGAACTGCCATCTCTTTCTGTGAAACCTCAACAAGGAACCTATTTTAAAACCTTAGGGCGTTTATCCGATTATAACTCCCGAAAAAAAGTCATCCTAGTCTTAGGGTCTAATATTGGAAACCTCCTTCATAAGGATGCAATAGATTTCCTGAAACAGATACAAGAGGCTATGAGTCCAGATGACATGCTTTTTATGGGCTTCGATCAGAAGAAGAATCCTCAAACTATTTTAGACGCCTATAATGACCCAACGGGTGTTACTGAGGCTTTTAATAAGAATGTATTAGAAAGAATAAATAGCGAATTGGATGGGAATTTTGATCTTGAATCCTTTTTTCACTGGGAAACTTATAATCCTGAAACCGGTACTGCTAAGAGCTTTTTAATTAGTAAAGAAAAGCAGAAGGTAACTATTAATAATCTAGCTCTTAAAGTGAATTTTGAGGCTTGGGAAAGTATACACACCGAGATCTCCCAAAAATATGATGATATGATCGTGGAGTGGCTTGCCAGCCAGGCAGAACTTAAGGTTACTGATTCTTTTGCAGATGAAAAAGATTTTTACAAGAATTATATTTTCAGAAAAAAGTAAATTTTTGAATTAGAATAAATAAGAACTGATTGTCAGTTTTTTTGCTAGGAATTACATTCAACTAACTATATTTAGGTTTTACGTCATACTGTTCTGATAACTATCGGAATTGTTTCATCATCCCAGTGAAATCTGGAAAAGACCTGAAAACTCTTGGTGGCCTAGGACAGGGAGACGAGATGGACTGTTGTGTTTCTGGACGTAAAACGGACATAATAATAAGAATTAAAATTATTTAATATGAAAGCTATTTGGAATGATACTATAATCGCAGAAAGTAACGATACAAAAGTGGTGGAAAACAATCACTATTTTCCACAAGAATCTATAAAGTCTGAATATTTCAAACCCAGCAACACTACTTCTAGGTGCCCTTGGAAAGGAGAAGCGTCTTACTATAATGTGGAAGTGGATGGAAAAACCAATAAAGACTCAGCTTGGTATTATCCCCAAGCCAGCCATGCTGCAAAACCAATTGAAAATTATGTGGCTTTCTGGAAAGAGATCAAGGTGACAGAATAACTACTTTTGATGATATTCCTTTAGCGCAGTTACCAAAAGGTCAATTTCTTCTTCGGTATTAAAATAATGGAAACTTACTCGAACCCCCGGGTTCTTTAGGGAAGCTATAATATTTTTATTGTTTAAGAACTGAAGGAGTTTAGCATCCCCTCCAATATTAAAAATAGAAGAATGCTGGGTTCTTTTTACTACGGCTTCCTCTAGTAAACCGAGTTTTTCAAATTCTTCTTTAGCCTTTTTAGATAAGAATTTAATCCGTTCTTCAATTAGATCTATTCCAACGGAGTTTATGAATTTTATAGCAGCCATTGCACTACCAAAATTTAAGGTATCTTGATGTCCTGGTTCAAATTTCCCAAGAAAATTCCCTTCATGAGCTTTATATTTTCCTTGTAAAGAATTAAATCCGAAGCTTTTAGGGTTTATTTTCTTAGGTACATCTTCTTGAAACAACATAATTGCATTCCCATAACCTGCATTCATCCATTTATAACCACTTGCAATTACAACATCTATTTTAGATGCATCAAAATCGAATCTTTCAGTTCCAATAAACTGAGTTCCATCTGCCACGAAAAGTGTGTCAGGAAATTTTTCTTTCATTTCCTTCAAAAAAGCGGTTTGTAATTTTATTCCATTTTCATACTGAACAATGCTAAAGCAAAACAGGTCTGGTCTATTTTCTGTAAGTGCATTCTCTATGTTTTTTTCTAAATCCTCATCGATTTTCGCATAGCAAACATCAAACTCTCTGGAGTACACCGCCCAATTTATAGAAGGATAGTCTTCTTTTAATAAAAGAATCTTACTTGATTTGTCTGTACCCTCTAAAAGCGTATTGAATCCGCTTGAAAAATTATGAATTAAGCCAACTCTGTTGGGTGCGCAATTAAAAAAATCTCCCACCGTCTCACGAACCTTCTCTAAGATCTCTCCTTGTTTATCTCTAAAAACACTGCCCGAAATAAGCAGATCCAGATCATGATCCTGGCGATATTCGAATACCTTTTCAGATAATAATCCGCAGGAAGCATTATTTAAATATACATATTGGCGTAGGACAGGAAAGGCTTTTCTTAAATTCTTCATAAGCATTTTAACAATAAACCAAAAATTCTGTAAATTTGGTAAACACTAAAGTACCTCTTATTATGTTTTCTAAAAAGAAAAACACTTCTAAACTAGATACAGATCAACGCCAGTTATATGAAAATGCTCGAGCTAGAGCACTTCAGAAAAAAAGATTGTTTCAGCATTTCGTGATTTTTTTGGTAGGTGCTGTGTTGTTAATAGTTCTAAATGTGGTGATTGGCTATCAGGAAGATTTTATGCCGTTAGGCTATAATTGGTTTGTTTGGGCAATTTTAGCCTGGTCTTTTTTCTTTTTTATTCATGTTATAAATGTTTGGGTAACTAGCAGTTTTATGGGTAAAGAATGGGAGCAAAAGCAATTAGAAAAATTAGTTGCAAGACAAAAAGAGCGGATTGCTGAGCTTCAGCATAAAGTAGATCGTGATTATCCATTATCTAAGGAGCTGGAAAACCCTATAATTACAGATAGTACTGAACCTAGAATTATTGAACCAAAGACAACAGACAAAAACTATTAATACTATGCTAACAATTATTGCAGCTGCAGGAGAGAATAATGAACTTGGAAAGGATAGTGGTTTGGTATGGCATCTGCCAGATGATTTTAAGCGATTTAAAAAACTCACTACAGGGCACCATATAATAATGGGTCGAAAGACTTTTGATACTTTTCCGCAGCCATTACCAGATAGAACACATGTGGTAATCACGAGAAAAGAAAATTTCAAAAAAGAGGGGATTGTAACGGTACATTCCTTGGAACGTGCTATAGAATTTAGCAAGGGAGATCCTCAGCCCTTCGTTATTGGAGGTGGCGAAATATATAAGTTGGCGATGGATGTAGCCGACAAGATGGAACTTACCCGGGTTCACGGAACTTTTAAAGCAGATACTTATTTCCCAGAGATCGATGAAAAGATCTGGGTTCTTGAAAAGGAAGAGTTTCACGAAAAAGACGAAAGACACAAATATGCTTTTACCTACCTGACTTACGTCCGTCGATAATTATTTATAAATTTCTCTCGCTTCACTTACTAGATAAAAGCTTTTGTCTTTTCAGAAACAATTATGATTATTTGAATATTTTCACAATTTTTAACAAAATTAGCCTAAGAATTGGCTGTTTCTTAATTCATTAGATTTCGTTTGCTTGGTATCTTGCAAATAAAAAAAGATGAGCACAGAAAACTTAAATAATACGGAAGCATTAAAGAAAATGAGAGAATTGGTGGAAGATATCGATTTTTGCATGATGCTAACCGATTTGAATTCTAAGCCAATTAGCGCAATTCCTATGTCTACCAAAAAAGTTGATGAAGCTGGCAACATTTGGTTCCTAAGCGGGAAGAAAAGCGAGCATAACTCCAATATTTCGAAAGATTCAAAAACACAACTTTTGTATAGCGATAATTCCGATATGGAATTTATCAGTATTTATGGTTCGGCAACCATTCATTCAGATAAAGGTATTATCCATGATCTTTACAGTAAAAGTGATGATGCATGGTTCGAAGATAAAAACGATCCGAACATCACTGCCATAAAATTTGCGCCAAGTCAAGCGTATTATTGGGATACAAAACAAAATAAATATATAGCCTTGTTTAAAAAGGGAATGGCTACCATTACCGGAGATAAAGCAGATGTAGGAGAAAAAGGAAAATTGAACCTATAAACACATATATTTATAAAAAAGACCTCTAACATATAAGTTATGAGGTCTTTTTTTTTATCTCTATTTTAGCGCTATTAAAATGAAAATATGAAAGCATATATATTTCCTGGACAAGGAGCGCAATTTACAGGAATGGGTTTAGATCTTTATGATAAGTATCCAGAAGCACAAGAATTATTTGAAAAAGCAAATGATATTTTAGGGTTTCGAATTACAGATATCATGTTTCAGGGGTCTGCTGAAGATCTTAAGCAAACCAAAGTTACACAGCCCGCAATATTTTTGCATTCGGTGATCATGAGTAAGTTGATGGGAGATTCATTTAAGCCAGATATGGTTGCAGGACACTCGCTTGGTGAAATATCTGCTTTAGTGGCAAATAATACATTGGAGTTTGAAGCTGCTTTAAAATTAGTATATAAACGCGCTTTAGCGATGCAAGTGGCTTGTGAATTAGAGCCATCTACTATGGCAGCCGTATTAGGAATGGAAGATGAATTAGTAGAAGCTATATGTGCTGAAATTGAAGGAACAGTAGTCGCTGCAAATTTCAACTGCCCAGGACAATTGGTGATTTCAGGAGATTTAGCTGCAGTAGAGAAAGCATGTGAGGTATTGAAAGAAAGAGGCGCTAAACGAGCACTAATACTTCCTGTGGGAGGAGCTTTTCACTCTCCTCTAATGGAGCCAGCTAGGAAAGAATTGGCAGAGGCGATTGAGGCAACAATTTTTAGCACTCCCAGCTGTCCAATTTATCAGAATGTAAGTACGTTCGCGGTAATAGATCCAGAAGAGGTCAAGAAGAATTTAGTGTTCCAATTAACAGCACCAGTAAAATGGACACATTCTGTTAAAAATATGATAGCCGACGGCGCAACAGAATTTATTGAAGTTGGTCCTGGTAAAGTATTACAAGGATTGGTGAAGAAAATAGATAGAACTGTTAGAACTAGTTCTGCAGAAGTATAATCGATTCTGAATAATTATATAAATAAAAAGCCTTGATCTTAGATCAAGGCTTTTTATTTATATAAAAAAGAGTTGCTTAATTTTTATAAACCTTTCCTTCTTTCATCACAAACCTTACATCTTCTAATGTTTTAATATTTTGGGTTGGATCTTCTTTTACAGCAATAATATCAGCAAAAAAACCAGTTGCTATTTGTCCAGATTCATTGGCCATATTTAAAATAAGCGCAGGAGTGATAGTTGCGCTTTGAATTGCTATCATTGCTGGCATCCCAGCTTCTACCATGAACCCGAATTCTTTACCGTTCTCACCATGTGGATAAACTCCGGCATCGGTACCAAAAGCAATTTTAACACCTCTCTTATATGCTTTGCTGAAAGTATTCTGAATTTTAGGTCCTATTTCCAAAGCTTTTGGAACGATGATCTCTGGATAATATCCTTCAATCTTCGCCTTTTCTGAAACTTCTTTTCCTGCGGTAATTGTAGGAACTAGATAGGCATCATATTCTTTCATGAGATCCATGGTTTGTTCACTCATTAGAGTGCCATGTTCTATTGTTTTTACGCCACCTTTAACTGCGCGTTGCATTCCCTCGTCTCCATGAGCATGTGCAGCTACATGAAATCCGTAATCTTTTGCGGTTTCTGTAATTGCTTTTATTTCTTCAATAGAAAACTGGGGATTGGAGCTTGATTTTGCTACACTTAGAACTCCTCCAGTTGCTGTAATCTTAATAAGATCTGCACCATTTTTATAGCGCTGTCTCACTGCTTTCTTAGCATCTTCTGGTCCATTTACCACTCCTTCTTTTGGTCCCGGATCTCCCATTAATTCTCGGTTAAATCCATTAGTTGGATCTGCATGGCCTCCTGTTGTTGCTAGGGATTTACCTGCAGTAAAAATTCTGGGGCCAACTACTTTCTTTTTATTTATGGCATTTCTTAAAGCAATATTTACACCGCTTCCACCAAGATCTCTTACAGTTGTAAAGCCTGCCATGAGGGTTACTTTCGCGAAGTTCACAGAATTAAAAGATACATCTGCATCATTTAAAGTAAATGGCTCCAAATAAGCTCCGAGATTAGATTCTTCTTCCATATGCACATGCATATCTGTTAATCCAGGCAGAACAGTCATTTCACGAAGATCTATTAAAGTATCGCCTTCATTTTTTGGCTGAATATATCCATCTTCCACACTTTTAATCCTTTCTCCAGAAACAATAATAGTTTTCTCAGTGAGAATCTTCCCATTTTTTGTGTCTACTATTTTTCCGCTTTGGATATAAATATCCTGAGCATTTACAGTTGAAGCGAATACAACTCCGCATAGTATCGATATTAATTTTTTCATAGACTCGTCTTAATTATTTACAAATTCAATAATCGTTTTTGTGATATGATCAATTTGGTCAGTATCTAACTCCGTATGCATAGGTAAAGAGATCACTTCTTTTACTAATTGATTGGTTACCGGAAAATCTGCTTCGTTATATCTAGCGTCTTTATATGCTTTTTGGTTGTGTAAAGGAATTGGGTAATACACTCCACAAGGAATATTATTTTCATTTAGGTGTTTTACCAAAGCATCTCTTTTCCCGTTTGTGATCTTTAAGGTGTATTGATGAAATACATGCGTATCACAATCTCCAGATCTCAATGGGGTTTTAATATGCTTTTGATCTTTAAACGCATCATTATATCTAAAAGCAGCTGCTTTTCTTGCTTCATTATAAATATCTAGTTTTGGTAATTTTGCACGAAGTACTGCTGCCTGAAAACTATCCAATCTAGAATTCACTCCTACTACGTCATGGTGGTAACGTTCATACATTCCATGATTCACCACTCCTCGCAAAGTATGGGCTAAATCATCATCATTGGTGAAAATAGCTCCGCCATCTCCATAACAACCTAAGTTTTTTGAGGGGAAAAATGAAGTAGATCCAACATGTCCAATAGTCCCTGTTTTGTATGTCTTGGCTTCTTTAGAGTGAAAATCTGCACCAATAGCTTGGGCGTTATCCTCGATCACAAAAAGATCATGAGCTTTGGCTATCTCCATAATTGCATTCATATCTGCGGTTTGGCCAAAAAGATGAACAGGAACAATTGCTTTTGTTTTTGGAGTAATTGCTTTTTTAATTGCTTCTGGATCAATATTAAAAGTTTCCGGATCTACATCTACTAGCACTGGTGTTAATTGCAATAATGCAATAACCTCTACAGTGGCTGCGAAAGTAAAATCGGCAGTGATCACTTCATCTCCGGGTTTTAATCCAAGTCCCATCATGGCTATTTGAAGCGCATCTGTTCCATTTGCACAAGGAATAACATGCTTAACACCTAAATATTCTTCCAGCTCCTTTTGAAAATTTTGGACTTCAGGACCATTTATGAATGCCGAAGTATTCATTATTTCCTGAAGAGAGTTGTTAATTTGGTCTTTTATGGAGTCATATTGACCTTGAAGGTCAACCATTTGTATCTTTTTCATCTAATTTTTCTTGAAGTGCCACGAAAATACAAAATATAGCCCCTTCCACCAATGCAATTTTTAGGAAAGAGGTATTTTAGCATTCAAATTAAAAAGCTTGCAAACACTTTATAACATATTGATCTGGTTGGCTGAAAAACTGCTGCCAATTTCAAAATTTTTCAATCCTAAAATGAAATTATTTGTTGAGGGAAGAAAGAATACTTTTCCAATTTTAATATCTCAAATTAATAAAGACGATCGGGTTATTTGGTTTCATATGGCTTCTCTGGGAGAATATGAGCAAGGAGTGCCTGTAATGGAAAAGGTTAAAGAGCTATTTCCTACTTATAAAATTGTAGTAAGTTTCTATTCTCCATCGGGTTATGAGATCAAGAAAAACTCACCCCTTGCAGATGTTGTTGTTTATCTCCCCTTAGATACAGTTGAGAATGCAAACTCATTTTTAGATCTTCTACATCCTGAACTTGCGATTTTTGTGAAATATGAATTCTGGCCAAATATTTTAAATGAACTTAACAGAAGAGATATTCAAACAGTATTGGTGTCTGGCGGATTCAGAGAAGATCAACTTTTTTTTAAAATGAACAATAGCTGGTTTAAAAAACCTTTGGAAGCCTTCAGTCATTTTTTTGTTCAGAATGAAAAATCTAAGTCATTGCTTAATTCTATAGGATTTAATAATGTTAGTGTTAGTGGCGATACAAGATTTGATAGGGTTGCAAATCAACTTCAGCTAAATAACACATTAGATTTTATTGAAGAATTTTTAGATAATAAATTATGTATTATTGCCGGAAGTACTTGGCCAGAAGACGAATCGCTTCTGAAGGAATTCATAATGCAAAACAACTTGGATGTCAAAATTATTATTGCACCGCATACTATAGACCGAGATCGGATCAGGGCTTTTCAGAAAAGTATTTCAGTTCCATCTGTTCTCTTTTCAGAAAAAGAGGGAAAACATTTGTCAGATGCTAAAGTATTATTTATAGATACAATAGGTCTATTAACAAAGATCTATAGTTATGCAGATATTGCTTACGTGGGTGGGGCATTTGGCACCACTGGGCTTCATAATATTTTAGAACCCGCAACATTTGGGATTCCGATTATTACAGGGACTAATTTTAATAAGTTTCCAGAGGCTATTCAATTGAAGGCTCTCAAAGGTTTATATGCTGTGAATTCTAAACATGAACTCATCTTAATCCTTAATAAGTTGATAAACGACACTGAATTTCGACTGCAAACGGGTAGTATTTCAAGAAAATATATTCGAGAAAACATTGGAGCTACGGAAATGATTTGTGATTATCTGAATTTTTTTTTGTTAAAATTCATAGAAATTAACTTCATTTTTCTATTTGCATGAACTTTTTACTAAAATATTCTAAAAATATAAGCGCTTCATTTAATTAAACAGTAATTTCGAAGATTAAATTATAATACAAACTAAAACTATATGAAACGAGTTATTTATTTGACAGCTTTGATTTTAACAGGTGCAACAACGCTTATTTCTTGTAGGGATACTGCAGAAAAGGAAACGGTTATTGTAAAAGAAGTTAGAGTTGAAACCGAAAAAGCTGAACCTGTAGAGGAGCGTAAAGGGATTCTGGAGAGAACGGCACAAGAGGTTGATAAGGAAGTTAACAAAGAGGTAGATAAAAGAATTGATGAAATAGGTGACGACAATTAATTAAATCAATTTTATTTGAAATTAGGATCTTATACTTTTTTATTAATATTTATAGAGATATTTACTAGACAAACCAATAACTATAAAATTAAACTTATGAGAAAATCAATTTTAGTATTAGCAACGGCTTTTACACTTACCGCATTTTTCACTTCATGTAGAGACACAAAAAAAGAAAGTGACAATATGGAAATGAGTGATGATATGGATGACATGGATGATGTAGGTGACGACTTAGAAGATGCAGTGGATGATACCGGAGATGCTATTGAAAATGCAGCTAATGAAACTGGTGATGCGGTAGAAAATGCAGCTAACGAAGTTGAAGCTGAGGTTGAAGGAACAGACGATATGTAATTTATTGTGCTAATATAGCAGCAATAAGCAAGCATTTTAAATAATTAGGAACACTGTAATTAGAAATGATTTGGTGTTTTAAAACAACCACTAAACTTTAAATTATGAAAAAAATTGTTTTTTTATTAGCGCTAACCTTTACTTCTAGTATTGTGTTAACCTCTTGCCGAGAAGAAAAATCTGGTATTGAGAAGGTAGCTGATGATGTTGAAGATGCTGTAGATTAGCATTATAAATCAACTAAAATATTTAAAAATCCATCTCTAACCAAGATGGATTTTTTTTAATGCTTAAAAGTTTTAAATTCACTTTTTAATTCTTCCATAGATTCTTGTAGTTGTCTAAGCAAGCCACTTTCTGAGGTGGCATCTATACTAAATGTAAGCTTGCTATTTACTTGCCACAATTCCTGGATATCATTTATTTTAACTTCTACAGGAGCATATTCTTCATTAATAGAGATAAGTACTACTTTAAAAGGGTCGTCCAGTTTTTTTATCTTTTTTACAAGAACCGAATCATATAATACAACCACATAGATCTTGTTGTTGCTAATTTCTGTAATACTTGGAATTCCTTTTCCTAAAACCCATTCTCCTGGGCGTAAGTTAGGCATCATACTATCTCCTTCTACCTGAAAACCGCGATAAGAGGCATTTCTAAATTCGGGTAAAGGAATATCAAAAGCTGGTAATTGTTGGTACCACTCTACATCTTGAACGTTATGGGGATAGCCTGCTGCAGCCTTTTGGTTTACTAAAATTATATTTTCTTCCTCCCCGCTATTTACCGTTATAACTTTTGGACTAACATCTCCTTTATTTATTTGTAGATATTTTTGAGCACTCTCCCCAAATAACCAAAGTGGATTCACTCCAAATTGACCTAACAATTCGGCAACTATTTTACCTGAAAGTTTGGTGCGACCGCGTTCAATATCGGCTGTAGAATTTTTTATACCCAGCAATTCTGCAAATTCACTTTGCGTAAAATTGTGATCGTCGCGAATTTCCTTAAATCGCTTTATTTCAAATGTTACATCTGTACCCATAATCAAATATAACATTTTTTGGAATAAATCCATTTTTATAATGGAATTTTTCCTACATGTAAAATTCACATAAAAAAAGCTCTCTGTGATATACCATCTTAGAGAGCTTTTAAATTACCAGAATTTTATTGATCTAAGCTTTCGCTTTCTTATTCAATCTTTTTTCAGCCAGATCATCTAATTTCTGGTCAGCTTTATACTCTTCATCTAAAGTTTTCTGAAGTTTTTTTGCGATACTGTCATGCCCAAGTTCTTTTGCGAACCGAACTGCAGTTCCATATCCAGATATCTCATAATGTTCTACTCGTTGTGCCTCTGCTATTAATCCGGCGTCTTTCACTTCGGGATCTGCTTTTTGGTCAATCATAGATTGAGCTTCCTTAACCAAACCTTCCATAGCTTTGCATTTTTCACCGGTAGGTTTAATAGAAAGTTCCTTGCAAATCTCTTCAATACGTTGCTTATGAGTTTTTGTTTCTTCTAAATGACCTTCAAATGCTTTTTTTAACTGAGCATCATGAGCAGCTTTCATCATTTTTGGTAAGGCATCTATTAATTGGTCTTCTGCGCTGTAAAGATCTTTTAACTGATGTTCAAATAATTCTTCTAAATTTTTCATAATAATATATTTTAATGGTTATGAAACTAATGTAAAAAGTAAGTGACTCATTTTTAGTTAAATACATGATAATTAAAATCTAATGTTTGTAAATAAATTGTTAAGTCCTAATTAGTGTCTGCTAATTATAACCTAATATGATGCTTAGACGTTTTGGAATACCTTTTTTTTATAAAAGGATAGAATTTACAGGAAGGGCTCTTAAAGTTTATCTAAAATTAGCGGTAATCTCATTACAACTATTTCTATAATGGTAAATTACCTTTCTATTGAATTTAGAACTTATTTGAAAGAATGCTAAGAAGACTAAAAAGATTATTTAGTAGTAATAGAATTGAAAATGTATTAATTACCCCATATAGAAGTTATGGAACAAAGAATCATCTCTATATTCTGGGTAGAGTTTTAGATGATGTTCCTCTTAAAATCGTAAAGGATCAGTCCTTTTTTAATACTCTTAAAACCACCTACAAACAGTTTGATAGTTTTGAAATTTCATACGCAAAAGTAGAACTGAATATTCCCCAATTTTTAGATCTAAAAACTGAAGCAGATAGAGAAGGTTATTTTCTATTCGAAGAAACCTTTACAGAGGACCTTTCCTCAAAGGCAAATGATGAAGGTTGGGTTACTGTAAATTTGTTGTTTAAGAAAAGTGAAGATTCTATCCCTTCAGAAGAAAGAAAACATTTCCAAGGAGAAGTATTAGTTCCAAATGATAAGGCGGAGTATGGTATAATTAGCGATATAGATGATACTATAATTCATACAGGAGTTACTTCTTTTTTAAAATGGAGGCTCCTTAAAAATTCATTGCTTACCAATGCTTATAAAAGGATTCCATTTAAAGGGGCAGCAGATTTTTATCAGAAACTTCATTTAGGGAAAAATGGTGAAAATAAGAATCCGGTTTTCTACATTAGTAATAGTCCGTGGAATTTGTACCAGTATTTAAAGCTTTTCATGGACTTTAATAAATTTCCAAAGGGGCCAATTTTACTTCGAAACTTTCGCACTCCTTTCGATAGATCTATTAAACCAGAAAAACCTCATAAGCAGAAGGAGATCATCAATATTTTAAAGACCTACCCAGAATTAAAATTCATATTAATTGGTGATAGTGGAGAACATGATGCATCTATATATACAGATATCGCAGCGCAATATCCAGATAGGATCTTGACTATCTATTTAAGAAGTGTGAATCACAAGCGACAGATGGACCGGGTAAGGAGTATTGTAACCGAATTTGATACCACCCCAATATTGATGGTAGATAATTCTAATGATGCTGAAGAACATGCCCGCCAAAACGGATTTATTTAGTAAAATTAAAAATCCCGCGAATTTCGAGATTGGATTTTTTATGATATCCACTTAGTGTGAAGCACTTGCTTGCTGTTCCAAAGGAGACTTCCTAGGCATTGTTCTAAAAATAACATCCCATAAAGGAGAGGAAACCCCAAAAGCCTTATCTGGCTCTCTGTAATGGTGAATAATATGGTGATGCCACAAGATTTTCAAAAAATTCTTGGGAACCTTAAATGCATGCACAGAATAGTGTACTCCTAAATATGCGGTATATCCAATTAGAAAACTTGCAAGGAATCCAAATGCATAATATCCCATAACACTTTTATAGATAATAAAGAAAATAGTTACCAAGATCAAACTTAAAATGGGCGGCATAGCCAATCTGTCTTTATCTTTCGGGAAATCGTGATGTACACCATGCATAGTGTATACAAATTTTTCTCTTTTAGGATTGGTGACCGGTAGATGATAGAGATACCTATGCATTAAGTATTCTATAAACGTAAAAAAGAACAATCCGCATAAGAAAAGTAAGATTATACTTGGTACTTCAAAACCTTTTTCTACGATCCCAAAATATATTAGAATGATAGAGATCACAGTAAAAATGATTAAAGGCGCAGCAATATGGGTGTGCGTAAGCTTTTCTAAAATCGGATTTTTAAAAAGTTTAATAGAGCCCTTTTGTTTTGGTCTTTTATGCCTGATAGCCTCCATTTTCATCAAAATTTAAAATAATCCGTGCAATTGAGCATCAATTTTGCTAATTATATCTCCCAAATCCTCCGGGTTGTCCACAAAATTTATATTATCTACATCTATAATGAGCAAGTTCCCTTTATCATATGTATGGATCCAAGCTTCATAACGTTCGTTCAGTCTACTAAGATAATCAATAGAGATAGTATTTTCATATTCTCTACCTCGTTTATGTATTTGCGCAACCAAATTTGGGATGCTGCTTCTTAGATATATAAGAAGATTAGGACCTTCTACCAAACCCTCCATTAGGTCGAAAAGTGATCGGTAATTTTCGAAATCCCTATTTGGCATCAATCCCATTGCATGAAGGTTGGGTGCAAAAATATGAGCGTCTTCATAAATAGTTCTATCTTGAATAATCTTTTGACCACTTTCTCTTATTTGTAGGATTTGTCTAAACCGAGTATTAAGAAAATATATTTGAAGGTTAAAGGACCAACGCTCCATTTTATTATAAAAATCCTCGAGATAAGGATTTTCAAGAACATCTTCATATTGTGGTTCCCATTTATAATGTTTCGCTAATAATTTTGTGAGGGTGGTTTTACCAGACCCTATATTTCCCGCAATGGCTACATGCATATTTAACTCTTTATGACTGATTATTTTTTGAGTACGATGAAATTAACTCAAAGACGATAAAGATACAAGTTTTAGCCTAAAAATAGCTGATTAGAATAATTCTAAGCATGCATTATATTTGTTTCTTTCTTCAAACACAATTAACATTGTTGGTTAAAGAATTATAAAGATGAAGTTTTAAGATAGTTAATGTCATATATTAATTGAAATTCTATGTTAGTCATGATTAAAACTATATCTTTTTTTAGCTTGCTACTTATACTAAACTCCTGCAAAAATGATGATCCAGGAGATGTTCTTCTTTCTTCTGAAGAAATAAATATAAACGGCACAAAGTATTCCGAAAGCAAAAATAATTTTGCTAACACTTATTCCGTCTTTATAGATTCTCTTAAGGCTAATGAAGCGATTACAATAGTTGCAGAAGTGGATCATGCAGCAAATGCAAGATCTGTAGGGCGTGTTCTTAATCCTACGAAAATTGTATTCTTTGGAAATCCAGTTTTGGGAACTCCATTGATGCAGAAAAATCAGTTGGCTGGTTTAGATCTGCCACAAAAGGTATTATTCTTCGAAAATTCTGCAACCACAGTATATGCACTATATAATAGCGTTCCTTATTTAGAATCCAGACACGATCTTCAAGGAGTTAGTACTTTGTCACAAATTTCTACTGCTTTGGAGAACTTAACGAAAGCTGCTACTTCTTCGGAAATTAAACGAGCTACAGATCTAACGGTAGAATTTGAAGAAGGTATTATCACTGTTGAAAGTGCTCAAGATTTTGAATCTACTTACAATGCTTTGGAAAATGCTATAGCTTCAAATGAAAATTTAAGTATTGTTGTTCAATTAGACCATCAGGCAAATGCAGCTAGTGTAGGATTGGAATTAAGGCCAACAAAAATCATTGTTTTTGGAAACCCTAATCTTGGCTCACCCTTAATGCAAAACAAACAAACTATAGGACTAGATCTCCCTCAGAAAATGTTGGTTTGGGAGGATGAAAATGCTGTGGTGAAGATCTCCTATAATGATCCTTTCTTTCTCGCCATTAGGTATAATATTGAGGGGAATGAAGATATCTTAGATCAAATTTCCACCGCCTTGACAAATCTTGCAAATAGTGCTGCTGGATTGTAATCACATCAATAAGTCCACTTATAAATTTCAGATCGTAAATAACAATCGTTACAATCTGAAAACATCCAGAGGCAATCGATAAAATCGGTGATCATATGAAATAAGAATCCAATAAATATTAGTTTAAAAAGTTTATTCTTGATAAGCAAAACACCAAGAATATATCCCAAAATTGCAATTTCAGAATGTAACGGATGATAGCCAATTCCACACCGATTGGGATCAAAAAGAGGTGTGGTAAAAACATGGTCTAAATCTACCAACATAGTGAGAACAAGAATTAGCCAGTTTCGTTTCCATTGCTCCTTATCATACCAATAAGCAATAGCACCTATGGCGAGAAAATGAAGTGAATAATGGACAATAGATTGCAATATCAATTGGAGACTAGTAATAGTTAAAGATCGGGTTCAAACTTTTCTTTTTAAGATTTATCTTCAACATCTGGCTGTAAAAGTCTCCGAAGTTTTCTGTTCAAATGAATATATCGGTAGATCCCAATAGATATAAAAATAACACATATAAATAGAGAAAGATATCCCAACCATTGTACATGCTCATATTCCTTGATCTGTAAAATAGCTAATCCCCCAATAAATAGATACAAGGAAGAACGAATGTAGGAAAGCAATGTTCGCTCATTCGCTAATTTCGTCCGCTCCAATGCTAGATGTTCCCGAATGAATTTCTCATCGATCCTCTGAGTTTTAAATGGATTGTATAGTTTAACTCTTCTCATTTGTAAAAATAAAAGATTTTAGTTGTGAGTAGATTGGCAAGTACAACCAGGTGCAGTAAAGCTTTGACTGCTCTCATGCCATGGAAATGCTTGATTATAATTATTGTTTTCCCAATAAAAATCACTTCTTTCCTTCGGATTGTTCCCAACTTCATTCATAGTGGCAGAATCAAATAAACGTCCGTTAACCATGGTAAATTCAACTGTATTTGAATTTTGGATATCTTCCAAAGGGTTTTTACTCAGAACTATCATATCAGCCAATTTTCCAACTTTTAAAGATCCTATTTCATTACCCATTCCAAGGTACTCTGCTCCGTTAATTGTTGCGGTTCTCAAAGCTTCCATATTGCTCATTCCACCCATTTGTAGTAACCACAGTTCCCAGTGTGCTCCAAGGCCTTGTAGTTGCCCGTGTGCTCCAAGATTTACCTTTACACCTTTATCGCTTAATGCTTTTGCAGTTTCAGAAACTAAAATGGGACCATTGTCATATTCTTCTTGTGGAAGCATCTCTCTACGTCTAGATCTGGAATCTACAATGAAACGTGGAGTGAAGGTCAATAACTTTTCATTTTCCCAAACATTCGATTTCTCATACCAGTAAAATTCTCCGTTGATTCCACCATAATTTACAATAAGAGTAGGGGTATAGCCTGTATTACTATTTCCCCAAAGTGTGAGCACATCTTTATAAACCGGTGCTACGGGAATATTATGTTCAATCCCTGTATGGCCATCTATGATCATACTCATATTATGGAAAAAAGTACTTCCTCCTTCAGGAACCACATTTAGATCTAATTCTTTGGCAGCCTGCATCACTTGTTGGCGTTGCTCTCTTCTTGGCTGATTATAACTTTTTATAGAATTTGCACCAAAGGCTTTAGTTCTTCTAAGTGCAGATCTTGCATCTTCCAAACTGTTGATGTCTGCTTTAAAATCGCCATCGGCACCATAGATTATGATCCCTGTAGAAAACAATCTCGGTCCAACCATTTCTCCGTTCTTGATCATTTCTGCCATTCCAAATACCGTTTCACTTAATGCAGATGGATCATGGGCAGTGGTAACACCAAAGGCAAGGTTTGCATAAAGCGGCCAGTGTTTCTTTGGGCTAATTCCATATCTAAAGGCTCCAATATGAGCATGTGCATCTACAATTCCAGGCATGATGGTCTTTCCTGTTAGATCGTAAGTTTTTGCGTTTTTAGGAACTTCAATATCATTAGCATTTCCAAGTGCGACAATTTTATTTTCGTTTACTACAATAGTTCCATTTTCAATTACACTATCACCTTCCATAGTAATTATACGCACGTTGGTAAAGGCAATTTGCCCTTTTGGAACATCTGTCTTTGCTAGTAAACCTATTTTTAAGCCAGTCTCTGTTATTGCTGAAATAGAGTCTGGTGAAGTTTCTAAAAATGTAAATTTCTGGTCTATTTCATTTGTGAAATATTCGTCTCCTAAGGTCCAGTGAACTTTGTCGCTATTATTAGACCAATGCAAATTGATTCCTGCATCTTTTGTGATCTGGGTTACAGGAAAAGCTTTGGATTTTCCATCAAGATCTATAGGCTTCCCTGTCATTACAAAAGGAGCCACATAGGCTTTATGTAAATTTGAAAATACGATCCATTTATTATCTGGACTAGGGATCAATCTGTTTGCGTATTTCGAATTGAAATGTACACGTTCATCCTCACCATTCAGGTCTATACTTTTTAAACTCTTGGTAAGATCGCCAAAAAGGTATCCGCCAGTTTGAAAGATAATTCTGGAATCATCTTTATTGAAAACAGGAAAATCTCCTTCTTTATTTATTTTTTCTGAATTCTTCCCGTCGCCATTCATCAAATAGATTCCTGGCTCCTTGGTAAATGTTTCGCCTAGATCTGTGTTTCCAGACTCCTTGGTGTACACTATTTTATCGCCATTTCTGGAGAAAGATGGGTTTCTATAGATTCCTTTTTCTGAAGTTAATGCTACCGGGTTTCCTCCCGAAAGGCTTACTTTTTTAATACTTCCCTTCTTTTGATCGTCCCAAGTTACGTAGATAATAGTCTTCCCATCTGTAGAAAAAGAAGGATCAAATTCGAAATCTGTATCCTTAGTCAAGCGTTGAGGTTTTCCATTTGGAAGTTCTTTTTTCCAAAGAAATCCTAATCCGTGAAAAACCAATGTTTTTCCACTTGGAGAAGTCACTGCATTTCTAATAGCTTTCGCGGTGAAATTCTCAGAAAATACCTTAGGACTGGAATGATGTGCTTCAGCTATTTTTATAGTTGTTTCAGCATTGAAAGGGATTTCTTTTACTTCAGAAGTTTCCACATTAATGCGTTTTATTTTTCCTTCATTCCAGATCACCACTTCTTTATTGTTCGGCATCCAGCTAAATCCAGGATATACTCCAAAAATAGCCCAAGCCTCTTGCTGGTCTTTAGTTAGGTTGTCATAAACAGGTCGTTCTTCTCCAGTTTTTAGATCATGCACGTACAATACAGTCTTGGTACGCACTCTTTTAATAAAAGCCAATTTTGTACCATCTCGGGAAATCTGAGGTCTTGCAGCTCCACCAGAACCTCCTGTAATTGTAAGAATTTCTCCTGTTTCAAGATCATAACGTTTTATAACATAGATCTGTTTGTTCGGATCTTTGTTATACTGAAAATTCCCTCCAGGATACATATCTTCACTATAATACAAATAGCGACCATCTGGGGAAGTGCTAGGTTCATTCACATCCTGTTGATCGTTCTTTCTTTCGGTTAGTTGAAGCCCTGCAGTTCCTGCAATATGATATTGCCACATTTCTCCTGCACCCAAAGAGCGTCCGGAGGTAAAGTGTTTTCTGGCGATTATGGAATTTCCATCTGCCGTCCAAACTGCGTTATTTAAGAGTCGAAATTCTTCGGTGGTAAGTTGTTTTGCGTTTTTTCCTTCAGCATCCATGATCCAAATATTATCTCCACCTCCAGCATCACTGGTAAATAAGATCTTAGATCCATCTGGGCTAAATCTTGGTTGCACTTCATAAGGCATTCCCGATCTTAATAGCTCAGCTTTTCCGCCTGAAATTGGCATGCTAAAAATATCTCCTAAAAGATCGAATACTATCTTGCTGCCATCTGGACTCACATCCAAATTCATCCAGGTACCTTCATCTGTATTCAAGGGAACCTCATTGATCTTCCAATCTTTGGTATAAGGATTGGAAACATCCCATTTATCTTTTTTGTCTTTTTCCTGTGAGAATGTGGTGGCAGAGAGTAATACTAAAGCTAGTGTGAGCAATAATTTTTGAATCATATTTATTTTTTATAAGGATAGTTAAAGATACCATTTCTTTTATTTTTACATAATCTTAATATTTTTAAACTATGAAAGATAAAGATCTTCCCGAATATTGGCTTAGGGGTAAAGTTGAAGGCACTCCAGATCTTTTGCAACCAATTGTTCATTCATTGCTTCAGTCTAAACTTGAACTGAAGAAATATATGTTGGATTTTACAGAATCTCTACTCTGGGAAAAGCCTGCAGGAAGAGCTTCTGTAGGATTTCATTTGCAACATCTCACTGGAGTTTTAGATAGATTATTCACCTATGCTGAAGGTAGAAATCTAACGGAAGAACAATTAAAATTCTTAAAAAAGGAAGCTATTCCAAACAGTGATTTTTCTTCAGAGATGTTAATAGCTGAATTCAACAAAAAAATAGAGGAAGTGCTCGAAAAGTTGAAGACCATCCCGGTTGCTAGCTTAACCGAATTTCGTGGTGTGGGGAGAAAACAATTACCTTCTTCTGTAATCGGTTTGATCTTTCATGCTGCAGAACATACCCAACGGCATATAGGACAATTATTGGTTACAGTAAGTGTTGTAAAAGAGGAAAATTAATCTTCATTTATTGGAATAGTCAGTAGCGGAATGTTCCCATTCTTTAAGAGCTCAAGCGAAACACTTTCAGATAATAAGTTATGCAGGAAACTATGTTTATGATTTCCTACTATCAAAAGATCTGCACGTAGCTTTTTTGCTTCATTTAAAACAGTTTCTACTGTTGAACCTTGAATTAGAAGGGCAGCAGATTCTATTTTCTTATCAAGAAACATATTGGTGATTGCCTGTAGCTTTTTATGTTCGTCTTTCAATTCATCTGCTCTAAAGTCTCTTATGTATTGAGGTCCGGGTTCATATCCCACAAAATCTGGATGGGGATCTGCTACATGAACTACCCATATTTTAGCATCAAATTGCAAGGCTAAAGCTTCAGCATATCCTAATAATTTTCCTACGGCATCATTAAAATCTACCGCCACCATGATATTTTTAAATACTGTTTTCATAACCTATTTTTTAATATTCATTTTTCAAGTCGACTACATTTCTTAAAGGTTCGCTGTTGTTTAGCCGCATATAATTCTCCATTAGTTGATGCGCTACTTTCTTGGGATCTGTAACACTGGCAATATGTGGAGTGATATGCACTTTGGGGTGCTTCCAAAAAGGATGTTCCTCCGGCAAAGGCTCTGTTCTAAAAACATCTAAACTTGCTCCAGAAAGTTGTCCGGTATCAAGCATTTCTAAAAGATCATGTTCTACCAAGTGCTCTCCTCGGGCAATATTTATAAGGTAAGCGCCTTTAGGTAATTTTTCAAATAATTCTTTATTTAGAATGCTTTCCGTTACTGAAGTTAAGGGTAACAAACAGATAAGAATACTAGTATTTTTAAGGAAATCGTTTAAACCTCTTTCTCCGTGATAGGTGCTCACGCCTTCAATTTGCTTTTGAGTTTTAGACCAGCCGGAAACGTTAAATCCGTTTTTAGATAAGGTTAAAGCTGCGGATTTTCCAAGTACTCCAAGACCCATGATGCCAATATTTTCTTCATCTACAATATTGTAGGCCTGTGGATCCCAAATTTTCTCACTGTGGTGTAATGATATATTTCTAATCTTATCTAATACTAAAGCTAACACGAAAATGCTCATATCCTTAGTGAGTTGCTCGTCTATAATTCGAGTAATAAGAGCGTTTTTAGGAATTTCGGGATCGCAAATAATATGATCTACTCCCGCGCCAATAGAAGCAATCACCTCTAAATTAGAATACTTGTTAAATATTCCTTTTGGGTGTTTCCAAGTTACTGCGTAAGTTATTTCCTGTGGATTATGCTCTTCTGGATATACATACAACTTAACATTAGGCTGTTCTTCCTTAATAGCATTTACCCAAACTTTAGGGTCTCTTCCAGGAAATATCAATAAGACTGACATCTTTTAATTTTTTAATTCACGAAGGCACTATAACCGGTAATGGCACGTCCTACTATAAGTGTATTTATTTCTTTGGTTCCTTCATAGCTATAGATAGCTTCAGCATCGGCAACAAATCGGGCAACATCATGTTCCAGTAGAATTCCATTTCCACCTAATACTTCTCGAGCTCTGCTTACAACGTCTCTCGTGCGCATGCTGCAATACACTTTAGCTAAAGAGGCATGTTCATCTGTAAGGAGTTCTTGATCTTGTAATTCTGAAAGTCTAAATACCATAGTTTGCATAGCCGTTAAGTTGGAAAGCATCTCTACCAAATGATCTTGAATTAGTTGATAGGAGGCAATAGGTCTTCCAAATTGCTCCCTTTTTTTGGAGTATTTCAAAGCACTTTCATAAGCTCCACGTGCACATCCAACCGCTTGCCAAGCAACTCCTGCGCGGGTCATTTTTAAAACTTTGGCGGTGTCCCTAAATGAATTAGCATTCTGCAGCCTATCACTTTCAGGGATTACGCAATCTGTAAGTGTAATTAGGGCATTTTGTACGATTCTAAGAGCCATTTTATCTTCCATCTTTTCAGCGACAAAACCCGGATTGTCTTTTCTAAGTATAAAACCTTTTACTTTATTAGAATCTTCATCTCGTGCCCAGATAATTATTACATCGGCAAAAGTGGCATTTCCAATCCATTTTTTCTGTCCATTCAAGATCCAATTCTCCCCATCAAATTTACAGGTTGTTTCCATACCTTGAGAAACTCCAGATCCAACATTGGGTTCAGTCAATCCAAATGCGCCAATCTTCTCTAATTTTTGCATTTGTGGCAGCCATTCTTGTTTTTGCTCGTCGCTTCCGCATAGATAAATAGATCCCATTGCCAGACCGCTATGCACTCCAAAAAAGGTGGAGATTGAAACATCTACTCGAGCCATTTCCTGTGCGATGACCCCTTCCATTAAGAAAGGCAAATTAGGACAGCCATAGCCTTCATAAGGAATACCAGCTATATTTAGTTTTTTGAATTTTTCTATGATCTCAAACGGAAATTTTGCTCTGTTCCAATGATCATTTACCAGTGGTTTTACTTCATCTTCCATGAAATTACGAACTTCTAGCTGAAGCTCGCGCTGCTCTGGAGAAAGTTTAAGGTCCAAATTATAGAAATCACCATCGATAGGAGGCAGGTCATGTTGACCTTTTTTCTTTTTGGTTTTCAGCATTTTCATAAGGCCTTTCAATTGGCGCTCATCAAGATTTCCTAAAGCATCCATGGCTTCAGGGAGATCTATGGTTTCACTTATTTTTGCCAGCTGATTTAAATCTACCGACTTTAAAAGATTGATCGTATTTTTTACTTTTCCGAAGAGCGACATAGGTAAGGTTTTTCTTGAATCTTAAAATTAGGGTTTTAATACGCTGTTCCTTGTTAAAGATTTCCGAAGAATTTTCAGAAAACAAAAAAGGCCACTATTTCTAGTGACCTTTTCGAATATAAGTTAAAAATTTTGGATTAATTTAATTCAAAAGCCTCTTTTACTTTATCTACATAATCCAATTTCTCCCAAGTAAAAAGCTCCACTTCTCTCACAATCCTCCCGGAATATGGACTTTCAAAAATTTTGGTGATAGTTCTAGGTTCTTTCCCCATATGTCCATAAGCGGCAGTTTCTCTATATATAGGATTTCTAAGTTTCAATCTATTCTCAATGCTTGCAGGTCTCATATCAAAGATCTCGGCTACTTTTTTTGCGATCTCCCCGTTAGAAAGTTTCACTTTAGAAGAACCATAAGTATCTACAGAAATAGAAGTTGGTTTAACAACTCCAATAGCGTACGAAACTTGAATTAAAACTTCATCTGCAACTCCCGCCGCAACCAAATTTTTAGCGATATGTCTTGCTGCATATGCGGCAGATCTATCTACTTTACTAGGATCTTTTCCAGAAAAGGCTCCACCTCCGTGCGCTCCTTTTCCACCATAGGTGTCTACAATGATCTTTCTTCCCGTAAGCCCAGAATCCCCATGTGGGCCTCCAATTACAAACTTTCCGGTTGGATTAATATGGTACGTAATTTTATCATTGAATAATTCCTGAACATATTGAGGGAATAGTTTTATTACACGCGGAATCAAAATTTCCTTCATGTCCTTCTTGATCTTGCTCAACATCGCATCATCATCTTCATCAAACTCGTCGTGTTGGGTAGAGATCACGATAGCTTCTATACGTTGTGGCACATTCTCGTCACTATATTCAATAGTTACCTGACTTTTAGAATCGGGTCTTAAATAGGTGATTTCTTTTTCTTCTCGGCGTAACTTTGCCAATTCAATTAAGATCTTGTGAGAAATATCTAATGCCAAAGGCATGTAATTTTCAGTCTCGTTGGTTGCGTAACCAAACATCATACCTTGGTCACCAGCACCTTGTTCCTCTTTTTCCCCACGATCTACCCCTTGGTTAATGTCCTGAGATTGTTCATGGATCAAAGAAATTACACCGCAAGAATCCCCGCTAAACTTGTAAGCTCCTTTGGTATAACCTATATCGTTAATTACCTCTCGGGCAATATTTTGTACATCTATATACGTGTTGCTTTTTACTTCTCCAGCCAAAACAACTTGTCCAGTAGTTACGAGTGTTTCACAGGCAACCTTGGAATTCTCATCAAAAGCTAAAAAATTGTCTAGTAATGTATCACTGATTTGGTCAGCTATTTTATCTGGGTGTCCTTCAGACACACTCTCTGAAGTGAATAAATACGCCATTCTTGTCTTTTTAATTAGTAAGTAAGAAAATATTTGACGGGAATTGCTAGCGGAGTTTACACTGCTTTAGCATTTTTTAAGGGTAGCAATCAGTCAAATCATTCCCTGTAATCGTAAGTCGCAAATGTATAAAATTAGATTGAATGCCGTCATCCTTTAACTTCTTTTTTGATATTTGTTGAGCGCTCCACTTCGCCAAAAGGCCTGCCCGAGAGTTCAGGCGGGCTCACGGCAGGCTTTCGCGACTCGCTTCCCGACAAAAAGGTCGGGAGAGCTTAAACAAACGCTCAATCCTTAGCGCAAAAAAACAAATCACGACCTGAGCATTGACTTTTAGTGGTTTAAGTGAATTTTATAAAAAATAATTGAGATTAAATTTGGTTTATAAAAGATTCTGTCGTTAAATTTGTAATCTAGATTTTAACGAAATGAATCAAGTAATTTTTAATATGTGTATGATGATGTTGGGGAAACCCGCAGCGTTCACTATTGCATAAAACTTAACTTATAAGAATTGCAAAAGCCGCTGCCAACCGCAGCGGCTTTTTTTGTTTATATAATCCAAAACAAATAATAATTAAAAAGGCTTGAAAGATTTCAGTCCGAACAAATTAAAATGAAAACAACTTTCTCAATAATTACCATAATGTGCTGTAAGATGCAAATGTGTATGATTTACGCAGCAAGCCGCTATTGCCAAAAATTCAGGATGTAAATTAGTTTTATATAGTTCAATTCCTAAATCCCTCTGGCAAACTTACCAGAGGGATTTTTTATTTCAGCAAAATCAAGATCATTAGAAAAATTCAAAATAAACCTTTAAAACAAAAATTATGAGCACACAACAATTCGCAACAAACGCATTGCACGCAGGTCACGATGTAACAATCAACGGAGGAACCAGAGCTGTTCCATTGTATCAAACCACATCCTATGTTTTTAAAAATTCAGATCATGCGGCTAACCTATTTTCGTTGGCAGAGCCGGGATTTATTTACACCAGAATTAACAATCCAACCAACGATATTCTCGAGCAACGATTAGCCACGTTAGAGGGTGGAATTGGAGCGGTGGTAACGGCCTCTGGAACTGCAGCTATCAATACTACTTTACTTACTTTGTTAAGATCTGGAGATCATATAGTAGCATCTAGTAGTCTTTATGGAGGGACTTACAATCTTCTAAATGTAACCTTACCTAGATTTGGGATTACCACCACTTTTGTAGACCCATCTAATCCAGAAAATTTTCAAAAAGCGGCCAAAGAGAATACTAGGGTGTTTTTCATAGAATCTCTTGGTAATCCCAAGTTAGATGTTCTGGATATCAAAGCTATTTCTACCTATGCTAAAGAGTTTAAAGTTCCTTTAATAGTAGATAATACAGTTGCAACACCTTCACTTTTAAATCCAATCCAGTACGGAGCAGATATTGTAATTCATTCCCTTACTAAATATATCAACGGGAATGGGACTTCTCTTGGAGGTGTAATTATTGATGCCGGAAAATTTGATTGGGCCAATGGGAAATTTCCGGAATTTACAGAGCCTTCCGCAGGATACCATGGTCTTGTTTATCACGACGCTTTAAAAGAAGCAGCTTTTATTGCAAAAGTAAGGATAGAAGGATTGCGCGATCATGGCGCGGTATTAAGCCCTTTCAATGCCTTCCAGATCATTCAGGGATTGGAAACTTTAGAAATTAGGATTAAAAAGCACAGTGAAAACGCATTGGCTTTGGCTAAATGGTTACAGGAGCAAGATCAGGTGAAATGGGTGAATTATCCAGGACTTGAGAGCAGTGAATATTATGAGCTTGCCCAGCAGTATTTGCCTAAAGGTCAAAGCGGAGTTGTAACCTTTGGAGTAGAAGGTGGTTTTGATGCGGCAAAGGTTATTGCAGATGAAACCACTATTTTCTCATTGCTTGCAAATATTGGGGATACCAAATCTTTAATAATTCATCCTGCCAGTACAACTCATCAACAATTGAGTGATGAACAACAGGAAACTACAGGAGTTACCAAAGATCTCATTAGACTTTCTGTTGGATTAGAGGATCTGGAAGATCTTAAAACTGACCTAAAACAAGCATTTTCCAAGATCGGAAAAAAGGTTTTAAAATAATTTGTTTGTTAATGAAGACAATTGGAATGAACAAATCCTCATGCGTGATTTCCGATTGTTATTCATTATTGATAAAACTTAAAAATAGTTAGTAATGCTTCATAAGATATACATTTCAGACTTTAAGAATAATGCAGGAACCATTCAGGAGCTCCAGTTGACATATCAAATTTTTGGTAGGGAATTAGGAACTGCGCCAATAGTTCTGGTGAATCATGCACTCACTGGAAATTCAGCAGTAACAGGAAAAAATGGTTGGTGGAAAGAAGTAATTGGGATTGATAAATGCATCAATCTTCTAGAGTATACAGTTCTGGCATTTAATAATCCAGGGAATGGTTTTGATGGAGAGGAGTCTCAGTTATTATTAAATTATAAAGAATTTACGCTTAGGGATATAGCTAAAATTTATTCTGAAGCTTTAAAACAATTAGGGATTTCTAAGATATTTGCAGGAATTGGTGGCTCTATAGGCGGGGCTTTGTTATGGGAACAGGCAGTTTTAGATCCAGATCTCTTTGAACATATAATTCCAGTAGCAGCAGATTATAAATCTTCACAATGGGTAAAGGCACAGTGTAAGGTGCAGGATCAGATCTTAAATAATTCTGTAAATCCGGTTGCAGATGCTAGAATGCATGCAATGACAATTTATAGAAGTCCGGAATCTTTCATCTCGAAATTCAGTTCAAACCAAAACCATAAAAATGGAACCGGAAATATTGAAGGCTGGTTGGAGCACCATGGTAAAAAACTAGAAAATAGATATCAATTGGCAGCTTACAAACTAATGAATCATTTGCTTTCTACTTCAGATATAAGTTTGGGTAGTGGAGATCATTTAAGTGCGGCATCAAAAATTACTGGAGACATTCATATAATTACAATCAATTCTGATGGCTTGTTTACAGCCAATGAGAATTGGGATACTTATGTAAATCTGTCTCTTATCAAAGAAAATATAAGTATTCATGAAATTAGATCTATACATGGGCATGATGCTTTTCTAATTGAGAATTCTCAAATAGCATCCTTTTTAAATCCAATATTCAACACTAGTAACAAACAAAATGAAAAAAATAAACATAGTACTCTTCGGAGTAGGTAATGTAGGGAGTGCCTTAATAAATCAGATATTGGAAGCCCGATCCAAAATTTTAAATTCTTCTCAGTTAGAAATTAATATCGCGGTTTTGGTAAATTCTAAAATTGCCTTTTATAATAATAATACCATAAACAACTCTTGGGAGGCAGATTTTAAAACCTATGGATATCCTTATAAATTGTCTCATATTTTAAATCATGTTAAAAAGGAGAAACTCACCAATTTAATCGCAGTAGATGCTACTGCAAGTGAAGATTTCGTTAAAAATTATAAGGAGCTCATAAGAAATGGATTTCATATAGTTGCCGCCAATAAAACAGCTAATACATTGTCAGATAAATTCTATAAGGAGTTAAGAATTGAATTAAAAAAGCACAATAAACAATTCCTTTATGAAACCAATGTGGGAGCTGGGCTACCGGTAATTAAAACAGTACAAGATCTACATTTAGCGGGCGAAGAGATAACTAAAATAAGAGGGATCTTCTCAGGGTCTTTAAGTTATATTTTTAATACATTTTCCAACGGTAACAAATCATTTTCTGAAGTTTTGGAGGATGCTAGAACCAGAGGACTTACAGAGCCAGACCCCAGAATAGATCTTTCAGGAAAAGATGTGGGTAGAAAATTGTTGATCCTTGCCAGAGAAATAAATATCCTTAAAGAACTTTCTGAAGTTAGGATTGAAAATCTGGTTCCTAATCATCTCAATGGAAAAAGTTCAATTTCTCATTTTATCGAGAATCAACAAGAACTAAACTTAAATTTCGAAGAACGGAGATCAAAATTAAAGTCGGATGAGGTTTTAAGGCATATTGGAGAGTTAGACGTAGCCAGCGGAGAATTAGAAGTGAAATTGGTAACAGAAAAAAGAAGTTCTCCCTTTGGAAGTTTACAGGAAGCCGATGCTTCTTTTGAAATATATACGAAGTCTTATGGGAATAGGCCAATTGTTATTCAAGGCGCTGGAGCAGGCGCTTCGGTGACATCAAGAGGAGTATTGTCTGATCTTTTAAAGATTTCAGAAAAACTTAATGGTATTTAATATAATGAAAACGAACAATACACATACAGAAACTACAGCTATCAGAACACAGGCACCCAAAACTCAATATTTAGAACATTCGGTTCCTTTGTACTTGACATCAAGTTACGTTTTTGAAGATTCAGAAGATATGCGCGCGTCTTTTGCTGAAGAGAAAGAGCGAAATATTTATAGTAGATATTCCAATCCGAATACCTCAGAGTTTATAGATAAAATGGTGATAATGGAACAAGCAGAAGCTGGATTTGCTTTTGCTTCAGGAATGGCAGCGGTGTTTTCTAGTTTGGCTGCATTGTTAGAGAGTGGTGACCATATTGTTGCTTGTAAATCCTTATTTGGATCTACACACAGCTTGTTTTCTCAATATTTTCCTAAATGGAATATTTCACATAGTTATTTCAAGATAGATGAACTGGACAAGATTGAAAACCTTATAGAACCTGAGACTAAAATTTTATTTGCGGAATCGCCAACAAACCCCGGAGTAGATATTCTAGATCTAGAAAAACTAGGTGAGATTGCCAGAAAGCATAACCTTATCTTGATCATAGATAATTGCTTTGCAACCCCCTATCTTCAAAATCCAATAATGTTTGGGGCAGATCTTGTAATTCACTCTGCAACAAAATTAATAGATGGTCAGGGCAGAGTTCTAGGTGGGGTTACTGTGGGAAGAGCAGACCTAATTAGGGAAATATATTTGTTCTCAAGGAATACCGGCCCATCAATGTCTCCTTTCAATGCTTGGATTTTGTCTAAAAGTTTGGAAACATTACCAGTGCGTCTAGAAAAACATTGCGAAAATGCGCTTAAGGTTGCTGAGTTCCTTGAAAATAATTCTTCCGTAACAAATGTGAAATACCCATTTTTAAAGTCGCATCCCCAATACGAAATTGCCATAAAGCAAATGAAACTAGGTGGAAATGTAATTGCTTTTGAAATTAAGAAAGGACTTGATGCCGGACGAAAATTTATAGATGCTATCAAATTATGCTCAATATCGGCAAATTTAGGAGATACTAGAAGCATATTGACTCATCCAGCTTCTACCACACATAGTAAATTATCAAAATCAGATCGACTGGAATCTGGAATTACAGATGGACTCATTCGTATTTCTGTAGGATTAGAACATGTGGATGATATAATAAAAGATCTGGAACAAGCTTTAACTGAAGCAAAATATTGATGGAATTATTATAAATTAAAGGTGGAAATTTTTTCATATTTAACTTGGTTTTTAACATCTTCTGTCCTTAACTTTGTGCTTTCAAATAAGACAATGAATAAAGTGATTCGTAATATGTATAAGTTAATGTGGGAAACCCCTACAGCAGTTGCTTTTGCGTAAAACTTAAGATATAAGAATTACCAAAGCCGCTGCCACCGCAGCGGCTTTTTTGTTACAATAAATTGAAATTAGAGAATGGAACTTAAGAGGAAAATAAGTAAACCAAACATCATGTGTATTAGTAAACATTGCAATATTTATATGCGCATGTATCGCACCACTTTCAATTATCAGAAATTTTAGATTTTAAACTAGTTTATAGTTTAATTCTAAAGATCCCTCTGGTAATTTTTCCAAAGGGATTTTTTCTTTCTAAAACTTAAGTTAAAGTATTCAGTTTAGAAAGAAAATTTTAAAATTAAAGTCACACTTGGCTGAGTTTTTGAAAACAGTCAAAACCTATTAAATGGAATTATGAAAAAGATTCACATAATACTCTTCGGAGTCGGTAATGTTGGAAGCGCCTTGATCAATCAGATCTTGGAAGCTAGAGAACAACTTAAAAATAAAAGCAAACTAGAAATTAATATACCGGTAATAGTAAACTCTACTTCGGCATTTTATGAAGAGAAATGTGTGCGTCCAGCTTGGAGAACCGATTTTAAATATTTTGGTGTTCCTTATACAGTAGATACTGTTTTAAAATACATAAAAAAAGAAGCTTATAAGAACGTGATCATTGTAGATGCAACAGCTAGTAAAGAGTTTGTGCAAAATTATTCTACTTTCATAAAGAACGGTTATGATATTGTGGCGTCTAATAAATCGGCTAACACGTTATCCAATGTTTTCTATAATAATTTAAGGAAACAACTCAGGAGAAATAAAACGGAGTTTTTATATGAAACTAACGTGGGTGCGGGATTACCAATAATACAAACCCTGCAAAGGCTGCATGCTTCAGGTGAAAAAGTAACCAAGGTAAGAGGAGTGTTTTCCGGATCGCTAAGTTATA
Organism: Gillisia sp. JM1; assembly: GCF_000424645.1. Classification (NCBI taxonomy): domain Bacteria; kingdom Pseudomonadati; phylum Bacteroidota; class Flavobacteriia; order Flavobacteriales; family Flavobacteriaceae; genus Gillisia; species Gillisia sp. JM1. The sequence goes on from NZ_KE384218.1 coordinate 765,886, forward strand.
TTTTCAATCAATTTTCGCAACAAAATAAAATGTTCGATTCTTTGTTGGCGGAAGCTGGAATAAAAGGACTTACAGAGAGAGATCCTAGAATAGACCTTTCTGGAAATGATGTAGCTGAAAAATTGTTAGTCTTGGCAAGGGAATTACACATGAAAAAAGAACTTTCAGATGTGAAGATCGAAAGTTTAGTACCAAAGCATTTAAATGGACGAAGTTCAGTTTCACATTTTAAAGATAACCTGAGCGATCTCAATTTAGAATTCGATGACCTGAAGGATGAATTAAAACCAGATGAGGTGTTAAGACATATTGGAGAGCTGGATGTGATCACGGGTAGCTTAGAAGTGAAATTGGTAAAGGAAAAAACAAATACAGCTTTTGGGAGTCTAAAGAATGCGGAAGCTTCTTTTGAGATCTACACAGAATCTAATGGGCAATTTCCTATAGTAATTCAAGGGGCTGCTGCAGGAACTGGCGTAGCCGCCAGAGGAATTCTCGCGGATCTAACTAAACTAGCAGAGAAATATTAAAAACAATTTCATCTGATTTGTTAATATTTAAGAAGACAGTTAGCCTCCTGAATCAAATTTATTTTGAGTTAGGAGGCTTTTGTCTTTAAGGTTATTAGGATGAAATATGAGCTAGAGAAATTATTTATCTATATTCGCTAAATGCTTTCAAAAAAGACGAAATACGGCATTAAAGCTTTAGCACATCTGGCCAAAAGGACAGATAAGTCGCCTGTTCAAACCGCAGAGATCGCTAGAAGTGAAAACATCTCTCCAAAATTTTTGGAAAGTATCTTATTGAATTTGCGTAAGTCTGGTTTTTTAGGTGCTAAAAAAGGAAAAGGAGGAGGTTATTATTTGATAAAGGATCCAAAGGAAATTCAAATGACAACTGTAATTCGTGTTTTAGAAGGCCCCATTGCCATGCTTCCCTGCGTTAGTTTGAATTATTATGAAAAGTGCGAGGACTGCCCAGATGAGCTTACTTGTTCGGTTCATAAACTAATGATTCAAGTAAGAGACAGTACGCTTAAAGTATTAAGCGAAAAAACTTTAGCAGATCTTGCCTAATTGGTCATCTTCCTTTTGTTTTCTGTAGATAATAAATACTGTTAAAATTTAATTTTATACCAGATTAAATGGCATATATCAATAATGAAGTCTACATTTGCTTAATAACCTACTAAGCCGATAGGTTTATAGTATTATGTGAGAAATAAAAATGTTGATGCTATTAGATCAAGTTAAGAAAAGCAATTATAAACAGGATAAGGTCACAGAGCGGCCCTTGCGAAGTGTACTTAAAGCTATAAGCTGGAGAGTAGTGGGAACCATTGATACTATAGTTATTTCATGGATCTTAACTGGAGAGATGAAAACAGCCCTAGCAATTGGGTCGGTGGAACTGGTAACAAAGATGCTGCTCTATTTTGGACATGAGAGGATATGGGATAAAATAAATTATGGGAGACAATAATTATGAAAAAACATTCAGAAAGTGAGTTGAAGGCTCTCAACCAACAATTTAAGGGTATTAGCCCATCAGAAATAATCCAGTGGGCCGTGGAAAGAAGTGATCGTCCAGTAGTAACCACAAATTTCAGACCTTATGAAGCAGCCATATTAAATGCTTGCGTCCAGATTGACCCTAAAATGACGGTTGTTTGGTGTGATACAGGATATAATACTCCTCAAACATATCTTTATGCAAGATCTGTAATTGAAGAGTTAAGTTTGAATGTGAAGGTTTATTCACCTCTTCAAACTGCAGCGTATAGAGATGCTATTTTTGGGGGCATTCCTCAAATTGATAATCCTTTACATGATGAGTTTACCCATCAAGTAAAATCAGAGCCTTTTCAGCGGGCAATGAAAGAGCAATTACCAGATGTTTGGTTTACTAATCTTCGAAAAGGCCAAATGGCATTTAGGGAGAACATAGAAATATTAAACTATAATAAGGATGGGGTTTTAAAGATTAGTCCATTCTGTCACTGGACCGATGAACAATTGGATAAATACCTCTTACAGCATAATTCACCAAATAAATTTAAATATTTTGATCCCACAAGAGTACTAGGAAATAGAGAATGGGGTTTGCAAGCTTAAAAATTTAATTATGAACAATACCATTTCTATAAAATCGTGTTATATGTGTATGGGCTATAAACCTTACACCTAAAAGCTATTTCTATAATTTATTTATAAAAGTCCTTTTAAGTGTTTCACTTTAAAGGACTTTTTTCATCTTAAAAATTAATACCCATGCAAAGTTTTAGAACAGAACTAGAAAATCCTATTGTACAAAAGGATATTCTGGATTTAGAAAAAAAGATCAGGTTGTTTCGTGAAGGAAAAGCCAATGAAGAAAAATTTAGAAGTCTAAGACTGGCTCGTGGTGTATATGGCCAGCGTCAGGCCGGAGTTCAGATGGTACGAATAAAACTGCCATTTGGGAAAGTTACTTCAGAACAACTTCACAGAATAGCTGATGTTTCCGATGAATATTCCACAGGAAGGTTACACATTACCACAAGGCAGGATATCCAAATTCATTATGTTAGCTTGGATAGAACTCCGGAGCTTTGGTCGCAACTTGAAAAAGATGACATCACTTTGCGTGAAGCCTGTGGAAATACGGTGAGAAATATTACAGCTTCTCCCACAGCAGGAATAGACGTAAATGAGCCCTTTGATGTTTCCCCTTATGCTCACGCTACGTTCCTGTTCTTTTTAAGAAATCCTATTTGTCAGGAAATGGGTAGAAAGTTCAAGATCTCCTTTTCATCTTCAGAAGAAGATTCTGCCTTAAGTTTTATCCATGATCTTGGTTTTATAGCTAAGATGGAGAATGGAAAACGCGGATTTAAAGTGATGCTTGGTGGCGGATTGGGTTCTCAGCCAAGGCATGCCGATGTGCTATACGATTTTATTGGAACTGAAAATATAATAGAACTAATAGAATCTGTGCTGCGAGTTTTTGATAGACATGGAGAGCGAGCAAAACGTCTAAAAGCCAGAATGAAATTCTTGATCAAGGATATTGGAAAAGAGGCTTTTATGGAATTAGTAGCAGAACAAAAAACAGCACTGTCAGGAGAAAAGGTGGAATTTGATCTTGCAGCCTTTGAAACCAGCTCAGTGCTACCAGATGTGGAAGTTCCTTCCGTGATCATAAAAGATCAAAAGGCATATGACGCTTGGAAATCCACAAATGTAATTGCTCAAAAACAAGAAGGATTGTATGCCATTGGAATTCGAGTTCCATTAGGCGATTTTTATACTGGTACGGCAAGGAAACTGGCAGATCTTATTAAAAAATATGCAGGAAATGAAATAAGGTTCACTCTACGTCAGGATATTTTACTGCGGCATGTAAGAGAAGATTTGTTGCCGTTCTTTTATGCGGAATTAAAAGAATTGGGTTTTGCCGAACCGGGTTATAATAAAACTATAGATATCACTGCCTGCCCCGGGACAGATACTTGTAACCTCGGGATAGCAAGTAGTACGGGCATTGCCGATGTATTAGAAGATGTAATAAAAGAGGAGTATCCGCAATATATTAATGGGAAGGATATTACTATCAAAATTAGCGGTTGTATGAATGCGTGTGGGCAGCACAATATGGCTGAAATAGGATTTCAAGGAATGTCTATAAAAGTAGGTAAAACCGTTGCTCCCGCATTGCAAATTTTACTAGGAGGAGGAGTCCTTGGAAATGGGAAGGGACGTTTTTCAGATAAAGTCCTAAAGATTCCCAGTAAGCGCGGTCCGCAGGCTTTGCGTGTTCTACTAAATGATTTCGAAAGTTCATCTTTAGATAATGAAAAATTCATCAATTATTATGATAGACAAGGAAAATCCTATTTCTATGACCTTTTAAAAGAGTTATCTAACACTTCGAATATCACAGAAAACGAATTTGTAGACTGGGGACATGAGAAACCTTATATACAAGCCGTTGGGGTAGGAGAATGTGCCGGAGTAATTATAGATCTTATAGCTACGCTTCTTTTTGAAAGTGAGGAAAAAATTGATAATTCAAGAAGTGCATTAGAAAGAAACGCTTGGGCAGATAGTATCTACCATTCCTATACTTCTATAGTGAATTCAGCTAAAGCTTTATTGTTATCAGATGATGTTTCAACCAACACACAGGCCGGGATAATTGCTCAGTTCGATGAACTATTTGTGCAAACGAAAAAGATTTCTCTTTCTACCTCTTTCAAGGAATTTGCATATCAACTAAATGAAAGAGCAGCCAGTGAAGAATTTGCAGTAAAATATTTAGAAGATGCGCAGATGTTCCTTAAAAAGGTAGACGCCTATAGAGCAAAGGAGGTACAAAATGTTTAACACGCCAAAATTAAGTATAGTTGGAGCAGGACCGGGAGATCCGGAATTGATCACTATCAAAGCGGTAAAAACCTTACAATCTGCTCAGGTTGTATTATACGACGCACTTATAAATCGAGAGCTGCTGGAATATGCACCACAAGCCAAGCATATTTATGTTGGAAAACGTAAAGATAACCATAGATACAGTCAGGATGAAATCAATGAATTGATCGTAAAGTATGCTTTAGAAGAAGGTCACGTGGTAAGATTAAAAGGGGGAGATCCTTTCGTTTTTGGAAGAGGCTCTGAAGAAATTGACTATGCTAGAAGTAAAGGTCTGGAAACTGCGGTAGTTTCAGGAATTACTTCTTCTATAGCCGTTCCTGCAAATGTGGGAATTCCATTGACCAAACGTGGTGTTTCCGAAAGCTTTTGGGTGATTACGGGAACAACTTCCCAGCGTAAACTCTCTGCAGACGTAAAACTTGCAGCACAATCTACGGCCACAGTAGTGATCTTGATGGGAATGGCAAAACTGGCAGAAATTGTGGAGATTTTTTCTGGGCTTGGGAAACAAGATGTTTCGGTTGGGATCATTCAAAATGGCACAACTTTAAACGAAAGATTCGGTTTTGGCAGTATTAAGGATATTGAAAAAGTAGTGGCAGACAAACAATTAATCGCCCCAGCTATTATTGTAATTGGTGAGGTTGTAAAGGAAAGTCATCATTTGCAAGACATAGCTCAAAATTTTCAAGCTTTTCCAAATACTTCCGAAGTGAAATTATCTCAAATAGATACTGCTTAGTTATGGAAGAAAGAAATGAACTATATCCAATTTTTCTGAAAGTGAATCAACTTAATATTCTAATAGTAGGAGGTGGTAATGTGGGTCTTGAAAAATTGCATTTTCTGTTGAAATCAAGTCCGAGGGCAAATGTGGAAATGTTGGCAAAATACTTTAAGCCGGAGACAATAGCATTAGCAGAAAAACATCAAATAAAACTCACTAAGAGAAGCTACAAACGCAAATATTTAAAAGGAAGACATCTGGTAATTGCTACTACCGATAGCCCTAAGTTGAACAAAAAGATATACCTACAGGCTCGAAAGAGGTTTCTACTGGCAAATATAGCAGACACCCCAGAATTATGTGATTTTTATATGGGAGGTATTGTAAATAAAGGACACGTTAAAATCGCTATTTCTACGAACGGAAAATCTCCTACAACTGCGAAAAGATTACGTCAGTTATTTGAAGAGGTTATACCCGATGATATTAATTTGATGGTTGAGAATTTAAATGAATTCAGAAAAAATATCAAAGGAGATTTTGAAAGTAAAGTAGCTCAAATGAATAAGATAACAGAAACATTAATTGAAAAGAAATTGAAGAATGATTAAAACAGATATTTTAATAATAGGCGCAGGGCCCACAGGTCTTTTTACTGTTTTTGAAGCAGGATTGCTAAAGTTGAAGACTCATTTGATAGACGCGCTACCTCAGCCTGGTGGGCAATGCTCCGAGATCTATCCTAAAAAACCGATCTATGATATTCCGGCTTTTCCGGAGATTCTGGCTGGAGATCTAGTTAAAAATTTAATGGAACAAATCAAACCTTTTGAACCTGGTTTTACTTTGGGTGAACGTGCTGAGACCATTAAGAAATTGGAGGATGACACCTTTATTGTAACTACTAACAAAGGCACTAAGCATCATGCTCCGGTGGTGGTAATAGCAGGTGGTTTGGGTTCTTTTGAACCAAGAAAGCCACCAATTGCCAATATTGCGGATTATGAGGATAAAGGGGTCAATTATTTTATCAAGGATCCGGAGGTTTACCGAGATAAAAAAGTGATCATTGCCGGAGGAGGCGACTCTGCTTTAGACTGGGTGATATTTCTTGCCGACGTGGCATCTGAGGTTTCACTGGTGCATCGAAGAAATGATTTTAGAGGGGCTTTAGATTCTGTGGAAAAAGTATCAGAATTGGCAGCTCTTGGAAAAATCAATCTAATAACTAATGCTGAAATTGTTGGTCTTACTGGGGAAGATCAACTTGAAAAAGTAGTGATTCGACACAGAGACGAAGCTAGAGGTGAAGAATTCAAAGATGTAGACGCTTTTATTCCTTTATTTGGACTTTCACCAAAATTAGGGCCTATGGCAAATTGGGGGTTGGAGATCGAGAAGAATGCTATTAAGGTGGATAACTCATACGATTATCAAACCAACATTTCTGGGATTTACGCCATTGGAGATGTAAATACCTATAAAGGAAAATTAAAGCTGATTCTTTCAGGATTTCATGAAGCGGCAATTATGTGCCAAAGTGCCTACCAAAGAATAAATCCCGGTAAGAAGTATGTGTTGAAATATACTACAGTGGGAGGTGTTGAAGGATTTGATGGCACTAAAAAAGAAGCTAAGAGAGAAGTGGTGCAAAGCATAGGAGTGTAAATTGCTTAAAATTAAGTCTGCCTTATATTTCATTTTGAATAAGGCAACAAATCTTAATTTAAGATTCTTTAATCTCTTAAGGTTTAATTCCCCGATGCTTGCATCGTACGAAGAGGAAAGTTTGAAAACCTAAGGTTTTCATCGAGAAACCTTTCTTCTACTAATTACCTCGTATGCTTGCATCGAGGAACTTTAATTGCCCAGTTCTAAAAGGAATTCTATTTTTGTCAACCTATTAATCCTATAGGTTAAAAGAATAATTATTAAAAATGATCCTCTATTTTGGATATGAACACAGTTGGAATAACATCAACTTTAGAAAAGAATAATTATGAAACAATATTCAGAAGAAGAAATACTAGTCATTAATAAAAGATTAAAAGGAGTAACACCTTCAGAAATAATAAGCTGGGCAATTCTAGATGCAGAAAGACCGGTAGTTACTACCAACTTTAGACCCTACGAGGCGGCTATTTTACAAGCTAGTGTAGCTGTTGCTCCAGAGATCAAGATCGTTTGGTGTGATACCGGATACAATACTCCGCAAACTTACAGGCATGCAGAAGAGTTGATCGCTCAACTTCAATTGAACGTGCAATTGTATACACCACTAAAAACTGCCGCCCATCGAGATGTGTTATTTGGGGGAATTCCTGAGGTGGAGGATAACAGCCATCAGGAATTCACAAAACAGGTAAAATTAGAACCATTTTTGAGAGCGATGGGAGAGTTAAAACCGGATGTTTGGTTTACCAATTTGAGAAAAGGGCAGACCGCTTTTAGAGACAGTATTGATATTCTGAGTTATAGCAAAGACGGTATTTTAAAAGTGAGCCCATTTTATTATTGGAGTGATGGGGAATTGGGTACCTACCTAGAAGAACATCAATTGCCGAATGAATTTAATTATTTCGATCCTACAAAAGTGCTTTCTAATAGAGAGTGCGGATTACATTCATAAATAGAAGAAAATGAACAGCATTTTAAATCAAAATCCACTAGAAAGTGAAGCTATCTATATTTTTAGAGAAGTGGTAACTCAGTTTGAAAATCCTGTGTTGCTTTTTTCTGGAGGTAAAGATTCTATTACTCTGGTAAGGCTGGCCGAAAAGGCCTTTTATCCATCTAAGATCCCGTTCCCTTTATTGCATATAGATACGGGGCATAACTTCCCAGAAACCATCGAGTTTAGAGATAAGCTTGTTGAAGAAATGGGACTTCAGCTCATTGTAAGAAATGTGCAAGATGATATAGATAAAGGGAAATCTATTGAAGAAACCGGGAAATATTCCAGTAGAAATAGTTTGCAGACAAACACTCTTTTAGAGGCGATCGAGGAATTTAAGTTTGATGCCTGTATTGGTGGTGCACGAAGAGATGAGGAAAAAGCCAGAGCCAAGGAGCGCATATTTTCTGTGAGAAACGACTTTGGAGAGTGGGATGAAAAAAACCAACGGCCAGAAGTATTCGATATGCTTAATGGACGGATAGAAATAGGACAGAATGTTCGTGTTTTTCCTATTTCTAACTGGACAGAATTGGATGTTTGGAAGTATATTGATCAGGAAAAAATTGAAATTCCATCGATCTATTTCTCACATGAACGTGAGATATTTGAAAGGGACGGGCTAATCTGGACTGCTTCAGAACATGTTTTTAAAGACGATTCAGAAGAGATAGAAACCAGAAATGTGAGGTTTAGAACGGTGGGAGATGTTACCTGTACTGCTGCAGTAGAATCTCATGCCAGAACTATTGAAGAAATTGTCCATGAAATCACCAATTCCCCTATTTCTGAACGTGGTGCCAGAATAGATGACAAACGATCTGAAGCGGCCATGGAAACTAGAAAACAACAAGGTTACTTTTAAATAATAAAAACAATATGGAAGTTTTAAAAATAGCAACTGCAGGAAGTGTAGATGATGGTAAGAGTACATTAATTGGAAGACTATTGTACGATACCAAATCCCTAACTACAGATAAGTTAGAAGCTATTGAGAAAAGTAGCCGAAAGAAAGGTCTGGATTATCTTGATTTTTCTTTGGCCACAGATGGTTTAGTGGCAGAACGGGAGCAAGGAATTACGATAGATGTTGCACATATCTATTTCTCGACCAAAAAGAAAAGCTATATAATTGCGGATACTCCCGGTCATGTGGAATACACTAGAAATATGGTGACAGGAGCTTCTACTTCACAGGTTTCAATTATTTTGATCGATGCTAGAAAAGGGGTGATTGAGCAAACTCAGCGTCACTTTTTTATCAATAATCTTTTGAGATTAAAAGAAGTTGTAGTGGCCGTGAATAAAATGGATCTGGTAAATTATTCTGAAGATGTCTTTAACGAGATAGTATTAGATTTTAAAAAGATCCAAGGGGAAAGTGAATTTCAAGATCAAAAAGTAACTTTTATCCCTGTGAGTGCCTTATGGGGTGAAAATATAGCTAAAGCTTCTACGAATATGGAGTGGTATAAAGGGGATACTGTACTAGATCATCTGGAAAATATTAAGGTTGAAGATTTTCAGAATAGTACTCAAGCCAGATTTCCAATTCAAACAGTAATTAGACCCAAAACAGAGGAGCATAGAGATTTTAGAGGTTATGCAGGAAAGTTAAGCGGCGGAAATCTAAAAGTGGGGGAATCTGTCACTGTTTTGCCTAGTTTAACCAGCAGTAAGATCAAGGAGATATTCTTTTTTGACAAGAAATATGAATCGGCTAAACAAGGGAGTTCAGTAACTATTACTTTGGAGGATGATATAAACATTACCCGAGGAGATACTTTGGTGAAATCTGAAGAGTTACCACAGTCATCCAAAACTTTAAGTTCTACAATTTGCTGGATGGATTCAAAACCTTTAGTTCCAGGTGGCAAGTATATATTTCAACATAATACCAACAGGATCCTTACTAAGGTAGATCTAATTGAAAATATGAAGATTGGAAATTATAAGTTAGGTGAGGTAAATTCGAATTTACAGTTAAATCAAATAGGGCAAGTATCTTTAAAGTTGAGTAAGAATATCTATGCAGATGTTTATAAGAGTAATCCTGAAAATGGTAGATTCATTTTAATAGACCCAGCAACTAATACAACTGCAGGAGTAGGTTTTATAGATTCTTTAAATATCTAATTTACAGTACAATTCGTGACCTATATTCATTCAGGATTCATTAAATTTGACAAAATTCTGGAATAAGATGAAGATCAATTTAAAACGACTGAACAACAACTATCTTTTCGAAACTAAAAACGAACGAGGAGATATTGTGCTTTTAGATAACAAATCTGAAGAAGAACCAAAAGGCTCTAGCCCAATGGATCTAATTCTGAGAGGAATTGCTGGTTGTAGTAGTATAGATGTTGTAATGATCTTGAAGAAGCAACAGCATGAGCTTGAAGATTTGCAGGTAGAAGTGGAAGGTTTCCGTGAAGAGGGTGCTATTCCAAATGTTTTCAAAAAAATTCAGTTAGACTTTATTTTGAAAGGAGATGTACCTGCAGCTAAGGTTAAAAGGGCCGTACAGTTATCCATGGAAAAATATTGTTCAGTTTCAAAAATGTTAGAAAAAGCAGCAACAATTACCTATGGAATTAAATTAAATGGCGAAGAAATTAGCTGAGGTTAATTAATAAGTTAACCTTTGAAATGCGCAAAACTAAGCGTATATTTACAAAACTTAAGTTCTTGTTTTTATTTAAAAACGTTATCAAGAAAGGTGGAGGGATAAGACCCTATGAGACCTTGGCAACCCTCCTTTTGGAGAAGGTGCTACGTTCTACCACGCTCATGCGTGGATAGATAACAAAAAGAATTCTTTTCTTCCTTCTTTTTTGATACATATATACTTTATAATATGTCAAAATTAGAAGAGACACTTTCCAAAAAAATATTAATCCTCGATGGTGCAATGGGCACCATGCTTCAAGAATATAAATTCTCTGAAGAAGATTTTCGTGGGGTTCGTTTTGCCGGTTGGCCAAGATCCCTAAAAGGGAATAATGATCTTTTATCGCTTACACAGCCTCATGCAATCGAGGATATCCACAGAAAGTATTTTCTGGCGGGAGCAGATATCGTAGAGACCAATACTTTTTCCGGAACCACCATCGCTATGGCAGATTACGGCATGGAGGAATTGGTCTATGAGTTAAATTATGAATCGGCAAGGATTGCTAAAAAAGTTGCTGTAGAGCTCACTTTGGAAGATCCATCAAAACCTAGATTTGTAGCTGGTGCAATTGGGCCAACTAATAAAACTGCTAGCATGTCTCCAGATGTAAATGATCCTGGTTATAGAGCTATCTCATTTGAACAACTTTTAGTTGCCTACAAACTTCAAGCTCGTGCCTTGATTGATGGGGGAGTAGATGTTCTTTTAATTGAAACTGTTTTTGATACGCTTAATGCAAAAGCGGCTTTATTCGCTATAGATGAATTAAAAGAGGAGTTAAATTCCGAAATTCCTGTAATGATAAGCGGGACAATTACAGATGCTTCCGGGAGAACCCTCTCCGGGCAAACTGCGGAAGCTTTTCTGATTTCAATTTCACATATGAATTTGCTGAGTGTAGGTTTTAACTGTGCGCTTGGTGCAAATCAACTTACTCCCCATTTAGAAGTTTTGGCTCGAAAAAGCGATTTTGGGATCTCTGCTTATCCAAACGCAGGATTACCGAATGCCTTTGGAGAATACGATGAAACTCCAGAGATAATGGCAGAGCAAATTCGAGAATATTTAGAAAAAGGTTTGGTGAATATCCTGGGCGGATGTTGTGGTACAACTCCGGCGCATATTAAAGCGATAGCTGAAATTGCCAAAGAATATAAACCAAGATCTCTTAAAAAATCATTGAACCCTGAAACAATCCTATAATCATGACTGAATTTAGAGCATTAAAGCTTTCGGGTTTAGAGCCACTAATAATAACACCAGAAAGTAATTTCGTGAATGTGGGAGAGCGAACCAACATGTCAGGTTCCAAAAAATTCCTCCGATTAATAAAGGAGGAAAAATATGAAGAAGCCATTAGCATTGCAAGGGAACAAGTAGATGAAGGTGCCCAGATCATAGATATAAATATGGATGATGGTTTGGTAGATGGGAAAGCAGCAATGGTAAAGTTCCTTAATCTCATAGTCGCAGAACCTGATATTGCAAGAGTTCCTATTATGATAGATAGTTCCAAATGGGAGATCATAGAAGCGGGACTTCAGGTAGTACAAGGGAAATGTGTGGTAAATTCTATCAGCCTAAAGGAAGGGGAAGAGGAATTCATCAAACATGCAAAAAAAGTTAAGCGATATGGTGCAGCCGTAATTATTATGGCTTTTGATGAGTCTGGACAAGCCGATTCCTATGAGCGCAGAATAGAAATAGCAGAGCGTTCCTACAACATACTTACGCAAAAAGTGGGTTTTCCTCCAGAAGATATCATCTTCGACCTTAATATATTTCCGGTAGCAACCGGGATGGACGAACATCGAAGAAATGCAATAGATTTTATTGAAGCAACACGTTGGGTGAAATCTAATTTACCACATTGTAGTATAAGCGGTGGAGTAAGCAATGTTTCGTTTTCCTTTAGAGGGAATATTCCGGTGAGGGAAGCCATGCATTCGGTTTTCTTATATCACGCCATTAAAGCCGGGATGAATATTGGAATTGTGAATCCGGCAATGCTGGAGGTCTACGATAATATTCCAAAGGATCTTTTGGAACATGTAGAAGATGTTATTCTGGATAGAAGGGATGATGCCACCGACCGGCTTTTAATATTTGCTGAAACCGTGACCGGTACTATTAAGGAGAATAAAATAGATCTTTCTTGGAGAGAAAAGACCTTACAAGAGAGAATTACCCATGCCTTGGTTAGAGGGATTGATGCCTTTATTATCGAGGATGTAGAATCAGCCAGATTAATTGCGGCCAGACCAATTGAGGTGATTGAAATTTATTTAATGACAGGGATGAATGTAGTAGGAGATCTCTTTGGAAGCGGTAAAATGTTCTTGCCTCAAGTGGTGAAATCGGCGAGGGTTATGAAAAAAGCGGTGGCCTATTTACTTCCTTTTATAGAAGCAGCAAAAGATGGCTCCACTGGAAAAGGAGCAAAAGGTAAGATCTTAATGGCAACAGTAAAGGGAGATGTTCACGATATTGGGAAGAATATTGTAGGTGTGGTGCTGGGCTGTAATAATTACGAGATTATAGATCTTGGCGTCATGGTAGCTCCAGAAAAAATTATAGAGATTGCAAAGACTGAAAATGTAGATGCTATTGGCTTAAGCGGACTTATAACTCCGTCTTTAGATGAAATGGTATTTTTAGCTAAAGAGATGCAACGACAGGATTTTTCGGTTCCCTTATTAATTGGAGGCGCAACTACTTCAAAAGCACATACCGCAGTAAAAATAGATCCTCACTATACCAATGCAGTGATCCACGTAAATGATGCTTCTCGTGCAGTAAATGTGGTGAATGACCTTCTGAAAAAAGAAACTTCAGCACAATATTTCAAAAACATTAAAGAAGATTATGACTTATTCAGAACCAATTTTTTAAAGCGAAGTAAAGTGAAAGATTTTCTTCCGATTGACCTTGCACGAGAAAATAAATTCAAGATAAATTGGAAGAATTCAGAAATTGTAAAACCTAATAAATTGGGAGTTCAGGTAATTGAAGATCTGGATCTCGAAAAGTTAGTTCCTTTTATAGACTGGACGCCGTTCTTCAGAAGTTGGGAACTTCACGGAAAATATCCTGCAATTTTAACCGATGAGGTAGTTGGAGAACAAGCCACCATTTTGTTTAAAGAAGCACAGCAACTTTTAAAGAAGATCCTAAGAGATAAATTACTAAAAGCAAAAGCGGTCTTTGGTTTATTCCCTGCAAATTCAGTTAAAGTAGATGATATCGAGATAACTTATTCCGAAGGAAATAAAGAAAAACAAACAGATTTTAGAACGTTAAGACAACAGCTCAAAAAATATGAAGGCAAACCCAATTTTGCTCTAGCCGATTTTATTGCACCGAAAGAGTCAGGAATTCAGGATTATATGGGTTGTTTTTGTGTAAGTACCGGGTTTGGAACACAAGAGTTGGCTACAAAATTTGAAGCCGACCTAGATGATTATAATTCAATCATGATTAAGGCCTTATCGGATAGATTAGCTGAAGCTTTTGCAGAATATCTTCATAAAAAGGTGAGGATTGAAGATTGGGGCTATGCTTCAAACGAAGAGCTTACTAATGAAGATTTAATAAAAGAAAGTTATAAAGGAATTCGTCCTGCTCCTGGATATCCAGCCTGTCCAGATCATTTAGAAAAAATCACCATTTGGGAAGTCTTAAAAGTGGAAGAAAATATCGGAGTTAAACTCACAGATAGTCTAGCTATGTGGCCTGCTTCTAGTGTAAGTGGTTATTACTTCGGAAATCCTGAAGCAAAATACTTTGGCCTTGGAAAGATCAAATTAGATCAGGTGCATGATTTTGCAAAAAGAAAAAATATTTCTGTGGAAAAAGCAGAAAAATGGTTAAATCCTTCAATTTCAGATCAATAAAAAATAGATGAAAATAACAGAACATTTAGCTGCCGCAAAAGGTAAAACACTTTTTTCTTTTGAAATATTACCTCCATTAAAAGGTCAGAACATTCAATCTATTTTTGATGGAATAGACCCCTTAATGGAGTTTAAACCTCCGTTTATAGATGTTACTTATCATAGGGAAGAATACGTGTACATAGAACAAGCCAACGGATTTCTAGAGAAAAAAGTTGTGAGAAAACGACCTGGGACGGTAGGGATTTGTGCTGCTATCCAGAATAAATATGGCATAGATGCCGTTCCACATATCCTTTGTGGAGGATTTACAAAAGAGGACACCGAGAACTTTTTAATAGATCTCGATTTTTTAGGGATCCACAATGTAATGGCCTTAAGAGGTGATGCAGTTAAGAGCGAAACATATTTTAAACCAGAGCCTAAGGGCAATAATTTCGCTTCAGACCTCGTAAATCAGATCTCGGAAATAAATCGTGGGCAATACTTGGATAACCCTCTAGAGAAAAACCATACCACAGATTTTTGCGTAGGTGTAGCAGGATACCCGGAAAAGCACATGGAAGCACCAAGTTTAGATAATGACATAGAAAAATTGAAAGTAAAAGTTGCTGCCGGGGCAGAATATGTAGTTACCCAAATGTTTTTCGATAATTCAAAATTCTTTGAGTTTGTAGAAAAATGCCGAAAAAGCGGAATAACAGTCCCAATAATTCCAGGACTTAAACCCCTTGCTACAAAAAGGCAACTCACCAATATTCCGCATAGATTTCATTTAAATCTACCAGAAGAATTAATTAGTTCAGTTAATAATTGCAAGACAGATCTGGAAGTTCGGGAAGTTGGTGTAGAGTGGTGTATCGATCAAAGTAAAGAACTTATAAGTTCGGGTGTAGAAGTGCTGCATTATTATTCTATGGGAAAAAGCACTAATATTCATAAAATTGCAGCTTCGGTTTTTTAAAATAATAGATTAGATTTGCCCCTTATGAAAAAAAGTTTACTCGCCCTGCTTTTAATTTTTTCTACAGTTTCCTATGCTCAAGAAGAGATAAAAAAGTATTATGCCTTTGATGCCAATTATTTTTATGGCTCCATCATGGAACACAATCCTGATATAGCACATTTAATTACCGGTCATCCCACTGGAGTGATTTTGAGTTTCAACAGGAAAACCTATGGATTAGAAGCTTGGGAGCGCAGGTATAATTACCCAGATTTTGGTTATTCATTTTCTTATCAAGACATGAAAAACCCTTATTTGGGTGAGAACTATGGCTTATATGCCCATTTTAATTTTTACTTTCTCAAGAGGAATTTAATGTTCAGAGTAGGGCAAGGGTTGGCTTATGCTACAAAACCTTACAATTCAGAATCTAACTATATTAATAATGCTTACGGTTCCCGATTATTGAGTTCTACTTATTTAATGGCGAACTATCATAAGCAAAATATTTATAAAGGTTTGGGAGTACAGGCAGGTGTTTCTATAATTCACTATTCCAATGCGGACTTCAAATCTCCTAACAATAGTACCAACACCTTTACGTTTAATTTTGGATTGAATTATCATTTAGATTATGAGAATATTCCCGAATATGTAGAAAAAGATTCGAAGGAGAAAAGATATACAGAACCTATTCATTATAATTTTGTTATTAGAAGCGGTATAAATACCACAGGAGTGATAGGCTCTAAACAATATCCATTTTTAACACTGACAGGGTTTGCAGATAAAGTGATCAATAAGAAAAGTACTTTACAAGCAGGAGCAGAGGTGTTCTTTTCTAAAGCTTTAGAGGAATTTATATATTTCCAGTCCGTTGCTTTTCCTCAGGGAATAACCGAAGGAGATGAAGATGCTAAAAGGGTAGGAGTTTTTATAGGTCATCAGTTAACCTTCAATGAAATGTCCCTAGTTACACAAGTGGGTTATTATGCCTATTATCCGTATGATAATTATGTAGAGCGACTGTATAACAGATTGGGTTTGCGTAGAGAGATTAATGATCATTGGTGGGCTTCAGCAACTGTAAGGTCTCATGCTGCAAATGCTGAAGCAGTAGAATTTTCAATAGGATATAGATTGTAGAATATGAAAAAGTTAGTTTTTTTAATACTTTCTACTTTTTTACTAAGTAGTTGTGATGCCGAAGATGCTCCAGGATGTTTCAAAAAAGCAGGAGAGATCGTGCAAGATGAAGTTTCAGTAGATGCCTTTAATGAAATAATTGTTTACGAAAGAGTAAAGCTCTTCATTCAGCAAGGGCCAGTTCAAAAAGTGGAGATAGAAACCGGTGAGAATCTAAGAAAGGATGTTTCTGTTTTAGTTATAGATAATAGGTTAAGTATTCGGAATGAGAACTCTTGCAATTTGGTTCGCGAATATGAGATTACCAAGGTATATGTAACAATTCCAAATCTTACTTGGCTTCAAAATAGTAGTGGAAGCACTATAGAAACTATTGGAACTCTTAAGCTTAATAATCTTTGGCTTCGTTCTGTAAACCAGGAAAATGATTTAACGATTCATACCGATGGGGATTTTATTTTAGATCTGGATGTGGAAAATTTAAGGATCACTAACGATAATGTGTCCAACTATTTCCTAACAGGAAAAGTGGAGAATTTCAATGTGTTCTTTGCTGCGGGAGATAGTAGATTGGATGCTCCGGAATTAATAGTGCAGAATTATGATATCTTTCATAGAGGAACTAATAAGATGATATTATTCCCAGTGCAATCTCTAAAAGGAGAATTGCGTAGCAGCGGAAATGTGATCGCTAAAAACAGACCTGCGATTGTTGAGGTAGACGAATATTATACCGGTCGACTTATTTTTGAGTAGTTAATTCTGAAAACAAAGTTTCTAAATTTTTAGATTTTCTATTTAGCTGAAGGGTTTTTAGTCCGTTATCATGAGCGAAATCGAAAACTGCCGGGCGCATGTCTTTATCTGTATCGAATTTGAGTTCGTAATTAAATCCTCCGATATTCTTGACAGATTTTAGATTTGGTAATGCATTTAAAGCAACTTCCTCTATTCTATAATCGAATTCTACTTGAATTAGTTGCTCCTTTTCCTCTCGAAGCTCCTTCATTTTCTTATCGGCAACAATAACGCCTTTATCAATAATGATCACACGGTCGCAAATGGCTTCTACTTCCTGCATAATGTGTGTAGAGAGAAATATAGTTTTTTCTTTTCCCACTTTTAATATCAGATTTCGGATCTCTGTAAGCTGATTTGGGTCCAGACCTGTTGTAGGTTCATCTAAAATAAGAACTTCCGGATCATGTAAAAGTGCTGAAGCCAGCCCAACTCGTTGGCGATATCCCTTAGAAAGTTGTTCTATTTTCTTGTTCGCTTCTGGTAAAAGCCCCGTCATTTCAATTACTTCTTCAATTCTGGATTTATCAGATTTATAAATAGAGGCATTGAAGGCCAAATATTCCCGTACATACATTTCGGTATATAAAGGATTATGTTCAGGTAAATAACCAATAGAACGTTGCACAGCTTTTAGATCTTCTGAAAGCAAGATGTTGTTTACACTCGCTATTCCTTCAGAAGCGCTTAAATAACCCGTTAGAATCTTCATAAGTGTAGATTTTCCCGCGCCGTTAGGCCCTAGAAATCCTACGATTTCACCTTTTTCGATTTGGAAGGAAACCTTGTCTAAGGCTTTTTGCTCTCCGTAATATTTAGATATTTCTTTAACAGAAATGGACATAGTAAAGCTTTTTTCAAAAGTATGGATAAATTTATTTTAAAAAGGATCTCACTAAAACGTTATCGTGAAAAAATATAAAAAAGAGTAGGTGATATTAAATTAAATACTACATTAGCAATAGTTAAAAGAACAATGAAGAATATAATTACTTGGACTGCATTCTATTATTTTTATTTCTATTACGGAGATAAAATCGGGAGCGTCATGTAATTAAAATTATAAATTATATAAAGAGGTCCTGATTTAATCTAAATCAGGACCTCTTTTTTTTTGGAAAATTTTAAAATGGAAAAAATAATAGGGATTCAAGGGGTGCAAGGCTCTTTTCATCATTTGGTTGCCCAGGAATATTTTGGGACAAATGTGAAGGTGTTAGAATGTATGTCGTTTCATGATTTGGTACATTCCCTTGTTGCCGGGGATTCTCAAGAAATCGTGATGGCTATAGAGAATTCTATTGTAGGGTCCATTTTACCGAATTATGCACTTATAGATGAGCATGACCTTAAGGTAGTGGGTGAACATTATATTCCTATTAGTATGAATTTAATGGCAATGCCGGGTCAAGATATCTCTAGCATTAAAAAGGTGGCTTCGCATCCTATGGCTTTACTTCAGTGTAAAGAATTCTTTAAAAAACATCCGCATATAAAACTGATAGAGGATACAGATACCGCTGAGGTAGCTAGAAGAATTTCAGAAAAACAATCCAAGGGAATTGGAGCCGTAGCTAGTAAAATGGCAGCCGAATTATTTGGATTAGAAATTCTTGCCGAAGCCATTCACACTAAAAAAAGTAACGCTACCAGATTCTTAATTGTAAGCAATATAAAAAAAGAGACTAACGGAATAAAGATAGATAAGGCTTCCTTAAAATTTGAATTAGAAAGCCGAAGAGGAAGTCTAGTATCTGTTTTAAATATTATACGGGATTACAATTTAGATATGACTAAAATACAGTCTATGCCAATAATTGAAACTCCTTGGAAGTATTCATTTTTCGTGGATGTGATCTTCGAGGATTATTCAGAATTCCAAAAGGCTATGGAAATCATAGAAGTGATGACAGAGCATTTAAAAATTTTAGGCACCTACAAAAATAATTTATAATGATCCAAGCAGAACGATTGAACGAGGTGCAGGAATACTATTTTTCTTCAAAATTGAGGGAAGTAAGAGCATTAGAGACCTCTGGGAAACCCATTATTAACTTGGGAATTGGAAGCCCGGATCTTCCTCCACCTGTAGAAGTGATAAAAGGTTTACATAATGCCTTAGCAAATCCAGCAGCACATCAATACCAGCCATATAAGGGAACGGCAGATTTTAGAAATGCAATAAAAGAATTTTATAGTACTCACTACGCTGTTTCTCTGGATGCAGAAAAAGAAATTCTTCCTCTAATGGGGAGTAAAGAAGGGATCTTACATATTTCTATGGCTTTTCTTAATGAAGGAGACCAGGTTTTAATACCAAATCCAGGGTACCCCACCTATTCTTCGGTTACCAAACTAGTTGGTGCAGAACCGGTGTATTATGATCTGTATGAAAAGGGCCATTGGTTACCCGATTTAGAGAGTTTAAAGAAGACCGATCTTAGTAAAGTAAAATTGATGTGGGTGAATTATCCTCATATGCCAACCGGGGCTTCAGCAACAAAAAAGGTCTTTCAAGATCTCGTTGCATTTGCAAAGAAGTATCATATCCTTATTATAAATGACAATCCGTACAGCTTCATTCTCAACGATCATCCTATTAGTATTTTGGAAGCAGAAGGAGCTAAGGATGTAGCACTGGAATTAAATTCGCTTAGTAAAAGTTTTAATATGGCGGGATGGCGAATTGGAATGGTGTGTGGAAATGAGGATAATTTAAATTCCATTTTAAAAGTGAAGTCCAATATGGATAGCGGAATGTTCTTCCCCTTACAAGCAGGAGCAGCGATAGCACTGCGATTACCCAAAGAATGGTTTAATGAATTGAACTCTGTTTATAGAAAACGTAAAAAACTGGTATTGGAATTAGCTTCAAAATTAAACTGTGTACCTGAAAAGGATCAAACCGGGATGTTTGTATGGGCAAAGGTGCCCTTAGATACCACATCGGAATTATTTGTGGATCATTTATTACATACTTATGATCTATTTGCAACTCCTGGGTTTATTTTTGGCGATCAAGGAGAAGGTTATATAAGATTCTCCCTTTGTACACCAGAAGAGAAAATTGAGGAAGCAATTAATAGAATTAAAATATGAGAGTACATATTATAGGTGTAGGTCTCATAGGCGGATCCTTCGCTGTGGATATTAGAAATGCATTTTCTGAGGTGCAGTTAGTTGGTATAGATAATAATCCAGATCATCTTAAACAAGCAGTATCCTTGGGGATCATTGATGAGATTAAAGAAACAAACGATGTTAAATCCTCAGATATGGTAATTGTGGCAGTGCCGGTAGATGTAAGTATTGCACTTATTAAACAGGTGTTGGATATCGTAGAAGACCATACTTTGGTAATAGATACCGGTTCTACTAAAGGTAAGCTGTGCGAGGCTTTGAACGCTCATCCAAATCGTCGGAATTTCTTGGCAGCGCATCCAATCTCGGGAACAGAGTTTTCTGGACCACAAGCAGCAGTAAAGGATCTCTACAGGAATAAAACAAATATTATATGTGAAATAGAAAAAACCGCATTCAAACTTCAGGAAAGAGCATTAGAGCTTTTCCGAAAATTAGGAATGAGAATATGTTACATGGATCCAAAATCTCATGACAGGCATATTGCATATGTCTCACATTTATCGCATATAAGTTCTTTTATGCTTGGCAAAACAGTATTGGAAAAAGAAAAGGACGAACGCAATATTTTTGATCTTGCAGGCAGCGGTTTTGCTTCTACCGTTAGACTAGCCAAAAGTTCTCCTGCCATGTGGACTCCTATTTTTGAGCAAAACAAGGAAAATGTTGTGGAGATTTTAGAGGAATATATTCAAAATCTCAACATGTTCAAAGATTTATTGGAGAAGAACGATTTTGAAGGGATCTTTAATGAAATGGAAAAAACAAATCATATCAAATCTATATTAAACGGAATCAATTAAAAGAATTAATTAAATAATAGTTAACAATGGAAAATAAAAAAGAACTTAGAAACTGGTTAGATAAATTTAACCTCGATCATCCTTTGGTAATAGCAGGACCTTGTAGTGCTGAAACGGAAGAACAGTTAGTAAAGATCGCTAAACAATTAAAAGATAGCGATGTTAGTGTGTTGCGTGCCGGATTATGGAAACCAAGAACCCGCCCGGGGAATTTTGAAGGTGTGGGAGCATTAGGTTTAAAATGGATGCAAACAGCAAAAGAAGAAACAGGATTGCTTACAACCACAGAGGTAGCAAATGCAAATCATGTGGAACTAGCTTTAAAGCACGATATAGATATTTTATGGATAGGGGCCAGAACAACTGTTTCTCCATTTATAGTTCAGGACATTGCAGATGCATTGCAGGGAACAGATAAAACAGTTTTGATCAAAAATCCTGTAAATCCAGATCTTTCTCTTTGGTTAGGTGCCGTAGAGCGTTTTTACACTGCAGATGTGAAGAATTTGGGAGTGATACACAGAGGATTTTCTGCTTATGAAAAGACCAAATATAGAAACAATCCAGAATGGCAAATTCCGATAGATTTACAGAATAGATTTCCTGATCTGCCGCTTATCTTAGATCCTTCTCACATAGCAGGAAGACGCGATATTATATTTGATCTTTGCCAAACAGCCTTAGATTTGAATTATGACGGATTGATGGTTGAAACTCATCATGATCCAGATAATGCATGGAGTGATGCAGCACAACAGATCACTCCTGCTACTTTAATTCAAATTATGGAGGATCTTAAAATCAGAAAGGAAATTTCAGAAAGCAAAGAATTTGTGAACAGTTTAAAGAATTTGCGAGCAAAAATTGATATTGCAGATCACCAATTATTAGAGGTGCTATCAAAAAGGATGAAAATAGCCGATGAGATAGGGAAAATTAAAAAGTCTCAAAACGTTGCGATCCTTCAAACCTCGAGATGGAACGAAATTCTGGGTAAAATGATTTTAGAAGGAGAACAACAAGGTTTAAGTGAAGAATTCGTTTTGAAAATGTTCAAGGCTATTCATCAGGAATCTATAAATCATCAGAAAAAAGTAATTAGCGAATAAGCTTGGGATTTTGCACCTTTGTAGAATGACAGGAATTGTATATAAATCTACTGGAAGTTGGTACCACGTTAAGGCTGAAAGCGGTGTTTTTTACCGCTGCAGGATAAAGGGAAAATTCCGGATGCAAGGAATTAAAAGTACCAATCCTGTAGCGGTAGGAGATAAAGTGCAATTTGAATTGGAAGAAACTGGAGACGACACTTTTGGAGTTATAAACACTATAGAAGAACGGGATAATTATATTATCAGGAAATCTGTAAACCTCTCTAAGCAAACCCATATTATTGCCTCCAATATTGACGTGGCTTTTTTGTTGGTTACATTAAATAATCCTCCCACATTCACCACTTTTATAGATAGATTTCTGGTAACTGCAGAAGCCTATCATATAAAAACAGTGTTATTGTTCAATAAGATAGATGTGTATAATGAAGAAGAGCTCGGGGAAATTAAATACCTAGCAGCCTTATATAGAGAAGTGGGATATGAATGTTTAGGGATTTCAGCAAAGACTGGAAAGAATTTAGATAAGGTAAAGGAGATGATGATTGGGAAGACCAGCATGTTCTCCGGGCATAGCGGTACCGGAAAATCTACACTTATCAATGCTCTGGAACCAAGCTTAGATCTAAAGACTTCTAAAATAAGTGCCCAGCATAAGCAAGGCCAACATACTACCACTTTTGCAGAAATGTACGATCTTAATTTTGATGCCAGAATAATAGATACTCCTGGAATTAAGGGTTTTGGGGTCGTAGAGATGGAAAAAGAGGAACTGGGGAACTATTTCCCAGAATTCTTTGCGGTAAAACAAGAATGTAAATTCAATAATTGTTTGCATAAAAACGAACCACATTGTGCAGTTAAAGATGGTTTGGAAGATGGAGAAATCGCCTGGTCCAGATATAAGAGTTATTTGCAGATAATTGAAGGGGAAGATGAGCAACAATATAGAATGGATGATTTTCCGGAAGAACAATGAGAATAGTTGTACAAAGAGTTTCGGAAGCATCGGTTAGCATTGACGGAAAAGTTAATGGTAAAATTGGCAAGGGTGTTTTATTACTTGTTGGTATAGAGGATGATGATTCTAAAGAAGATATTTCCTGGCTGGTTAATAAGATCTTGAAAATGCGAATTTTTAATGATGAAGCCGGGGTTATGAATTGCTCTTTACAAGATATAAATGCTGAGGTTTTAGTTATAAGTCAGTTTACCTTGCATGCAAGTACAAAAAAAGGAAACAGACCAAGTTATATAAAGGCTGCCAAGCCGGATATAGCTATTCCGCTCTATGAGAATTTTATCTTAGAGACTGAAGATCAGTTAGATAAAAAAGTGGAGCGCGGAATTTTTGGTGCAAATATGAAAGTTGCACTCATAAATGATGGTCCTGTTACCATTATAATAGATTCAAAAAGCAAGGAATAATGAATATTGAAAATTCACAAAAAGCTGTAGACACTTGGATCCAAGAACATGGGGTTCGCTATTTCAATGAACTCACCAATATGGCTCAGCTTACAGAGGAAGTGGGAGAAGTTGCTCGTATTATAGCTCGACGTTATGGGGAGCAAAGCGAGAAGGAGAGCGATAAAAATAAAGATCTGGGAGAAGAACTGGCAGATGTACTATTTGTAGTTTTGTGTTTAGCAAATCAAACAGGGATCAACCTTCAGGAAGCTTTCGATAAGAAATTAGATCTCAAAACTAAGCGTGACCATGATAGACATCATAACAATGATAAATTGAAATAAATGATCTTTAAAAAAACTATTCAAACAAAAGGTTTTTGGATTTCTGTTGCCGGAATGGGAATATCATTTATCGTGGTCTATCATATTATTACTATGCTTTTCACTTTTGGAGGCTTTGATTTTAGTGGTTATTTCGGATTGAATTTATCTGAAGAAAGGTGGATGCGATTTGTATTGGGGTCACTTTTTACAGGATTTATCTATGGTTTTATCATCACCTTCGGACAATTTTCTATAAAACAAAAAAAGGAAGAAAGAGAGAATTAAATACTTTGTATTCTTTCCTCATTAATCTATTTTCATCTCAAGTTGTATGAATATCCAGTTAAGTCATCCAGGTACTAATCTCCTTGGAAAAATTCAAATTACAGGTTCCAAGAGTGAATCTAACCGAGCTTTGATCTTGAAGGCATTATATCCTTCAATTTCTTTGGACAACTTATCTAATAGTGATGATACTTTAGTTTTACAAAAAGCTTTGAAAACTAGTGGTGGTTTGGTCGATATTCATCATGCTGGTACCGCAATGCGTTTTCTTACAGCTTATTTTGCTTCCAAAGAAGGCTTAGAAGTTGTTCTTACCGGAAGTTCCAGGATGCAAGACCGCCCAATAGAACTTTTAGTGAATGCGCTAAAAGATCTGGGAGCAGATATCAGTTATTTAGAAAAAGAGGGTTTTCCTCCTCTAAAGATCACGGGTAAAAAGCTTCTGAAATCATCGGTAAATGTTCAAGCAAATATCAGCAGCCAGTATATTTCTGCTTTAATGTTAATAGGCGCTTCCCTTCCAAATGGATTGATTATAAATCTTGAAGGACAAGTCACTTCGGCTCCTTATATTAATATGACTCTGAAGTTGCTTCACTATTTTGATATTGAAGCAAAATTTGAAGGACAGTTGATAACTATTCAGCCTAAAAGTAAACTTGAGTCAAGAACTTTTGAGATAGAATCAGATTGGAGCTCTGCTTCTTATTATTTCTCGATTGCCGCTTTAGGGAAGCAAGGGCAACTGAATTTAAAGAACTATAAAAAGGAAAGTTTACAAGGTGATTCGAAGATTATTCCAATTTATCATGAATTTGGAATTGAAACGTCTTTTGCAGATAATGAAATTCTGCTTTTAAAAAACACCTTTCAAAAACCAAATAATTTACATTTGGACCTTCGAAATATGCCGGATCTGGCTCAAACCATTGCAGTTACTTGTTTAGGTTTAGGGATAGGTTGCGAATTAAAAGGGCTTCATACTTTAAAGATCAAAGAAACGGACCGATTAGTGGCTTTGAAAAACGAATTGGAGAAATTTGGTGCTACTGTAGAGATCACTGGCAATAGTTTATCTCTGGCTCCATGCTCTACTTTAAGAGAGAATATAGAAGTAGAAACTTATAACGATCATAGAATGGCAATGGCTTTTGCTCCTTTGGCATTAAAAGTTCCGCTTAGAATTAAGGATGCGGAAGTTGTTTCAAAATCTTATCCAGAGTTTTGGGAAGACTTAGAATCCATCGGATTTTCCATAGAGAAAGTCTCCAGCTAATTCATTTCTCAAATAAACTTCTATTTACTTGACAACGCCTATGTTGTGGTTGTATATTTGCATCCTTAAAAAAATTTAAATATGGGAATGAAACTTTCACAATTTGGTTTTGAACTTCCGGAAGAACTTCTAGCTGAATATCCTGCAGAAAACAGGGATGAGGCACGTTTGATGGTTCTAAACAGAAAAGACCAAACAATTGAGCATAAATTATTTAAGGATATAATGGAATATTTTGAACCAAAAGATGTTATGGTTCTTAATAATACAAAAGTATTTCCCGCACGTTTATTCGGAAACAAAGAAAAAACCGGAGCTCGTATTGAAGTATTCTTGTTAAGAGAATTAAATCCAGAAACTAAGCTTTGGGATGTGTTAGTAGATCCGGCAAGAAAAATAAGAATTGGGAACAAGTTGTATTTTGGTGATGATGAAAGTCTTGTTGCTGAAGTTATAGATAATACCACTTCTAGAGGTAGAACGCTTCGTTTCTTATATGATGGTTCTTACCAAGAATTCAGAAAAAAATTACAGGAACTAGGGGAAACTCCACTTCCTAAATATATTAAAAGAGACGTGCAGCCTGAAGATGCGGAGCGATACCAAACTATTTATGCTAAGAATGAAGGTGCTGTTGCTGCTCCAACTGCAGGACTGCATTTTTCTAAGCATTTATTAAAACGTCTTGAGATTAAAGGAATAGATTTTGCTGAAGTTACACTTCACGTAGGATTGGGAACTTTTAGCCCAGTTGAAGTAGAAGATCTTTCTAAACATAAAATGGATAGTGAAGAAGCTTTTATTGAAGAGAAAGCTACTGTAATTATCAATAAGGCACTTAGTGAAAAACGAAGAATATGTGCGGTTGGTACAACTAGTATGCGAGTGTTGGAGAGTGCGGTTTCTTCTAACCATACTTTAAATGAATTTAGTGGTTGGACCAACAAATTTATTTTCCCTCCATACGATTTTAGTATTGCTAACTGTATGATCACGAATTTCCATACACCTAAGTCTACTTTGATGATGATGGTTTCTGCATTTGCAGGACACGACTTCATGAAAAGAGCTTATGACGAAGCGATCAAGGAAAAATATAAGTTCTACACTTATGGAGATGCAATGTTGATTATCTAACATTCACCTTTCAAATATTTTAAAACCACGAATGCACTCATTTAATGAGAAGTATTCGTGGTTTTCTTTTTTTAAAACAGGTTAGAATTTAATCCCCCATTGAGGGCTTAATTCCTCCAAGGCTTGCCTCGAGTTTTCAAAAGTATTTTTCTCCCGAACAGTCTGGACATATCTCTTGAGCTTGTCCCGAGGTTCTTGATTTGATAATACTGTAAATCCTAATAATCTTCATACTTTTGCAGCGTGAAAGATAAGAAGAAAGATATACGTGCTTTAACTAAGGAACAATTACAGGAATTCTTTGTTGCTCAGGGAGATAAGTCCTTTCGAGGCTCTCAGGTTTATGAGTGGCTTTGGAATAAAAGTGCCCATAGTTTTGAGGATATGACTAATATTTCCAAGGCGACAAGACAGATGATGGAGGATAACTTTGTGATCAATCATATTCGTGTAGACCAAATGCAAAGGAGTAGTGATGGGACCATTAAAAATGCAGTAAGATTACATGATGATCTAACAGTGGAATCTGTGCTTATTCCAACTAAAAAAAGGACTACTGCCTGTGTGTCTTCTCAAGTTGGATGTAGTTTAGATTGTAAATTTTGCGCAACGGCTACCTTAAAACGTATGCGTAATCTAAATCCAGATGAAATTTACGATCAGGTAGTGGCTATAGATAACGAAAGCAGATTGTATTTTGATAAGCCATTGTCCAACATCGTTTTTATGGGGATGGGCGAGCCGCTTATGAATTACAATAATGTAATGAAGGCTATAGAGAAGATTACTTCCAAAGAGGGCTTAGGGATGTCTTCTAAGCGGATCACAATTTCTACCTCAGGTGTTCCAAAAATGATCAAGAAATTAGCCGATGATGAAACTAAAGTGAAACTCGCAGTTTCGCTCCACTCAGCTATAGATGAGATAAGAACTACCATAATGCCTTTTAATGCTACATTTACATTAGCAGATCTTCAAGAAGCTTTGGAATACTGGTATGAAAAAACCAAAAGCAGAATTACCTATGAGTATATTGTTTGGGAAGGGATCAACGATACTCGTAAAGATGCTGAAGCTTTAGTGCAGTTCTGTAAATATGTGCCTTGTAAGGTGAATTTAATAGAATACAATCCAATAGACGATGGCGTCTTTCAACAGGCTTCGTCAGAAGCAACAAATATGTACGAGTCTATGTTGGAGCGAAATGGAATTACAGTTACTGTAAGAAGGTCCAGAGGGAAAGATATAGATGCAGCTTGTGGACAGTTAGCTAACAAATCTTCATAAAGGATAGCCTGAAATATTTAAACCATAATCTTTAGCTATATTTGATTCCTTATGAAGGTAATCTCTCAAATAAAATTACCGATTGAAAAAGAAATGGAGCTTTTTGAAAAGAAGTTCTTCGAGTCCATGTCCTCTAAAGTGGCGCTCTTAAATAAGATCACTCATTATATAGTTAATAGAAAAGGGAAGCAAATGCGTCCTATGTTCGTGTTCCTGGTTGCCAAAATGGTTTCTGAAGGGCAGGTGAACGAGCGTACATACCGTGGTGCAGCGGTAATAGAACTTATACATACTGCCACTTTGGTTCATGATGATGTGGTGGACGAATCTAATAGAAGGAGAGGGTTTTTCAGTATAAATGCACTTTGGAAAAATAAGATTGCTGTTTTGGTTGGCGATTATTTACTTTCTAAAGGTTTATTGCTTTCTATAGATAATAACGACTTTGATTTACTGAAGATCATCTCTATCGCAGTGAAAGAGATGAGTGAAGGCGAGTTATTACAAATTGAAAAAGCCAGAAGTTTAGATATTACCGAAGCTGTTTATTATGATAT
Source organism: Gillisia sp. JM1 (assembly GCF_000424645.1). Classification (NCBI taxonomy): domain Bacteria; kingdom Pseudomonadati; phylum Bacteroidota; class Flavobacteriia; order Flavobacteriales; family Flavobacteriaceae; genus Gillisia; species Gillisia sp. JM1. Next base: position 794,496 of record NZ_KE384218.1, read on the forward strand.
TATTCGACAAAAAACAGCAACCTTAATCGCAGCCTGTTGTGGTCTGGGTGCAGCTTCAGTAAAGCCAGAATCTTCTGAAATTGCTAAAATGCGCCGATTTGGAGAGCTTATTGGGATGGCTTTTCAGATAAAAGATGATCTTTTCGATTATGGAGAAGATCAGATAGGGAAGCCTACCGGAATAGATATCAAGGAGCAGAAAATGACTTTGCCATTGATCTATGTGCTTAATAATTCTACTCCAAAGGAGAAAAAATGGATCATCAATTCCATCAAAAATCATAACAAGGATAAAAAACGTGTTAAGGAAGTCATCGCTCTGGTAAAATCTAACGGTGGCTTGGATTATGCGGTTACCAAAATGAAAGAATATCAAAAAGAGGCACTTTCCATTTTAAACGATTACTCACCTTCAACTTATAAAGATTCACTTATCTTAATGGTGAATTACGTGATAGAGCGTAAGAAATAATTTCTTCAGTTAACAGTTAACAGTTAACAGTTAACAGTGAACAGTGAACAATAATCAATTAACAATTGTGAAAATTGTCATTCTGAACGCAATGAAATGCAGTGAAGAATCTCAATGAAGTAATAGATATTTTATTAGAAAAGAGATCCTTCCTTCGTCAGGATGACAAAAAGGACTTTACTGTCACATCGAGCGGAGTCGAGATCTCACTATTCGCGGCAATAAAAATTGTATTTTAACAACTTATTTCCTACTCTAAATACAATTCTTAAACTTTCTCTAAAAATAAATCAATACCTAGGCAACCTTTTGTAATTTTCTTACGTCTATATAAATAGATGGGTTTAACTCTCAATTAGAGTTTGATTCTTCGAGTTCGTCTCGATTTTAAAATTAGTTTTCAAAACAAATGACTTGTGAGGATACTCTCAAGTAACTGAAATAAGCTTAGTGAAAGTAATTCCTCTTTTTAAAAACGAAAAGCAATTAATTGCGAGAGCAGCGAAAAACCATCGTGATGCCCAACAGCATCTCTATGAAAAACATTCTGGTAAAATGTTAAGCGTTTGCAGAATGTATGTTAAAGATCTTCAGCATGCGGAAGATGTCATGTTAACCGGATTTTTTAAGGTGTTTACATATTTAAAAGGTTTTAAACATGAAGGCAGTTTTGAAGGTTGGGTGAGAAGGATCATGATACGAGAGTCTATTTCTTTTCTTCGGAAGAAAAATGAACTGGAGTTTCAGGAAGAAATGGAATCTGTGAAAAGTGAAGGATTCGATACTATACAGGCTGAAATAGATGTAGATCATATTCAGCGGTTAATAGATGCATTGCCTGAGGGTTATAAAACGGTTTTTGTACTCTATGCAGTAGAAGGCTATAAACACGCAGAAATTGCTGAATTACTTAAAATAACGGTTGGGACCTCAAAATCTCAATTGTTCAAAGCGAAAAAAATGTTACAAGAACAATTAGAATTAAAAAATACTTCAAGCTATGGGAACTGAGAGATTTGAAGATAAAATAAAAAGGCAGTTACGGGATCGGGAGATCACGCCATCTGCAGGCAGTTGGGACAAACTAAGCGCTAGATTGGATGAGACCCAACAAAAGAAAAAACCTTTTATATTGTGGATGGGAATTGCGGCGAGTATTATTGGTGGGATCTTGATCTTAAGTTTAGTTTTCAATAATTCAACTCCTTCAGATTCCCCAGAAATGGTAGATGTGCCTAAAGAAGAAGTTAAGCTTGAAGAAAATCCAGAGGAAACTTCAGAAGAAATTTTTACTCAGACTCAAGATGAGGTAGAACAATTGGCAACTACAGAAGTTGAGGAAATTAAAAAAGAACCGATTAGTCCAAATTCAAATGCTACTATCCCTACCAATAAACAAAGGAGTCAAAGAAATCAGAAAGAAATAGCCTTGATAGGTAATAAGGGTTTGCAAAAAGAACCAGATTTAATAATTCATTCAGTGCTTTCTAACGATAAAATATTAGATTTTGAATTAAATGACGCCCTAGAAAATATACTTGCTCAAACTGAAAAGGGACAAATATTCACAGGTTCAGAAGCAAATAAGTTACTTGCTGAAGCAGCAGCAAAAATAAGCAAGGAGCATTACAAAGCAGGCTTTACAGAAGGTAGAATAAATCCTCAAGACCTTTTGCAAGATGTAGAGTTTGAAATGGACAATTCCTTTCGTGATAAGGTTTTAGAGATTTTAAAAGAAGGGTACTCTAAAGCAAAAACAGCAGTTGCAAATAAGAATTATCTATAATAATAGAATTAGCCATGATATTATCACAAATTCTATAAAGTCAAATTAAATAATTCATCAATCAAGTCCAATAAGCCGCCTCTTCAAAAGAGGAGGTAGGCAGAGGACATTTAAAAACCAACATCATCATGAAAACAATTATTGTAACTCTCACACTTATTTTATTCAGTTTTGTCATGCAGGAGATGCAAGCACAAAATGATAGTATTTCTACCAGTAATAAAGATTCTTTAATAATTAAGAAAGAATTCTTTGAAAAACAAAAGCAAAAAATAATTGACGAAGAAAAAGAAGGACTAAAACTTGATCTAGAAGAAATAGCAAATAGGTTAAATAAAAACATTATAGCTATTGATCAGGCAAATGTTTTAAAAGAGAATGCAGCTAAAAAAAGGGCTCTAAATATAGAAAATAGAATAATTATTTTAGAAAATAGGATAGCATTAGAAGAAAGAAATGGGGAGGATGTAAACTATCTCGGTTTTTTTGAGGAAGATAAAAGGATAGATTTAAATTTTGGTAATGATAAATCTCAGACTTTTGATAAGCGAACTAGCAGTGGTCTAGTTCTGGCGGTAGGTTTAAATAATGCCATTTCTAAAGACCAATCCTTAAACAATTCAGATTTTAAAGTTGCGGGAAGTAGGTTTTTTGAATTAGGATGGGCTTGGAAAACCCGAGTATTTGATGATTCAAATTGGTTAAGATTGAAGTATGGTGTTTCTCTTCAATTTAATGGATTAAAGCCAACTGAAGATCGGATTATTAATATTGATGAAGGAGGATTATTGGAATTTGTAGATTCTAATAGCGGTCTTGAAAAGTCTAAGTTTAAAATGAACAATTTAGTGTTTCCATTGCATTTTGAATTTGGTCCATCTAAAAAAATTGAAAAATCAGATTATTTTAGATATAGTACTAATAGAAAATTTAAAATAGGTTTAGGGGGTTATGCTGGCGTAGCCTTATCTAGAAGTCAAAAATTAAAGTATAGTGAGCAAAATACAGCGCAGTTAGACAGAGGTGATTTTAACACTAATAATTTCGTTTATGGTTTAAGTAGCTATATTAGTCTAGGAAGTGTGGCATTATATGCTAAATATGATCTTAATCCGATCTTTAAAGATCCGAATATTGAATTAAGAAACATCTCGTTTGGACTAAGATTTGATATAGATTAAGTACAATTTGCTCAGTTGTGAAAGAGGATGGTTTTCTATTGTTGGAAAGCCATCCTCTTTTTTTATTTATTGTTATATTTGGGTCATTTTACAAATCACATATTCTGAATAGCCTTTGATCTCAAAAAACTCCATAGACCTTGTATTTGAAACTGCCCGTGTAGAGGAAGTTTTAGGCGATTTCGTCCAACTAAAAAAGTCTGGAAGTAATTTCAAGGGGTTGAGTCCGTTTACAGACGAGCGTTCTCCAAGTTTTATGGTTTCTCCAGTGAAGCAGATCTGGAAAGATTTCTCCAGTGGAAAGGGAGGTAATGTAGTGGCTTTTTTAATGGAACACGAGCATTTTACCTATCCTGAAGCTATAAAGTATCTCGCTAAAAAGTACAACATAGAAATAGAAGAAACCGAGCAGACAGACGAGCAGAAACAACTTTTAGACGAACGTGAAAGTATGTATCTGGTTTCTGAATTTGCCAGCACCTATTTTCAGAACACCATGCTCAAAACCGAACAAGGTAAAGCCATTGGTCTTAGCTATTTTAAGGAACGTGGTTTTACAGATGAAACCATCAAAGAATTTGGTCTAGGATATTGTTTAGATGAATGGGATGCTTTTACGTCTGAAGCAATTCGCAAAGCTTACAAAATGGATTATCTGGAAAAAACCGGACTAACCATCGTAAAAGGTGAAAAGCAATTCGATAGATTTAAGGGAAGGGTAATGTTCCCGATTCAATCCATGTCTGGAAGAGTTTTAGGATTTGGAGGCCGAATTCTAACTAACGATAAAAAAGCAGCGAAATATTTAAATTCTCCAGAAAGTGATATTTACCATAAGAGTAAAGTGCTTTACGGTATTTATCACGCAAAGCAACACATCGCTAAAGAGGACAACTGTTATTTAGTAGAAGGGTATACAGATGTAATCCAATTTCATCAAACCGGAATTCAGAACGTGGTGTCTTCTTCTGGGACTTCGCTTACTTCAGAACAAATCAGGCTCATAAATAGACTCACAAAAAATATAACAGTGCTGTTTGATGGGGATGCGGCGGGAATGCGAGCAGCTATTCGCGGAATAGACCTTATCTTGGAACAAGGTATGAATGTGAGAGTGGTGGTCTTTCCAGAAGGGGAAGATCCAGACAGTTTTGCAAAGAAGAATTCTCAAACAGAATTAGAGGAATACCTTGAAGAAAATTCAAAGGATTTTATTGAATTTAAAGCTTCATTATTATATCAGGATGCTAAAAATGATCCGGTAAAACGAGCCAATTTAATTCATGATATGGTATCGAGCATTGCTAAGATCCCAAATCAAATCCAGCAAGAAGTATATATTCAGGAATGTTCCAGAATCATGGATATTTCTGAAGTAGTCTTGTTTTCTACCCTGACACAGATGATGGCTAAAGAGGGTAAAACAGCTCCTCAAACTAAGGGGAAGACTAAGACTCTTGAAGTAGTAAAAGAATCTACATCCCCGCAAACTAAGGTGGATGAGTTATTCGAACTTGAAAGAAAGATAATTAGCCTATTATTGCTTTATGGTACAGTAGAGGAGGAGTTTGAAGATCTTGTTTGGAAAGAAAATGCTCAGGGAGAATTAGTATTGGAACCAGAGTTACAGAAGGCTAAAGTTTTTGAAAAGATATTCTTAGATCTTCAGGAAGATGAAGTAGCCTTTACCAACGAACTTTTTAAGGAATTGTATAGTTTGGTGATCAATAAATTGAACGAAGAAGGCAAGCTAACTCTAGAGACTTTTGTGAATGAACTAGACTCTAAATTATCCGGGGAAGTAACTACCATCTTGATGGAGGAGGAACAATATACCTTACATGACTGGGAACGTATGGATATCATGGTAAAGCAAAAAGATGCCAGCATTGCCAGATTAGTGAATGAGACCATCCTTGCTCTAAGACGTTTTTTAATTACCAGAAAGATAGATGAATTATCTAAAGAAATTAAAGAAGCAGAACCTTCTGTTGATGGTGCTTCCAGTTCTTTAGAAGATATAGTAGATTATCTTTCTTTGAAAAAGATCCTTTCCAATAAACTGAATCGAGTTATGTAATTCGAAGTTGCAGTAATCTAGATTGGTTGATAAGATCTGCTAGGTTATCTACTTTAAGTTTCTTTAAAAGCCTTGTTTTATAGGTGCTTACCGTTTTTTCATTGATGTCTAATGCTTCAGCAATATCTTTATTACGCTTACCATTAGAAAGTAAATTAAGCACTTCCATTTCTCGGGTAGATAACTTTTTAAATTTTGCGATCAATCCATTTCCGTTGGTAGCTCCAGAATTTATCTTATCGGTAATGTTTTTATTCAAATAAATTCCTCCTCGGGCAACTTGTTGGATTGCATTGTACAAACTCTGTGTAGAAGCTGTTTTAGATAAATAACCAGATGCACCGGCTTTTATTGCACTTAAGGCATACATTTCCTCAGGGTGACAACTAAATACTAGTATCCTAATTCTCGGAAATTCGGTTTTAATGGTTCGGAGAGCCGTAATTCCATTTATCTCTGGCAAATCTATTTCTATTACTAGAACTTCGGGAGAATGAGCTCTAAGAGATTTTATTAAATCCTTCCCGTTGGTAACGTTTCCAATAACATTTAGTTCATTTTGATCTGCAAGTAAGGATTTAATTCCTTCGCGTGTTATAGGATGGTGGTCTGCAATTAAGATTGTACTCATAAGATATTGTTAGTACTAAAATTAAAGCTGCAGGGTTTGCTCTTTAGTATATTAAGTTAAAGCTAAGAGTTTATTTTTTTAATATAACCACACATTTTAATTACTCGATGAAAAGCCTAATTTTTAAGATTAAAGGGAATTTCACAAACTGGGATTGGCTCCATTTTGTGCTTATTTGCTTTATTTCGACTTTTATAAATATTAAAAACTTCTTGTTCTCTACCAGAATAATCTTCCGCATTCATTCCCAGTTGATCTCTTTCCATTGCCCATTCCAATTCGTCGTAACTCGCTCCAATTTGGTCTTCATCGCTTCTACTGTCACCAAATAATCCATCGGTAGGTGCTGCATTTAAAATCTCTTCGCCAATATTTAAATATCTTCCAATCTCGTAAACTTCGCTTTTCATTAAATCTGCAATAGGACTTAAGTCAACTCCACCATCTCCATACTTGGTGTAAAATCCTACACCAAAATCTTCTACCTTATTTCCTGTTCCAGCTACCAAATACTTATGCAAGCCAGCAAAATAATATAAAGTAGACATTCTTAATCTTGCTCTGGTATTGGCTAGGGAAATATGTAAATTTGGATTTTCATTTTCAAAAGGCACCGTCGCCTTAAATTGTTCGAAAACAGGTGTTAGGTCTACTTCTACATTGGTAACATTTGCAAAATGACTTTTTAAATAAGATATATGATTTTGTCCTCTGCTCACCTGAGTTATGGCTTGATGTATTGGCATTTCTACACACAACGTACGCAATCCTGTTTTTGCACAAAGCGCTGAGGTAACAGCCGAGTCTATCCCGCCACTTATCCCTACAATAAAACCATTCATATTGGATGAAGTTGCATAATCTTTTAACCAATCTACAATGTGATTTACTACCTTTTCAGTTTGCATAATTTTGGGTGTTTAGAATTCTAAGTAATACCTTTGCAAGCAAATTTAGGAAGTTTAAATTAGTATCAAAAACAGCCTGCGTTAAAGGCTTCATAATTATATTAGATGGTTAGATTAATAAGTATGCTTTTTTTAGTTCTAATTATGGTTGCTTGTAACTCGCAGTCAAATGAAGAAAAGGAGATTGAGAAGATTGCTATAGATCTAAAGGTTACTCGTTTCGACAAGAAATTCGCGGAGGTTACAGGAGATAATTTACCTCAATTAAAGAGTGAATATCCCTATTTATTTCCTGAAAGGTTTACAGACAGTATGTGGATCGCTAAGGCTAATGATAGCATTCAGAAGGAATTAAATGAAGAAGTAGAAAAAGCTTTTCCTGATTTTTCTACTGAAGAAGATGGTATATATGAGCTTTTTCAGCATACCAAATATTATTTTCCTTCCTTCGAAATTCCACATGTAATTACCATAACTTCTGAAGTAGACTATAGAAATAAAGTCTTATTAACTCCAGATTATTTATTCATTTCTTTAGACACGTATTTAGGGAAAAAGCATCCGTTTTATATAGGATTGCAAGAATATTTAAAAAAGAATTTTGAGAAAGAGCAGATTCTTCCAGATGTTGCTAATGAGATCGCAGAAGTTTACGTGCCTCAGTCAGAATCTAAAACTTTTATCGCGAATATGTTATACTATGGAAAGATCCTTTATTTAAAAGATCTTCTTTTGTCAAAGGTGGCAGATCATGACAAAATTGGATACACTGAAGAAGAATTAAAGTGGGCTATAGCTAATGAAGAAGAAGTATGGAGATATTTTGTGGAACGAGAAGTAATATTTAATACAGATACCGACTTAAATTCTAGATTCTTATATCCTGCGCCATTTTCTAAATTCTATCTTGAGTTAGACGCAGAGTCTCCTTCAAGGTTGGGACAGTTTATAGGATGGCAAATGATACGTCAATATATGGATAAAAATGAAGTGAGTGTTCAGGAAATGCTTGCTACGAATGCAGAAACAATTTTTAATAAAGCAAATTACAAACCAAAGAAATAATGGCAGAATTCAAAAAATCTGAGATCAATATAGAAGTTATATTAGATGAGAATAAGGTTCCAGAGGAATTATATTGGAGTGCAGACGATGGTGCTATCTATAAAGAGGAAGCTAAGGCTATGATGTTATCTATGTGGGATGGGAAGCAACAAGAAACTTTACGCATAGACCTGTGGACCAAAGATATGCCCGTAGATGAAATGAAGAAGTTTTTTCACCAGACACTTGTAGCAATGAGTGACACTTTTAATAGAGCAACACAAGATGAGAAAATGACCGCTACTATGAAGGATTTCTGCGATTATTTTGCTGAAAAAATGGAGCTGAAGGAGTAATGTTTTAAATTGACGTGGATAATATTTTCTTGCTTCAAATGTATGGTTATTTGTCAATTTTAAAATTTGAAGCTGAATCCAGAATACATTCCAATATAATATGGCCTAAAGTCTTTAGTATCTTTAAATGTATTTAATTGATACTTAAAAATTGGTTCTAGATTAAAATGAAACCGTGGTGATATCTTATAGCTTAAGCCTAATCCTGCATTTGCTGTAAAACTAATGTCGCTTAGGTTATTTACTTTCCCTAGATCGTCGTTAGAATTTTCCGTATTTATAGAAATCTTATTTTCATTTAAGAATAGAGTACTAAACCCAACAATAAGATTTATTTCAAACTTTTTATTTAAAATTAAATACTCAACTTCTGAAGGAATTTCAATAAAACCAATATTTTGATTTAGTTTGCCAAAAATAGGTGCTCCATTTTCTTCTGAAGGGTTGCTACTAAATTCTGAAACTTCGATAGCTTCCGAATTTAATATGGAAGAATAAGCAACATTTTGAGTATTAGTAACCAATTTTATTTGGCTAATTCCAGTTCTAATTTTTAATTTTTTTGATATCTGATAACCGAAATTTATACCATAGGAAGTAGTGATTTCACTATTCACATTATTATTTGCTAATTGCTCATCTATGCCACTTCCTGTGCTTAAATTATCAAAATAAAGAGCTCCTGCAGTTGTCGTAACACTCAGGCGTTTGGACATTGGTGTTTTCAAAGATTCTTCCAGCTCTTTTTTATTGAATGGTTCTTCAATATCGTCAACATTAGCAATAGTATTATCTTCCAGTTGGGTTATAGAATCGTTAGCTACTATTTCTATTTTATCTTGTATAAGCTTTGACAATTTATAATTAGAATTAATGCTTTCCTCTGTTCTGGATTCTTTTTCAAGATTCTTTAATTCATTTCCTTTTGCGTAACTAGAAGTGTTCTTTTTGTTGTTTATACTAATTACAGATTTCTTACCTGTGATATTTTTAACTTCATTTTCTTTAGTATTTTGAGATTCAGATTTCTCAATTTTTGTTTGTACTACATGATTCCTTAGTTCAAACAAAGAACTTGGTTCAGACTTTTGAAATTTTGAAACATCTGGATTATCACCATTATTTTTGTCTACAGGTTTTTCGGGAGAATTAGTTATCTTTTGATTTGATATGGGAGAATTATTATTTTTAAAAAGTAATATCATTATTGCTAAAACGGCGGCCGTTCCTGCAATTAAATACCATATAGGAATAATTCTTTTATGTTGCTTTTTAAAAGGAAGCTGAGATGAAATATTACCCCAAATTTCTTCAGGCGGAGTTATCTCTGCTTGCTCAAATTTTTCATTAAAGATATCATCTATATTTTTTTTCATAATCCTAGCTTCATTTTACTTCGTTTATAGGACTCAATATTTTCTTTCAATTTTTTACGTGCTCTGGCTAAATTAGATTTTGAAGTACCTATAGAGATGTTTAATAATTTCGAAATTTCCTTATGGGAGTAACAATCCATTGCGTATAAGTTAAAAACAACACGATATTGATTAGGTAATTCTTGTATCAAATTCATTAAAAAGTCAAACGATAATTCCTCTACTTCAATCTCAATTTCTGCTTCTTCAAAATATTCCTCTTCAATTGTTATAAAAACTGCTTTATTCTGGTACTCTCTTAAAGCATTATTAATTATAACTCTCGTCATCCAACCTTCAAAGGATCCTCTTTCATTATACTTTGATATGTTCTGAAATATTTTAATAAAACCATCATGCAGGCTATCCTTTGCCTGATCATAGCTGCTAGAATATTTAAGACACAAGACGAAAAACTTAGGGGAGAACCTCCGATATAAAATTTCCTGAGCTTTTTTATCCTGTTTCTTGCATTTTAAAATTAAATTTTCAATGTTCAAAGACAGTAAATTTTATCCATATAATAATTTTGAAACATTATTAGGCAAGAGAAAAGAGTTCTAGGTGTTTTTTTTATTGTAATTCTGGCACATTGAATTTTAATTAGTAACTCCTATTTTTTAATATACTCTAGTCCTGGCCCATCGCATGCATTCCATGTGCTTATAAGTTTGTTGTTAGAGTTGAAATATAAATATTCTGTCAAGCTCTGGAAACCACAAGAGCCAATTATTGCATTATCTGTATTATGTGAAAATTCGATATAAGTTATTAGATCGAGTTCCGATTCTCCCATTAATCCTTCTTCAGTAAAAGTATAAGTTCCTAAAGCAACTATTGTGCTATCTCCACGCACTCTTGTTTTGGTGAATGTTTCATCTTCATTTATAATATACGTCTCCTGCCAATCCATATCTAAACCAGTATATTCTGAGCCTTCCAAGCTACCAGTCATTTTAACAAGTTCCCACTTTCCAGTGTACTCCATATTACCGGCCATATCATCAGTTTCTTTTGTACAAGAGTAAATTGAGGCAAGGACTACTAAAATTATAATTATCTTTTTCATTTGTGTTTAGTTGAAAATTAAATATTTGACTCAAATGTCCTATTCTGAAATGATCCTGATTAAGCTTATGCTGTTGTTATCTATATGCTTAAAAATTCCCGACACTTCATCTTTGGTTTGAAGTTGTTCAGATAAATTTTCACAAAAATCACTACAGTCAATTTCAATTTCACCTAGTATTTTATAATTCGAGGCTAAGTCACCGGTTACAAAGCTAGGTGGATTACTTGTTTTTGTAGATTTCAACTGAATTTCAAAAGTTGTTTTATTAGCGACTTTTTCTTTTGAAATTACTTTTCTTAAAATATATTTTATTGAGCTACTGTCTTCTGGAGGATTGCTTATTTTTTGCTTTTCAACAGAAAGCATATATATAAATCCAGGTTCATACTCAAAGCCTTCAATATTAGAATAAAAATAACTCCAATTCTCAGTTCCTATCTCCTTACCCCCTTGGATTTGGATAACTAATTGTTGTCCAACTCCAATAGCCGTCTGCTGAAAATGATTAATTCTTAGTTCAATTATTTCAGTATCATTTCCATTATTAGAACAACTTAATGCCAATTGTGTAATTGCAATTAAAATTAATATCATAAAATTTCTCATAATTATTTAAGTTTTTTATTCAACCTTATTTAGTTCTATATCTGCGAGACAAGTACTATTAGGACCGCAACTTGGAAAATCAAATAAAAGTGTTTTGTCGTTATTGAATACTTTAAAACTATAATTCTTTATTATGTTTTGATCAGTCAGCATCAAATTTTCTAAAGTTGAAAGAGTGTAAGGGTTTGATTCGGAATTCTGTTCTGGTTCAAATCTATCGAAGTTGAAAACCAGCTTATCTACGTTTTGGGAAAATGAACCAATTTCTTTCTGTCTATAACCCATTAAATCGCCGCTATCTTTTTTTATAATTGATATGAACCATTCAAAGCTATTATCCCTATTTAAATTAAGCACTTGTTTTACTGAATAATTGTAATTACTATCTAAGTCAAATTGTTCGGCAGATACGTTTTCTGTTTTCTCCCAAGACCCATAAATGTTATCTATACTGTGTATAAATGAATCATCATTAGAACATGAAGCTAATATGCAAATACTGAAGATTAGAAAAAGATTTCTCATATCAAGGTTTTTAATTATAATTACTATTTAACAATACCATCTATTTATATGACCTAAGAATATTAGAAAGGTTGCGTGGATAGTTTAAATAAATATCAATTAAATTTATTTTCAAGAGTTTATTGTTTATTTAATTGGGATTATTCAATGAATAATAGAAATAAAAAAAGTCCCTACTAAATTGTTAGCAGGGACTTTTAATTATTTTTATTTAGAATATTATCTATCCATTCATAGAGATCAAAAACTCTTCGTTATTCTTAGTTTTCTTGAAACGTTCATTAATAAATTCCATTGCTTCCACAGGGTTCATATCTGCAAGATACTTTCTCATTACCCACATACGTTGTAAGGTCGTTTCGTCAAGAAGTAAGTCGTCACGACGTGTACTTGAAGAAGTAAGATCTATAGCTGGGAAAATTCTTCTGTTTGCAATTTTTCTATCTAATTGTAATTCCATGTTTCCAGTACCTTTGAATTCTTCAAAAATAACTTCATCCATTTTAGAACCAGTATCTGTTAAAGCAGTTGCTATAATAGAAAGAGAACCCCCATTTTCGATATTTCTGGCAGCACCAAAGAAACGTTTTGGTTTGTGTAAAGCATTTGCATCTACACCACCACTTAATACCTTACCACTGGCAGGTTGAACGGTGTTATATGCTCTGGCTAAACGTGTGATAGAATCTAGTAAGATTACTACATCATGTCCACATTCTACCATTCTCTTTGCTTTTTCCAGAACGATGTTGGCAACTCTTACATGCTCATGCGCTTCCCTGTCAAAAGTAGAAGCAACAACCTCACCTTTTACATTACGTTGCATGTCTGTAACTTCTTCCGGACGCTCGTCTATCAATAAAATTATCTGATATACTTCTGGATGATTTGCTGCGATTGCATTTGCAATATCCTTAAGCAACATTGTTTTACCAGTTTTTGGCTGGGAAACGATCATTCCTCGTTGTCCTTTTCCAATTGGAGAGAACAAGTCCATAATTCGTGTAGAGATAGTACTCTGTCTATCTGCAATGTTGAATTTTTCCTTAGGGAATAAAGGAGTTAAATGTTCAAAAGAAATACGGTCACGAACCACTTGCGGATCTAACCCATTAATTTTGCTGATTTTTATAAGAGGAAAATATTTTTCACCTTCTTTTGGAGGTCTAATTTGTCCTAAAACAGTATCTCCGGTTTTCAATCCGAATAATCTAATTTGAGATTGAGATACATAAATATCATCCGGAGAAGAAAGGTAATTATAATCTGAGGATCTTAAGAAACCATAGTTATCCTGCATGATATCTAGAACTCCTTCACTTTCTATGATCGCATCAAATTCGTAATCTGGTTCACGATACCTGTTTCTACTATCTCTGTTTCCGTTGTTCTTAGAGGTTCCGGAATTATTTCCATCCGATCTGTTTCCGTCAGATCTATTTCCTCTACTGTCCTTAGAATCTTTTCTTGGTTCTCTAGGAGTTCTAGTGTTATCTCTAGGAGTATTTTGTTTATCGTCCTTTTTTACGGGCTGATTTTTATGAACAGGACGCTTTGGAGCATCGCTTGATTTTTCCTGTCTAGGCTTTCTTTCTGTAGTTCGATCCTGAGAAATTTCTTTTGAAACTGTTTCAGCTTCATCAGTCTTATCAGAAGTAGCTGAAGGTTTCGCTTCAGTTTCCTTTTTGCGCGGATTCGGACTCACCTTTCTGGCTGGTTTGCTATCGGTTCTGGGCTTTGCAGGACTTTTGCTTTCCGGACTAGCTGCGCTTTCCGGTTTAGCTGGGCTTTCATCTTTCAATACCTCTTTCACTTTATTTGGGTTTGCCGCTTGGTAGTCCAGAATCTGGTACACCAAATCGAGCTTTTTAACCGTTTTGTATTTAGGGACATTTAATGATTTGGCTATATCCTGAAGCTCAGGAAGCTTCTTAGCTTTTAAATCTGAAATTTCAAACATGAATAAGATTGTGTTTGTTTATTGTAAACTTCTCGAGGAAGAATCGAAAAAAATTTTTGGAGTCTTAAGTAACCTATTTTGAATTGGTTACATATTCTTACTGCAATAATACAACTTTATTTTAAATTTTTGAATACAGTATCTAAAAAGAAACACTTATTTTTGCCGTCAAAATAGAAGATTTACCATGTTACAACGCATTCAAACTATTTATTTATTTCTTGCTGCTTTAATAAGTGGTGTTTTAATTTTTTTTGTTTCTTTGTGGTATACAGAAGCGGGGAACCCTGTTTTTGTTGAAAAGGTTTTAATTGCTTTAGGATTATTTTTAGCCTCTTCAGTTCTTTCTTTTATTAGCATATTTTTATTTAAAAACAGAAAGCTTCAATTTGTATTGGGGCGAATCAATATATTATTAAACTTTTTTTTGCTAGGAGTTTTTGTGTATTGGTCTCTAACTGTACCTGGAGAGATGGAAATCTCGGAGAAGGGTATTGGGATGTTTGTTCCTGTTCTTTCTATCGTTTTTTTAGTTTTGGCCAATAAAGCCATAAAAAAAGATGAGGATCTCGTAAAATCTGCAGACCGGTTACGATAAAACCTATTATCTTAGTGTTATTAGTGCGAAGAAAACCCGAAGTGAAAGCTTCGGGTTTTTTTATACCCACAAGTGGATTTAATTATTTAAAAACATCTTCAATCTTAAAAGTGTTTCTCAACCCATTTCGAATGTTTTTTTTTATTCCTGAGCTCTCTTATCAGGAACTTTAGCTTTCCAATTCAATAACCTCCAGATCAAAAATAGTAGTAGCTTCCACTTTAAACCGAAGCATAGTTCGCTTTTTATGAAATCCATATTTTCCTGCAGCACCCGGATTCATATGAAGTAATTGAAGTGATTTGTCATTCATCACCTTTAAAATATGTGAATGTCCGCTTATAAATAATTTTGGCGGCTTCTTTTTAATCTCTTCTTTTATAGCCGGGGAATATCTCCCGGGATAACCACCAATATGCGTGATCCAGACATCCAAGTCTTCGCATAAAAATCGTTGATTTAAGGGGAATTCCTTGCGTATTATATGATCGTCTATATTTCCAAAGACAGCTCTTAAAGGTTTTAAAGCCTTTATCTGGTCGGTTACTTTTGGATCTCCAATATCTCCAGCGTGCCATACCTCATCTGCTTCTTTTACATAATGAAGAATGCGCTCGTCTATATGGCTGTGGGTATCACTTAATAATAAAATCTTTTTCAAATCTAAAATTCTAATTTTTTGTTTTTCTGAAAACTGAATTGATCAACCTTTAGCGGGTTGCGAAGTTTGCCGTATCTTTGCAGGCAATCACGTAAAAGTATCAATTTAGATTGAGATATTTTATAAAACTGGCTTATAATGGAAAGGCGTATCATGGTTGGCAATATCAGCCAAACGCTATTTCTGTACAAGAAACTCTGGAAAAAGTTCTTTTTATAGCATTACAAGCGGAAATCGCTTTAGTAGGGGCTGGAAGAACAGATGCCGGGGTGCATGCCAGTGAATATTTTGCACATTTTGATACTAAAGAGATTGAGCATGTAGATAAGTTTATTTATAAGCTAAATTCTTTACTGCCAGAAGATATTGCGGTGTATAATCTTATTGAAGTTAGCAACGAAGCACATGCTCGTTTTAATGCTTCGGGCAGAAATTATGAATATTATGTGGTTCAGCAAAAGGATCCATTTAGATTTGAAACCGCTCATTATGTGAAAAATGAATTGGATGTAGATAAAATGAATCTTGCAGCATCCACTTTATTGGAATATACAGATTTTAAATGTTTTTCGAAATCTAAAACCGACGTACACACCTATAATTGTAAGATCGTTTCAGCACAATGGGTAAAGGAAAAGGACGTTTTAGTATTTAAGATCACGGCAGATAGATTCTTGCGAAATATGGTAAGAGCAATTGTAGGAACATTATTGGAAATAGGCTTAGATAAAATCCCAGTTTCCAGATTGCATGAAATATTAGAAAGCAGAGACAGGCAGGAAGCGGGAACATCTGTTCCGGCAAAAGCACTGTTCTTAGCAAAAATTGAATATCCAACATCTATTTTAAATAAATAAATGGCATCAGCTACAGGTAACGCATTTGATTTTAGTCTTTTTAAAAGACTTATAAAATATACTAATCCGTATAAGTGGACATTTTATTTTGTGGCTTTGGCTGCAATACTTTTGTCCTTTTTCGCGGTATTAAGACCTTATCTACTTCAGGTAACTATAGACGATTCTATTATACCAAAGGATAATGATAATCTGGTATTCTACATCAGTATGATGTTGGTGGTGCTATTTTTAGAAGTGATCTTTCAATTTTGCTTTATTTATTTTGCTAACTGGTTAGGACAGGAGGTAGTTCGTGATTTAAGAGTAAATCTGTTTAAACACATGCTTCAGTTTAAAATGAAGTATTACGATAAATCTGCCGTAGGAAGATTGGTTACACGTGCGGTAAGTGATATTGAGACCATTGCTAGTATCTTTAGTGAAGGACTTTTTATGATTGCTAGTGATTTGCTAAAGATGATGGTGGTTTTAGGATTCATGTTCTTTAATAGCTGGCAACTTACCTTGTTGGTGTTAACAGTATTACCTTTTATTTTGTATGCTACGCGAGTTTTTCAGAAGAAAATGAAAATAGCTTTCGAAGATGTTCGAAATCAGGTAGCAAACCTGAACACTTTTGTCCAAGAGCGAATAACAGGTATGAAGATCGTTCAGATATTTACCAGAGAGAATGTAGAATATCAGAAATTTAAGGATATAAATAATAAGCATAAAAGTGCATGGATAAAGACCGTTTGGTATAACTCCATTTTCTTTCCTATTGCAGAAATGTCTACTTCTATCACCATCGGTTTAATAGTTTGGTATGGTGGTTTGCGAGTAGTAGAGGATGATGCGCTGAGTTTGGGTATCATTATCATGTTTATAGAATTGGCTCAAATGCTGTTTAGACCCTTACGTCAAATAGCCGATAAGTTTAATACCCTTCAAATGGGAATGGTTGCTGCCAATAGGATCTTTGCGATTTTGGATACAGATTCTGTGATTCAGGATACCGGAAGCAAAGAAATTTCTAATCTAAAAGGAGAGATCGAATTTGAAAATGTTCATTTTAGTTACAATGAAGGGGAGAAAGTTTTAAAAGGAGTTTCTTTTAAAGCAGAGCCAGGGGAAACCATCGCAATTGTTGGAGCTACGGGAGCAGGAAAATCTACAGTGATCAATCTGTTGAATCGATTCTACGAAATAGATTCTGGGAGGATCTTGGTAGACGGAATGGATATTACGGACATCACACTTAAAACTCTGCGAGCGGAAATTGCAGTAGTCTTGCAAAATGTTTTCTTATTTGCAGATACTATTCTGAATAATATTACACTACAAAATCCGAATGTTACCGAGGAAGATGTGATAAAAGCGGCAAAGGAAATAGGGATTCACGATTTTATAAATTCATTACCAAATGGGTATTACTACAATGTGAAAGAGCGTGGAGTGATGCTATCATCTGGGCAACGCCAACTAATCTCGTTTTTGAGAGCCTATGTTTCTAATCCAAGTATTTTGGTGTTGGATGAAGCAACATCTTCCGTAGATTCTTATAGCGAACAGTTAATACAAGATGCAACCGATAAAATTACAGCGAACAGAACCTCTATTGTAATCGCTCATAGATTGGCAACCATTAAAAAAGCAGATAGAATTATTGTGATGGATGCCGGTAGGATTGTGGAAATGGGTACGCACAAACAACTATTGACGGTTGAAAATGGTTTCTATAAGAACTTATATGAAGTTCAGTTTATGGCTGAAGAGAAGTCTATTTAAGTGCTCTTTGAAAGGAAGGTGTTGAGCACATATTTCCAGTCTTTGGAAAATGTCACGTAATAAATCTTGAATAGAAGTTTAGGTAAGATCTTCTCTTAATTTATTTACCAACTCGTTTGTGTCTTCAAAGATCACAAATTCACCATCTTTCAGGTAGGAGATCTGTCCGTTTTCCTCACTTACCACCAATGCTAAAGCGTCAGTTTTTTCAGTAATCCCAACGGCGGCGCGATGTCTTAATCCAAATCTTAAAGGGATAGATCTATCGTTAGAAACTGGTAATATCACTCTGGTTGCAGTAATCTTATTGTCCTCTATGATCATTGCGCCATCGTGAAGTGGGGAATTTTTAAAAAACACCGACTCAATGATCGGCTGATTCAATTCTATATTCATGGCGTCTCCAGAAATTTTAATAAAATCTAGTTTTGTGCTTTTTTGAATTACTATGAGCGCTCCCGTATAGGATCTTGCCATGGCTTCACAGGCTTTCACGATGGCGTTAAGATTTGTTTTAATTTGAGTGTCATCCTTAACGAACTTAAACTGCCTAAAAAATTTCCTTCTCTGCGTGAAATTGGTAGAACCAATCATTAATAAGAATTTCCTTATCTCCTGTTGAAAAACCACAATTAGTGCAAACATTCCTACACCAATAAATTCTCCTAAGACACTGCTTAAAAGTTCCATTTGAAGCAATTCTGTAAGCTTCCACATAAGGTACACGATCACGATACCAATAAAGATGTTTACGGCAACCGTTCCTTTTACAAGTTTATATAAATAGTAAAGTAGTATTGCAACAAATACAATATCTACAATATCCAGAATACGAAGGTTTAAGAAATCCAAATTTTAAGGCTTTGTGTAAAAATAGAAAATTAGAATGTAAGCTGACTCATTAATTTAATCGATTCCACCGCTTCCTTCACGTCATGCACACGTAAAATACTGGCTCCATTTGCAATTGCCATAGTATTTAAAACTGTGGTTCCATTGAGGGCTTCTTGTGGCGTGCAGTTTAGGGTTTTATAAATAGTCGATTTTCTGGAGAGACCGGCAAGAATTGGGAGACCTAGGCTTTTAAGTTTTTTGAGATTAGAAAGCAACTCAAAATTCTGTGTAATATTTTTAGAAAAACCAAACCCAGGATCTACAATAATGTCGTTAATTCCTAATGCTCTTGCAGCTTTTATCTTTTCTGAAAAGTAAAATAGAATCTCTTGAGTAAGCTCATTATATTCGTTGAGGTTTTTCATGGTTTGCGGTGTACCTCTCATATGCATCATAATATAAGGCACTTGAAAATCGGCTACTACCTGCATCATTTTTTCATCCAGATTTCCGGCAGAAATATCATTTACCATTGCGGCACCTGCTTCCAGAGCTTCAGCAGCAATTTTACTTCTAAAAGTATCTATAGAGATAATACTTTCTGGAAAATTCTCGATTATTGCTTCAATAGCTGGAACTACACGATCTAATTCTTCGGTTTCAGAGATGTCATCGGCGCCAGGTCTAGTGCTGTATCCTCCGATATCAAGAAATGTTGCTCCCTGTTCTAGCATTTCTTCAGCAGTTTTAAGCAATGCCGTTAAAGATGTTTTTCGACTTTCAGAATAAAAAGAATCAGGGGTCGTGTTGAGTATCCCCATAACTTTTGGGGTTGTTAAGTCTATTAAATTACCTTTACAATTAATGGTCATGATTGAATTTATATTATTTCTTCTGAAAAGAGGGGACTAAATTAACTTTGACTATCTAAATTATTTGCCCGAAATTTACGCAAATTAGAATAGTTCTATGAAGGATACCTCAAAACAATACGATGCGATAATTAATACTTGTCGTGAGTTATTTGTAAATAAAATGAAAGATTACGGTTGTGCATGGCGCATTTTAAGACTTCCGTCTTTAACAGATCAAATATTCATAAAAGCACAGCGTATAAGAGGGCTTCAGGAAAATGAGGTTAGAAAAGTAGATGAAGATGAAAAACCAGAATTTATTGGGATCATCAATTATTCTATAATGGCATTAATTCAGTTAGAAATGGGAATTGCAACCCAACCAGATCTTTCGGTAGAAGAGGCGATGAGACTTTATGATGAAAAGATCGATCGGGCCAAGGAATTAATGGAAAACAAAAATCACGATTATGGAGAGGTATGGCGTGATATGCGTGTGAGTTCTTTGACAGATCTTATCATTCAGAAATTGCTTAGAGTCAAACAAATTGAGGATAATAAAGGCAAAACACTTGTAAGTGAAGGTATAGATGCGAATTATCAAGACATGATAAATTATGCGGTTTTTGCCATGATTTTAATGGAAGAAGCCACTGCTTAAAAACAAAGATAACATGAAGATATTAGTTGGGGTTGCCAGGATTTTTGTGGGGATTTTGTTTATGATCTCCGGATTTATAAAACTGAATGACCCAATTGGTTTTTCATTTAAACTTCAGGAATATTTTAGTGCACAAGTTCTAGATATGGAGATCTTGGTGCCATTTGCCTTAGTGATCGCTATATTTCTAGTTGTTTTCGAATTGGTGCTAGGGATCATGCTAATTATAGGGTACTTGCCAAAATTTACACTTTGGAGTCTCTTGGTAATGATCGTGTTTTTCACATTTCTAACATTCTATTCGGCATATTTCGACAAAGTTAAAGATTGCGGATGCTTTGGAGATGCTTTGCCGCTTACACCATGGCAATCTTTTTATAAGGATGCAGTATTGCTGGGGCTTATTTTGCTTCTGTTCTTTAACAGGAAGTTGATTACTCCAATATTGGCAGTAGCTTCTCATAGATGGATCATTTTTCTTTCGTTTATGCTCAGCTTTATTTTCGCATATTATGTGCTTATGCATTTGCCACTTATAGATTTTAGAGCCTATAAGGTGGGGAATAATTTACTTGAAGAAATGGAAATTCCGGAGAATGCTGAAAAAGCGGTTTATGAATATAGTTGGAAGTTTAATCAGAATGGAGAAGAGGTAATTATAAAAAATTCCGGAACTTATCCTAATGTTGAAGGTGAGTATTTAAGTGTAGAAACGTCTTTAGTTTCTGAAGGATTTAAGCCTCGAATCCCTGATTTTTCTATCTTAAAGAATGGAGAAAATATAACTCAGGAGATCTTGAATAAAGATAAATTATTGCTAATTGTGGCTTATGATCTAAGAGGCACTGAGAGAGATGGATTTAGCGCTATAAAGGAATTAAGTGAAGAAGCTTTAAAACAAGGATATACCGTAGTTGGCTTAACAGCCTCTGGAGATGATCTTAAAGACGATATTATTTCTAAATTTATTTTGAACTTTGATTTTTATCAGAGTGACGAAACAGTATTGAAAACAATTGTTAGAGCAAACCCAGGGATTCTTACATTGAAAAATGCTACAGTAACTCAGAAAAAACATTGGGCAGACGCTTCAGAAATAGAATTATAAAAAATTAAAAAGAAAATTATGAGAAAAAATATAGTTGCAGGAAACTGGAAGATGAATAATGATCTAGCAGAAACACAGGAATTAATTTCACATTTAAAGCTTCAGATGGTGAAAGAGCCAACGGCTAAGGTTTATGTGGCACCTTCTTTTGTGAATTTATATAATACATTTCAGTCACTTAAAGGAACTGTGGTAAATGTAGCAGCTCAAAATATGCATTATGCAGAGAATGGGGCCTACACAGGGGAGGTTTCAGCAAAGATGCTAAAGAGTATTGGTGTGAATACAGTGATCTTAGGGCATAGTGAGCGTAGAGCTCTATTTAACGAAACAGATGAATTGCTTGCTAAAAAAGTAAATGCAGCACTAGAAAATGATATGGAGATCATTTTTTGTTTTGGAGAAGAACTAAAAGACAGAAAATCCGATAAGCATTTTGAGGTTGTAAAAGAGCAGTTAGAAAATGGCTTATTTCATGTAGAAAAAGATGCGTGGAAGAATATTATTCTTGCTTACGAGCCAGTCTGGGCAATTGGAACAGGGGAAACTGCATCTCCAGAACAAGCACAGGAAATGCATAAATATGTAAGAGGCTTGGTGACAGATAAGTTTGGGAAGGATGTAGCTCAAGAGGTTTCTATTTTATATGGTGGGAGTGTGAAACCTAGTAATGCAGCAGAAATCTTTGAGAAAGAAGATGTAGATGGCGGTCTTATTGGTGGAGCCAGTTTAAAAGCAATAGATTTTTTGAACATTGTAAACTCATTTAGTTAATGTCTAATTACTTAGAGTTTCAATTCAAAATAAGCCCTTTACAGCCAGGTTCAGAGATTTTGATTGCAGAATTGGGTTATGCAGGTTTTGAGAGTTTTGTTGAAAACGAAGATGGAATCACTGCTTATATTCAGTCTGAAGAGTATAAAGATGGAATATTGGAGGACATTCAAATCTTAAAGTCAGATGAATTTGAGATCAGTTTTACTTCTAAAGAGATCGAGCAAGTGAATTGGAACAGTGAATGGGAGAAGAACTTTAATCCAATTGTAGTGGCAGACAAATGCTCTGTAAGAGCACCCTTTCATGAAAAACCAGATACCGAATATGATATTGTTATAGAACCAAAAATGTCTTTTGGGACCGGGCATCACGCGACAACGCATATGATGCTTCAGCATATTTTGAATAATGAATGGAAAGGAAAATCTGTACTAGATATGGGTTGTGGGACTGGAGTTTTGGCGATTCTTGCTGAAATGAAAGGAGCAAAAACTTTGGATGCAATAGATATAGATAACTGGTGTTATTTAAATACGCTAGAGAATGTAGAGCGAAATAATTGTAAGAATATTAGCGTTTATGAAGGAACGGCAGAATTGTTAGAAGGCAAACAATATGATGTGGTAATTGCGAATATCAACAAAAATATACTTTTGGAAGATATCCCTACCTATAGTAAAGGTTTGTCTAGTGGAGGCAAACTTTTTTTAAGCGGATTTTATACTGAAGATGTTTCAGTTATAGAGGAAGTTTGTAATAAAAACGGACTGAAATTTAAAAATAAATTAGTTGAAGATAATTGGACTGCAGCAAGTTTTATAAAAGAATAATTTGTAAGAATTCGTATCTTTACAACTGAATATAAATATATAAGCATTTGGAGATGAGCACGAAAGAAGAAGTATTAGAGGAAAGGGAAACTGCAACTAAAAAAAATAAAAACCATGAGATCGTGTTGTTTAACGATGAGTATAATACTTTCGATCATGTTATAGAAACCCTTATGTATGCTTGCGACCATACTCCAGAGCAAGCAGAGCAATGTTCACTTTTGGTGCATTACAAAGGGAAATGTACGGTGAAAACCGGTCCTTATAATGATCTAAAGCCAAGATGCTCGAAATTATTAGAAGCAGGATTAAGTGCAGAAATAACTGATTAAAAGTCAGATATTCTGGATATAAGTGATATTTTATGCAGTATTTATCCTACATGTATTATATTTTTCATAAGTTTATGGTATAATAATTAAGGATTTCGAAACACCTTGATTTTTTACTTACAACTAAAACCTACTTATGAAAATTAACAAATTATTTTTATTCCTTGCAGGAGCAGGCTTATTATTCACTTCATGTGAAAAGGATGAGCTAAACACATCAGCACAAGAAGAAACATTAAGTGTTACCTCTGAAGTACCAGAATCTGTACTTCAAAAAATTGCAGCCCTACATTTTAATCCAAAAGGTGCAGAAGTTGGAAAAATTATGCTTCCAGGTGGTGGTTTCGAGAAAACATATATTGTAGAAGGAGATATTGCATTAAATGCTGACCAGCTTAACAACATGAGTTCTAGCAATATCCAAGATAAGCAATACCGTACCTTTAATTTGGTAAGCAATAATAAAACTATCGACGTTATTGGATATACCGGTGGATCTCAAGCTTTAACATCGAAGCAAAGAACGGCACTTCAATATGCTATAAATAATTATAATAGATTAAACATTGGATTGTCTTTCACATTGACCTTTGGTACTGATTACTCTCCTTATGATATAGTTGTTTATCAAACCATTAATGGTGAAGCGGGAGGTGTAGCCGGATTCCCAAGTGATGGAAACCCTTACAAATTCGTACAAATTTATGATGGAATGGAGCAATATAGTGTTGACACCAACGAGCATGTAATGACGCATGAGATTGGACATACCTTAGGAATGCGCCATACAGATTGGTTTAGTCGCCAGAGTTGTGGACAATCTGGAGAAGCTGCAGGATCTGATGGTGCTGTGCATATTCCAGGGACTCCAACAGGTTTCGATTCAACTTCTATCATGTTAGCTTGTTTTGGAGCTAATGAAGATGGGGAATTTAATGGAAATGATATTACAGCTTTCGAATATTTATATTAAAATTTAATTAAGCCAATAAGGTGTTTCAAAATCTTAAGTGAGCGTCCCCAACGCTCACTTTTTTTATTTAAAAAAGATCGCGAATGTTTCTCTTGTTTTAAAATAAAACATATATTTGCACCCGCAAAAAGGCCTCGTGGCGCAACTGAATAGCGCACTTGATTACGGCTCAAGAGGTTGCTGGTTTGAATCCAGCCGAGGTCACTTCTACTACTAATAAGTAGTATTAAAACCAAGCAAATCTTAGTATTTGCTTGGTTTTTAGTTTTTTATACGTTCATTTAAAATGATATGATTTGTATTTAAATGGTAGCTAAATGGTAGCTTTTTTTTAAATGGTAGCTAAGCTACCATTTAAGTATTATCTTAGTTTTGCATTGATTGACTTTCGTCTTAAACATTGTTTCATTTAACGACGATATTATGCGTAGTACAAAAACATTTTCTATCCGCTTTTGGGCAGACACCCAAAATGCACAAAACGATCAAGCTTTAATATATCTAAGATTAACCGTGAATCAAAAGCGGTTAAGTTTGAGTTTAAAAAGAAAAGTATCCATCGATTTATGGGTTGCAAAAAGTCAGCAACTTCGAGGAAATTCCAACGAGGCAAAACAAATCAATCAATACCTTGAAGAAGTTCGTACCCGACTTTTCCAAATTTATCAAGATTTAAAATATAATGATGAGCTGATTACTGTCCAAAAAATCAAATCGTTATATTGTGGGGACAATCAAACCTCAAGAACTTTATCCGAGCTTATAGAATATCATTCCAAAAAAATTAAAAATACCCACGCTGCTGGTTCTATTAGAAATTTTGCTGTTACCGAAGGGTATATCAAAAAATATCTCCTAAAGGATAAGAAAACCACTGACGTTTATCTAAAAGAATTAGATTACAAGTTTCTGTGCGATTTTGAGCGTTTTCTACATGCTTATTACCCCAAAGGTCATGATAGGGAAATGAGCCATAATACAGTTATGAAGCACATCCAGCGACTTCGTAAGATGGTTACGCTTGCCTATCATCTTGAATGGTTGGACAAAGACCCTTTTAGACGTTGGAAAATGACATTTGAAAAGAAGGAACGAGATTTTTTAACAGCCAATGAGCTTTCTAATATAGAAACTTACGAATTTCCTATTGTACGCTTGGAAAGAGTAAGAGACCTATTTTTATTTAGTTGCTACACTGGTATGTGCTATGCGGATATTCGAAACTTGAAAGAAGACAAAATACTAGCAGGAATGGATGGAAATAATTGGGTGGTTACACACCGCCAAAAAACCAAAACGAAGATAAAAATTCCGTTACTTACAAAAGCAAAACTGCTCCTAGAGAAATATAATGGTCATCCAATGGCAGTAATTTCGGAAACCCTATTTCCTGTTATAACCAACGAGAAGGTCAATCTTTATCTTAAAGAGATAGCATCAGCTGTAGGGATTAATAAGAATCTTACTTTCCATATGGCGCGACATACATTTGCCACTACAGTAACTTTGAGCAATGGAGTCCCCATAGAGACGGTTTCAAAATTGTTAGGGCACACAAAAATAGCTACTACACAAATTTATGCGAGAGTTCTGGAGGAGAAATTGAGCAATGACATGAACACGTTACAGAAAGTACTTTCTGCCAAAGAGTAGATTTTTGAATTTCAGCTAAGGTTTTTAGAAAATTTTGAGTTTGGAAACAGAAGTTTTAAAACTGCATCTTGTGATAAATCAAAATAGAGATGGTTTAGGGAACAATATTTATTTGAATTCGTATTCAGTCAAGATATTATATTTTCAAAATTTGGATACAAACTTTTTTCTTGCTGTGTAGAGTTAAACATATCTTTATTATAGCGAAGATATTATAAAGAGGTGACGGGTATCCTTAACATTTATACTTTTGAACGTGCTTTTAATATTTTGCTTTAGTAGACTAAGAAATGAAAGAATGCAGCTCATAACCCGAAGGTCACTGGTTCGAGTCCAGTTCCCGCTACTAGGAAAGACAAGGCTTCACAGAAATGTGGGGCCTTTCTTGTTTCTAATGGGTACAGAATAAGTTCATTTTCGTTGGGTAATATTGTTTAATCTCCTTTGAACTTGTTTGGTATTAAATTTTATGAATTTGCTTTTTGCCATTAAAAAGATTCTGCTGAAGCGTAGGTGTTTCTGTTATAAAATAGTTTAGTATTGACTTATAATGCATTTGTACATACTTCGCAATGGTATTGAATGAATTAAATTCAGAGTTTTCGACTTTGTTTTAGCAATGTGCCATTTTAGTTACTCCACAACTTTTGAGATAAATCATTTAAAAGTTTACTTATTGTATTCTGAGACCCAAACACTCAATCGATCTACTGCGGTAATTTCAAGTATAATTTTTAAAATTGAATTAACTCCATCCAAAATTTCCTCTGTTACAATTGTTACTGTAGATCCCATTACATAATTCTAATTTTGTCTGGAATTTAAAAAACCAGTAGATGGAATTACTTGAAATATTTGGTTATATAAGTGCGGTCATAATTGGGATATCACTTGGCTTAATAGGAGGGGGAGGGTCTATTCTTGCCGTGCCGGTACTGGCATATTTATTCTCCATGGGTGAGAGGGTAGCTACGGCTTATTCATTGTTTATAGTAGGAGCTAGTGCCCTAGTAGGTGGTATTCAACAACATTATAAAGGTTATGTGGACTGGAAAACTGCGATAATTTTCGGGATACCTGCTATAATAGGTGTAACTGTGGTGAGGCATTATGTAGTTCCGGCATTACCGGAAACCTTATTTTATATTCAGGACTTTGAATTTACCAGAAGGATGGCTATGTTTGGGTTATTTGCGGTGCTAATGATACCAGCGGCTTTTTCCATGTTACGAAAAAAAAGTACTGATGATCAAAACAATTCAGAGAAACAGGTTAAGTATAATTATCCGCTCATTTTGGCTGAAGGTCTCATAGTTGGTGCAATAACTGGAATGATTGGAGCGGGAGGCGGATTTCTAATCATCCCGGCGCTGGTAATTTTGGCTAATATTGAAATGAAGACTGCGGTGGGAACTTCGCTAATTATTATAGCCTTTAAATCTTTATTAGGGTTCTTCCTAGGAGACGCATTGACTATGGAGGTTGACTGGGCCTTCCTTGGAGTTATTGTAAGCCTTTCTTTTATAGGTATTTTCCTAGGATCCTACTTAAGTAATTACATCAACAGCGAACGCCTAAAAAAAGGTTTCGGTTACTTTATATTTCTTATGGCCGGATTTATTTTTTACATGGAATTTTTTGTCAAAAATTAAGAAATAATTTAAATTTTAAAGAAAATGGAAAACTTAAACAATAAAGATTTTGCACAAAAAATCAAAAAGGATAAAGATGCAATTGTCATTGATGTGCGAACTCCTGAGGAATGGAAAGAGGGTATAATACCAAATGCTTTATTGATCAATCTATTTGAACCAATTATTTTTCAACAGGAAATTGCGAAACTAAATAAGGCTAAAAATTATTACATATATTGTCGTAGTGGGAACCGGAGCGGTCAGGCTTGCCAGTTAATGGATTCCAAAGGTCTCAATACCTATAATCTTGAAGGTGGTATTTTGCAATGGAAGGAAAAACTATCTGAACCGAGCTATTAATTTTATTCTATAATAATGAAAGGTAACTCAAAGGAATTTTGGGAAGAAAGATATAGTGATAAGGATTACATATATGGTGAAAATCCAAATATTTTCTTTCAAAACCAGTTAGAAAAAATAGATCCTGCATCTATCCTGCTTCCAGCCGAAGGTGAGGGTCGAAATGCTGTATTTGCAGCAAAAAAGGGTTGGCAGGTCACTGCATTTGATAGCAGTAAAGCCGGAAAGAATAAAGCTTTAAAGCTTGCACATAAGAATGAGGTAGAAATAGATTATCAAGTTTCTACGGCAAAAGAATTTGAGAGCCATAAGAAATTTGAAGCAATCGCACTGATCTATGCTCATTTTAATGCTGAAGAAAGGCCTGCTATTCATAAGCGCTTATTACAATTTTTAAAGCCTGGTGGAATTTTAATTTTTGAAGCTTTCTCTAAAAATCAACTTGATTATAGTTCAGGTGGGCCTAAAGATGTAAAGATGCTTTTTTCCAACGAAGAAATCAGGAGTGAATTTAAGGGACTTAATATAGAATATTTGGAAGAGCTAAAAATAGAACAGCGGGAGGGGAAATACCATCAGGGGGAAAGTAGTGTGCTGCGAATGCTGGGAAGAAAAAACTAATGCCTTCTGTACTAAGTACGTAACAATTGTTACTGTAGGAATCAATAATATTGATCAATTTTACAAAAGAAAATAAGAAAATAAGAAAATAAGAAAATATAAAATTACGAATTATGAAGATAAAACAGTTTAAAGATGCTCCATTATCCCATTTTTCTTACGCTTTGGTAAGTAACGGAGAGATGGCACTTGTAGATCCCAGTAGGAACCCTGTCCCATATTATAAATATGCCGAAGAGGAAAATGCTAAAATAACAGCAGTTTTTGAAACTCACCCGCATGCAGATTTTGTGAGTGGTCACCTTCAAATAAGCAAGGAAACTGGTGCAACCATTTATATTAGTGAAAAAGTAGGGGTGAATTATCCGCATCAAAGTTTTGATGAAGGAGATAGTGTCAAAGTAGGAAATGTAACCATTAAACCTATATTTACCCCAGGCCATTCCCCAGATAGCTTAACTTTTCATGCTTTTGAAAATGATGAACATGTCTTATTTACCGGGGACACGTTATTTATTGGAGATGTAGGTCGTCCAGATTTAAGGGAAAAGGCAGGGAATATGAAGGCGAAAAGGAAAGAGCTTGCCAAAATGATGTACCATTCTATTCAAAATAAATTTAAAGATCTTCCTGACGACGCTAAAGTTTATCCAGCCCACGGTGCAGGTTCTTTATGCGGAAAAAGTATGAGTGATGCGGATAGCAGTACCTTGGGTAATGAACGTATAGGCAACTGGGCATTTAAAGATCAAACTGAAGAAGAATTTGTTTCAGAAATCTTAAAGGACCAACCCTTTATCCCATCTTATTTTGGTTTTGATGTGGATTTAAACCGTGAAGGTGCAGATAATATTCAATCTGCCAAATATAGTATACCATTCAAATTAAATGTGGATAATATTGATAATGAATTGCTTGTAGTGGATACAAGGGATGAGCAGCTTTTTAAAAAAGACCATCTGCCCAATAGCATTAATATCATGGCACGAGGAGAGAATGATAAATTTGAAACTTGGCTTGGGGCTATTATTGAACCAGATGAACAATTTAACTTAGTACTTGAGGGGATCGACAATTTTGATGAAATTCTTGAAAGGGTCGCTAAAATTGGTTATGAAAAACAATTGAAAGGAATTTTCACCTTATCTGAAAAGATTTCCAATTCTTCAGAAGCATTTGATTTACTAAGTTTTGATAAGAACAAAGAAAAATATACGATCATAGACATTCGTAATGCCAGTGAAGTTTCAGAGGGTAAAATCTTTGAAAAGGCTCATAATATTCCACTTAATGAGTTACGAAAAAGGTTAGATGAGCTTCCAAAAGATAAGCCCATGGTAGTGCACTGTGCAGGTGGTTATCGTAGTGCTGCGGGAAGTAGTATTTTAGAAAGTGAAATAGCTAAAGTGCCCGTTTATGATTTAAGTGAGGATATAAAAAAGTATAAGTCCTAATGGACCTAAAACTAGGTTTAAAGGAAAACTGGAAACAGTTTTCCTTGCTGGTTTTAATTAATGCTTTTGTTGGCGGAATGGTGGGGTTGGAGAGGAGTATTTTCCCCCAATATGCTAAAGAGATTTTTGGCATAGAATCCAACATTGCAATTCTTTCATTCATAACGGCCTTTGGTATTACCAAGGCCGTTACTAATTTATTGGCAGGCAGGTTTGCCAATAGGTTTGGGAGAAAAAGATTGTTGATTGTTGGATGGCTTTTCGCCATTCCCATTCCTTTTATTTTAATGAACGCGACCAGTTGGAACTGGGTGATCTTTGCTAATGTTTTACTGGGTATTAACCAGGGTTTAACATGGAGCAGTACGGTGATTATGAAAATTGATCTGGTAGGAGTAAAGAATCGTGGCTTGGCTATGGGTCTAAATGAATTTTCAGGTTACCTCGCAGTAGGCGTAGTGGCATTTCTGTCTGGATACATAGCTAATATCTATGGTATTACACCCTATCCTTTTTACATTGGTATTGGGATTTCTGTGGTGGGATTAATAATGAGTTATCTTTTTATAAAAGATACCCGAA
This sequence comes from Gillisia sp. JM1, assembly GCF_000424645.1. NCBI lineage: Bacteria > Pseudomonadati > Bacteroidota > Flavobacteriia > Flavobacteriales > Flavobacteriaceae > Gillisia > Gillisia sp. JM1. The sequence continues at coordinate 825,091 of NZ_KE384218.1, forward strand.
GTTTTGTAACAATAGAGAAAGAAGTCAATGATACTTCTTTATTACAAAATATATTTCTGGACACTACATTTAAAAATAAAACTTTAAGTTCGGTTACCCAGGCTGGTTTGGTTAATAATTTAAACGACGGGATGATATGGGGATTGTTGCCTGTTATGCTATTAGATATAAATTATGATGCTCAGGAAATTGGTATAATTGCGGCAGTTTACCCAACAGTATGGGGAATAGGTCAGTTGTTCACCGGTAGAATGGCTGATGTTTATTCGAAAAAGGCTTTACTTTTTTGGGGAATGTTATTGCAGGGAATTGCTATTTTATTATTTCCCTTTTCAGATAATTTTGTTTTCTTAGTTACCATTGCGTTTACATTAGGAATGGGCACAGCATTAGTTTATCCTACATTCTTATCTGTTATCGCAGCATCAACAAATCCAGTCCAACGCGCAGAAAGTATTGGAGCTTTTAGATTTTGGCGTGATTCGGGTTATGCTATTGGTGCGATAATGTCTGGAATAATAGCAGATTCGCTTGGCGTATCGGCTGCAATTATTATAATCGGGTTTATAACGTTGTCTTCAGCTGTAATCATTAAACTGCGAATGCCTGTTGAAAAGATTTTTGCCAAGGTCTAACCTGAAAAAATTGCTGTTTTTTCATTTTAAAATACTGATGAATTTAAACTTAGATGAGCTTCTATTTGGTTTGTAACAAAGGTTACCGAGATAACACTGACTATTCAATATATTCGCATAAAATTATATAAAATGGAATGGATTTATGAACCTTGGCCTTGGTATATATCTGGCCCGCTCATAGCAGTAACTATGTTTGTACTGCTTTATACAGGAAAGCAATTTGGAATGTCATCAAACCTGCGCACCATGTGCAGTATTGGAGGTGCTGGCAAAGCAGCTGACTTCTTCAAATTTGATTGGAAAAAAGAGCGTTGGAACCTTATGGTCGTACTAGGTGCTGTTTTGGGCGGTTTTTTTGCATCAACTTATCTATCTAATAACACTGTGGAAATAAATGAGCAAGTAGCCAATAAATTAAGCACTGAATATGGAATAAATAGTGCTGGGGAAGCTTATATGCCTACGGAAATATTTGCCTTGGAAAATCTTGGTAACCCGTTGGTTCTTTTTGTGCTAATCGCAGGAGGTTTTATGGTGGGGTTTGGTGCTCGATATGCTGGTGGGTGTACTTCAGGACATGCGATTTCTGGATTGAGCAACCTGCAACTCCCTTCACTAATTGCTGTGATAGGCTTTTTTATTGGTGGACTCATAATGATCCATTTGCTTTACCCATTAATATTTTAAATGATGAAATATATTACTTACGTCTTTATCGGTTTCTTTTTTGGAATTATCATGTACAAATCGGAAGCAGCTTCCTGGTTTAGAATTTACGAGATGTTCGAATTTGGTTCTTTTCATATGTACGGTATAATCAGTTCGGCTCTGCTAATCGGTGTTTTGGGCGTACAAATAATTAAAAGAAAAAATATAAAAGCAATGGGAGGGCAGGAAATGAAATTAAAACCGAAGGAAATGAGTATCCCGCGTTATTTGATTGGTGGTATTATCTTTGGTTTGGGATGGGCTCTTGCCGGTGCTTGTCCAGGGCCAATGTATGTACTTGCCGGTTCCGGTTACATTTCGATATTGGTGGTTATCGCTGCCGCTTTATTTGGCACCTTTGTATATGGTCTATTGAGGCATAAATTGCCGCATTAATGACATTGTAGTGATAGCAGCCCTGAAAGTTTTCTATACTCTTATTTTTTAGACGAGTTAGCTCCTAAACGAAGTACCAGAGGTTTTGGCAACCTAAAAAACACTACGAAGGGTGAAATTGCCCTCTTTACCGATGAATATGTTAACACCATTCCGTTATTGCTGCAAGGCGCAATTAAAATACTGCGTAGAGATTACTTTTTTCGTTCTGAGAACGTGGAGATACTGAGCAGTCGACATAACTTGTTGTTTTAATAGAACGAAGAGCGAAATAAGGGGCATTACCGAAATGGAAGAATAGATCTTCAAATATAAATCCTGATGCTTAGGGATCTTTTAATCTTGAGGGTAGTTTAAAGATTTTATTTTCAACTTTTATATCATGTGGGATGTTCTTTGAACTAAATTTCAATTTCATTTTTGTTAAATATCTATCTGAAAATTAAGCTGAAATTTTTATTAGTTCTTTAGACAAAACAAAACTTTCTACAAATATTTGAAGGTCTGAAAAGACGTGTAACAAATGTTACGGTGAGAACTATTTTATTTCTTTAATTTTGGATTTCATGAATTTAAGATCATACATAGCTATATTTCTTGCCATAATTATATTGGGCAAACTAGTTACCCTAGATTCTAACATCCTAGGGGAGATCATAAATTCTGACCAAATTAGTTATGTAAAGAAAAAATGTGATTTTAATTCCCATAAAAAATCTGGCGATGAAAAATTCAATCAGACCCAAGAAGGAATTCAAATTACCTTTCATTCTTTTTGTAATTCGGTATTTCAACTTGAAAAAAGCCTTGACGAAAAAGCACTTATTCAATTGAGTTTCAAAAATAACTTTATATATATTTTTACCGAAACAAAAGAGTTTAATTACAAGTTTATTCCTCCTCCTAAATTTTCCTGATTTATTATAAAGTTCTACTTCTAATTGAACTTTTAATTCTTTCTATGAAGCGGGCATGACCTGCTTCAAACCCAATTTTAATAATCAGGCAAAAGATCCTTTACGTTGTGTTTTTAAAATATTTAATGCTCGTATGGTCTTGCTTTCAATAATTTTAAGATGAATAAAAAAGTAAAAAAGAATCTCATAGAATATGGTGTTACAGGAACTATTATCCTCACATTATTTTTAACCGGGTTGCATACCGAAGTTTTCGGGTTTGTACAAAGGGGTATTTTAAAAACGGGATTAATGGATCCTGATGTGGAAGTGAATGCAACATCTACTGAACAATCAAAGAACCCCAAAGCAGATTTCAACATGAGTCTTATCAACTCTAAAGGGGAACGTGTTGAAATGGAAGCACTTCGTGGCAAAGTGATTTTCTTTAATATTTGGGCAACCTGGTGTCCCCCTTGTGTGGCCGAAATGCCTGGTATAAATAATATGTACAATGATATGAAAGGCGATGATGTTGCCTTTATTATGCTTTCTGTAGATAATGATTTTCAAAAAGCAATTGATTATAATAAAAAAAAAGGCTATGATTTTGAAGTGTATAAACTAGCAGGCAGTTTGCCACCCATGTATGCATCACAAGCAATCCCAACCACCTATGTAATAGATGCAAAGGGAAATTTGGCTTTAACTCATAAAGGAATGGGGGATTATGACAGTGAAGAGTTTAAAGAATTTTTAACCAATCTCAAATAAGTAACATCCTGTTACTCATTAATTAGTTTAATGTTTTAATAAAATGCTTATATGAGACTTGTAACATCTTTTATCCTCTTTTTTATAGTTTTTATCACTTCGCTTTCAACTTTTGGACAGGTAATGGAACCTCCTAACTGGGAGGTTTCAGTTGCTAAAGAAAATCCAAAAATCGGAGATACTGTAGTAATTAGCTTCAAGGCTGAAATACCCGAAGATTGGTACTTATATTCCAGTGACTTCGATCCAGATCTGGGACCAATGATTACTGAAATTAATTTCAGTAAAAATTCTGACTATGAAATTATAGGGGATCTTATTCCAATAGGTTCTAAAGAAAAATATGATGAATTATGGGAAGGTAAATACACCTATTTTATTGGGAAAGCTGAATTTCAACAACATGTAAAGCTTCTAAAAAACAGTCCGGTAATCAAAGCTGTAGCGATTTACCAGATCTGCTCAGATGTAACGGGACAATGTATTCCTTTTGAAACAGATTTGGTGTGGAACGAAAATGAAGGTTCTAAGGTTGACGTAAATACAGAATCAGAAAAAATAGTTGGCGGTACCCCAACCAAAGATTTAAAATCCTTTAAAAATGATTTTAAAGTTGAAGAGAAGGAGGAAGGTGGAGCATTTCTTCTAACCTTTTTTCTACTCTCCTTTGGAGCTGGACTGGCAGCTTTATTAACTCCCTGTGTTTTTCCAATGATTCCCATGACGGTCACATATTTTACTAAATCCAGTGGTAGCCGTGCGAATGGAATTAGACAGGCGCTATTATATGGTTTTTCTATTATTCTAATTTACACCCTTATTGGTGTGGTTTTTTCTTTGTTTTTTGGAGCAGATTTCGCCAATTTCCTTAGCACACATTGGATTCCTAATTTATTCTTCTTTGCCGTTTTTCTGTTATTTGCATTATCCTTTTTTGGTTTATTTGAAATTCGTTTACCAAATTCTTTTGTAAATAAAATAGATGCTCAATCCAATAAAGGTGGCATTTTAGGAATATTTTTTATGGCTTTCACTTTGGTATTGGTTGGTTTTAGTTGCACTGGTCCTATCGCCGGAACAATTCTTTTACAAGCAGCAAACGGAGAGACTACAAAACCTTTAATTGGGATGCTGGGCTTCTCTTTAGCCTTTGCTCTGCCTTTTACATTATTAGCCATCTTTCCGCACTGGTTAAAATCTTTGCCAAAAAGTGGCAGTTGGCTTAATACAATTAAGGTTGTTCTTGGTTTTGTGGAATTAGCCTTAGCTCTAAAATTTTTGAGTATTGTAGATCAAGTTTATCACTGGAACTTTTTAGATCGCGATATCTATTTGGCTCTTTGGATTGTGATTTTTGCATTTTTAGGATTCTACTTATTGGGTAAAATTCAATTCCCTCATGAGAAGAAAACTGAAAACACTTCAGTATATAGGGTAATATCAGCCATATTAGTTTTTAGCTTTGTCGTTTATTTAATACCAGGTTTGTTTGGTGCTCCTTTAAAATCCTTGGCAGGTTACTTACCTCCAATGAGTAGTCAGGATTTTAACATGCAGGAATCTTATTCTGAACCGAAAGATAATAGTGATAATTTAACAACTTGCAGTACTCCTAAGTATGATGATTTATTGGAGTTGCCTCATAATATTCAAGGATATTTTGACTATGATCAAGCTTTAGAGTGTGCCCAAAAGCAAAATAAGCCATTATTTATTGATTTTACGGGACATGGTTGCGTGAATTGTAGAGAAATGGAAGCTACAGTTTGGAGTGATCCCGAGGTCCTAAAACGACTTAAAAATGATTATGTGGTAGTAGCGCTGTATGTAGATGAAAAAACAGAATTACCTGAGTCTGAATGGTATATTTCCGATTATGATGGAAAAATAAAGAAAACCATTGGGAAACAGAATTTGGATTTTATGATTCAAAAGCTCAATGCCAATGCCCAACCGTATTATACGCTGGTAGATAACGATGGCTCGTTATTAAGCGCCCCCATAGGTTATGATTTAAATGTTGAAAATTTTGTTGAATTTTTAGACAATGGAGTACTAGAATTCGAGGCAAGAAATGAAGAAAATATTGCTCTGATTGATATAATTAAGTAAGAATAGAAATGAAAAATACAATAAATTGAGGAGCTTAATTATTGAATATTGACGCACATAATGTCCATTTAAAAAATAAAATCTGTATGTCCGTAAACATTCCTAATTAGTGGAATTATTCCTATATTTGATAGAATTTAAACCAATTTAACATGGATATATTTTCTTTTGGAGTTCACTTTACCGATGAGGAGTGCTGCCGCCTCCATTTCAAGGAGCAGCGTGATAAAGAGGGAATTATCTGTAACCGCTGTGGATCACTAGATCATTATTGGCTCAAAAACAAATGGAGCTACCAGTGTAAGACCTGTAAAGCGAGGATATCTTTGCGTAGTGGCACAATTATGGAAAGTTCCAAGTTATCTTTTATGACCTGGTACAAGACTATCTTTCTTATGAGCACTACAAAAAAAGGTTTTTCCAGCAAGGAAATACAGCGGCAGCTGGGTCTAAAACGCTATGAACCGGTTTGGGCAATGGTGCACAAACTACGGAAAGCAATGGGGCAGCGAGATGACCGCTATACATTGGAGGGAATGCTCGAAATGGACGAAGGATATTTCACGATCGAGGCGAGCCAACACGATCACCAAACCCAAAAAGCCGGTCGTGGCAGCAAGACCAAATCGAACGTTATGGTTATGGCCGAGAGTACTGTATTGGAAGATATAAAAACAGGGAAAGTGGAGCGGCATTGTAGGTATTTTAAGGCAAAAGTCCTTGTTAACCACGAGGCCGATGAAATCAACAATACTTTAAAAATGCAATTGATGGGGAACAGACTATTGTCTTTACTGATCAGAGCACATCCTACGTTGACATCGCTGACTATGTAGAATTGCATATCACTGAAAAATCAAGTGAAAAGACCACCAAAGAAACCCTAAAATGGGTACATATAGCTATAAGTAATGCCAAAAGAAATTTTGTGGGAACCTATCATAAAATAAAGAAAAAATATCTGCAATTATATCTCAACGAGTTTATATATAAGCTAAATCGAAGGTATTTTGGTGACAGAATCTTCGATAGATTGGTGATAGCAAGCATTACAGCGAGTGGACATTAAACGGATATACAAAAATAAAATTTATAAAATATGAAACTAAATATTTTATTTATAAACGATGTGCACGGTTACATTGCCCCACATCCCGAGCTTTTTTATAATGAAACTGGAGAAGTGGTAGAAACTGCTGGCGGCTATGCACATATTGCAGGATTCGTGGAGGATATTCGTAAAGAAAATCCCAATACATTGTTCTTCGATGGGGGAGATACTCTGCACGGTACTAAGCCGTTGGTAGATTCGCGTGGCAAAGCCGTGGTTCCCATTTTAAATGCTTTAAAACTTGATGCACTAGTAGGCCATTGGGACTTCGCGTATGGACCTGACCGATTAAAAGAAACCGACAGTCAGTTGGATTTTCCTGTATTGGGCTGTAACGTATTTTCAGAAGATGGGTCAAATTTTTTACAACCCACTGCTATGTTTGAAAAAGCAGGGCTTAAAATTGGTGTGATTGGTATTTGTGCAATGATTGTTGATAAAGTGATGCCCAAAAAAATGAGCGAGGGCTTAAAGTTCACATCGGGTTTGGATGAGATACCAGAACACATAAAAAAACTAAAAGACGCTGGGTCTGATATGATAATCTTACTTTCCCACAATGGATTTCCGCAGGATGTTGAACTCTTGAAAAAAGTTGAAGGTATTGATATTTGCCTGAGTGCACATACGCATAACAGAATTTATAAACCAATTGAAGTGAATGGTGCACGTATAATACAATGTGCTTGTCACGGTGCATTTGTAGGTAAATTTGCCATTGAGGTGGAAGATAAAAAAATTAAAAGTTACGAATACGAACTTATTAAAGTTGATGCTTCCTTACCAAAAAGCAGTGAAGTAGATTCTATGGTTCAAAACATTTTAAAGCCATATCAAGAAATTAGGACAACATCTTTAGGCAGCACAAGCGAGATTTTACATCGTTATAACACGATAAATTCCAACTTAGACGAACTGCTACTTAGCGCAATTGCCCACAGTACAAAAACTGAAATTGCTTTTTCAAACGGGTGGCGTTATGGTGCACCCATTCCAAAAGGAAAGATAAGTGAGAATGACTTATATAACATTGCCCCCATGAATCCACCCGTCTCAACCGTAGAACTTACGGGAACCGAAATCAAAGAAATGCTGGAGGAAAATCTGGAGCGCACCTTTTGTTGTAATCCATTCGGTCAAATGGGAGGCTATGTAAAACGATGTTTAGGATTGCAAGTGAATATGCGAATTGAAAATCCTAAAGGTCATCGCATTCAGGAAATATACTATAAAGGGTCACATATTGATTTTAATAAAACTTACAAAGTGGGTTTTGTTACCACTCAAGGTGTAGCTACTAAATATGGTAAAAACCGAAAGAACCACGATAAAAATGCTGTGCAGGCGATGAAGGACTATTTAAAGAAATTCCCAAATTTCAAGCCAAACAAAATAGGAAGCTACAGGTTGGTTTAATTAGTGGGGTTAGAGTGATTCGTAACGATAAACAGATTAATAATTTGAGCTAACTACTTTAAAATTTTATAATTATTATGCTTATCTCACTAATTAAATTCGAATATTAAGGAATCAAGGCATAACCTCTAAGCTGATAGTTTGGTAAAACCGTTAAGGCGGAGAGAGCCAATTGAATATATTCATTCATATCTTCCTTCTCAATGCCCCTAGCGGCTGTAGCTTGTCCACAAACAAAAATCGTTACCCCATTTTCCTTTAATAATCTTAGTAGTTCTAAATTTGGATTAGGCTTTTTAAACTTTTCTTGATACTTTATATTGGAAAGCACTAAATAGGTAGCCTCCCCACGAATAACCGCAACTATATCAATTTTTTTAGCTGAAATATTTCCAGCTTTCAATAAATTAAGAGAACGTGCAATTTTCCATAAGCCCATATTCACTCCATCCTTTTCCTTCTCATCCTTGATATCAAAAACCATTTTATAAGTGAGTGAGGTATCGGGTTGTTCAGCCGCATCTTCATAATATTTAATCTTTCCGTAGCCATCTATTGCAGGAGTTTGCCATTCTTGTGCATTTATTTGGAAAGTAAGTACTAATATTAAAACTAAACTTATTGAATTTTTCATGTATTTAAATTGAGATTAATCTTCATCTTATCCTACTAATCGTAGGTTTTTTTTAAAAGTAACTATTTAATAAGAGTGACCTCTCCCATTCTTTTTGGAAAGGAAAGCTCTTTTATTTCTCTAAGGTTTTGCAATACAAATTCGGTAAGGACTATTTCAGTTGTCTGAATATTAATTCCTCTGGAAAATTCCTCATAATTATGGATTCCGTTTAACATCCCGGAATGGGTGGCTACTTTATATATTTCAGTATCAACTAGAGCATGATTGTTTATCTTAATATTCGATATCCGTTGGCCAATTGGTTTTGAAAGATCTAAACGGTAGTGTATGCCTGAGGATTGAATAAGACCTCCCACTATATCCATTGTGTTCTTCGGTCTTAAATTGGTGGCTGTTTGCTCCAGCGTTCTTCTTATTTGTTCTCCTGTCATTTCAAGAGTAACAATTTTGGCGGGGTGTGGCAATAATTTATAAATATCTTCAGAAGTAATATCTCCGTGTAATGAAATGCCGTAACCAACTCCTGGTAAAAATGTAGCATCTACGTTCAATTTCTCAACCATCATGCTAGTAACCATCTTATCAAAAGGACTTTCAGATTTATATTGCCTTCCAATTATGGTATTTGTTTCCGTAATTTTTTCCTCTAATTTAGATAAATATGGTTTTCTTAGTTGATTTATCATTTCCTGCATTTGCACATCGGGAGACATTTCATCGTGCCATAAGTAATGATAATTTGCATTAATATTTATAATTTTATTATTACTTATTTGTATTTCTGTTTCTCCTAGTATTGCTACATCTGATAACGCTTGCACTATATAAGTGTCTTTAATTTTTATAGGCGGGGAAATTACATCATGACTATGCGCACCTACAATAAGATCAATCCCTTCTATCTCTTCTGCAATAATTTTATCTACCGACATTCCTTCATGTGATAGTAAAACTATGATGTCTGCCTTTTCAGTAAGAATAGGAAGGTATTCTTTAACAGCTTCAGCACCTATTCCAAATTCCAAGCCTTCAATGTTTTTAGAATTTCCAGTAAGAGGGGTGTTTCTATAGCTTAATGCAAGAATAGCAATGTTAATCCCTTGCTTATTTATGATCACATATGGCTTCCCAAAAATTGGATTGCCTGTTTCTTTAACTATAATATTTGCTGCTCGCATTGGAAAATTAGCAAGTATCTGCAGTTCATTTGTTCTTTCGAGACCATAATCAAAATCATGATTTCCCAGCGCCATAAGATCATAATGCATTTCATTCATCATTTTAATCATAGCTTCCCCTTTTGTTAGGTTACCTAACTGGTCGTCACTAAAGGTATCTCCACCATCCAATAATAGTACGCTGTCATCACCTTTGTTTTTTCTTACAGACTTTATAGCACTTGCCAGATATTCGAATCCCCCAATTTTTGCTTTACGCTCAAATTTCATGTAATTGTCTATGGAATCTCCAGTTTGCGCTGTAGCGTTGCCTAAATTGGTTTCGAATTGCATATAAGAACCATGCATATCATTAGTATGAAGTATAGATATTGAAGCAACTTTTTGTGGATTTGGTTTGTCCATAGTAGCTGACTTTTTTATTGAATTACAGCTTAGGATCAAAATTGAAGTTATTCCTAAAACTGGAATAAAGAATTTGGTATACGTCATTATAAGTTAGGTGTTTAAATTTTAAAATTAACCTTCTCAGAGAAGTTTAAATGTAACATTTGTTACAGTAGATAAATATGGCACATTGTATATTGTGATTTTTATATTAGGAACATTATAATTTTTATTGTTTTGAAGAGAAGAGATTTTGTAAAAAAAACAACCTTAAGTTCTTTGGCTACTCTAATTGGTGCTGAAATCGTTTTTGGATCCAATATGCTAGAAGGATATAATCTATTAGCACTGCAAGATCCAGACCCGTTTAAGATGTTCAATAAGAACAAGGAAATGATCGTGCTTAACGATAAGCCATGGAATATTGAAGCGCAAGCCCATTTACTGGACGATAAGATCACGCCAAATTCTGCGATGTTCATAAGAAATAATGGGTTAATTCCGGAAGCAATTGATGCAAAAAAATGGACTCTTACGATTGATGGAGAATCTGTAGTACAACAAAAAACTTTTACTCTAGAAGAATTAAAAACAAAATTCGAGCATCACACTTATCAGTTAACATTGGAATGTGGTGGAAATGGAAGAAGTGAATTTAATCCTCCAGCAAAAGGAAATCAATGGACAATTGGAGCAGTGCATTGTGCAACTTGGACTGGTATTAGACTACGCGATGTATTAGAAGATGCCGGAATTAAAAATAATGCTGTTTATACAGGATATCATGCAGTAGATGAACACTTAAGTAGAGACCCAAAAAAAGAGCCAATTTCAAGAGGAGCACCAATGGTGAAGTCACTTCAAGACGAGACATTATTAGCATTCAAAATGAATGGAAAGGAAATCCCTCTTGCGCACGGTTACCCATTAAGATTAGTAGCAGGTGGTTGGCCTGCATCTGTTTCGGGGAAATGGATTAATCGCATAAGTATTAGAAATATTATACACGATGGCACTAAGATGACAGGCACAGCGTACCGTGTGCCTTGTGAACCCGTAGCACCGGGAGAAGAAGTTAAGGATGATGAAATGTGCATAATAGAATCTATGCCTGTAAAATCATTGATCACATATCCTAAAACTGGCGCGATTTTAAAAGATGGATCATCCCTAAAGCTAAGAGGCCATGCTTGGGCAGGAGAATTAGAGGTTTCAAAAATGGAATATTCTATAGATTTTGGAGCAACTTGGAAAGAATGCCCGTTAGAGAAACCGGCAAATCGCTTGGCCTGGCAGCATTTTTCAGCGTCTATAGATTTTCCTACAAAAGGCTACTACGAAGTTTGGGCTAGAGCTACAGATACTCGAGGTTTAGCCCAACCAATGCTATTACCTGGATGGAATCCAAAAGGTTATTTAAATAATGCCTGTCATAGAATTGCTATCAAAGTAACTTAAATGACTAAACAAGAAAAAGATTTTAAAAAATTCGTTAAGAAGCTATACCATTTAATGGTGTTAGTCTTCAGCTTATTTATAATAGTTGGTGGGGCAACCATATATTATATTAACGACCCTAATTTTTCGGCCTTTAAAAATAATCCAGAAGCCTTAGTTATAAATACAGAAGAAGTAGACGAGAACCTAATAGAGAATGGAATCCATGTTCCTACAGGACTGGTTGATGCTGAAGGTTTAATGACGGTTGTTAATAATTGCACCAATTGCCATTCGGCCAAATTGGTCACACAAAATAGAATGAGTGCAGAACGTTGGAATGAGACGATTAAATGGATGCAAGAAACTCAAAACCTGTGGGATTTAGGTGATAACCAAGAGATAATCGTGAATTATCTTGTTGCTAATTATCCAGTTACGGAAAAAGGGAGACGTGAAAATTTAACAAATATAGAATGGTATGATCTGGAGAATTAGTTTTTTATGTTGTTTGCTCACATTTTCATCTTGTAAGGAAGAGAAAAAAAATAAAGTAGAGATTACTAAAAATAAAGAAGTTAATCTAAATATAAACGATAAAGATGATAGTAAAATTAACTATTTGATTGAAGTAGATGAGTTATTAAAAATTTCGCAAAAACCAAATATTAAAATTTTGGACTTCAGAAAATCTGAATTTTATGCAAACGAACATATTGAAGGTGCATTGAATATTTGGCGCACAGATATTGAAGATGCCTCCTATCCATATAAAGGAATGATAGCTGGAAAACAACAAATGGAGTCCTTGTTTAGTAGTTTAGGAATTAATACAAATGATACCGTAATTATTTATGATGATAATGGTTTGGTTGATTCTACAAGATTATGGTGGATATTGCAAAATTATGATTTTACAAATGTGAGATTACTTCATGGCGGAATAACAGCTTGGAAAGCGCAAAATGGTAATTTATCTACAAAATTACCTATAGTAAATAAGACAAACTTTAAGTTAACTAATACATCTTCGATGAAGTATTATATTTCTAAAGAAGAAATGAAACAAGCAGTAAATAATAATGCATTAATAATAGATGCTCGAACAGACGATGAATTTTCAGGAAAAAGGCATAAAGAAGGTGCGGCAAAAGGAGGGAGAATACCAAATAGTAAATCGATAGATTGGGCGAAATCTGTTAATTATAATGGTGATAACAAAATGAAATCTACAGAAGATTTAGTTCAAATATATAGTGAACTTGGAGCTTCAAAAAATGATACAATTATTGCTTATTGCCATAGTGGAGTACGTTCAGCACACACAACATTTGTACTCACGCAATTATTAGGTTATAAAAATGTGAAAAATTATGATGGATCTTGGACAGAATGGAGCCAGTTTGACGACTTATCATTTGACCAAGATAGTATAACAACAATAATAGAATAATATGAATAAATATTTAGATGCTTTTATTAATGCTTTTACCGGAACGGTAGATTGGACATGGAAATCTATATTATTTGAAGTCCCTTGGTATAATAATTACTTTTGGGGGTTAATTGCTATTTCCCTTATAGTATGGAGTTTGGAAATGATCTTTCCATGGCGTAAGGAACAATCCATTTTTAGGAAGGATTTTTGGTTAGACGGTTTCTATATGTTTTTTAACTTCTTTGTTTTCTCAATTGCCATAAGTGGATTTTATAAATTACTACAGCTTGGCTTTGAGGACTTAGGTATTTCAGACAAATCATTAGCCTTGTTTGATCCTTCGGGATGGCCAATGTTGTTGCAGTTATTCGTGTTTTTTATTATTCTCGATTTTGTACAATGGTTTACGCATACATTGTTACATAAATATCCATTCTTTTGGAAGTATCATAAAGTACATCACAGTGTAAAGGAAATGGGATTTGCAGCACATTTACGTTACCATTGGATGGAAAACATCTTATATAAACCGCTTAAAACATTTGCGGTAATGATATTATTCGGATTCGAGCCAGAGCAAGCTTATATTGTACATTTTATAGCAATTACGATTGGTCACTTTAATCACTCAAATGTCAAGATTACTTGGGGACCTCTAAAATATATTATAAATAATCCAGTAATGCATTTATACCATCATGCATATGATTTACCAGATGGTAAATATGGAGTGAATTTCGGGATTAGTTTAAGTCTGTGGGATTATATATTCAAAACCAACTACATTCCTGAAGACAGTGGAAATGTTGAATTAGGTTTTCCAGGAGATGAAAAATTCCCTAAAGATTTTATTCGTCAAAATACTTATGGGTTTAAAAAAGGGCAAGATTAATTAGAAACCCAAACCAAACATTCTTCTGTTTTTTTAGAATTGAAATGGGTTTTTGCATTTTCCTAAAGTATCCATTCCTCCAATAGTTTTAAGCTTTGCGTGGACTGTTTTTCAATAAGTGATGAATAAGTTGCCTTGCTCGTAGTGGAGGTGGTAGATCTGTTTCGGTTGAAGAGAATATACAGTTCTTGATCTGACCATTCGCCGTAAGACGTATGCGATTACAAGTATTACAAAAAGGATTTATTTATTACTATCCTTATCATGGCAAAAGTGTCTTTATAGTCTTTTATTTGATAGTTTGTTAAACTATGGGTAGGTCGATCAGTTATTCTTTGAACATTCGTTTCTTCGAAAGTAGCCTCAAAATAATTTAAAACCTCTTGGCATTAAAGTAACATAGACATATAACATTAATTGCCATTTAAAAGCATAATTTCTACAAATTGAATATAAATAAGCTGTATTTCTAAAAGTTTAATGAGATCTGTAATTTCATCCTCATTAACCCCTTTCATTAACGTTCATAGGTAGTGAAATTTTTGATATATCTATCGCTGTCACGAACCTTTTGGCTGTCCGGTAAACATCCTTGATATCAATGAAGATAAAGACTTGTTGATAATAGGTTGTCCGCTAAAATTTTACTTTTGTTCATATATTGAGTTTTGTGGTAAAAACAAGATATAAACAAACGCGGGAAATCCGTATAGGAATTCACGCGTTTAAAAAGTTTAATGGAAATTAATGTAAAAATATATTACTTTTTATTTTCCGGCAGCAGCATTACTTAAATTTTCTAAAGCAGTAGAAATTTTAGATAAAATTTCTTTATTTCCTTCAATTCCATGTCTTTCTGCAAGAAAATAAATATCGTTATAGGACACTTTCACATTTCCTTCCCCATCTTTCCAAACCAACATTTTTTGAGGAAGATCTAAGCCTGTAGTCCGTTCGTTCTGCATCAAAGGAGTACCAAGGTTTGGATTCCCAAAGATTATAAGTCTCGTTGGCCTCAAGTCCAATCCAACGCTCTCAGCATTAGCTTGGTGGTCTAATTCTGCCACAATTGAAAGATTAGGATTGTTGACAATAGCATTTTTAAGAGTAGCATAAGAAGTTTCAAAGTCCTGTTTGCTTTCCTTTGTGATAATACCCTCCATAAATTCTACATTTTGAATAGCAGATTCCATTACGGGACTCTTGGAAACATCAGAAACTAAATTTTCTAGTGCATTTGAGAGTTTATCTAAGGTTGCTACTCCATCTAAATTGTGTCTCGATCTTAAATAGGATACACTATTATATAGCAAAATATCACTTTTGCTGTCAGTTCTGTAAAAAAGAACTTTTTGAGGAAGATCTAGTCCTGCCAATTGGTTCTCTTGCATTAAAGGAGTACCTAAAGTTGGATTTCCAAAAAATATTATTCTAGTATAATCTAATTCCAGTCCTACAGATTTAGCATTTTTCGAATGATCTACTTGTGCTACAATACTAATAGCATTGTTCTTTCTTAGTTTTTGAATAAACTGATTATATGCGCCTTGAATTGCAATTGCACTATTGGAATAAATGGTTCCTACTGGAAAATCTTCATTGTTTAAATTTTGTGATGCCATAAAATTAGTTTCAGAAATATTATCTTTAGAAGAATCTATTTCATTTTGAGAGCAAGAATTTAAACCCAGTAATAAGCTAAAAAGTATAATAGAATTTTTCATAAAAATTTGATTTACTGCAAATTAAGTCAAGAACCATAGCTCTATAAATTCCTTTAACTTTTTTTAACCATTATAAGTTAAGGGTTTCAAAAATTAAAAGAAGAATAGATTATATGGAATTTATTTCCTCAACAGAATTCCATTTCCTAAGCGAGCTTCGATATTTTAAAATTATTTTCCTGCCGAGCTACTGGTGAATGCTCGGGTTTTACTCAAGTAATTTTTTCAAGATAAACTCCTTAAGTTCTTACAGCCTTATTAGCTAAATTTCAGAAAGCATCTGAAATTAACTAGACTATAATTTTTGTAGAATATATCTGGGAATAAGTATTGTTCGGTTAAGATTGAAGAGCACTCCGAATGAAGAAACTAAACATGAGACATTATATTAACTAACTAAGACCGTTGCATGGGATAAATTGTTCAAAATCGGAGTATAAAAATAATTTAATCACTTGATATTTAATTGATTAAGTCTTATTTTTAATGTATGAAATTACAGAAACAACCCACATTAGCAGACACAATTTGTGATTTGCGATCAAGAAAGATAAAAACAACATTTTTTAATCAAATAAATGCGCTGATCGATTGGGACACAATCGAAAAACTAATAGATGCCGATTATTCCAAAGGAAAAAGTGCTGTAGGCAAACCTTCCTATAACGGTCTGTTGTTATTTAAAATGTGTCTTTTGCAAAGTTGGTACGGATTGAGCGATTATGAAGTAGAAGACCGATTGAACGATAGTATCTCATTCAGTTATTTTTGTGGAATGCACATAGATGAAGTTGCACCCGACCATAGTACATTGAGCAGATTTAGAACCGCACTAACGAAAACCAAGACCTTTGAGAAGCTCTTCGGTTCCATCAATGACCAGCTTGAGGCTCACAAGATCATTGTCAAAAAAGGAATCATAGTGGATGCCAGTGTCATAGACACGCCACTTCGACCAAAAGGAAAGACCAATCACAAGGTAACTGAAGATCGCTCGGACCAAGAGGTAGCAGTAAAAAAAGAGTATGCCGAGAGTGTGGACAAAGATGGTACCTGGCTAAAGAAAGGCGGGAAATATCATTTTGGGTTCAAAAAACATCACGTTACAGATCAAGAAGGACTTGTCTTGGGAGTATTGACCACCACGGCAAGTAAAAACGAGATAGCCAATTTAGAAGAAGTGCTGGAAACAGTGAACGTAGATTTGCCAAAAGATATTCCATTAAAAGCCGACAAAGGCTATCAATCTAAGAAAAACACGGAGCTGTTGAAAAAAAGAAATTTGAAAAACCATATTCTAAAAAAGGCAAAAAAGAATAAACCATTGACCTATTGGGAGAAGAAGTTCAATAAATTGATCGGTAAAACAAGGTTCAAGGTAGAGCGGACATTTGGCGGGATAAAAAGATGGTTCAGCGGAGGATTGGCAAGATACCGGGGAATGGAAAAAATGCATACTCAAAATCTGATGGAGGCCATGTGCTATAATTTGTATCGAAGTCCAGGGATAATTGCGTCTAATTGTAAAAACTAAGAGAAAAACAGTAAGAAAATGAACTCTAAAGACAAAAAAACGAAGTAAAAACTACAGTTCTTGATAAAAAACAATCGGAAATCCATCTAAAAAATGGATTGCAGTAATTTATTGAATTTTGCAACGGTCTTTAACTGATTAACAGTATAAATTTTCAGCAATATTTTATCGACAACTTATTTAATCTATAAATTTTCTGCATCAGGGGTCAGAAACAAATATTAAGGCAGAACTATTATAAATATTGTGTTAACTACATTCAGCAAAAGTTTTGCTGGACACTAAATAAGGTTGGAAGCTCCAGGACCTTTTTTATTTAGACAGATTGTTATTTTTATAGTCTAGAGATTCTTTTGAAAAATAGTTATAACCTAATGTAAGCAATAAGACAAAAACAGCTCCTGAAAGAACCACAGCAATACTTCTAATACATCCAAGCTAAAGGAGATGCGTATAAAAATAGTAACCAGAACAAATGCCGAGTATCTAAAAATAACATTATAAGCGGTACAATATCTTAGTTCAAGGAGTACAATTAAAATATCACAAAAAAGATTTATTTCATGTGGATTTAATTTTGAACTATAATTTCTAAAAAGGCTTAGATCTTCAAAAAGACCTAAGCCTTCTGGTATCTGAAATTATAGTAAACTCTAAAAAACCTCTTTATTCTTAATCATTAAGAGTTTTTTTTGATTTTCAAATTCTTCTGTGGTTATTTCACCTTTTGCATACTTTTCTTTTAATATATTCCTAGGGCTTTCACATCTTTTTTCAAACGACCTGTTTTTTATTTTTTCCGGTATAAAAGAATAACACTAAAGAAAGAAGGCCAAAACCTATTATCCACCACCATATCATCACTATAATTATTAGTGTTTATGATCTTCTGAATTAGATTTTTTCTCTTTCATCTTGGACATCATTTTTTCCTTCATTTCAGGATTGTTCATCATTTTTTCCATCATCTCTTCCATCATCTCTGGATTTTCTTCCATTTTTTGCATCATCCTAACCTTCATCTCTTTTTTCATCATTTTGTTGCTATGGATTTCATCCATCAGCATTTTACGGCCCTTTTCGCTCTCCATCATTTTATCGAGCATTTTGGACTGCATCTTTTGCATCATTTCGGGATTTTTTCCCATCATCTTCTGCATATGGGATTCCATTTTTTCTTTCATTTCGGGATTTTTGTCCATCATCATTTTCATATTCCCAGATTCCATCTGTTCCATATGAGCCTTCATCAACATCTTTTTGGCCTCTTCATTTTTTTGTGCCTCGCTAATGAAATTGTTCAACTGGACAGGGTTTGCAATGATTTCTTGATAAATGGCATTTCTATTTTCTTCTACCCGCATTGTCTCGGTAGCATTGAAGGATGATTTGCAACTAAGCATTGTTCCAACTAATCCAACTGTCATTAAAATTTTTACTGTTGTTTTCATGATGTTCATTTTTAGATTATTAAATATTCGGTTAAACTGATTTGTTCATTTTTTTGGAATCGATTAATTTATTCGATTTTAAAGTTTCTCATCATCCCCATATCTTCGTGTTCCAGGTTATGACAGTGGTAAACGAAAAGACCTTTGAAATCTGAAAAGCGCATTATGATTTTGATTTTCATGCCGGGCATTAAAAGCACTGTATCCTGCCAGCCTTCATCAATAAAGCCATCCTTGATAGAATTCCAAAACATGGCATCCATTTCGGAGGTATCATATTCCAAAATATTAAATTGTACCTGATGTATATGAATTGGGTGTGGCATCTGCATCATATTCCCCATACCGCCACCTTCATTTCCTCGTCCCATCATGCCGCCGTCACCCATCATTTTACCTCCTTTATTGGAAAGCTGCCATATTTCGGTGGTATCTAATTTTACTGTTTCTTCTTTAGCTACTTCAGTAGGCTCCCAGGTTCTACCATTGATTGTCCATTGCATTCCTTGCATAAAAAAATTAAATTCTCTAGGGTTATTTCGGTTAACTGCGGTGGTTGGATCTAATTTATTATAAGGCACAAGGTTTTCAGGAAGTAGAAAATCATTCGACCCACTTTCGTTCATTTTAATTTTAAAAAGACTGTATTCAGAACCTAAAGGTAAACGGGTATTGTTACCATTCATCATCCCTCCATTCATCATTCCTCCCATCATACCGCTTTCAAATGCCAGACTTTTTAATTCAATTTCATCTCCTTGCTTTTTATTTTTTAAATCCAGCCATATGTCTATTCTTTTTGCGGGAGCCAGCATTACATAAGGCATTACTTTGGGTTGTTCCAAAATACTGCCATCAATTCCAATTACTTTAAGCGGCTCCCCATTATCCCAAGCAAGTTTATAAATTCGCGAATTCGAACCATTAAGAAACCTTAGCCTGTAATTGCATCCTGCTTTTAGAGATAATTCTTGCTCTGGCCTACCGTTCAGAAAGATTTTATCACCTAAAAACCCCATCATCCTGTCCATTCTTCCACCATCAAGATAAACCAGTTGATTATTATCATCTAAAGTGCGATCCTGAATTACCACCGGAAGATCAAATTCTCCAGTGGGGAGGTTTAAATTTTCCTCTTCCTTATCTGAAACTAGTAGCAAACCTGCAAGACCATTATAAACCTGCTCACCAGTATTACCATGCGGATGGGGATGAAACCAATAGGTTCCGGCACGGTTCATTACTTCATATTCGTACACATAAGTTTGGCCATTAGATATAATGTCTGTTGGATGGCCGTCGTACTGCTCCGGTACATGCATTCCATGCCAATGCACAATACTTTCTTGTGGCAGTTCATTTTGAAAGCGTATTCGTATTTTTTGGCCTTTGTTCACTTTAATTATGGGCCCCAGATAACTATCAGGAATTTGCTGAAGACTGCTGGAGTCTCCTAGTATCAATTCACTTTTAAAAGTCCAGCACATTGTTTTTCTTCCCTCAAGTATAGAAATTTCCCGTTCTACCGCAGTCAGTTTAATATCCAGGTCGGGTTTAAAATCAGGATTCAGTCGTAATGGATCACTATTTTTATTTTCATTGGCACAGGACTGAAATAATGGCCAAGCGATAAGTATAGATGCGCCAGCGCATCCAAGTTTTATGAAATTTCTTCTATCATGCTTTTGGATACTCATATCTTATTGGTGTTTACAATTCCATTCTCTACTGATCAATTTCTGATAAAATTTGTTTAAGTGTTTTTGTAGTTTTTTTAGCTAGTTCGCCTAATTCATTTGTATTTGACAAAGCCCAAGTAACGGTAATGTCCTCAATAGAAACTTCAATGTTTCCCTGATCTACTTCTTTTACCGTTATGTTGCAGGGTAAAAAAACTCCGCTTTGAAAATCGCAGTTAGTGCTTTGGCTGCGGTTCCAGAATTACATACGGATAGAATGACATGTGGTAGCATATCCTTTATATCCTCTTTTAAATATTCATCCAGTGCTAATTCCAAAAGGACCTCAAAATCCCTTTTGGTCAATGCTTCTTTATATTTTTAGAATTTCAGAAAAAGTCTGGGAAACGTACCGCTGACTAATACAGTAGGTCGTTCTACGGCTTTCAGTATAATTCTGAATACTGATTTCTTTTTTGGCTGGATTTTCCCTTTTCATATTCCTACACCTTAAAGTTTAAACCTGGTTTACTACTTTTTTTAACTTATTTCCAATTTCTAAGGCGATGTCCTCTAAATCTTTATTTTTCACTGCCTGCATGGAGGCCATTGGATTTACTGCTGCAACTTCTATTTTTCCATTTTCCAATTCTTGGACAATCACATTGCAAGGCAACATGGTACCTATCTTATCTTCCGCTTTTAAAGCTTTATGCGCATAAGGAGCGTTGCAGGCACCCAAAATTCGATATTTCTTAAAATCGACATCTAGTTTCTTCTTCAAGGTTGCTGAAATATCTATTTCCGTTAATACCCCAAAGCCCTCCTTTTCCAATTCATCTGTAACTTTTTTAATAACTTCTTCAAATTCTCCAGTTATCGTTTTAGCAAAATAATATTCCATAATTTTCTTTCTTTTCGGTTATTACTTTTAAATATAAGGTTATTTGAATAAACATTCGGTAACGATTGTTACACAAGCTCAATGTATTGCCTTTATGTAACAATGGTTACATGGAGTAGAGGTAAAATCATATATATTTGAAAACTTTTATGCTGGAAAAACAATACATAGCAATAATTCTGGTGATGGTTTTTTCAGGGAAACTAATCACTGTCGACGCCGATTTCTTCAGTTTTATTGTGGATGCTAATCAAGTAGTGCTTCTAAATCCTGTTTGTGAAAAGAAAAAAAGCAATTTTAAGGAAACAGGTATAAATGTTAAAACTTCCTCTCCAGTTCAAATACTGAAACTGGCCAGAACATGTTCCAATAATTATCATTTTATTGTTGAAAAAGAAATTCCTGATGTCCGCCATTCGAACTATAAGGGTTTTTTGTATACAACAGACTTGATTATTGATATCCATTTCAGAAAATTATATCCTCCTCCTAAAAATTTAATAGCGACTTGATTTATCAATGGTTTAGAAAGCACACCTTTTCTAGACTCAATTATTCACGAATCCTATTAAATTAAATGAAAACAACTATTTCAGTTTCCTATAGATCGGTTCAGCTGTTTCGTATTTTATTAAGCGGCATATTTTTGGTGGCGAGTTTTAATCATATTCTAAATCTCGAAAAGACTATAAACCGAATTGACCAAGCCAGGTTTAAAGGGATTGCCTATTTTTTTGGTAATCCCGAGTATTTGATAATCATCTCTGGAATTATAATGATGATTGCGGGATTTTTTCTTTTAGTTGGTTATAAAACCAAATGGGCTGCAATGGCACTAGCGGCGGTTTTAGTTCCAATAACCTTAACCGTGCAGGTTGGACAAATACATACTTTAGGCCCTCTTTTTAAGAATATCGCAATTTTAGGAGGATTGCTATTTTTTATATTAAACGACATTCAAACATTTCAAAAACAATAACTATGAAAAAGCTAATTTTAGGTTTAATTATCCTAGCAATAACATTTACTAATACTTTAAATGCACAAACTACTAAACAAGAACAGCATTCACATAATTATGTAGTGCTTACAAAAAAGATCCCTCAACTTCAGCCCATTATTTTAACAGCGGAGGCTCTTGCGAAAGAAGATGGAGAAAGTTTTGGCGATTTTCAAGCGATCATTTGCGGAAAAACTGTTGAAGATCTTAGAGATAAGGAAATGATGAAGAGCTTTATAGAAAAAGCAAAAAAAGCGCACGTAAAGATTGTAGTATGTGGTTTATCTTTGAAAAAATTCAAAGTTAATAAAGAAGAGATACCGCATGAGTTAGAAGTTGTGGACAATGGCTTATTACATGATTTTCAACTTCAGAAAAGGGGCTATTTAAGTATTGAGCTTTAATAGCAGATAACTAATTTGTAATCCCCGCTGTGTATTAAGGTCAGAGGGGATTGCGAATAGTTAAAATTTGCACACACTCTATTTACTTAAAGTGAAAAAAAATTCATAAATTCGCTGCTTTATTAAACAATTGCTTTGAAATTATTTAGAAATTTACTGTTTTTTGCTGCAGCCTTCATTATGATAGGTCACGACATCGTGCCTCATATTGATGCTGGGGACGTTTCCAGTACATCTAAAATAGTTACCCAGCAAGTTGCTCATGAACATCTAGAACTTGGTCATATTTTTGAACACTTTCAGCATTCTTCAAATGAAAGAACTTCAAAATATGTAACTGGAGCATTCAAAAACCTAAATGTTAAGACAAAAAGTCTCCAAAATTCCGCTTTAATAGTTGATATTGATAATCAATTCATTTGGCACGCAAATTTTGAAAAACAACGCTTTCGGGATTATCCTATAATTCCCTATTATTTATTATTATCCTCACAGACCCCTCGGGGACCTCCTTCTTGTTAATTACTTAAGTGATATTTACTATTCAAGCTTCAACTGAGCTTGATACTGTTTATAACACAATTTAGTTATGCAATAATCCTTTGTTATAGCTATTTCCGTTAAACTTTCTTTTAACAACTACTATGAACCTAGAATAATATTGTTTAAGGTAATGTCACAAAATCGAAGAGACAAAAGAAAAATAGAGAGAAATAAAAGTAACAATGAGATAGAAATTACAAAAAAATATAAAGCATTAAAGCTTTTCTTTATTGTCGCAGTTATCATATTCGTGCTTCTATTATTTATTTTAGTAATGTACAGTAATATGTTTATTACTAATCATACTCATTAAAAATTTTGTTCTTTAAATGAAAATAACTATTTTCGCAACAAATTATTAATTTTTGAAATTATTTAGAAATTTACTGTTTTTTGCTGCAGCCTTCATTATGATAGGTCACGACATCGTGCCTCATATTGATGCTGGGGACGTTTCCAGTACATCTAAAATAGTTACCCAGCAAGTTGCTCATGAACATCTAGAACTTGGTCATATTTTTGAACACTTTCAGCATTCTTCAAATGAAAGAACTTCAAAATATGTAACTGGAGCATTCAAAAACTTGAATGTTAAGACAAAAATTCTCCAGAATTCAGCTTTAATAGTTGATATTGATAATCAATTCATTTGGCACGCAAATTTTGAAAAACAACGCTTTCGGGATTATCCTATAATTCCCTATTATTCATTATTATCCTCACAGACCCCTCGGGGACCTCCTTCTTGTTAATTTTTTAAAGTGATATTTATTAGTTGAGCTTCAATTGAGCTTGATGATACTTATATCACTATCTAGTTATGCAATAATCTTTTGTCATAGCTATTCCCATTACTCATCGTCAGCATTAAAAACTATAGGCACTTTTTTAAAGGACTTAAAAGATCAGCTCTTGATGTTTCACATTTTCGTTTTCCATCTTAAAATTCTTCTACTATAATGTTAGATAAAATCATTCAATTTTCGATCAACAATAAGCTTGTTGTCGGAATATTAACCTTGTTCTTAATTGGCTGGGGAACCTATTCCCTAACACAATTGCCCATAGATGCCGTACCAGATATTACAGATAATCAGGTAATGGTTATAACCGTTTCCCCAACTCTTGCCGCCCAAGAGGTGGAACAGCTAGTTACATTTCCAGTTGAGCAAACAATGGTAAGTATACCGGAAATAAAGGAAATGCGATCTTTTTCCCGCTTTGGACTTTCCATTGTAACCATAGTTTTTGAGGAGGATACTGATCTTTATTGGGCAAGGCAGCAGATACAGGAACGTCTTTCTTCGGCAGCAAGTAATATACCCGAAGGTGTGGGGAAACCTGAAATGGCACCTGTAACTACAGGATTGGGCGAAATATATCAATATGTAATACATCCCGAGGAGGGTTATGAAGATCAATACGATGCTACAGAGTTACGTACCATACAGGACTGGATTATTAAAAGGCAGCTGTTGGGAACCCCTGGCGTCGCAGAAGTTAGTGGTTTTGGAGGCCTCGTAAAGCAGTATGAAATTGCTTTAGACCCTAATAAACTTCAAAGTATGGATGTCACTCTTGAAGAGATTTTTACAGCGCTAGAAAAAAACAATCAAAACACTGGTGGGGCTTATATCGACAAAGGGCCAAATGCCTATTTCATACGTAGTGAAGGTCTCGTAAATAATCTTCAAGAGCTGGAGAAGATAGTTGTTAAAGTAAGTAACGGTACACCAGTCCTTGTAAGGGATGTTGCCGAAGTACAGTTTGGTCACGGGGTGCGATATGGAGCTGCAACCCGAAATGGAGAAGGCGAAGTGGTTACAGGGATTGTAATGATGCTGAAAGGAGCAAATTCTTCTGAAGTTATAAATGATGTAAAGGATAAAATTGAACAGATTAAGGAAACCTTACCCGAGGGAGTAACTATAGAGCCTTATTTGGATAGAAAAAAGCTGGTGGATCGCGCCATTGGAACGGTAACCACCAATTTAGCAGAAGGGGCATTAATAGTGATTTTTGTATTAATACTCTTTCTTGGAAATTTAAGAGGTGGATTGATAGTGGCTTCGGTCATACCACTTTCAATGCTTTTTGCAATCTCATTGATGAACCTCTTTGGGGTCTCGGGGAACCTTATGAGTTTGGGAGCAATAGATTTTGGCCTTATTGTAGATGGGGCGGTGATCATTGTTGAATCTATAATGTTCGGGATCCATAACAGTAAAAAGAAATATGCGGGGGTTGAAAAGCTATCTTCAACACAAATGGATACCGAGGTAAAATTATCTGCCGGGAAAATGATGAATTCTGCGGCCTTCGGACAAATAATTATACTTATTGTTTACCTCCCAATTATGGCTTTGAGCGGGGTAGCAGGAAAAATGTTCCATCCAATGGCTCAAACGGTTTCTTTCGCCATTTTGGGGGCATTGATCTTATCGCTTACTTATGTGCCGATGATGTCTGCCCTTGCATTGGGCCGTAAGACCGAACATAAACGAAATATTTCCGATAAAATGATGGATTTCTTTCAGCGCATATATCAACCTATTATAGAAGCCGCCCTTCACGCAAAGCTTTTGGTACTTGGTTTGGCAATAGGGTTATTTGTTATTACACTAGTAGTATTTGCCAATATGGGGGGCGAGTTTATTCCCCAATTGGACGAAGGGGATTTTGCCGTAGAGACACGAGTTCCTGTTGGAAGTTCCATCGACCAGATGATTGATGTTTCTCAAAAAGCGCAGACCATTTTATTAAATGAATATCCAGATGAAGTATTGCAAGTTGTGAACAAAATCGGTTCAGGAGAAATACCAACGGATCCTATGCCTATTGAAGCAGGAGATATGATGGTGATCCTGAGTCCTAAAGACGACTGGACAAGTGCCGAAGGAAGAGAAGAACTGGCGGCAGAGATGAAAGAATCCCTGTCAATAATCCCTAATGCTACTTTTAGCTTTCAACAGCCCATACAAATGCGCTTTAATGAACTTTTGACCGGTGCAAAACAGGATGTTGTAATTAAAATTTATGGCGAAGACCTTGATATTCTTTCTGATCTGGCTAGTAATGTTGGAAGCAAAATAAAATCTGTAGAAGGAGTTGCAGATTTGTATGTTGAGGAAGTGACTGGATTACCACAGATCAATATTAAAATGAACCGCGATAAAATTGCACAATATGGTATGAACGTAGAAGATATCAATAACGCTATAGAAACGGCATTTGCAGGGAGATCTGCCGGATTGGTTTATGAAGGTGAGCGTCGTTTTGATCTTGTTGTGCGAATGGACAAGGATTACCGAACCGATATTACCGATGTGCAGAATTTATATGTGAGCACCCCAGAGGGCAGTCAAATTCCACTTAATGAGGTAGCCAGCGTTTCATTTGAACCCGGACCTGTACAAATTCAGCGTGATAATGCTAAACGTCGAATTATGGTTGGCTTCAATGTACGTGACAGGGATGTTCAAAGTATCATCGAGGATATCAAGCAAATTATGGCTTCGAATGTTGATATGCCAGCAGGTTATTATGTAACCTATGGCGGCCAATTTCAAAACCTGCAAGAGGCGAATCAAAGATTAATGATCGCTTTGCCAGTAGCCTTGTTGCTGATTTTAATTTTGCTCTATTTTGCTTTTGGCTCAATAAAACAAAGCTTGCTCATTTTTACGGCTATCCCTTTATCTGCCATTGGAGGTGTTTTTGCACTAATCATAAGAGACTTACCATTCAGTATTTCGGCTGGAATCGGATTTATTGCCTTATTTGGTGTGGCTGTTTTAAATGGAATCGTATTGGTTGCAGAATTCAACAGGCTGGAAAAAGAAGGTGTTAAAGACATATATGAACGTGTTCTCCAAGGAACGCGCTTGAGACTAAGACCGGTGTTGATGACTGCTACCGTAGCTGCATTAGGATTTTTGCCTATGGCGATATCAAGTTCCTCAGGAGCAGAAGTACAACGACCATTGGCTACCGTAGTTATAGGTGGTTTAATTACGGCTACAGCATTAACTCTGATTGTCCTACCTGTCTTATATATCTATTTTACTGAAGGTAAAGTCAAATTCAATTTTAGAAGAAAGAAAATAGCTACCACTTTAATCGTGATTGGTGGTTTATTCTTTCCGGCGATGCAACTTCAAGCACAAGAAACTAGTCAGCTGCAAGAGCGCGAACTTACATTACCTGAGGCTATTGAAATTGCACTTAAGAACAATAACCGAATTAAGATTGCACAATATGAAATAGATGTTGAAGAAACAGGAAAGTATGGCGCGATAAGCATTCCTAAAACAGAATTTTCCTATTCTAATGGCGAATTTAATACGCCTGCAGTAAAGGATAATCTGTATGAAGTTACGCAACGAATTAATTTCCCTACAGTTTACACCAGTCAGTTTAAGCTGGCAAAAGCTAAGGTCAATAGTAGTGAACAACTTAAAGTTATAGAAGAAAATGAACTGATTGCTGATGTAAAAGTTGCCTATTTAAGTTATGTGTTTTTGATGGAGAATAAACGATTATTACAGCGTCAAGATAGCCTGTATGGCAATCTTGATAGGTCAAGTTTGATGCGTTATAAAACAGGAGAATCCACAAAACTGGAAAGTGTGACCTCAGCAGCTCAATCGATGCAAATTAAAAACAAGCTTCAACAGAACGAAGCCGATTTGAGAATCGCACAAAATCGACTACAGGTAGTCTTGAACACTAAGGAGAATATTAGTGTTAAATCCACTGAATTAATCCCTCGTGAGATAAATTTTGATATTGAAAGTCAATCAGTAGAACAAAGCCCATTTTACGCCTATCTAAAACAACAATTAGAGGTAAGAAAACGGGAGACAAATGTGGAAAGGAACAAAGTTTTACCAGATATTATGTTCGGTTATAACAGCCAAACCTTTAATGGTGCTCAAAACAGCGGGTTAGCAAACCAAAATTTTAGTGATGATGAATTGTTTTCATCCTTTCAGGTAGGGATTGCAATTCCCATTTTTCCTGGAGGGCATCGTTCCAAGATCAAGGCAGCAAAAATTAAAGAGGATATCGCCCAATCTCGAATTGAGTTGAACCAGAACCAATTACAAGGAGAACTTCAAAATTTGCTTCAAGAATACTACAAACTTCAGGGAACTTTGAGCTATTATCAAAATGAAGCGCTGCCACAGGCGGAACTTATCATCAACAATTCAGAAAAGAGCTTTAAAAGCGGAGATGTTTCCTATACGCAATACCTGCAAAACCTTACTTTGGCGAATAGTATTCAAACAGATTATTTAAACACACTTTATCAATATAACCAGTCCATCATAGTAATCGAAGCCTTATTGGGCTTGTAAAAAAGTGATTTCAAATTAAAATATAAAAAAATGAAAATTCAATTTATAATTAAACGTTCGCTGCTCATTTTATCTACCCTATTCATAGTGGCTTGTGGCAACAAGGATTCCGAAAAAATGGAATCTTCCAAAGAATCTTCGATAAATGAAGAACAACCAGTTGCAAGCGGATCCAAACAAATCACTTTTACCAAAGACCAATATAATCTTGCCGGAATTGAAACCGGAGAGATTGTAATGAGAAATCTTAGTAATATTATTAAACTGAATGGAGTCATTGACGTAGAGCCTGAAAGTATGGCTTCTGTATCTGCACCTTTAGGAGGTTATTTAAAAACTGCTGGAAGACTGCCTGGTGAAGAGATCAAAAAAGGGCAAGTCTTAGCAACGATTGAAAATCCTGAATTTATCCAAATTCAACAGGACTATTTAGAAAGTTTAAGTAAACTTCAATTTCTTGAAGAAGAATATAAACGACAAAAACAATTAAGAGAGGAAGACATCAATTCAGCAAAAACCTTTCAACAGGTATCTTCTGATTATAAAATAACACAAGGACGGGTTAAGGCATATGAACAACAACTTGCGCTAGCAGGAATAAGTAGAAGTGCTGTTCAAAATGGCAATATATCACGAACTGCGAACCTCTACGCCCCTATTACAGGTTTTGTAAAAGCGAGCAATGTAAATATTGGGGATTATGTATCACCACAGGATGTTCTATTTGAAATAGTCAATTTAAACGATGTTCATTTGGCATTGAATGCCTTTGAAAAAGATTTAGGAAAGATAGAGATTGGTCAAACAGTTAAATTTTCCCTTTCTAATGACAATACTTTCAATCGTACTGCTGAGGTTTTCTTAATAGGAAAAGCGACTGGGAAAGATCGTATGACTCCGGTTCATTGCCACATAAATGAAGAGGACGATAAAGGGCTTTTACCAGGGATGTATGTAAAAGCCTGGTTGGAAACTGGCACCAACAAACAAAATGCAATCCCTTCAGAAGCTATTGTTCAATACGAAGGAAAAGATTTTTTAATCCTTCAAACTGAAGAAACTGAAGGAGGTTATAAATTTAAGTTAGAACAGGTTAAAAAAGGAATTGAGCAGGAAGGCTACACGTCCATAACTTTTGCAGAAAATGCTGAGGTTAAAAATTTTAAACCTGTTGTCAAAAATGCTTATTCCATCTTGTCTGCTTTGAGAAATTCTGAAGAAGAAGAGTAGGACAACTTTATGAGATCAAGATGAAAATTGGTAAGGTGATATCCAAAATAACAGAACCCTTTCAGGCTCTACAAAATAAGTTGTTTGCAAAATTGTATTTCGCGCAGACCATTAGTTTATTGGGGGATGCCTTCACGTGGGTTGGTTTGGCATTGCTTGCCTATCAATTTGGGGAAGGCAGGGCTGCAATAATTTTGGCCACAGCACTCACTTTGAGGGTAACCGCATTTATTATCTTTTCGCCTTTTGCCGGTGTGCTTGCAGACCGGATAGATAGAAAAAAGATATTATACACTACCCATTTTATTAGAATGGGGCTGGTTGCCTTATTACCTTTCATTACTGCCGAATGGCAAATTTATGTCCTGGTGTTTCTTATGAATGTTTTCAATGCCTTTTTCAGCCCTACTTACAGGTCTATTATTCCACAGATAGTTGATAAAAAATTATATAGGCAAGCTATTGGCTTATCGGCTGCCACTTATCAATTATTGGGTGTTCTAGGGCCAGGATTGGCAGGTATACTTGCAGTTTGGCTGGGTGCAAGGGAAATATTTCTGGTTGATGCAGCTACATTTATCATCGCAGGAATTTTGCTCTTAACACTACCAAAAAGTTTTTTGAGTGCACCGAAAGAAGATGTTCCAAAAGACCAGCCCACAACATGGGAAGATGTTACTAAAGGGGTTAGACTTTTGTTTAAAAACAAATACATACGTTTTGCCCTTTTTATAGAACTGGTGTCGGCGATGGCCGGAGCTTTTATATTGGTAAATACAATAATTCTCGTAAAAAGCGGATTAGATCTTACCGATAAGGATTATGGTTTAATTATGGCTGCCTTTGGAATTGGTGCCACCGTTGCTGCTTTCGTTTCAGGCGCTGTAGATAAATCTAAATCTAGACAGGTCTCCCTTTTATTGGGGGCGTTAGTATTAGGTCTAGCAATTAGTGCCGCTAATTACTTGAATTTTTCCCTGCTCTTTGTCTTTTGGATCTTCGCTGGTTTGGGACAGAGTCTTGCAGAAATACCTTCGGAAACGCTTATCGGCGAAAATATACCAGATAGTGAACAGGGGAAAGTCTATGGCTCCCATTTTGCATTTTCACATTTGTGGTGGGCGCTCTCTTATCCTATAGCCGGCTTTTTGGGAACTGCGTTCCCAGAGTCAAATTTTCTCTACGGCGGCATTATTACTTTGACGTTGCTATTGATCGTTTTTATTTTTTTAAGGCCAAAGGAGAATTTAAGAAATTCAGATCCAATGAAATCAAAAGCTATTATACATTAATATTTGCTATGAAAAATGTAGAAGCCAAAAATTGAGCATTCACTATAAACATTAGTATTATGGAAGATTCAGAAAATAATAAACCCGTCATTTACCAGTGTACTGGTGCAAACTGTCGAAAGAAAAAAGGAAAGCGTTTAGAATACTATATAAAGAAATATAACCTGAAAGATAAAATTGAAGTTGACAAAATGGATTGCAACGAAAAATGCCAACAGGCTCCTGTACTCCATCTTCATCCAAGCGATATATGGTTTTCGGAGAAAGATTTAGGAACAATTTTTAAAAGATATATTTTAAATAAAAAATCCAATTAGATTTTCAGGTAATTAAATTAAGGAACATAAATTAATAAATTTTAAACACTAATATCAAAATCAATAAATTATGAAAAGAGTATTTTTTATTACAGCAGTTGCATTGACAACCCTATTCGCATCTTGCAAGGAAACAAAAAAGGAGGAAGCTACTCCAAATGTTCAGGAAAATGTTAATAGAGACAACAATGCGGAAATGATGAGTACGCAGGATAGCATTCAAATGGCCCGCAAAATGTCAATGGATAGTTTAGAGCAGGTTAAATCCCATGGGCACGCACATTAATAATTAAAATCCCATTGCTATGCATTCTGCAATGGGATTTAATCAAATTTACTATGAAATTAAAAAAGATAATATCCTTTCTGGTATTGACTGTCGTTTGCGCACTTTGCACTACCGCATTTGCGCACGGTGTCGATGAAAATACCCAAACCTTTTTGTTGGGGAACAATGGTGTTGCCTTTGGACCCTTTTTATATATAGGAGCTAAACATATGATTACAGGTTATGATCACCTTCTATTCTTGGTTGGTGTTATTTTCTTTCTATACAAACCGAAAGAAGTGCTTTTATATGTAAGCTTTTTTACAATTGGTCACAGTACCACCTTACTTTTAGGTGTTTTAGCCGATATCAACATTAATGCATACTTAATCGATGCGATTATAGCGCTATCTATCGTTTATAAAGGTTTCGATAATTTAGGCGGTTTTAAGCAGTTCTTCGGAAAACAGCCCAACACCAAAGCAGCAGTTTTGATCTTCGGATTATTTCACGGTTTTGGCCTTGCAAGTAAATTGCAAGAATTCAAATTCGACCGAGAAGGTCTCTTTACGAACTTAATTGGTTTCAATATAGGTGTAGAAATAGGACAATTTATTGCTTTAGCAGTAGTATTACTTCTTATCACGGTATGGAGAAGACAACCAAGTTTCATGAAATTTTCAACAATTACAAATACAGCACTTATGGCCGCTGGGTTTTTACTGCTCGGCTTTCAATTAACAGGCTACTTTACATCTTAAAAAAATAATTATGTCAGAAATGAAGCATCCAATATTGGAAAAAAGTAAAATTATTAAAGCGACCCTCATTTCACTTCTTGTTGGTGCACTATTACTAGTTGTAGCGGTATTACCAGCAGAATTCGGAATGGATCCTACAGGTGCAGGAGAACTGTTGGGGTTTAGCAAACTTTATGTTCCCGAAGAAGCCGATACAAATAGTTTAGGCGTTATGGCTACAAATACTTCTACTAAAATAATCAAACTAGAAAAGGCAGGTTCAGGTCCAAATGTAGAAAGACCTGTAGAGGCCGATAATCCTGCTCCAACTACACAATTAAGTTCGCGGGAAGATGAAACCGAAGTCATTGTGCCGGCAGGAAAAGGAATTGAATTTAAAATAAACATGCTTAAGCATGGGAAAATGAAATACGAATGGACTACCACGAATGGGGAGATACTCTATTTCGATTTTCACGGTGAAGTAAAGCAAGAAAAAGAGGTAAAGGAAGTTTACTTTGAAAGTTACACGATTGCCAACTCCAACAATATGGTAGGTACTTTTTTTGCTCCTTACGAAGGAAAACATGGATGGTTTTTTAGAAATACAAGTGATGAAGACGTTGTAGTAAATTTAAGACTGAAAGGTCAGTATGCATTATAATATTAAGTCCTGCAATGGAAGGTCAATTTCTACGCTCAATTGAAATAGCCTTCCATTAGTAGGCACAAATTATGTTTATGTAGAATCATAACAGATTCCACATTGAAATTTAGATATATTATAAGTAAAGATTTTATAATAATTTATCTAAATCACTATTTTACTTTGTATTCTTTCCGTTTTGAAACAAACAGGTTTTAAAAGATATAAGTATAGAGAGCTTAATTTTGAATTACAAAGCCCAATGGTTGTGGTTATTTTAGGTGGTTTGTTTTCCGCTACGTTTTGAATTTGGTTGTAATTCCTTGTGTGTTCAATTGGTAGTTCGCAACAAATGCTATTCAAATGAAGTCAATAGTGCGACAAATATAAATAAATTGAAATGACAGAAAAAAATCCCCGAAAAAAACAAGCCAAATTGCTGCGCAATAAACGAAAAGTACATCGCGTCATGGGGATTTTCCTATTCGTGTTTTTTATTTTTATTTCGGTATCTGGGGTGTTATTGGGATGGAAGAAGCACAGCGGCGGGGTGTTGTTGCCGGCGACTACTAAAGGAACCTCTTCGAACTTGGTAGAATGGCTGCCTCTGGCAGATTTAGAGCAGAAAGCATTTAAAGTGCTTCATGATTCTGTAGGAAAAACGCTTTCCCTAGAACTGGACCGCATAGACGTACGCAAAGAAAAAGGCATCGTAAAATTCATCTTTGCAGAGCATCTCAACAGCATTCAACTGGATGGTACCACCGGAGATTTGTTGCAGATAGGAATCAGACGGGCCGACTTTATAGAGCAGGTTCACGATGGCTCTATTCTGGACGATTATTTTAATACTCCAAACGGGATCATAAAAGTAAGTTATACCAGCATTATGGGCGTGGCGCTCCTTCTGTTCTCAGTGACCGGTTTTTGGCTTTGGTATGGCCCAAAACGCATGAAAAACACCGCAAGAAGATAAACTTTAACGATATACAGCCCATTCCCCTACATTCCACAGAAAATGCTCCATTCCGAGAAATTCGCTACATGGCATAAGTCTTGGACACAACTCCAAATCTTCCGATTTCCATTCCACTTGTCCGCTTGTTCCCGAGAAAGTCGGGAAGCGGCCAAACTTCATTCCCATCTACATCCTTGAAGTCAAGTCCGCTTTAGATTCAACTTCAAAAGGATAATTCGTTTTCAACAACCGTTCAGCACATTGCCCTACATTTCGCAAAAAGCTACATTCCGGAAAAAGAGCTTCCCTACAAAGGTCTTGGACACAACTTAAAAGCTTCCGCTGTCCATTCCACTTGTCCCCCCATTCCCGAGAAAAGTCGGGAAGCGGCCAAACTCCATTCCCATCTACATCCTTGAAGTCAAGTCCGCTTTAGTTCCTACTTAACAAGAATAATTCATTTTCAAAACCCTGTCAGCACATTCCCCTGCATTCCGCGAAAAGCTACATTTCGCAAAAAGCGCTTTATTACATAAGTCTTGGACACAACTCCAAAGCTTCCGATTTCCATTCCACTTGTCCGCTTGTTCCCGAGAAAAGTCGGGAAGCGGTCAAACTTCTTTCCCATCTACCCCTTTGAAGTCAAGTCCGCTTTAGTTCCTACTTAACAAGAATAATTCATTTTCAAAACCCGGTCAGCACATTGCCACTCCATTCCGCAAAAAGCTTCATTCCTGGAAAAGAGCTTCCCTACAAGGGTCTTGGACACAACTTCAAAGCTTCCGATTTCCATTGCGTTAACCCTGCCTGAAAAACGGCAGGAACACTCCATTCTCAATCTACATCTTTGAAGTTTAGTCCGCTTTAAAACCAACTTTAGAAGAGTAATCCATTTTCATAAGCCCGTCAGCACATTCCCCTGCATTTCGCGAAAAGCTATATTCCGGGAAAAGAGCTTCCCTACATAAGGTCTTGGACACCATCCCCAATTTCTACTTTTTATTCCGCTTGCCCTTCCCGTCCCGAAACTTCGGGCTGGGAAGCGCGCTCCACTCCAATCCTAAATTGTGAATAGCGTCCGCTTTATTTGAATTCCATTTTATCATTTGGTACCGCTTCCTATGTTTTCATACTTTACATAAGCTTTTAGACCTACATCCGCACCCTCGTTGTTATACCCTTTTTTTGACAGCAAAATACCAACATTTAGAAGTTGAACGGACTGCATAAACCGTTTCGCTTTGCTTCTCTTTTTATAAGTCCTTATCAATTCCAAATATTTCAACTGTATCAGCAACAAAAAAAGGTAACAGCGAGGGCGCTATGGAAAGTAAATCTAAAATGAATCTTATGAAATCTTACAAAAACATCAAAAAGAAAGCGGCACCAAAAAAAACAAAAAAGGAAAACGCTCCAGATATAATAAGTAAATCACTTCAAAAAAATATAAACGCAAACTGTCTGAATAGTTCAGATAGATTTTAATTAATCTTTAAATATTTTATTATGAGTACTTTAAAAAATCACGTACAGTTAATCGGAAATGTTGGACAAGAGCCAAGCATTACAAACCTTGAAAGCGGTAAGAAAGTAGCCCGTTTTTCACTCGCCACGAACGAGTTGTATAAAAATGCCAAAGGCGAAAAAACACAAATTACAGATTGGCATACGGTTGTAGCTTGGGGAAAGACTGCTGAAATTATCGAAAAATATGTAGGTAAGGGTAAAGAGGTAGGAGTTACAGGTAAACTTAAATCTCGGAGCTATGAGGATAACGATGGCATAAAAAGATACGTTACCGAAATAGAAGCCAACGAGATCCTTTTACTTGGAAGTAAAAGCGATAGCTAATCACTAAAATTTAAGAGGGCGTTCCCATGAGAAGTAGCGCCCTCTTTTTTTATCAACTCCTTAACAAAAAACAAAATGAAAGCACAAGTTAACGAAATCAAAGAAGGATTGCAACATTTTCACGGAACGGAAATGTTCTATTCAATTCCATTATTGAGAACCCGTTTTACGGATGGACTTAAATATCTGGCTAACGTTGCGGATTGTTTTTGGCTCATAACAGACACTTCCGTTGTTGCAAAAAGCCTGATGGATCGAAGCGAATTCATTACCATAGATTTTAAAAGATTGTCGCAGGAAATACAAGAGTCTAAAGGTTATGAAGCTGAAATTATTTACACCGATGGGAATGATACTATTTTAGAAAAACAAGAGTATAGGGCAACCGATTTTCCACTCGATGAATTGCGGTTATTTTTTGTAAATGATACACTAATGTTACCTAGTGAATACTAAAATCTAAAGCTATGGTATATCTAAATTTTACAGACCTGAATGAAGAAGCTCAGAACAGACTTTTAGAAAATTCTAAAAAAGATGTGGAACGAAAATTTGGCGATAGTATTCGCAAATACGTAAGAGAAAATTATACTTGTTTTGAAACGATGATAGAGGAAGAAGCATTAAGAAATCTGTATTATTACACCTATGTTTTCAATCCATAAAATCGACAGATTATTATTTAAGGACCTTTGAACTTCAAAGGTCCTTTTTTTGTTTAACAGGTTTCATAATCAATAAAAACCCTTATCTTTATTTCGCTGAAATTCAGCACTTAAAATTATATAGCTATCCTATTTTTGACTTTCGCTGGTAGCTGTATCCATCTTTATTTTACATATAGGAATTTTTAAATTCCGAAAAAGGCAATTAGCGTTTAGCCAGATTGTATGAAATTTTTGTCACGCTATGGCGTGACGAAAAGGAATAGCAAGAGGGTAACGGGCAGAGCCACGTTACATATTCCTTTTATCGCGTAATCCTTTGATTTTCAATAGATTGAAAATTAATGAATTATATAGGTTTCTTCGATTTGCGTCAAATGCCCTGAAACAGCCTGTAAACAGGGATGGATTTACGTCAAATTCACAAATAAGCGAAAGAAAATGGACTCCTTCATCACAATCAGGTTTAAGCGGACAACAGCGAAACGTTTTCAGGAATTTTCCAAAACACATTGCAAATCGCACACCGAGACAATGGACACAATGCTCGATTTTTTCTTCTACAACGAAATCTCCCCAAGGGAAAGATTGGGACCGACCGGAAGAACAATTGAAGCCAATTTAAAGAAACGAATTAATGCGGTTATCGCCATTATGCGCGATATGGAAAAGACCCAAACCAAACCGACTGTGGCGATGATGGAATCACTTTTTCAGACCGAAGAACCCAAAAAGAAACCACTCATTTTGGAAAAGAAATTTATAGAAGAAAAGAGTGAAGTTCGCTTTGCTGAAAAACAGAATCCAAACAACGAACTGTAAAATTTTGAGCTATGTATATCACAATCACACCTCAAAAAATGGGAGGAAATTTTTCCAAAAGTTCGGCTGATTTTGTAGGCTATCTGGAGAAAGAAAACGAAGGCATGGATCTAGAGGAAATGGAACATTTTTTCAACCAATACGACGATGAGATTTCGGCTGAAGAAGTGGTCAGGGAAATCGATGGCAATACCGCAAAATTGGAAAAGACCGAACCAAGGTTTTATTCCATAACCATCAGCCCTTCAAAATATGA
The DNA here is from genome assembly GCF_000424645.1 of Gillisia sp. JM1. Lineage (NCBI taxonomy): Bacteria > Pseudomonadati > Bacteroidota > Flavobacteriia > Flavobacteriales > Flavobacteriaceae > Gillisia > Gillisia sp. JM1. The sequence continues at coordinate 862,755 of NZ_KE384218.1, forward strand.
ATTGAACCGGTTGCAGAACCACAGCGAAGATCTGAAAAAATATACCCGTGAGCTGATGAAAGATTATGTGGCTTGTTTTAATCGAGAAATCAAGGGGCGACCAGTGAATATTGATGACATAAAGTATTACGCGAAAATTGAGCATCAACGTTCTTTTAAGGGAACGGATAAACAGGTACAGGAAAATCAACCTTTTGCCACAAAAATACTTCAGTTGAAAACCGATATCAGAAGGGTGGAGCGTGGTGAACTTTCAGGAGATATCAAAACGATGGAACGGGAAATCACAAAATTGGAAATGACAGCACCCTATCAACAGAATGGAAAACGTATCGTACAGGGAATGCAAAAGGTGGGCAGCCAAAGTCATATCCATATTATTATGAGTCGAAAAGATGCTTCTAATAAATTCAGCCTCTCCCCAGGAAGTAAATACAAAGCTTCGGATGTTGAATTAAATGGAAAGACGGTAAAGCGTGGTTTTGATCGGGATGGATTTTTTGAGAAAGCTGAGAAGACTTTCGATAAGACTTTTGATTACCAAAGAAACTTTGCAGAAACCTATAAGGCTCGGAAAGATTTTATCAAAAACCCAAAGATCTATTTTACTTCCCTGATGAAACTCCCCACCAATGAAAAAGCATTGGCGTTTAAAATAATGGGCAAAGCTGGCATTCCAATAATGCCCAGTATTCCTGTTACACATGCTCAGTTGGCAATGAAAATATTCAAAGGGCTTCGACGTGGTGTGGAAGTGGCCATCAAATCAAGTTCTATCGGAATCTAATTTAAAATTATGCAGTTGGACAATCTCTTAACAGTATTTCTAATTATTGGTTTTGCCAGTACTGTTTTCTATGGAATGTATCGGGTAAGCAGATATGCCTTCCTTGTCAATTTTATAATGCTTGGTGTTCTTGTGTTTTATTTAAATGAAGAAATATCATTGTTATTATTAGCACTTTATTTGGTCTGCCCTCTGACATTAATTAATGTAACGATGTATGTATTTTTGCATAAAACTGATAGGCCCAAAAAAGGGGACATAAAATATCGGGTTAACTTTCCCACCAGCAAAGGAAATTTTAAACTAGAAAACATCAAACGTGGTGCATCGGTTATTGGTTCTGCTGGAAGCGGAAAGACTGAAAGCGTAGTTTTCGGTTTTCTAAAGCATTTTCTAAAGTATAAATTTTGCGGGATCATTCACGACTACAAAGATTTTGAACTCACAGAAATGGCATATCCTCTTTTCAAGGATAGCGACATTCCGTTTAAGGTCATTTCCTTTGATAAAATCATCCATAGGGTAAATCCTATAGCTCCACGCTATTTAGAGAATGAGGAAAGCGTAAATGAGGTGTCAAGGGTTTTAATTGAAAACCTATTGGAACAGCGAGAATCTGGAACAAGTGGAACGACCAAATTTTTCAATGACGCTGCTGAAGGATTAATAGGTGGATTGATTTGGAAATTGAAAACTACATATCCCCAATTTTGTACGCTTCCCCATTTGATTGCTATATACCAATATCTCGATACAGATAGCCTTATCCAATTTTTGGAAACCAATACCACATCCAGGGCAATGGCAGACGCATTTATTAGTGGCAAGGATTCTGAAAGACAAACAGCTGGAGTAAAAAGCACCTTGGCTAATGCTTTAAAGCGAATTAGCACACAACGAATATTTATGGCGTTGTCCGCAGATGAAGTGCCACTGAATATCAACAGCGTCGATAATCCAGCAATCATTTCCATTGTGAACAACCCAAAATTTGATACTTCTTATTCGCCTGTTATCGCTATGATTATCCATACAATTATCAAACAAATGAGTGTTCGGGATTGCAAAACATCTTTCCTGCTGATGGAAGAGGCACCTACTATACGTTTACTGAATATGCACCGTATTCCTGCAACGTTGCGGAGCTATGACATCGCAACGATTTATGTGATGCAAGACAAAATTCAGAATGATATGATGTACGGGGATAAAGCAAGCAAGGCAATATTAAGCAATCTTTCTTATCAGTTTTTCGGAAAGGTCAACGATCCGGACACCGCGAAATATTACGAACGATTCTTTGAGATCGTTAAAGATCCAACCAAAAGTGTAAGTCGAGGTTATAATCTAGATTTTGATACCCGCGTAACAACAGGAGAGAAGGAAATTCCAAAAATTAGGGCCGATGTTTTCTTTCGTTTAAAGCAGGGAGAGTTTATTACTTATGCGGATGGCAAGGATAAGAAGGTACAGTTCAAATTACAGAAGATTAAGCGGCAGTTTCCCGAAGAATCATTGCAGTTTTCCAAGAAAGATTTGGAATCTAATTTTGAAAGAATTTATGAGGAGGCTAGGTCGATATTCCGCTAATCACTTAAAAAAGTCTTATACATTTCTTACATTATTGAGTTGGAATTTTTAACTTTTCAATTAAAGAATAAGAATATAATGTAGTTAAGAGAAAGTAAAACTAATGGCAACAAATTCTATTAATTTCCGCTAATTTTAGAGGCTAAATTTAATTGTTGACTTTATGCCATTAACTATACACAGAATTATTGTTCATTATCTCGATAAACAAGAAAGAACTACTGATGCAGATATTGACTACTCAAGCGAGATGTTGACCATTGATGATTTCGCTACTAAATTAACTGATGAACTTCATAATTCAATAAGTGCAAATTCAAGTATTAAGAACGCCGCATTCAAAGAAGATGAAACCAACTCTTTTACAATACGGCTCAATGATTATTTGGAAGATGCCACAGATGATAAATTTGTTTTATTTAGTAAATCATTAGATCTATTAAAAACAAAGGTTGAGAAACAATCATTGGCAAAAGGTGGTTATTATCTTTTTTCTGACTACACCATCAATGATAGTCGCTACGTAGCTGTTGTGTTGTTGAGAAAAAAATCGGGTATTAATATTATTAAAGAAGGTAGTGAATATAAACTCGATGGAGCAGAAAACATAAATATTGATAAAATTGCAATGGCAGCAAGATTAAATTATGATATTTTTAATGCCATTGGTGACGACCGCAAATACTTGGCAATCATAACAACGCAGTCTGATGGTGAAGTATCTGAATATTTTAAAGAATGGGTATTAGCAGCGGGTATGATTAAAAACACTGTCAATACTGACAGACTTATGAAAATTATCAAAACAATTGACCTACCGAATGATGAAGAGGGAAATGAAATTTCTAGAAGCGATTTTCAACGTGCTGTTTACGAGTACGCAAGAACTAATAACCGCAGACGTGTGAATATTTACAATATGAGTGAGCATTTTTTTGGTTCTGATGCTAAAACTGCAATCAAAGACTTTGCTGATGCCAACGATATTGTGTTAGATCCAGAATTTAGGGTTGGCGGGAAATGGAAAAATTTGATAACAATAAAAGTTTCAGTACCAGGAATAATTCTAAATGTAGATTTTGATAAAATCAATGAAAACGATGTGGACGTGCAAGAAGATCAAATTATTATAAGGTCACCTGAACTTGCAGCACTTTTAACAAGGCGATATAACAATGCAACCGCTTTAGATGAGCAATAAAAACGATATAATTGAAGAATTTATTGATGAACTCAACAAAATAAATTTTGATGGGATCAGTCAATTTAATGGAATTGAATGCATTGTAGATGCTTCCAAACACCCTTCATTAATTGAACAAATTAAATCTGCTTTCAATAATCCAGAAGAATTACCAGGCAATAAGATTTCATTTTTATTAACGGATAGTAAATGGCTCGAAATTCTGTATTATTATGACGAAAATGATTTCATCAATAGATGCAGACTGGATTTTGAAAAGTACCAAGATAAGTCTATAGTTTTTCTAAGTCCATTAGGTAAAACAAATATTAAAGTAGTAACAGCGACAGACACTTACAAATTCGTTGTTAATTTTCTTACCTATAAATCGCTTCGCAAATTATTTATAGAAACAAAAGAACTTTCACAATTTAAAAACGAAACTTCAAAAACCTTTACCATTGTTAGCAAAGAATATGGGGTATTTCACGTTGGTTATTCACTTCCAGAATATTCATATTTCTACACTATTAATATTGCAGGAAAATCGGAACGATTAAAAAAAGAGTTCGAGAAAAAGGAGTTTATCCAATTCTTTAAAGAAATCATCGTAACCAGTGTACACAGCACAGATGAAAAGAATAGATTCAATGTAATTGTCAATCAGTTGGATTCAATAATTGATCTTACTACCAAAGACTACGAAGCGTATGTTTCAAATTTTGCTATAGATAAGATAAAGTCAGATTTCAAACAAGAAAGAGAATCATATTTTGAAAGTATAGACAGAAGTATTTCATCCATCGAAAAACAAGTTGTGGCTTTTCCGCTCACATTTGCTGCCAGTGTATTTGCAAGTTATAAAGTTCAAGATAAACCTGGTGTATTACTTTTAATATTGGTTGCATACCTACTTTATACCACTGTTGCATATTTGATTTTAAGTATGACGGCATACAATGTAAGATGCTTAAGAAAAGATGTTCAATCAGAAAAGAAAGCAATAAAGAATGCCTATGGTAAAATTTATGCAGATTTTAAAACAGATTTTGACAAGATAGAAACCAAAATTATCCTATTACGTGTTGTAATTGGTGTCCTATATGGAGTACTTACCTTTCTATTGGTATTGTTTGCATTGTATGCAGCTCACAATATGGGGTGTATAGATTTATCATCTTGGATTACATGGGTGCCAGAAAAAATTTAACCTTCCCAAACCCAAACCCAAACACCACGCCCCATTTCCTTTGCTTTGAATTTTTATACGTCAGAATTTTGAGTTGATCGCTTCGACAATCCTCTACAATTCTTTTTCAAAAGAAATTTCATACTGCTTGGGCCTTTGCAGATTTAAACAGAGTCATTTGTAATGGATTTGCTACCAACACTGAGAATAAAAAGAAATTAATTTAGCCTTCAATACAATCTAAAAATCAGAATTTCATTTAATAGGTTTTTTATGTTTTAATTACTTAAACCGTGGTTTTCTGCTTAAACCTAAATATATTGTAAGCGCAAAACAAAATTCTAGATCAATAAATGATAGACTTTAAAGAAAAAGCCAATCTCATTTGGGAAGTAGCAGACTTATTAAGAGGTGATTACAAACAATCTGACTATGGAAAAGTAATATTACCACTCACAGTTTTAAGAAGACTAGATTGTGTGCTACAACCAACAAAAGCAGAAGTTTTGGCTTTATTGCCAAAAGTTGCCGATAAACCTGACAAGACAAAAGATTTAATCCTTAATAAAATTGCAGGTCATAATTTCCATAATAGAAGTCAATACGATTTCGCAAAACTGGTAGCCGAACCAGACAAAATTGCTGCGAACCTCCGTAACTATATAAATGGATTCTCTTCGAGTGCCAGAGAGATTATAGAATACTTCAATTTTGATGACCAAATTGAACGAATGGACGACCCAAAAGCGGACATTCTTTTTCAAGTGGTGAAAAAGTTCTCTGAAATCGACCTGTCTGATATGGATAGTATGGATATGGGTTACACCTTTGAGGAATTGATTAGAAGATTCGCAGAACAATCCAACGAAACAGCGGGAGAACACTTTACACCAAGAGAAGTCATTAAACTAATGGTAAATCTCTTGTTCATTTCTGACAGTGAAACTTTAACAAAAGAAGGAATTGTAAAAACGCTATATGACCCAGCTTGTGGAACTGGTGGAATGCTTTCTATTGGCGAACAACACTTAAGAAGCTTTAATAAAAAAGCTAAACTAGAAGTTTTCGGTCAAGAAATAAATCCTGAATCCTACGCTATTTGCAAATCGGATATGTTGATTAAAGGTCAAACGGTTTCTAATATAAAATTTGGAAACACTTTTACGGTTGATGGATTGGAAGATGAAAAATTCGATTATATGCTTTCAAATCCACCGTTTGGAGTAGATTGGAAAAAAGCTCAAAAAATCATAAAAGCGGAACACGAAAACAAAGGACATTCAGGGCGTTTTGGTGCTGGATTACCAAGAATTAATGATGGTTCATTTCTATTCTTACAACATATGATTTCAAAAATGAAATCGGACGGAACAAGAATAGCAGTTGTATTTAACGGCTCGCCTTTATTTTCGGGAAGTGCTGGAAGTGGCGAAAGTAACATTAGACAATGGATTATAGAGAATGATTGGTTAGAAGCAATTATTGCAATGCCAGACCAATTATTTTATAACACTGGAATTTCAACGTATGTGTGGATTGTAAATAACAAGAAAGAAAAACAACGAAAAGGAAAAATTCAACTGATTAATGCCACAGGCACAAAAGATGATGAATTAATTGTAGAAGGGAAATTAGAGGTCAATCGTTTTTATGAAAGGATGACCAAGAGTTTAGGTAATAAACGAAAGAAAATCATAGAAAACGGAGAAGAAAAAGGTATTGGTTTTATTACCAAATTATACGGAGATTTTGAAGAAAATGAATTTTCTAAAATTTACCCTAACGATTATTTTGGGTATTGGCGAGCTACGATTGAACAACCTATAAAAGATGAAAAAGGAAAAATTGAAACCAATAGCAAAAAAGAACCAAAACCAGATTCTAAATTAAGAGATTACGAAAACATACCTTTCCTAAAATTGGATGCAGATAAAAAATTAGTACCAGAAACCATTGAAGAATATTTTAAACGTGAAGTAAGTCCACATTTAGCAGAAGCTTGGGTTGATGATAGTAAAACTAAAATTGGCTACGAAATAAACTTTACCAAATATTTCTATGAATTTAAGCCTTTACGATCACTAGACGATATTAAGGCTGAGATTTTTGCTTTAGAAACAAGTTCGCTGGAATTAGAAAAAAAAGTACTTGATTAATGGAGAAGTATGAAACATACAAAAATAGTGGTGTTGAATGGGTTGGAGATATCCCAGAGCATTGGAAATCTATTCGGTTAAAATACATTGGTGATTTATACGGAGGATTGTCAGGTAAATCTGGAAAAGATTTTAACCAAGATATAAACGAAAAAAATAAGCCCTTCATACCATTTGTTAACATTGCTAATAATACAGTAATTGATATTGAAAAACTTCAATATGTCGTGATTGAAGATACTGAAAAACAAAATGAAGTAAGTAAAGGTGATTTGTTTTTTATGATGAGTTCAGAAAACTTTGATGATGTAGGAAAATCTACAGTATTGTTAGATGATTTAGAAAATACATATTTAAATAGTTTCTGTAAAGGCTTTCATTTTACAAATGATAATTTTAATTCAGTTTTTATAAATTATCTTTTATTGAGTAAACCTTACAGAAGTTTAGTGCAAATAGAAGCTAATGGTTTCACTCGATTAAATCTTAAAATTGATAAAATAAAGAGTATTCCTTTAAGATATCCACCAAAAAAAGAACAATTAGAAATAGCCAATTTCCTTGATGAAAAATTAAGTGAAATTGACGAATTGGTTTATCAAAAAGAGAACTTACTGAAATTCTATAAAAAAGAAAAAGAAGTTGTAATCAATGAAATAGTTACTAAAGGTATTAATCCTGATGTTACTTTAAAAGATAGTGGTGTTGAATATATTGGGCAAATACCTGAGCATTGGAGTATTAAGAAATTAAGATATTTAGGTGTCTGCTCAAATGGGATTAGTAAAAGTGGTGACCAATTTGGATTTGGGTTTCCTTTTGTAAGTTATAGTGATGTGTACAAGAACCTTACACTTCCTGATTTTGTTGATGGCTTAGTCAATTCATCTGATACCGATAAAATTAGTTATTCTATAATAAAAGGGGATGTTCTTTTTACACGAACCTCTGAAACAGTTGAAGAAATTGGAATAGCTTCAACCTGTATTCAAACAATTAAAGACGCTGTGTTTGCAGGTTTTTTAATACGATTTAGACCCTTTGATGAAGTTTTGTATGATGGGTTTTCTAAATATTATTTCAGTGCACAAATCCATAGAAGATTTTTTGTGAAAGAGATGAATTTGGTTACTCGTGCGTCATTAAGTCAAGAACTTTTAAAAAAATTGCCTGTTGCTCTACCGTTAATTGAGGAGCAAAAAGAAATAGCTAAATACTTAGATAGATATCTTTTAGAAGTTGATTCCAAATCTGCAAAAACAAAAAAGCTAATTGCCCTACTTAAAGAATACAAAACAGCATTAATAAGCGAAGTAGTAACAGGTAAATTAAAAGTGAATTAAGATATGAGTTATACACATCAACAGATTTCGGAATCATTCTTTGCAGTCCAATCTTTTTTACAATTAAAACAATATAGTACTAGAAATAGTAATACTCTTAAATGTGAATTCTTCTTTAAAAACCCAAACCATTCATATCAGCATACTTTAGAAACAGAAAGCAAAGAGTTCATTGAAAACCTATCTTTTGTTCTACATTCTGACGCTTTCAAAACAGAAGGATATTATCAGCCTGTTTGGAGTGCATATCATATGTTTAGTTGGGATGAAACAATAGAAGAACTTTCGGTAGAATTAAATAATAAGGAATTTATTATCAAGCACATATAATTATGACACTCTGCGTCTCTTGGATAAGAAAAGTAAATAATACCGAAGAATTAATCTTCGCAACAGATAGTTGCCTTTCAGGTGGCGAAAGATGGAACAGCGGAGTTAAGCTGTTTGAATTGCCTAGAAAAGATTGTTTAATCAGTTTTGCAGGTGCTACAAGTCGCACCTATCCTTTAATTCTTAATTTAATTTCATCTATAAAATTTGACGAGCATTTATCTGACTCACATACTGACATAAATGAAGTTTTAGATTACTTAAGCAATCTATTTACCACCTTATACAACTCAATAGATTATGGTGGTACACAAAGTGAAGAAATTGAAGATTTTAAATTCTTGTTTGGTGGTTATTCTTGGAAAGAAAGTAAATTTAAACTTTGGGAAATAAAATATATAACAGACACTTCTGCCTTTATTCATAATGAAATAGATGAATCTACAATGTTTTTTGGATTTATTGGAGATGAAATTGAAAAAGCAGAAGAACTGCTAGAAGAAGAGCAAAAGAGTAATGGCAAGCGTTTTTCAAATAATTTTGATATGGAACCTTTTAAGGTTTTATTAAAAATGATTAGGGAAAAGGAATATTCAACTATAGATGGTGCAATACAAATAGCAAAAATACATCCACCAGGAACAACTGAATTTTTAGGTGTCTATTGGCCTTCAATAAAAGGAAACAAAACCTTTTTAGGTAAAGATGTTAGTATTGACAACAATCCCAATGTAAATTTTATCGACCCAGATACAGCAACAATTGTTGGAGAAGAACTACCAGAAAAGTTGATAGAAATTGATTCAGATATTTACGGGATAAATACAAAGTTTGTAGAAGATTGTTATCCTTTAGATGAAGACACAGCAAAAAGAATTTTAAAAGCTGAATTAACCAAAAGGCAAAAATCAAGGTTGAAACTTATTTTTAGAGATATTGCTTATGCTAGATTTATAGAAGGCGAACAACTAGAACAAGAAACTGAATAATTATGGCAAAAATTACAACAGAAAACACATTTGAAACTGCCATAGTTGATTCTTTAATCGCAAATGGAGGTTACACACAAGGTAATTCAGCAGATTACAGTCCTGAACTGGGAATGTTTAAATATGAAGTTTTAAACTTTCTACAAGAAACGCAACCCAAAAATTGGAAGAAAATCGCATCAATTCACGGAGAGCAAGTAGATAACCGTATTATTCAACGCATCTACAAAGAAATGGATTTAAGGGGTGCTTTAGATGTAGTTCGTAATGGATTTACAGATTATGGCGTACGTTTCAAATTAGCATTTTTTAAACCTGAAACAAGTTTAAATCCTGAAACAAAAGAGTTATACGATAAAAATCAATTGAAAGTAATTCGTCAAGTGTATTACACACATAAGAATAAAAATTCAGTTGATATTGTTTTGTCTTTAAATGGAATACCATTAGCAACTATAGAATTAAAAAATCATTTTACAGGTCAAAATACGGACAATGCTAAAAAGCAATATGCAAGCTCAAGAGATAATAGAGAATTACTTTTTGCTTTCAAAAAAAGAGCATTAGTGCATTTTGCGGTAGATGATGAAGAGGTTTTTATGGCCACAAAATTAGATGGCACAAAAACTTTTTGGCTTCCATTCAATAAAGGATATAACAGAGGAAAAGGAAATCCACCAAATAAAGATGGTTACAAAACTGACTATTTATGGAAAAAAATATTAGCCAAAGATAGTTGGCTAGATATTGTTCACCGTTTTGTTCATCTTCAAACAGAAGAAATTGAAATTGAAGGAAAAACATTTAAGAAAGAAAAAATGATTTTCCCTCGATACCATCAATTGGATGTAGTTAGAGATATTATAAAAGATGTAAAAGTAAATGGAGCAGGTAAAAATTATTTAGTTCAACATTCGGCAGGTTCAGGAAAAAGTAATTCCATTGCTTGGTTATCCTATCGTTTGTCAAGTTTACATAATGCACAAGACGAACGAATTTTTGATAGCGTAATAGTAGTTACAGACAGAAGAGTTTTAGACCAACAATTACAAAACACCATTTACCAATTTGAACACAAAACTGGTGTTGTACAGAAAATAGATAAAGACAGTTCTCAATTAGCAGATGCTTTAAATTCTGGCTTGCATATAATTATTACAACTTTGCAAAAATTCCCATTCGTAATAGAAAAAGTGGAAGAATTTTCAGGACGAAAATTTGCAGTAGTAATTGATGAAGCACATAGTTCACAAGGAGGCGAAGCTCATAAAAAAATGAAAGAAGTTTTAGGAGCACCTGAAACTGAAGATGAGGAAGACAACGAATATTCTGCCGAAGATTTTATTAGTGAACAAGTAGAGAAATCTGCTTCTGCAAGAGGCAAACAAAATAATATTTCATTTTTTGCATTTACAGCAACACCTAAATTTAAAACACTCGCTATTTTCGGAAAAACGGGAAGTGATGGTAAACCTGAACCTTATCATTTATATTCAATGCGTCAAGCAATAGAAGAAGGATTTATTTTAGATGTTTTACAGAACTATACCAATTACGAATTATTCTTTAAGCTTTCAAAAGCAATTGAGGATGACCCAGATTTAAATAAGAAAAAAGCATCAAGAGCAATTGGTGCATTTGTTAATTTTCATCCACATAATTTAGCTCAAAAAACAGAAATTGTTATCGAACATTTCCGTCAAGTAGTCGCAACAAAAATTGGTGGACGAGCAAAAGCAATGTTTGTAACATCTTCAAGAAAACTAGCCAAAAGGTATTTTGAAGAGTTTAATAAATACATAAATGAAAACGAATACACCAACGAACTCAAAGTTTTGGTTGCATTTTCAGGAAAAGTAATAGATGATAATTATCCTGATGGTGTTTCAGAACCGCAATTAACAGGTTATGGCGAAAAAGAACTTCCAAAGGCATTTAATGAAGAAGGCTACAGAATTCTAATTGTTGCAGATAAATACCAAACAGGATTTGACCAACCTCTTTTGCATACTATGTATGTAGATAAAAAACTTTCTGGAGTAAAAGCTGTTCAAACTTTGTCACGTTTAAACAGAATGACAGCAGGAAAAGAAGATACTTTCGTATTGGATTTTGCAAACGACCGACAAACGATTTTTGAATCCTTTCAACCATATTATGAAAAGACATTGGTTGCAGAAGAGCCTGAAATCAATCACCTTTTTGATTTGAAATTAAAGATTGACGAAAAACAAATCATTCAAGAATCAGAAGTTAACGCCTTTGCAAATGTTTATTTTAAACCGACAGGAAAACTAGATATAAAAGACCAATCTCGTTTATATTCATTTATCGACCCAGCAATTGATAGGTATAAAGCAATAGAAACAGAACCTGAAAAAGATGAGTTTAAAAAGAGTTTGAGAACTTGGACAAATCTGTATTCTTTTCTTGCTCAAATTATGCCATTTAAAGAGCCTGAATTTGAAAAATTCTATGCGTATTCTAAATTATTGCAGACCAAATTACCGAAAAAGGAATTAGCCGAGAGTTTGCAACTTTCAGATGAAATTGCAATGGAGTATTATCGCTTGCAGAAAGTTAAGGAAGGCTCAATTGATTTAGTAAAAGGAGAAGATGGAGAATTGGACGGATTAACCGAAGCAGGAATTAAAAGAGCAAAAGAAGAAAAGGCATTGCTTTCGGAAATAATCAATGTTCTAAATGACCGATTTGGAACTGAATTTGAAGAAGCTGACCGACTATTTTTTGAGCAAATAGAAGCAGAATTAGTGCAAGACGAAAAGTTGCAGGCACAAGCGAAAGCCAATAAAATAGATACGTTTAAATATGCTTTTGAGGATATGTTCCTAAATAAACTGATTGAACGTATGGACCAGAATCAGGACATATTTGACAAAATAATTGAGAATAAATCTTTCGGAAATTTGGTAAAGGAGTTAATGCTCAATAAAGTTTATTCTAGAATTAACGATACAGATCAAACATGATAAATTCACATTAAATCTTCCTATCTGTATGTTCGGTCTTTGGAGCAAACAGTAAAATGATACCAAAAGAAAACTATTTTAAATAATGAAATGGTAGAATACCCATAGTCTGAATCCCAAAATTCTACAGTTTAGTGCCGTGCAAAAATGTTTAAAATGGCACTTTTTCTTTAGAATTTCTAACAGTCCTGCCATTCGCCATCTTGTTTTTCCTAATTTTTAAAATGCTTGGTGTCCTGTTATACGGTAGTTAAATCAATTTACACAATTTAATATCATTATCTTTATTGCCAATTTATTTAAATAATGACCGAGACAAACCGCATAGAATACAAAAGGGAACTTTCCGAAGGACTTGAAAAAGAGGTTATTGCTTTTTTGAACTATCGTGAAGGTGGCATTCTATATATTGGCATCGATATAAAAGGAAACACTTATGGATTGGCAGATTCTGATGGAGACCAATTAAAAATAAAAGATAAATTAAAAAATAACATTCGTCCCTCTGCAATGGGTCTATTTGATATTGTTAGTGAAGTTAGGGATGGAATGGACATTCTAAAAGTCATAGTCGCAAGTGGCCCAGAAAAACCGTATCATCTTAAAAAATATGGGATGAGTGAAAAAGGTTGTTTTATTCGTTTGGGTTCTGCTGCAGAACCAATGTCGCAAAAAATGATTGATGAGCTTTTTGCTTCTCGTACCCGTAATTCTATTGGAATAATAAAGGCGCATCGCCAAGACTTAGGATTTGAGCAGTTGCAAATTTATTATCAAGAAAGACAAAAGCCGCTCAATAAGCAGTTCAGGAAAAATTTAGAGCTTACCACCACAAACGGTGATTTAAACTACGCGGCTTATTTGTTGGCCGATGAAAATAACATTTCTGTAAAAGTAGCTAAGTATAAAGGTAAAACGCGTGTAGATTTAGTGGAAAGTAATGAATACGGCTACTGCTCTTTGGTGAAGGCATCCAAGAGTGTATTGGATAAAATGAATTTAGAAAACCGTACGATTACTCAAATCACAGCTAAAGAAAGAAAAGAACATCGTCTTTGGAATGCTATTGCACTACGAGAGGCGGTTATAAATGCTTTTGTACATAATGATTACACTCGTGAAATCGCACCGAAATTTGAAATTTTCAGGGATCGATTAGAAATTACATCCGCAGGTTCTTTACCAGAGGGACTAAGTAAAAGTGAATTTTTTGAAGGGTATTCTATCCCAAGGAATAAAGAATTAATGCGTGTGTATAAAGATTTGGACCTGGTGGAACAATTAGGTTCTGGAATACCCAGAATAATGGAATATTATGATAAATCATGTTTTAATTTTTCGGATAATTTTCTAAGGATGGTGCTGCCTTCTGCAGTAGCGGTTTATTCGGACAGCCCGCAAGTCACCCCCCAAGTCACCCCCCAAGTCACCCCCCAAGTACAGGAACTTATAAACCTTATTAACGGCGAAGTTAGTAGAACCGAATTACAAGCCTCTTTAAGGCTTTTGGATAGAAAAAATTTTAGAATTAATTATTTAATACCTGCCCTAGATGAGGGATTTATAGAATTAACAATACCAGACAAACCTAGAAGCAGCAAACAAAAGTATAGACTAACCCAGGAAGGAAAAAAAGCAAGACAAGAATGAAATTAAATCCCCACACTTCAAACCTTAGACTGTTGACGGGTGTGGTTAGGAAAAATATGACTAACCAGCGAAAGAAACGTTTGTCAAATTTATGGGAAGGCATCAATCAGCATGAAATATTCTTGATTTTTCAGTTTTTCATTCCCTACAACATTATGGTAATTTAATTGTTTATATGGGGCTGAAGGGGCTAGTTCCTCCATCTTCGCAACCATACCTAGGTAATCAACTAGCATCTTCCTAAGGAGGAGTGAGTAGAAATATAGAGACACCCCTATTTTCTAAATTGATGTTCAACCAGATGTTTATAATTCCATTAAAGATTGGTTAGAATATGCTGTTGATACTATTTAGAGAATAATTAAGAAATTTAAAAAGGTTAGATCAAAGTAGAAAAGCAATGATGAATTTAATTTCCATAAGTATGGCTTTTCAATACCCTTAAAATACTGATATTTTTATTTAGCCCGTATCATGAAATTATTTTAAAAAGGTCCTCTTTCTCTAGGTCCTTTACTTGTGACCATCCATTGACCATTATCTTTGACCAGCTTAAAAACACCAGGCTTACTGTCATAAGCCGTGGTATATTTGACCCAAGCCAAATCGCCATCAATGGTTTCGTCCAAGATTTTTACATTGGCATCTTTGTCTTGATCGGGTATCATATCCTGAATCATTATTAATCCACTATAACCGTCGGAAGTTGTGTACTTATTTAAGGTGGAATTATCCTTTGCGTAGAAACTTTCGAGAACTATTTCAGTTGTCTCGGTATGGGTTAGATTTTGTTTTTCTGCGCAAGAGAAAATAAACAATGCTAATACGGAAGTGATTAATGCTCTCATAACTGTACTAATTTGGATTATTAATATATCTATGTGATATTTTTAGTTCAATATTACGTTCGCCATCTTTTTCGTTCAATTCCAAAACTGTCTTACGATCATTAGATAATGAAAACTTGGGCAACACATAAACGAATCGTACCGTTTCATTTTCTGCGATTTTAGAAGGCAAATTCTTTTTGAAAATCGGTTCTTGATATAGACGTTGCAGCGATATCCTTTTTCCTTTTTGTCTTGTTTCAATAGAGAGTTTCAAGAAATTCAAATCGTAATCCAAAGTAGAATTATTCTGAATCTGGATAACGAAGTAGAGCTCTTCTCTATCAAAGACAATATTTTCAACACTTAAAATAATACCTTCATTCCGCTTTTTGATCCGGCCAATACTCTGTTTTCTGTCAAGAAGATAAGTACTGAATTTTTCATAATAATACTTCCTTTTATCAACACTTTTTTCAGAAGTTTCAGTCTGAATCGAATCTTTTCCCTTGGGCTTCTCATTCCCAATACTATTGGACGTTGGAATGAAATAATTGAGCCTTACAAGCTTCTCTTTATACCTTACAATATACGAAAAAATGGAACCATCTCTATTGACAATCAGAAGATTACTTTCTTCTCCAGGCTTTGCCTGAAGCAGCCCAAAATACTGTTCTTTTTCACGGTTGTAAGTAAACACAAAATTCTCTGAACCTGTTATTCCTTGTCGAATGGGTTCAGGAAAAAAGAGAGCAACATTTTTGGTATCATTGGCGTAAATAGTATCCAGAATGTTAGATGTTTGCGCTGTACCTTGTGCTGAGCAAAGATGAGTTGCAAAAATACAAGTGGCTAAAAAAATTGAAGTTATTATATATCTTTTCATAAGAGTGAATTTTAAAGACCCATTATGGGCTCATAATTTTGGTTTTAGAATAAGTTTGTAGTTGTTCAGCACGGTTATCTGAACGTTCCGATTGTTACGTTTAAGTATCTTGGTAATTCCGCTTACTTGCGGAACACTCGGGATGTTGATATCGCCAATTATATCGTCCAATACTTCACTAGTTGCCTCAGCGCGAAAGTTGTTTTCCACATAGATGCCTTCACTACCATCCTGCAAATCGAATGCTTTTAGAATTGTGGGATGATGATTGATATTCTCAATGTCAATTAAAGCACGATTAGGCTGAAAGCTGATAAATCCAAATACTAGGGTATTCTTAGGCATCTTTCTGTTATTGATTGTTGCAGCTTTGGTAAGGCGCATTCTTAGTCTGGTATTCGCTTTTACAATCTGATCGCCATCGACCACCACATAAATAGTTTCGTCTGTATTACTGATTATTGAAATCTCGTTCGGCTTTGGCGAAGAAGCAAAAAACAATTGATGTTCTAGACCCAGTTCTTTGGCTTGAATTTTTTCTTCTCTTTTTATTTCAGCTGAATCCATTTGCTGCTTATCTTTTCGGGGAGCTCTCTTTTCTTGGATGTTTTGATACCGCTTTTCGGTATATTGGATCCTACCTGAATTATAAATACTATCTACGATACGTTCTTTTTCACGTTCGGGTAGATCTGGATCATAAAAGCCCATGGAATCAATCAACTTTTCATCATAGATACTAGGAGCGTTTGTTTCGCGAACTTCCTTCAAATCATTGATGGCATCCAGTTTAGAATCGTATTCTTTCTGATTTTCTTCTAAATCGGGTACCAAGGTCTGCTCAAGGTTATCGTTTTCACTTTCATCATCGCCAATTACCATCAGGGAATAGGAAATTATAAATATTAAAATCACAGCAACTATCGCTGCAAATACAATTTTGTTCTTTTCTATTTTCATCTGTTGCAGTTTATTTATTTATCGTTTTTCAGATGTAATTCGCCAATCAACATTCCGGTTAATATCCCAAATTTTTATGGCTCATTTCATAAGAGTGATTTTTTAAATGCCGTTTGCCTGCCCGAATATGGTCAGGCGGGTCGGCTCAATTTTCATTGTTCAGTTTTCTTAAAGTGTTTTCGAAGTAGTCTGTAATCAACAAACCGTGCGGATTATTGGGAAAGTTTCGATCAACAATAATCAGATTTCCCGTAGAAATCAATTCATAGATGTCGATTATCGACCCTCTATTGATTTCAAAAATGGTTGTTGTAGTAAAACTGTGAGAGCCTTTATTTTCAATGATTTTTGAATCGACACTAAGTACTTTTTGAACCAAGGAATATTGCAATAATCGATTGTAAACACCATCAGCTTTTTTCTGCCGATACAGGTTGTCCACAGAACTATTACCTAGCCAAAGTGCTTTTTTTAAATTACGTTCATAGTTACTAGCATCGATATTATAGAAGTAGTTGTGAAACAGTTCTAAATGTGCCAAAGCTTCGACTTTGAAATTCTCTTTTTGGGTAACGAGCTTTACTGGTATGATGCTGCCATCCGTATTGATGGCAAAGGCACTATTAAGCGCATTTTTATGAGTAGTATAAGCTATCCAAACCGAAAAGGTACTGGTTAGCAATGCACAAACCACAACTGCTAAAACGATAAATCGGTTTAACTTTAGAACGCTATATATATTCTTGTACGGTGTTTTCATGTTGTTTTAGATTAGCTTGTAAACAATCTGAGCGTGAATGATGTGGCACGGCTATATAATTTAAATTTTAGAAAAACTATAAAACCAACAGAACCAAGCTGTACCACAGGAGCAAAAAAGCCTTGACCTACATCTGTTCCGAAAAGATTTGACCAAAAACTTGTATTAAGCTCGGTGTAGATTGCATTAATAAATATATTGACCAAAAAGAAGGCAGGCACTAGCATATAAACCGCAGCGTATAATTTGAAAAATGAGTAAGCAAGGGAGCGGAATTTTTCAAATACCGCTAAGCTAATGACCAATGGGAAAAAGGCCTGCATTAATCCCAGTAGAAAGTAACGTTCTGCAAGAAATAGCGGGTAAATAAACAAATCTAAGATCCAAAGGAAGAGGCTTATAATAAAAGCGAAAATTTTGAATCCATATAGCGGTGTTATTAGAGCCTCATAGAGTAACGCCATGGCAGCTTGTGCAGCTTCAATAAAGTTGATATCCTCCTCTATGGGAATATCCTGCATCTGCAATGGTAATAGCGCAGGTGCTGTTCCGCGATATTGACTCTCTATAGAAACTAGAATACTATCAAAGAACCCTAGTACTTGTGTTGAAAAAATGACCAATAGTACTACTGCAAAATTTTTGGCCAATTCGCCAGGACTCAGTCCCCAGGTGTAACCGTCTTTATCCGCAATTCCTTCATTGTATTTTTTTAGGATATTTATAAGAAAAAATAGAACAGCAAGCGTTTTCATTCCAGCAATAGTATATTGCGAGAAACTGCTATTCTGTATGGTCTGGAAAACGGTATCGATATATTCCAGTCCTATTCCTAAAATGATTATTGCGGTCATCTCTAATATTCGGTTTCGCGGTTATTGATTTTATCCTGCATCTTTCTGAAGGAAATAATATCCTTGTATCTTCTGGTTTTAGTTTTGATATTGGAAACCATTTCCTTCGATTCCAATTCTTTTTCCTTTAGAATTTCCGCACGTTCGGCATCGCTCATTTTGAGGTAATCGCTAGAGAGAATCTCATCGATAAAATCCATTGCGTCTAGAGAGTTTTCTACGATAGCAGTGAATGATTCCGATACCCTTGCGACTTCATCAGGTTTGATGTATGGGCTGTTAAGGATGTCTCTTAAATCATCCTGCATCACATCAATAAGACGTTGGTTGTTTCGTCCAACTTCTCGGACAGCTTTTAATTGTCTAACTACATCGTTGACCTTTTCAATGTTTTCTTGTTGTGTCTTTAAGAACTGTACGGTCTTGATAATGTTTGCCGTCTGCTTACCTGATTCAATCAGTTGTTTTACCAAGCTGATAAAGTTGGTGTTGTCATAAGTGGGCATTCCTTGGGCCTTAACGCATGCAGGCAATAATAAGGCGATGGCCATTACCGCTATTAATGTTTTAATTTTTGTTTTACTCACAGCTTGTCTATTGCTTAAGTGTTCGTGAATTTTCTTTGAAAATTTCATAGTGCTTATATTTAAGAATTGATGAAGATTTTGATGGCCTCTTCCATTGAGCCAGTCTTATTATAAATCGCCATTATGGCTTCGTTTTCCTGTCCATCGGTCAGGTAAGCTGCATATACTTCTTTCGGCACTTCGAGCCTGAAAATGTTGCTTTCCTTTCCAATCTTGATGAACATTTCGGTGTACTTCCGTGAACCGGAAAGATTGTTTTTGATAGACTTTAATTGATTCAAGTCGTGGCTTGATAGGTTGAGTCTTCTAACCAGTTCGGTATATCCTTTTTCATTATTCAAGCTATAGATGACTTGTGTGTTTTCTAAGATGCTAGCTGCAGTAGAATTATTCGGAAGCTGATTGATAGATTGTAGAATAATCCCAATCGCTCCGTTTTGTTTCCGGATTGCCTGGTAATAAAATTCTACACTTTCCAATACGTTTTCAAACTTCAATTGCTTGGCAAACTCATCAAATAGGATGATGCCTTTCTCTGCACGGTTTTTCCATATAGTCCGTTGAATAGCTGATTTAATCAGCTTTAACATTACGGATAGAATTTCCTTATTATCTTTTACTTCATCCAGTTCAAAAACAATTAATCGTTTGTCCTCGATTTTGTAGGTCTGATCTTCGCTCACCTCAAACAGAAAGCTATAAAGACCATGGCCGACATATTCGGACATTACGTGTAAGAAACTCGTAACATTGAAGTAGTCAGGATGGATTTTAAGAGTGTTTAGAAGATCTTCCTGATTCTTTTCGATGAAGTTGTAAAAACCTTCTAAAGAGTGATTTTCAGAAGTGCTATCGTAATAATGGCGTAGTATTTTCTTGATGGAAACAGATTGTGCCTTGGTCACTTTCAGTTCGGAGGCGAACAGCTCAAATAAGAACACGGACAGATCTTCCAATCGTTCCGGCGTCAAATCATTTTGATTGCTGATGTAAAATGGATTGATACCCAAATTCTTTCCACTTTCGTACCGCAATACTGTGTATTGTTCAGGATAGAGTTTAGCAAATTTTGTGTAGGATCCTCCAAGATCTATAATAACCAGGCGAACACCACTTTCAAAATATTGACGTAGAATATTATTGGCTAAAAAAGATTTGCCTTCACCTGTGGGGGCGAAGATGGCAAAATTGCGTGCCTTAATTCGTTTTTTACGCTCATCCCAGACATCTTTGAGAACTGGAATACTATGTTCACGATCATTGAAGATGATTCCCGTAGTATCCGATTTGTAATTAGTGTTATTGATGAATAGGCATATCGCGTGCTTGAGATCTGTTACGTATAAGTCGTCGTTCGAGAAGTTGGAAGAGTAGCAAAAGAAACTATTCAATATGTAATTTTTCCGCTCTTCCCCTCTCGGATAATATGGGATGATATCTAGTTCCTTGAATTCAGTCTTTATCTTAGAGGTAATTTTAGCTAACTCGTTAGAATCCTTAGACCAGTAAACAATATTGAGATGACCACGGATGATCCGTGCATTGTCATCAGCATTAATTTGATCCAGAATATGCTGAATCTTTCCAAGTACCAATTTGTTCTGTGATCCGAAATTGGAACTTTTGTTAAGTTCCTCTATTTTCTTATCGAGCAGCTTGCGCCACTTATGCTTGTCATCCAAATAAAGAATCTGATTTACAATATGGTTTTCATTGAGCGTAAGCCCTAGACCATCAATAAAACCCTGATGAAACACAAAATCGTCAGAAGTGAATTTCTCATTGGTTTTGCTACTTTGTACACTTTCGCCAAAGCACAGTTCGCTATTGATGGCAAGGGCATCAAAATGGTTCTCGCCAATATTGACGCTTTTATTATCCAGCAAAATATCGGTATCAAAGCCCTCATTAAATCCATTGAAATAGGTCTGTGTGAGACCAATAATTTCTTTTTCATTTAATGTTCTGAGAGAGACTTTCCTGCTATTGTTTATAAAAGAAACGGAATCGCTTATCGAGTTGGCGAAACTCTTAATGTTGTCATCCAGTTCCTGAACAATTCCCTTGGAAACCTTTTTAAAGGGATTGACGTATTTTGTATTGTTGAGCGCTTTATTCTTGGTCAGGATAAAGAACAAATAACATTTGTGCTCAATATACTCGCGACCTTTAAAATGCTCGTGTGTGGCTTTTTCCAAAAATGTTGAATTCGGAAGCTTTTCTGAAGAATAAAACTTCTTTAAATAGATATCCTGCTTGTGAACCACAGTCCCAACGGGTAAGGATTTTAAAGCTTGAAACCAGGCACCGTGAATGTCTTCAAAATCCTTTTCGGAAAGGGAATAGATTTCTGGTAGGTTCCCTTCATAGCATAAGACCACATTGCCATTATTGGCAAATACGATATTGTCTTGAATATCTGCAATGGGCCTGTATGCTGAAAGGTTAATCTTGTTCATAATCAAAGCCTGTATTTCTTTTGTTACTAATTATTCTTGGGAAAACCTTCGCCATATGAAAGATTTGTGGGTTGTTATGTATTCGGGTCAAAACGATGTATAGTGCGGCATTTATTATAAATACTCCTATAATCATCCCGAAACTGAAAGAAAAAATAATGACTAATAGGGAAAATAGTATTGTCACCATCATTAGAGCAAAAAGGGATATGGACAAACCAAATATGACCGCCTGTTTTCTGATATTTTTATAGATCTGGAATTTTTTCATCTTATACTACAATCGTGATTAGATATGTAAATATTCCCACGACAGCACCTGCAATAAGCACGAAAACGAGAATTCGGGTAATCCCCTTCTTGATATCGGAGTTCTCCCCAAAGAAATGCCCGGCATTAAAAAGGAAGCCTACAAGAAATATAATTGCTAAAACTATTGGGAAGATGGTTCGGATTGTGTTTGATATATCATCAACCGAATTCTCAATGCCACCAATTTGTGCAAAAAGCGAAGTGGATAACAGTGAAAGAAATGTTGCCAAATAGAATGATTTTTTCATAACGGAAAAGTTTAGATTTTTGATTCATTTTCGTTAATGGAAATTTACATATATTTGATTATAAATAACTGATAATCAAATAATTGTGAATAAAATATTATTTGAATTCAATTAAATTCCGTTGCTATTATTTGACATCAAATTCTATGAATTTTGGAAGGGCCAATGTTAATAACTTGAAAATTGAAAATGAAAAAAGTGCTCAAAAACGTCAGTTTTATCTTTTTGCTTCTAAAAATGTGTTTCATTTTTGGGCAGGAAATAGACAGTCAGAAAATAATTATTATTGATCCCGGACACGGCGGAAAAGATTCCGGTGCTGTCGGGATAAATGGCATTCAGGAAAAGAATATTGTACTTGATATTGCGCTGGATATTTTGAGCTTAAACAAACAATCCAAAACACCATTGGATATTTACTTGACTAGATATAGCGATACGCTTATTTCCTTATCGAAAAGGACGAAACTAGCCAAGGCATTGAATGCAGACGTATTTATTTCCGTGCACTGCAATCATTCAAATAGTTCTAATACAAGAGGGGTTGAAATTTATGTGGCAAAGAACATTTCTCAGTATTTAAATAGTTCGACCTGGATTGCATTTCAATTGCAAGCTGCATTGAAAAAGAAATTAGGATTTGAGAGTAGAGGTGTGAAGTTTAAAAATTTTCAGTTGCTAGTAGACTCTGCCAATCATTTTCCATCTGTGCTTTTGGAATTGGGGTTTCTGAGTAATTGGGATGAAAACCGATATTTTTCGAGTCCTGAAAATATTCGATTGGCAGCTTTAGCGATTTTACTATCCATACAAAAACATAGAAATTATGAATGATATTTTTTTAGAATTAACGAAGAATTTGAAAGAAATCATTAGGCAGGTTATTTCAGAAGTGATTTTATTTTATAAATCTTTCCGAAGTTAAATTACTTCCTCTTATCCCCAGCCCGTTTATCAAAAGCAATCAGATTAAACAATTCTCGCATTCTACTACGAACTCGGTTTCCATAGCGTTCTTCTAGTTCCTCGGCATTCAGATTTGTAGTGGCATGCGTTTTTATTCTATGTTTTGATTGAAGGTAAAGCTCATATCGAGATAAAAGCACCTCGCCCATTACATTAAGATCTTTGCCATAAAATCTTCCGGCAGGTTCAATGCCTAGGTCATCAAAACAGAAGAATTTTGTATTTCCATAGTCTTCAATTGTTTTAAATCCGAGATGATTAAAGCTGAAAATTACATTCCTGCACGGAATCATCTCGTACGATCGTTGCATAGGTACAATATGTCGAAGTAGTTTCATCAAAGTGGTTTTTCCGCACCCTACAGGCCCGGAAAGTAAGATTCCCTTATTGGGATCAATTCCATTCTTTTTGCAATTCTCTTTATCGCAGATAAAGTAATTGCAAAGCTTGAGCAGAATATCCTTATCCTCGTCATAAATTTTAAATTTTTTTCCAAACAGCAGCTTGCCTTTGGCATCCAGGTAAATCAGGATTTTGTCAAAATCGTATAGAAAACTTTTGTCAATAAATTTTCCGAGCGAATATTCCACGCCTCCTTCGGTTATTTTAAAGGGGTTGTCCATAGTCCTTGTTTTTAGTGGTTCGCAAGTTGTCCTTGATTTGGGACTCTTGTTTTTTGTTCGGTTTGTTTTCTTCGTCAAATAGTTCGGTTCTGTCCATCCAGTTTGTGGCTAAGGCTCGCCAATCTCGAATTTCTTTTCCATCGCTAGTTTGCCAGTTCCGAGTTTCGTAATGCTCGAAGAATTTTTTTGCTTCATCAGCATTAAAACCTTTTTCAATAAAAAAATTAATTACGGCCTGCCAGCCCTTTGGTTGTTTTATATTGTTTACTTGTTTGGTATTGTTTATAGTAGATACCAATGCTTGTCCACTGGTGGGACGGTGCGAGTACACAGCTAGTCCGTTGGTGGGATGGTACTGGTTCACTACTGGTTCATTTCTGGGACGGTACTGTTCCGCAAGCTGTTCCAATTCGGGATTGTACTGTCCCATATCCGGTTCATCACTTGTCCCGATAACGGCCATCTTAATTTTACTCCCTTTATATGGATTATTGGAAGGAAAATAGAAAAGATATTCCCAGGAATCAAGATCAGTAACGCATCGATGGTAGGTGGATTTTGAGCCTATTTTTGCACAACGCATTAAGTCTCTGCGATTCACGTAAAATTCATCCGCAAAACGGCTACTGTTCCATTCCTGGAACAGCGCCATATACAGACTGATATGGGTAGGGTTAAGGCGGTCATCAAAAAAGAACTTTTCAAAAGCCGCATTGAGTAGCTTTATGTAGTTCATCCCTTAAGAATTTAGACCGTGCTGTACACGGTTTGCGGTCATTATATTTTGAATTTCCTCGGTATCGTAATAAATAATTCCTCCAACCTTAGTATAGGGTAGCGTACCGTTGATGCGTAGATTTTGTAATGTGCCTGGACTTACTTGCAGCAAATCCATTACCTCAGAGGATTTGAGGTATCTTTTTAGTTTTCCTTTTGCTTGTTTTGCTAAAAGGTTTTTAATGTCTTCGAGCAGTTCAATTTTGAAGTCTCGCAGATCGTCTGTGGTGATTATACTTGTTGGCATTGTAAAACGGTTTTAAAAATCCCACCGCAGGTTATAAGTTTTAAAGCAGCGGGATTAGGTTAATTTGACTTTCGTTTTACAAATTTGTGTTAGATTAACGGAGTTATTTCCCTAGACCTCTCGTAGTTACGATAAATTTTAACATACATTTAAATTGATCTTAATTGGGATGAAATGGTATCTTGAACCCCTAACTAATGAATAATATATAAGAAAATTAATTTGGAAATAGAGAATTATTGCATTTCGTAGTTACGAGAAGAACATACTTGATTAAACGGAATCATCTTGATTAATTTTATGCTGAAGTTTTATAATTAACTCTTCTAAAAATTTTGTTTTACTACCCTTCCTTGCTTTTATTTCTGAATATGTTTTATATACATTGTCAAGCTTCACATTGAAGAAATCCTCAAAGGAGGCTGTTATTGTACTTAAATCTGCAGTTCCATGGTTTAGAGCACTAACCGAGGACAATGCATAAATCAATTCGATTAATGCAGTTTTTGAAGTAGTCCACAATAATAATTTATGCTTCTTTTCATTATGAAATTGATTGCTCCCAGGTTTTACAATTTGTATAGTTTCTCGTATATAATGGATATATCTATACATCGCCTGGACTTTAGCCCACAGCATATCATGGGATGTAGAAAATTCTGGATATTGATAATAATTGATCATTGGCGTGAAGGGGAAATTATTACGATGGTTTCTAGTGAAAAACTGATGATCTAAATAGCTATGCCCTTGCTCCATATAATGAACAAAATCACTATTCTTTGAAAAGAATTTATTGATTTTTCGTATTTCTTTCTCTAAAAATCTAAGTTGATAGGCTTTTCCTGCTTTAGGAATCTGTAATTCGCAAGCCCTTATTTCAGAATAGTATATCAAATAGCTCATGGGTATTACCTTTACGTTTTTAAAAAAGCTGATTTCCAGTTGAGTTGTTTCAAAATCTGCTTTTTCAACAATATCCTGAAGAATTGAAATTGCTTTATTACAAGTTGGAATGGCCAAATCTGCTTTTTTCAACTGGTTGTATGTTTCCGTTTGAGAAATGGAATTAATAGCATCGCTAAAATTTTCTATAACATCGTTAAACATGACATTCACATCTTGAGTTAATAAATAATACCAAGGCAATATGTTCTTCAATTAATTATAGCTTAACGTTTGTAGGGAGTTATAAAATCATTGTAGAATTGAAAAGTATCATTAATAAAATCCAGTATTAGTTAACTTCTTTTTTGTAAAAGACCTATTGATTCTAAAGAATAATTGTCCTTGGCTTGTACATAGGAAAATTTTGGTATAACTGTAGCGCCTACTTTTCTCTTTTCAAAAGATGCTGTCATTCCAAAATCGATTTTTTTAAAATTCAAGTCCTTGGCTCTTTTTATGGTCTGAAATAAAAGTTGTCTGTAAATTTGATATTTTTCTGAATATTTATAATCCATTCCTATATAATTAGGCACATAGGTATGATTTAAATTTTTATAGCAAAACATTACGCCTACAGGGTCTTTAGAATAAGAATTAAAGTCTTTTTTAAGGTGGAGAATAATAAATTCCCAGTTGTTATCTCTAGCCATTTTAGTGAACAGATTTTTAGGATACAAAAATGTATTTAAGCCAATATTATTATTTTTTACATTAATATATAATTCATATAGCTTATCAAGTTGGCCTTCAGTAATAGTTCCCACAATGGTTATATCAAACATTTTTTCAAATGGGGCGATATCTTTTCCAAAATGCCTTCGGGACCGGGAAGATAATTTGCCTACATACTCTTCTATTGAAGTCCAAGAAAAATTTGTAAAAATGCAGGAGTCGGGCATATTCACTTTAATAAATCCCTGTTCATGAAAGGTTTCATTTAGGTCATTGGACCTATTAAAATCCCTTAAGACTAACATATTCGCATTCAACTCCTTTTGTAAAACTTCCACCTCTCTATGAAGAATACTTAGAGCTAGTTTAGATCTAGGGTGAGAAGTATCTAAATATAAATGTTCTCCTTCTGTAAACAAAGACCCCATACTCAAAACGTAGGATGTCATATGGTAGGGATCCTTAATTCGTTTCTCCTCCAATAGTTGAGAAACAGATGCAGGAGACAGCATATCATCCTTCCATAAAGAATAAGTAAAAAATGTGGCCAGTATTGGAATTGAATTTTTGTCTCTTATTATAAAATAGTGAAATGACCAGTTGTTCTCCAATTTCTCCTGGTTCCTGAAAACTCCTTCTATAAATTCAAGGCCTTCCCAATCAAATGTACTTCGTCGACCTAATAATTTGTTCCATTCCTTTTTCTCGATATTTTTAATGGTTGTAGAATATTCAATATTTAAACCTTCATTGTTTTCCAGATTTTTAAATTTTAACTCCGGAAGATAAAATGCACCTCTTACACGATTATTATCCGTATTTGTTTCTTGGAGAGCTAATGGATAATGATAAACCATTGCCTCCACCAATCCTTTAATGTCACTCTTAAAATTATGTTTGGAAATTGTAATTCTTACTCCTGTATTCTTTACAGGAACTGCCGGGAATAGCCCTAGGTTAATATAATATCCTTCTTTCATTAAGCGTTGGACAAATTTGTATCCGGTAACTGGCATGCCTGTGCCAATAAAAAATACCGGGGAATCATTTCTTTCAACCAAAGGTAGATCTGTATCGTCCAGCAATGAATTGAAATAGTTAATCTTATGAGAGAGTATTTTTTGCAGATCATAAATTTCGGGAGAGAGATGAATTGCGGCAGAAGCTGTAGCGGCAGCAACCGAAGCTGGTTCTAATTGAGCAGAAAAAGTTAACGGCCCACCAAAATTTTTAATTTTAGTGTGTATTTCTTGATTTGAAGTTACCATTACTGCCCCACTTGCCCCAAAAGTTTTGCTTAAAGTACCAATCAATATTACATTGTCCTGCAGCTCCTTTAAAACTTCCATTACGTATCCCGTACCATTTTTTCCCTTCCAGCTCATTCCATGAACATCATCAAAATACAAATGAAGTTGAGGATATTTCTTGCACAGCTCCATAAGTTCTAAAATTGGTGCAAAATCACCGTACATGGAATACACTCCGTCAGCCATATACCCAATTTTATTACATTTCGTGGATAGACTTTTTATTTTATCTTCCAACATATCCATATTATTGTGCCTAATCATTTCAACCGGAATTCCCCGGGTTCTTAAAATTTGTGATGCACTTTGGACACTCCAATGGACCTGATGGTCAAGAATAACACCATCCTCATCCCTTATGATGCATGGAATAACTGCCATATGTCCCAGAGTACTATTTTTTGTGATTATAACAGGATTATTATACATTTTTGAAATACGTTCCTCCAGTCCCCGGTAAAGGGGATGTGAGATATATGTTTTAGATAGTGGGAATTGTGTACCATAATTTCGGATAGCATCAATCGCAGCCTGTTTTAATCGTTCATCCTGTTCTAACCCTAAATACCCGGTTGTACCAAAATGAAAATGATCTTTACCATTGATTCTTATCTCTCTCCCTGAAAAACTTTCTCCTTCAGCATATAAATGTATTACCCCTTCTTTTTTTGCATTAGAAATAACAGCATCTACTGTATCGAGGAAATTATTATGTTTAATCTTTGCCATTTCTCTATCTTTTAATTTCGATTTATTGAAGCTAAAAAATATTTTTATAGCTTCAATAAATACAAACTTAGATAGTGTGGAAAATGAACTTTTAATTAAAATATTGACCCTTAAAGATAAGATTTCCTATAAAATTTGACGGCATTTGCTTTAAAATGATCTTTTGAGTAAATTTATTTTTAAAATCATCAACGGTAATTGATTAAATTCAATTAATATAAATATCAATATTTTGAAAACTCGGGCCAACGATAAGAATGCAGAAGTTTGGATAGAAAAAGATATCCTGCACTTCGTATATGGGCCAGTAGAGAATCTTACTTTATCTACCGCCAAACAACTTCTTAAACTTAGGCTTTCTATTCAGAACAATAAAAATTATCCCGTCCTTTGTGACCTGCGCCAAATTATTCAGGCAGAAAAAGGCGCCATGGATTATCTAGCCAAGGAAGGTTCTATTCAAACTACTGCAGTAGCTTTATTGGTTAACTACCCACATTCAAAGGTGACTGCTCAATTCTATCTCACTACTAGCCTTCCAAAAGTTCCATCACAAATTTTTGAAGATAAATTAAAAGCTCTGGAATTTCTATCGCGTTATCCTAAAACACACTAACCATGTACTATCCGGACGACAAACAGTTTGATCAAATTACACGTCTAATTACTGCATTGGCAAATGGGCAATACGATAAAAGGATAAAAGTAACTAAGCTGGATAATAAATTTTCAACCATTAGTGTCCTACTCAATATGCTTGCTGGAGTTCTAAAGGAAGCAGTACCTGGTCTCTATCCGGAGAACAATCTTAGTTATCTTAATCATATTATTCTTCTCATTGGAAAAGATCTTAATATCTATGAGTATAATTACGGTGCCCTCGAATTGTTTCGTGAAGAGCATCTCAAACATTTAAACTATATTTTAGATAACTCTTCTATTCAAAAATTAAAAGAAATGATTATCTCGAATGCAATTGAAAATTCGGTTTCTCTTAATTTTCGATTGAAAGATGATTTATTTTTAACCATGAATAGCAGGTTAACAAGGTTTAAAAACCAAAATATAAATCACTACATACTCTCTGCAGTTAAAACTATTTCCAAAAATGAATGGTCAAGGGAAGAACTTCTTCAGAACTCAATACTTCCAAGATCTCAATTTAATATTTCTAAAAACAAACAATTAATTGATAGGCTGTATCACTACCTGATGGACAACCTTGACTCGCCACTTAAGCCAATTCCTGAAATTGCAGATGATCTAAATACCAACGCTACTTTATTAAAAAGAGGATTTAAGATTATTCACAGTTCCACTATCGCAAAATTCCATCGTGATAAAAGATTGGAAAGGGCAAAAGATCTCCTACTGGATAATGACACACCACTTATTGTTATTGCTGACCAATGCGGATTTAAAAGCATTTCACATTTTTCTAGGGCTTTCAAAAAACATTTCGGCATAAATCCCTCCAAAAGCCGATAACTCTTCTTTAAAGTAAAATCTAGTTCACATAAGAGCAATTAAAAACACCGAATTTTGATAATATAAAATCGGGATTATGTTTTTTACATCAAATCAGAAGCATTGGATTTTAGAAGGAATAACATTCTTATTCATTCTCTTATTTGTTTATGCTGCAGTAAGTAAGTTATTAACTTATGAGCAATTTAAAGCTCAATTAGAGCAATCCCCTTTTTTAAGTTCTTTTGCAGATTTTTTGGTTTGGGGAGTCCCTGCAACTGAGTTGCTAATTGCCACACTCCTTTTCTGGCCTAAAGTGAAATTAGAGGGATTATGGAGCTCGTTTATTCTAATGGTGATTTTTACCACTTATATCATTATCGTCTTAAATTTTTCAGATTCAATCCCCTGTTCCTGTGGAGGTGTAATATCCTCTTTTTCTTGGACCCAGCATTTAATTTTTAATATAGGATTTATAGTATTAGCCCTATTCGGAATTTTTCTCAATCCAACAATAAATAATGAAATAGTCGGAAGCACTAAAGGCTTAAGCTTCAATAAGAAATAAAAGATTTTGTTGCAACAAAAGCAGGGGAAGCCGAAAACCTGAATTAGAGTAGGCGATTTTGTTTAACTATTAAAATTAATATTATGAAAACTAAATTTTTAATACCAGTATTGGCAGCGATTTTTGCCATTGGAATGTCCTTTACAACCATAGAAAATGAAAGTGATCCCAGTCAGGATTACATTCTCCAAAATGGTGATTTCATGCCTCTTGGAACGGAGTTAAACTGTGGCACTGGAGTTAAAACCTGTAAAGTGAAATTACAAAATGGAAATGTCTATGATGTTTATGATGCCGCTGATCCTAACTCTTTAAAGAGAGGTAATGGAGAAGTTATAATTTATTAGTTAAATTATAATAAAGGGAATCACACCGGAGAAATCCGGTGTGATTTTCTTTATTATTTAAAATCCTTATCCCTCATCACAAATTCATACAAGTTATCGTCCTTGAAATATTTATTTGCTGTTTTAACGATATCTTCTACAGTAAGTGAATTTACAAACTCTTCAACTTCTACAGGATCCGTTAAAGGCTGACCATATCTATAATGTGCATATAAGTTTTGATGTTGTGGAAGGTGTTTACCTCCTCGTTTATTTAAATCGTAAAAAAGATGCATAGCAAACATTCCCTTTTGAAAAATTCCCTCTGTGATTTGCCCTGATTTCATTTCTGATATCACCTTACTTAATTCCTCTCTTATTATATTAAATTCTTCTGGAACACATTCAAATGTGCTGCTTATTTCATAACGGTTCAATTTTTTATTGAACGCTCCCGATACTCTCACATCATATAGCTCAAGTCCCATTTCGAATCTTAATCTCCAGGCTTTTTCAGTGGTGATCCAGCCTAATGCCTCCACTCTTAATTGCTCCTTCCAGTCTAAAAGAATTGGCGCTGTTTGAATGAAGATTATATGGTACTTCATATAATTTAATTTTTCATTTCTCGGAGCAACGATTTCCTGATATTTAGGGGCTTCATATAGAAACAATTTTTCTTTCTTAGAAGAAGAAGAAAAAGAAGAAGAGCAGAATAGTGGAGAGGACGAATTGGTTAAATTACCTAAATATTTACTTGCCAATGGCAATACAGTTTCTATTTGAAAATCACCACTAATTACGAAGGTGAAATCTTTGGCATTGCCAAAAAGTTTTTTAAATATCTCATGGGCTTGATCTAAATTTGTTTTCTCAATACCTTTAAAAAATTCATCTCCCTCTTTCAAACTTTTCTTACCGAGCAAATCACCCACAAAAGAGAAATCTCCAGTACTTTTTCGAATAGCATTTTGAAACTCACGATTGGATTGATGCTTGTGAGTTTTGTATTTCATTAGCTTCCAATCTTCAAAAGCTTCTTTATCTATATTTGCGCTTGTAAAATGGAGATAAATTAATTGCAGAATAATTTCTAGATTGTATAAGTTTGTACTACCCTGAATTCCCACTTCATCCATATCTATATAAGTTGAAACAACTCCCGATAGCATATTGTTTTTCTCGAGAAACCTGTCTATCTCAAACCTTTTCATTTCATTTAGTCCTGAATAGCTAATAATACTAGGAGCATTTGCCGCAGAAAAGAATTGTTCTTCGGGAAAGCAATTAGTTCCTTTTAAAGCATACCCATGAATTCTAATATTATCCTTATCTAATCCAACTGCTTCATTAATTTGCTTAAAAACTAGTTTAACTCCATTATTTAATATAATTTCTCGCACTCCTGTTTTGGAAAAACTATCTTTTGTAATTTCTGGTTCCTCAAATTTCTTTACGTCCTTCGAACTCATTAGAGCTTCAGGAATTATAGGCTTCTCATATGGTTTCACGTCTTTTTGATATGCTTCTTTAACCCAAGAACGCACTTCTTTTTCTGTTAATGATAAAGCTTGATGGCCGCTAGGAGCAATAATTCCTATGTCTTCTGGTTTTTTGGAAAAAAATTCGCTCCCAAAATCATTAAATTCTGACAATGATAAGCGTGATAGCCATTCCTTAAGTACTGCGTTTTTATCATCTGGAAGCGCTTCGCCTTTTATATAGAAATTTTTAATTTCTTTTATCCAATAGTCAGCATTATTTTCATCTTTGTTTTGCAAGTATTGTATGTGCTTCTGCTTCAAAATGTCCCATTCAGCGCCAGAAATTCCGTACTTTTGGAGTTCTAATATTACACGTATAATTTTTTGAATGGCTTGTTTCTCTCCAATGGATCTCTCCAAGGTTGCTCTAATTTTCATCGTTGATGGCAGGTTATCTAATTCGTAAGTGTCTCGAATCCCTGCAGAGAAAGAACTATAGGTAGTTGAAATTTCGCTCAAACGCTCACTCGTAATTCCTCTCAACATTTTCAAAAGAATTAATCTCTTAATTCCATTTATATTATTAAGGTTTTTCATCGTAATGGGGTCTCGAAAAATAATATCTAAACTCACTTTTGTATCAGGGAATATCTTCGATTCAACTGGAGTTCGTTTTATAATTGAGAACTGAGGAGCACGACTGGCAAACAATGAATCACAATTCATTATTTTTTTTGAATTCTCTGGTGATTCGAGGTCTGAGAATGTACTTTTTATTTGTTTTTCCAGTCTATCCATATCTTCAATATTCCCAACGATACTTAAGGCTAATAAATCTGGACGATACCAATCTCTATAAAAGCGTCTAAATCCTTCTGGAGTTTGAGTTCCTATACTTTCCAAATAATTTGATTCATCCTGCTGGCAAGGAAAATAACTAGCCTCTAACTTACTATTGGCATTGTGTTTATTAAGATTATCCCCTTCTCTCATAAGAAATTCCTGTTTTAATTCTCCTTTTACGCTATTTATAGCTTCATTATTCAAATTAAGGCCATTGGCGATATCTTTAAAAAATAAAAAGGCTGTTCCCAAAGCTTCTTTACTTTTGGGGGGTGCGTCAAAATAATATTCTGTAGTCTGTCCGCTAAATGCTAGCATGTCGTATACATTGATTCCTAATTTATTTATCGATTCACTTTGACCTATTCCATTTGGAAAATGTTTGGTGGCCTTAAATGCCAAATGCTCCAAACCGTGTGCGACATCAAACTGATCCGAATCCTCCTGATTAGATCCTGCTCTATGGTAAAATCTCATATACAATTTGGTTTGGGGCTCGGGAAGGGCCTTTATGAAATAGGTGAAACCATTTGCGAGACGTCCATATCTAATAGTACTATCCAATTCAACGGGGGGTGTACTTTCATTAATTCTATCATAATTAGCTGATGCCCGAAATTTACAACTACTGGTAAACAGAATAATTAAAATGGCTATGACGCAAAAGGTTGAGATATATATATGTTTTTTCATTTTAATAACCATTATTTTGGGTAAGATTTGGATTTGTCATTAACTCAGCTGCAGGAATTGGATACAAAACATCTGTTTCCTGCCATAGTGGGTCACCGGCTCCTAAGATTTCGCCAGCCTTTCCTGTACGTTTTAAATCAAGCCAGCGATGCCCCCATTCTGTAAATAATTCCTTTCTTCGCTCTTCTAGGATTTTATCTAACAAATTTTCTTTAGTAATTGTAGGGTTGATTTCGGATAAAAGATCTAGTCCTGCCCTTTTTCTTATCACATCGAGGTCAGCTATTGCTCCTTGTAAATTTTCCTGCATCGCTCTGGCCTCTGCCCTAATAAGGTATTGTTCCGCAAGACGCAGCACCATAGAATACTCTGTTATAGGCTCTGTACTATTTTGAATTTTATATTTATTTGCATAATAAACCTCTAAACCCAGATGAAATCCTATCCAATTTTGAACCCTTAAATCATTTTCGTTAATAGAGAAAACAAAAGCGTGTTCTATTTTTAAATTTGCCAGAAAAGAAAAAAATGGATGGATTAGAAAACTTGCACCATCATTGGTGTTAGTTAAAACACTTCCTGATCCTTTTGGAGAAAGTTGCCAAATAGCTTCCATACTATTTGCTAAAAAAACCTTGTCTAAATTCTCTAAAATTTCATAGGTATTACTTTGGGAGATAACCTGACTGCTTAAACTTTCTGCCTGCTCCCAATTTTTAAGATAAAGGTTTACCCTAGCCAGTAGTGCTATAGCAGCAGTTTGATTTACCTGAGTTCGCTCTCCTTGATCATAGCCGCTACTTAGAATTTCAACTGCTGCTTGAAGATCGCCGATAATTTGCATATATATTTCCGATTCTGAATTACGAGAAGCCAAAGAATTATCCTGATAATCTGTGCTCAAAATTAATGGTACATCACCATACAAATTAACCAGATAGAAATATGTAAATGCCCGAACAAACTTGGCTTCTCCTTCAAGTTTAAAGCGAAGATTCTCGGAAATATTCTCGGAATCTGAAAGCCCTTCTATAAGAGAATTGGTGAGATAAATTATATTATAAGCGCTTGACCATAAATTTAAATTCCTATTATTATCAGGTAAAATTTCATGTTGTTCAAATTCCATATAGGAAAGATTTGTCGTACGAATTGGCTCAAGAGCATCAGCAGACAAACCTGCAAGAACCGTTACACTAGTGTGTCCTCCACTGCTAAAGGGAGAATTGAACAGTTGGTTATAGATACCGGTCATGGCACTTATGGCCGTTTCGTCATTGTCAAAAACAACTTCACTGGTTATTTTGTTATCCGGTGTTTCGATCTCTAAAAAATCCTCACAGGATGTTAAAAAACCGAAGAGTAACAACACTAATACTTGTTTTATTTTATATAATGTTTTCATTTGTTTTGATTTAAAATTGAATTTCCAAGCCTGCAGTTATTGTTCTTAGTCCGGCAAAAGAAGTCCCATCAAAAGGGATCTCCGGATCTA
This sequence comes from Gillisia sp. JM1, assembly GCF_000424645.1. Taxonomy (NCBI): domain Bacteria; kingdom Pseudomonadati; phylum Bacteroidota; class Flavobacteriia; order Flavobacteriales; family Flavobacteriaceae; genus Gillisia; species Gillisia sp. JM1. The sequence goes on from NZ_KE384218.1 coordinate 898,003, forward strand.
AGCCTTTATACTTTGTGAGCGTGTATAAATTTTGCCCGTTAAGAAAAATTTTTCCATTATTAAATGGTAATCGTCCTAGTACTTTAGAAGGCAATGAGTAGGCAAGAGAAAGAGTTCTTAAACGAAGGAAAGAAGCATCTACAACAGGGAAAGTGCTTGTCAAAACCCTAGAGTAAGCATTGAATGCCTCGCTGGATGCTGAAATTTGCTGAAATCTACTATTGTTATCTAAGGCCTGAAAAGTCTCTGCCCGTTGATTACTCAAATCTCCTGCATTAAAAAGAGCGAAAGTGCCCTCTTGCTTTACAAAATCAAATAAAAACTGTAATGAGAAATTCTTGTAGCTGATATTATTAGTTATGCCGCCGTAAAAATCCCTGCCTAAATCTTGTATAACTACCCGATCTTCAAAATCAAATCTTTCATCTTCATTAATATCTGCTACACTGTAATATCCAGTTTCAGGATCTATCCCTTCATATTGGTACAGTAATGAAATATTTAACGGTTGGCCTACCTTATAAATGTTCGCGTAGGAAGATTGTTCTATCCCAGGATAACTCACCAACTTATTTTTAGGTATCGTAATATTGAGGAAGGTTTGCCAGTTAATATTTTTAGAGCGAATATTAACAGTAGACAATTCCAGCTCCAAACCTGTATTCTCTACCGTGGCCGGCAAGTTGGCCTGAATAGTGGTAAATCCAGTGATGGAAGGAAGAACAAAACCAACCAGTTGATTAGACGATCGATTAAGATACCAACTCGCCCCTAAATCAATACGGTCTTTTAAAAAGCTTAAATCTATTCCAGCTTCCAGCTTTTTATTTACTTCCCAGGAATAGTTAGCGTTAGCAAGCTGAGTGGGATATAAGCCACCGGGACCAGGAGTTGCTTCATAGGCATCTAGAAAACCATAATCTCCAATTTGATCATTACCGGTAGTGCCGTAACTTCCCCGTAGCTTTCCAAAACTTAAGAAAGAATTCTCTTTTTTTAGAAATGTTTCTTCTGTAAATATCCAGGCAGCACCTATAGCTCCAAAATTGGCGAATTGCTTACCAGGACCAAAACGTGAGGAACCATCTCTCCTAACTGTGAGATTTAGAAAATATTTTTTATCCCAGTTAAATCCCAACCTTGCAAAAATGGCAGCATATCTATATTCTGTGTTTTGATGGGAAGCATTAAGTATAGATTCGGCTGCACTTAAATTTCCAATAAGAGTTTCTGAAACATATCCTTGACCTTGTAATCCAAGTTGAGAATACTTACTTTCCTGAATTGTGCCACCCACCAGTGTATTTACCTCGGCTTTCCCGAAACTTCCAGAATAATTTAGTTGTGGTTCTAAAATCCAGGAGCTTCTGTCGATATCAAGATGTGAAGACCCATGGTTTATACTTTCCGAAATTGCAGGGTTATAAGATCTTTTAGGCCTTTTTACAAGTTCTTCGCTATTAAAATAGGTATATCCGAGATTGGTTTTAAAATCGAGTCCCGGCAAAATTTCGTAAGATACCCCAAGACTAGAAATTAGGTTATTCGCTTGGGTCTTACTAGTATTAAAAAATCCCTGCAAAGGATTATCTAAGCCTGCTTCTGACCAATCCGTCCAGTTTAGACTTCCATCCTCGTTAAAAATTGAGGGAGCGTTTGGTGGTAACCGCAATGCACTAAAAGTTAAATCAACATTTCCTACTATATTGCTGATATCTACCCCATAATTAGTTGAAAAATTTAAGTTCCATTTTTTATCCTTAGAGGTATGGTTAATAGAAATACTTGCGGTTGCTTTTTGATAATTGAAATCCCCCGGAAATACAGAACCTTGTTTATGATAAGAACCACTAAGACGATATGAAGTATTTTCATCACCCTGAGTAGTGGTCAAGTTTACATCTGTTATAGAAGAAGTACCACCAAAAAAGAAATCTTGCCAGTCTGTATATTTATTTTGATCCCATAGAACCAAATCATAAGCATTGTACTGGTCTGGCTCTACACCATCATTTATAAAAGCTTGCTTGCGAAGTTGTAAGTACTGCTCAGTATTTAACAGTTCAAGCCGATTGGGAACTGTAGCGACACCAGTATATACTCGTGCTTCCAGACCAGTTTTTTGATTTTCACCTTTTTTGGTTGTAATTAATACTACGCCATTGGCTCCACGGGATCCATAAATAGCAGTAGCATCGGCATCCTTCAATACTTCAATACTTTCAATGTTTGATAGGTTTAAGGTATTTAACGGATCTATACCTGTGTTCCCCAATAAACTATTGCTTTCTATTGGAGTGGAGTTAATGGGTACGCCATTAATTATGTAAAGGGGGAAGTTCCCGTCCTCACGCAAACTGTTCCTACCTCTTATTCGTATGGTGGGAGCCATTCCGGGTTGATTACCGCCGGGAACAATCTCCACTCCCGCCATTCTACCCTGTAAAGCTTGTAATGGACTTATTACAGGTTGTAATTCTATTTCTTCCGCCGTTACCCTAGAGATATTTCCCGTGCTTTCTCGCTCGGTTGTAGTATAATACCCTGCATTTATTTCTACTTCTCCTAGAGATGTTATATTTTCCTCAAGTTGTACATCGATCTCCATATCTCCATTGAAAGGCACTTCCAAAGTTTTATAGCCTATATAAGAAAATACCAAGGTGCTTTTCTCTGCAACAGGAAGATTATAGATTCCTTCCAGATTAGTAATGGTACCAGTATTGGATCCCTTTACCATAACAGTAACTCCAATTAGTGGGATCCCATCTTTATCTGTCACTTTCCCTGTAATTTGCTGTTGAGGAAGCGATGTGATTAATAAAGATTTATTGCCTGCAAAGGCAGCTTGTGCTAGAAAAAAGAAAAATCCAGCAATAATAATTAACGCCAACCACTTAAGGCGCGTGTACTTATTTTCCATAATATTGTAATGTGTTAAATGAAACATTGGTTTTATTTAAGCTATAGCCTTCCCTGTTCGACGCCAATCTTACTTAAGGGAAGGCTTTTTGCTTTTACCCGCTAAAACGGATTTTTCATTTTTCTTTCTTCATAGATTTTCATTTTTAATTAATTAGGCTAAAACAAATTCTGACTATTTTTAGCTACCCCTAACTATTAACCCAAGCCTTTAGGTCTCGTTATAAGATATAGGCTTATCCCACCCAACTACGGTTGTATTTTTTAGGGAATGCAACAGTAACCCACGGGATTATTAAATTTTTCTTGTTCCCGTTAAACAAGCTTATTAAAATACACTCCACAAAGAAATGGCGGCCACTTTGACCTAAAATTAGGATGTAGGGATAGTTAATTAAATGCAAGACTTAAATTATATGGAAGAAATAACCGCTTTAGAATGTATAAGAAGAGAAATTGCCAGAATACAAAAAGGGCATGAAACTCAACTTATTGCATCAGCGGTACTGGTATACCTTGGAACAAATAAGAGAGCTCACGCCCCGGGTCGTGAACATCTTGCTTATCATCTCGTTCCTTAAAATTACCAGTTTTCTGATGCGAGACTGAAAGCGAATGCTTCTAATATTGTATTAAAAGAATCGCAATATATTAATTATGAATCAAATATATAAAATTTTTTCTATTGTGGTAACATTATACCACAATAATTATGTTAAAATTTTTGAGATTGCTTATGAAAGCAACTTTATATGAATACTGAATTATCGAATGAGGAATTCCTAATTAGATTTGGTGGAAAGCTTAAAAAATTACGCGTATTCAAAAACTTATCCTATAGACAGATGGCGCAGAGATGTGATTTAGACTATAGCTATATTAGTAAAATTGAAAAGGGTCAACACAATATTCAATTAACTACAGTCTTAGAGCTTTCTAAAGGATTGGATATAATGCCAAAAGAATTATTTGATTTTTAATTTAATAAATAAGAGGTTCAATATTAACTGCTTTTAATTGATTTCGAAATATTTCAATTAATAATCAAGATACTCTTTAATTATTTACTTTCGATAAATCTTTATACAAATCCAGTTTTTCCCCAGGAATAAAATTCACCATATTTTGAATTTTATTGTTTTTAACATCATATTTAATCTCTACAAAAAACTTATTTAAGGCTCAAAGACCAAATCTGTTTTTTACCTTTAACCTGAATGTTAATAACTGTCTTTTAGTGAAATTCAAATCGTAATGATCTTGATCTGAAAAAAGCTTAAACTAATATGGGTTTGTAAATAATACCAATATACTTTTACAACCAAGTATTTTAGGACTATTGGTTTTTGCCTAGGCTAAATATCCAACACCAAAAATAAAAGACGGTATTAGTTTGATGCTCAAATTAAACTGAACCGAAAGATTGAAAATGAACTAAAATCTGAATATATTTGTCTGAAATCCTAATTTTTGGGCAAATGAGGAGCTTAATAGAATTCGTGTTGTCTTGGCTAAACTAAATTTGAAAAACAAATGGTTAGCTGAAAAATTAAATAAAAATCATTCTACAATTTCCTTGTGGTGCAAGAATTCACGACAATCATCACTTGAAACTTTAAAAGAAACTGCGGAAGTTCTAAAAGTTGACGCTCGCAATTTAATATATAGCACAAAATCTGAAAAAGCGAGTTGAGACATCTAAATCAAATATTCGACAAGTTAAATTTAACCAAAGAAAAAGGTTTATATCTCGCTAATGAAGATAGGAGCCAACTATTCTCTAATAGAGTAGAAAGACTTCTAAAAAATGTCATTCAACCGGATGCAGTATTCTGTCTTGACAATAAACCATTTATTCTGTTTTTCGAAAATTTAGGAATTCAAAAAAAAACAAAGCTTAAAGAAATTTGGAATTTTAATGAGACACCTATTGTTATTATTTTAGAGGAAAATGCAATTGAAATTTACAATGGATTTGAATACCTATCAAATAAAGAAACTCTTAAACTATTTGGTAATGAAGATAAGTTAAATGACTTCAAGTATTTCGAATTAGTAACTGGTAAGACTTGGGAAAAATATCAATCTGATTTTGATTCGAAACACAGAATTGATTTTCATTTATTAAATAACATAAAATCCGTCAGAGATATTCTCATATCTCAATCTTTATCTTCTGAACACGCAAACTCATTAATCGGGAAGATTATCTTTGTAAGATATATCATTGACAGAAAAATTAAACTAGATTTTGAAAAGAAAGGTAAATCACGAATTTGGACTAATTCAGAATTTTGCTCAATATTATCAGACAAAAATCAAGTACAAAAATTCTTCAAATACCTGAAAGATAAATTTAACGGAGACTTATTTCCTTTATCTAAAACTGATATTGAATCAATTCCTAGCGAGTGCCTTACAACATTAATCGAACTACTTTCTGGCGGTAATGTAAGGACAGGGCAAAAATCGTTATTTAATCTTTATGATTTTTCAATTATTCCAGTAGAATTTATAAGTAATGTTTATGAACTATTTATTGGAGTCGATGAACAAGAAAAACAAGGTGCATATTATACACCTTTATTTTTAGTAGATTATATTTTAGCAGAAACTGTAGAAAAAAAATTCGCCAATTACAAAGGTTATGATTGTAAAGTTTTAGACCCAGCTTGTGGTTCAGGTATTTTTTTAGTTGAAACTTTAAGAAAAATTATCGAAAAGTATCAGGCAAAAAATCCTGACTATACAACTAACATAGACCAATATAAAGAGGATTTAAAGAAATTAGCTTCAGATAATATCTTTGGAGTTGATAAAGATAAAAGTGCTATAAATGTTGCTATATTCTCAATTTATTTGACTTTACTTGATTACCAAAATCCTTCTGATATTGAAAATTTTAAATTTCCACAGTTAGAAAAGCGAAACTTTTTTGTGTCTGACTTTTTTGATACAGAATCAGAATTTAATCAAGTTTTAAAGAAAAAAGAATTTTCATTTATTCTAGGAAATCCACCTTGGAAGAGAGGAAAAGGAGAAGAGAAAAAACCACTTTACGTAAAATACATTGAGAATAGACAAAAAAGAGAAAAAGGACTTTTCGAAAACGAAATAAAGATAAGTAATAAGGAAATAGCACAAGCTTTTGTTCTACGTACAAGCGATTTTGCATCTACAAATACCAACATTGGATTAATTGTAACAAGTAAAATTCTATATAATCAAAACGCAAAAGACTTTAGAAAATACTTTTTAGAATGCTTTACTTTAAGAAAAGTGTTTGAATTAGCACCTGTTCGCAGAGAAGTATTTAATAACTCTAATGACAAAGCGATAGCACCTGCTTCTGTCCTATTCTATGATTATACGAGTCAAAGCAATAATGATGAAAATATTGTTGAACACATAACTCTTAAACCAAGTCGCTTCTTTACCTTATTTAAAGTTTTTACCATACAAAGAGCGGATTACAAAAAAGTTTCGCAAAAACAACTTAAAGAATATGACTATTTATGGAAAGTACTCGTTTATGGAACTTATTTAGATTTTAATTTAATTAAAAGGTTATCCAATAAAGACAATTTTCCATTACTTAAAGATTTGATAAGTGACGAAGATGAATTTCTTATTGGTCAAGGTGCTATGATTGGTGGTGGAGACAAAAACGATTCTAAACACCTAATCGGCAAACCATTTATTGATACTCGAAAAGACATTGAACCCTTTTGGCTGAATCCAAATATCCAAAATACCTGGGATTATGAAACCATACATAGACCTCGAAACGAAAAATTGTATCAAGCACCATTTTTACTTATAACAGGAGGAACAGACACATTGTTTCGTTCAGTTTCGGCATTAAGCGAGACAGACGCTGTATTTAAAAGTTCTTTAACAGCTATAAAAAGCCTCAAGGATAATGTCAAACAATTAAAATCAATTTGTGGTATTCTCAACTCTTCATTCTTTTCCTATTTTGGACTTCAAACATTTAGTTCTTTAGGTATCGAGCGAGAAGAATCACACGATGTTGAGAAATTCAATATTCCATTCGTTGACAAAAAAGAAATTTCCAATGTGGTTACGGAATTATCATTAATAATGAATAAAATACATTCCAATGAAATTTTATTGGATTTAAATTTATCCAATCAACTGGAATCCGAAAAAAACAAACTTGATAGAACAGTTTTATCAGCATTTTCATTCTCTAAACAGGAGAAAGACCTTTTAGATTATGCAACTAATGTTTCAATTCCTTCAATTATGAAACATAATGGTTTTGAAAACAATCTTAAACCGATAGATATTGATAGTAAAACTTTATCCTCATATATAGAATTATTCTTTAATAGCTTTAACGAAATATATAAGAGAATCAACCAACAATTAGTGGTCGAAATAAAGTACACTAAACAATTAATTGGTTTGTTCTTCAAATTAGTACCTATCAATTCAGATGTAAATAACAAATCTCAATCAACACAAGAAAATTCAACTATTCTAGAACTACTATCTGCATTAGGTGTTGAAAAAATTACGGATAAACTATTCATTCAAAAAGATGTTAGAGGTTTTGAAAATGACGGATTTTATATAGTAAAGCCTAATGAAAAAAGACTATGGCACAAAGCGATAGCACATTTGGATGTAAATGAATTTAGGGATGCAATAATAATTGCCGGAAAACATACTACAATCAATGTTTAATAGTCTTGATGCATCCAACTTCAAAGGTTCAGTTCCATTTTACGATGCGAATTTTGAATATATTATGCATAAGATTAGTGTATGCTATTCAATGATAGTTGACTCAAAAATTCCATTACCAAAAGATGAAAATTTAATACGTGACGTTCTAGTAAACGATTATCTCAATAATAATCTAATTAAAGAGAATTTAAATCTTAACTATTTCTTCAACCCAGAAGTTCCGGAAAAGAATATAAAAAGACCAGACATTAAAATTCAATCGCCTAATGACGTATACAAAACAGAAGCTTACTATTCTATAGAATGTAAAGTTTTGGATAACAAATATGTAACAGGGACTAGTGGATTAAATGCTAAATACATTAAAAACGGTATTAGAAGATTTACCGATAAAGAGTACACCTCTCATTTCAGGGTGAATGGAATAATTGGTTTTATTGTAGAACAAATGGACATCCACCAAAATATCATTGATATTAATTCGCTTTTGAAGTCTTCGTTCGGACAAATTAAGACAACGAAACTTTTAACTAACGAAAAGTATTTTGACGATTTTGAATATCATTATTCTTCGACACACGAGGATATTGATAATTATGGATTTAAAATTTATCATCTTATGCTTGATGTTAGCGGAAATATCAAACGCTAAGAGCTGTACACATTTGCAATTTGCATCAGCCAACGATACGCCAAAAATTGCCTAAGAGTATGTTTTCCCAACTCTAGCAAGATTGAGTAGAGAAAACGTTAGTGTACAATATAGCCTATCACAAATGAAGAGCATTTGAGGAAAAATTAATATTTAGATACTAAGTATCAAAACTGACAACGAGGCGTCCCTATTCCCCGTTTCTTGTGAACCAAGATTGTTGTAAGGCATTGCAAAAAATCAAATTTAGACTTAAATGAATTGGTTAAAAAGTCTCTTTAATAGAAAGAAGAGTAAAGAAAACAGTAGAAAAATTAAAGTAAAAATGAGCAGTATTAGTGAAGCAATATTAAGTCATTTAAAAATGAAAACTTCTGGAGCGTTGCTATTAACTGGTGACTGGGGAAGTGGAAAAACGTACCATGTGAAAAATACTGTTTTCCCAGTAATTGAAGAAAAAACTGACTTCATACCAATTATTGTCTCTCTGTATGGTGAAACTGATAAAAATAACATTGCTCAAAAGGTATTGTTTTCCTATTTCGATAAAAAGGGGGAAAATGCAAACCTCTCTACTGGTACAATAGCAAAAAATATTAAAAGTTTCACAGATGCAATTCCCATTATAAAAAAATATATAGACGTTGACAAGCTTATAACAGGAACAGGAGACAATATTTTTAAACTTTTACCTCACAATCAACTTTTAATATGTTTTGATGATATTGAGAGAATGAGTAAGAAAATTGACATAAATGATTTTCTTGGAATCATAAATGATTTAGTAGAAAACAATGGTTGTAAAGTGTTACTTATAGCAAATGAAGAACAAATAGATGAAGGAATCTCCTTCAAAGAAAAAACAATTGAAAAGACCATTCATTTTACACCAAATATTTCAGAAATACTTGATGATATATTGGATAATTATGAAGATTCCTTCAAGGATTATATAGCCAAAAACAAAGATTTCTTACTTGGCACATTAAAGGCTGAAATTGATAATGATAAAGAAAAAGTGGAATTAAGGAAATCTTTTTCGAACATTAGGACTCTTAAATTCGCAATAGAACATTTTTACTATGCTTTTTTAATTGTTAAGAATAAAAAAGAGCTTAATGATGAACTTACTAAAAAACAATTAAAAAGTATTTGGATATTTATTCTTGCTATTTCTATCGAGTTCAGAAAACCTAAAAATATTTCCTTTATTGAAAGGAAAAACCTCGACAAACAAACTACCTCTATTTCAGATATTGATTTTAGTCAATTTGACTTTTCAGGCACTTCTGATAAAAAAGAGGTAAAAGAAGACGAATGGAGCTATTCAAATAATTTTAAAAAATTATACTACAATAGGTTATCTGAATCTTACATATTCTATCCCGAAGTATATAATCTAATTACTGCTGGAAAAAGCATAAATACTGAAAAATATTTAAAACATTTAGAACTCAGTTTTAATGTAGTTGAAGGTAAAATAAACCCTTCACATGAACTTTTAGCTCGATTCATGCATGGTTATTGGACATTTACAAATGAAGAATTCAAAGAGAAATTAGAAAAACTTTTAAATTATTCTGAAAAAGGAGAGTTAGGTGACCTAGTATCCTATTTAAATGCGGGAGTATATTTACTAGGGTTTGTGGACTTATTTGAATTTACAAAGGAGGAAATTGTAATTAAGTTAAAAGAAGGTCTTTCTGTATTTTTTAATAAAGTACAGTTGAGTTACTTGATGAAAAGCCAGCTTAATATGGTTTCAGGTCAATTTAAAGAAGAGAATTTACAAAATGTTATTGCATTCATATCAGAGAAAATCAAAGAAATAGAAAAGGAGAATGACAAAAAAGAAGCTGAAAGATTAGAGAAGTTATTTGAAAATGATATTGAATCATTAGTAAAAGAATTTCTTCCGCAACATACTGATATAAGAACACCGGATAAACCTATTTTTCATGAATTTAATGCTGAATTAGTAAAAGACTCAATTCCTAAATGGGATGCAAAAGGTATAATGGACTTTACTTCACTGTTGAAAATTAGATACCTGGACACAGGCTTTAGTGAAAGGTTAACTGACGAATTAAGTTTTTTAGAAGCTATCGAAAGTGGTATAGCAAATATTGATATGAATGAAAAAGTATTGTCAAACAATATTATGCAATCTCAATTAATACCGAGAATTAATGAATGTAAAACAAGATTAACAGAATATAAAAACGCTCTACCCTAATCTGTATAGTGCATTGATACCAAAGTAATAGCAAGAACACTATACAGTACCGGATGTTAGCAACAATTTAAACGCAACTAAAAGATAAATAACACATTTGAAAAACAGAAAATAAAGGATATGTTCCTGCGCTTGGGATGTCTTGATTTTATAAAACGAAAAGAGAACATCATTATAACGGGTGCCTCTGTGTAAGCTTCCCTTAAAACCGAACTGCTTAAAAGTAGAATAATTCTTAATTTTAAACAGTATGAAAAAAAGTAAATTTTCCCCACAACAGATCGCCAAGATTCTTAAGGAGTTTGATAATGGCAAAACTGCTGCAGAGATTAGCCGTGAACATGGTTTTAGTACCGCTGCTTTTTATAAGTGGCGAGAGCGCTATGGCGGGATGAGTGGTAAAGAGCTGAAACGCCTAAAGCAACTCAAAGAGGAGAACGGTAGACTTAAACAGATGTATGCGAGTCTTCATAACCTTGAACTCATTGTCATATTTCTTTGCCATAATTCAAATATAGTTTTTATGGACTCTATAAATTTGTAGCAATAAAGGTAGACACTCCATCAAGGATGAAATGAAAATGTTGGCCTTTCCTATGAAAATGGAAGAAGGCGGTGCAAGCGGTGCATTGGTGAAAACGAATGGATTTGACGCCGGACGAAATTCAACGATAATCTATTTTAGAAGTGATGATTGTGCTATTGAAGAAAGTAAAATTCCAAATGCGGGAGGGAAAATATTTAAGTCAAAACAGTCACTTGGCGAATATGGGTTTATGATTTTGGCATCTGACACAGAAGGTAATATGTTTGGGGTTCATTCACAAAAGTAAAAAGACATCGGATAAAAGAAATTGTATAGCAAATAGGGCGATTTGTCCAGCATTAGTAACCAGAAGCCGACAAGAACTCATATCTACTCTAGCTTTTTGCGTTAACCAATACTGTGTTGTCAACAATCTAAATAATTAATGAATATGAAAAAGATAGGTTTAATTGGTAGAATGTTGTGATACTCATCTCACGATCTATTATCAAATAATAAATGAGAAATTAGTGACAAATTAGACGGTTTTCATTCAGCAAAATGCAATTAGAACAAGGTCGTGCTAGATCAATTTTTGCTTGTGTAGAAAATCTTCGTAAGAAACAGAACAAAGACTATGGGCCATTTAAAAATTTTCCCTTAATTAAAGAGATAAATGTACCTTTTAAATAAAAGTTCAAGCTCTTTTTTAAAGTTTAAACTCTATCTTTACCTTAGAATGAAGGTCAATTAATATCAGTTGCTATTTATATGAATGGTAGTTATTTGATAAGTTATAAGCGTATATGATCCTTTAGACCCAATAAAATCAATGGTTTGCGCGGAAGGTTTGAATCCAGCCGAGGTCACTTAAAGCAGAAAGTCTCCACAATAGTGGGGGCTTTTTTTATTTCCGAAAAACCGAGCTTGCTCAAGATTTTGGAGGAAATAAAAATTCTCAACACCTAAATGGCGTGGTGACTTTCTATTTTCAGGCGGGAGGTTAATGGAAAAGCCCACGCTATTCCAGCCGAGGTCACTAATGAATAGTTTAATAAGGAAAAATTCCAAGTTCGCTTAAGCGTTTTTTTTGTTTGAAATATTATTAAAGTGGAGCTTTGAGTGATCACCGCAGGTAATCCTCCTGCCGGGGTTTCAAAAAAATCCGTAGCGAGAGCTCTAGATTTCTGTTTCGATAGAAGTTTTGTATTAAAATTTTACAACATACAATCTCGTTACTTTCTAAAAATCAAATATCTGTGTTATTGGGCGGCATAAATGCTATTTTCCTCGAAAAGAAAAATTAATATCCTAAACATTTTTTAATAAGTTGTTAATTCGTTTTCAAATTAGCTTATTGAATTTTTGGGTACTCATCTCCAAATCAGAATTATCCCTAAATATTTCTGAACGTGTTATTTCAAGTTAAGTTAATTCCCCGCAGTTATATTTCTATTTGTTTTTTGTTCAGAATATTTAATTAATTTTTAAATAATCATTGTTATGGATAAATTTCTACTTCGCTGTAAAGGGATATTCACGAGAATTCCCCTCTTTTTTATTGGATTTTTACTAGCTTTTTCCGGATGGGCGCAGACGGTTACAACCGATAAGCTTGATTACGCTCCGGGTGAGTACGTGATCATTACAGGGACTGGTTGGGAGCCCGGAGAATTGGTAGACTTCACTTTTGAAGAAACACCCAAGCCTGAGACCTGTGTAAATTCCCATGATATTTTTGCAATTGCTGATGCCATTGGGAATATTTATAATGATCAATTTTTGATTAAGGAAAATCACTTGGGAGTATCTTTTGTGTTGACGGCAACAGGCCAGATTTCAGGCAGAACTGCTGTTACGGAATTTACTGATGCAAATGTAAGAGTTAAGACTTCTTCTGGCGCCATAACTGTATCTGCTAGATTGACTAATTCTTTAAATTGTACTGGATCCGGAACAAACTCAAGTGGTTCTGCAGACACAGGAAATACTTATTCTATTGCTGTTACGAGTATGCATTCAGTACAACTAACTGCTCCAGCTACAAACTCACTTGGTGAGGTTTTTGATAAATGGACATCCAACACGAGTTTTAGTTTTCCAGATATCTCTAATCCAAGAGTAATTTGTGTTCGTGGTGACGTAAGTAATGGTGCAGTTACCTATACTGCTAATTACATTGTTTGTACAGCACCGAAAATAAATTGTCCTGGTAATCATACCGCAAATACTTCATCTGGTCTTTGCACGGCTAATGTTACCTATTCTGTAACATCAACTGGATCGCCCACACCAACTTTTTCATATACATTTAGTGGATCAACTACTGGTTCAGGTTCTGGAACGGGGAGTGGATTAACTTTTAATAAAGGCACCACAAACGTGTCTGTAAAAGCGACTAATTCTTGTGGGTCTAGTATCTGTAGCTTTACTGTTACAGTCAATGACAATCAAAATCCTGCCATCACTTGTCCTGCTCCGATCACACAAAGCAATGATGCTGGTGTTTGCGGTGCTGTGGTAACATATACTGCACCTGTAGGAACTGATAACTGTTCTGGTTCTACAACCACTCAGACAGCAGGTCTTGCGAGCGGATCTACGTTCCCTTTAGGAACCACGACCAATACCTTTACTATAACCGATGCAAGTGGTAATGCAACAAGCTGCTCATTCAGTGTTACGGTCAATGTTACAGAAGCGCCTGTCATCACTTGTCCTGCACCGCTCACACAAAGCAATGATGCTGGTGTTTGCGGTGCTGTGGTAACATATACTGCACCAGTAGGAACTGATAACTGTTCTGGTTCTACAACCACTCAGACAGCAGGTCTTGCTAGCGGATCTACGTTCCCTGTAGGAACCACGACCAATACCTTTACTGTAACCGATGCAAGTGGTAATGCAACAAGTTGCTCATTCACTGTTACGGTCAATGATACAGAAGCGCCTGCCATCACTTGTCCTGCTCCGATCACACAAAGCAATGATGCTGGTGTTTGCGGTGCTGTGGTAACTTATACTGCACCTGTAGGAACTGATAACTGTTCTGGTTCAACCACCACTCAGACAGCAGGTCTTGCGAGCGGATCTACGTTCCCTGTAGGAACAACGACCAATACCTTTACTGTAACCGATGCAAGTGGTAACTCTACAAGCTGCTCGTTCACTGTTACAGTCAATGATACAGAAGCGCCTGTCCTCACTTGTCCTAGTCCGATCACACAAAGCAATGACGCTGGTGTTTGCGGTGCTGTGGTAACATATACTGCACCTGTAGGAACTGATAACTGTTTTGGTTCAACCACCACTCAGACAGCAGGTCTTGCGAGCGGATCTACATTCCCTGTAGGAACCACGACCAATACCTTTACTGTAACCGATGCAAGTGGTAATGCAACAAGCTGCTCATTCAGTGTTACGGTCAATGATACAGAAGCGCCTGCCATCACTTGTCCTGCTCCGATCACACAAAGCAATGATGCTGGTGTTTGCGGTGCTGTGGTAACTTATACTGCACCTGTAGGAACTGATAACTGTTCTGGTTCTACAACCACTCAGACAGCAGGTCTTGCGAGTGGATCTACGTTCCCTGTAGGAACCACGACCAATACCTTTACGGTAACCGATGCAAGTGGTAATGCAACAAGCTGCTCATTCAGTGTTACGGTCAATGATACAGAAGCGCCTGCCATCACTTGTCCTGCTCCGATCACACAAAGCAATGATGCTGGTGTTTGCGGTGCTGTGGTAACTTATACTGCACCTGTAGGAACTGATAACTGTTCCGGTTCAACCACCACTCAGACATCAGGTCTTGCGAGCGGATCTACGTTCCCTGTAGGAACCACGACCAATACTTTTACTGTAACCGATGCAAGTGGTAATGCAACAAGCTGCTCGTTCACTGTTACGGTTATCGACGATGAAGCGCCAGTGATTACGTGCCCTATTGATAAATCCTTAGAATGTGGAGATGATACCTCGACCGCTAATACAGGAAATGCAACAGCCACTGATAATTGTGGAGTAGCTTCAATCAATTCATCAGATGAAATCATTCCAGGTAGCTGTCCTAATAATTATACAATCAAAAGGACTTTTACTGCTACCGACATTAATGGAAATTCATCTAGTTGTTCACAAACTATCACTGTTCAGGATACCAAAGAACCAGAAGTAACAAACCTTACTTCGCCAACTGCTCCTGTACAAGTTGGAACCGCTTTCAATATATCAGCCAATTATTCTGATTGTAGTTCACTAAAAACTCCAGTCTTTAGTTTTTCAAGTGATGGTGTGAATTTTATTTATGTGGATGCGGTGGTTTCTGATAGAACAATTAGTTTGTCGACCTTATTGCCCACGGGAGTTTATACGGTGACTTTATCAGTAACAGATGCTTGCGAAAACAATACAACGGTGACTTATCCGGACTATTTAGTGATCTACGATCCTGCTGGCGGCTTTGTTACCGGTGGTGGATGGATTTATTCTAAACCTGGAGCATTGGTTAATAGCCCATTAATTGAAGGTAAAGCAAACTTCGGATTTGTGGCCAAATATAAAACTGGCAAAACCAATACAACGGAAGTTGATGGTAACACCAACTTCCAATTTAAAGAAGGAGATTTCCACTTTAAGAGCAGTTCTTATGATAATATGTCCTTGGTTATATCTGGCGATAAAAAAGCCACTTATCGAGGTAATGGTACCGTGAACGGATCTGGCAGTCATAAGTTTATCGTCACCGTAATCGATGGAAATGGACTAGGTGGTGATGGCCTTGACAAATTCAGGATCAAAGTTTTTGCGAGCGGTTCTTCTAGTCAGGTTATTTATGACAACGAGTTAGGTGTTGCAGAAAATGCTGATGCTTCAACCGTAATTGGCGGTGGCTCCATCGTGATCCACAAACCTAAAGGAAAAGGCCAGGAAGTTGTGACTAAAGGTACTCCTATTATTATGCAAGACCTGCAGCCGGAAGTTTTGGAGAGCTTAACGATGACTCCTAATCCAGTAGTTTCCGTTTCTACAGTTAGGTTTAGTGTTAATGAAGATTCTAATGTCATTCTTAGAGTCTATGATTACTCTGGAAGACTAATTGAAACCTTGTTTACTGGATCTTTAAAAGCTTTGGAAAATAAAGACGTGATTTTTGAACGTAAAAATTTAATGAGCGGAATCTATATTTTAAAGCTTACAACAGCTACTGGACACTCCTATGACAAGCGAATTATAGTAGAATAATTAACCAATCAATTAATCATGGACAAATGCTTCAGCCAAAAAACTGAGGCATTTGATTTTTTGATAATATTAGGAAGCCTCGTTAAACCTTCTATAAAATGAGTTGATACTAAGTGGATTAAAGTAAATTTATCTTCCAAACGACAAACAATATTTATGATAACCTACTACAATAAGTTCGAAATTGAAACTGCTATGAGGGTAATTGTTAAAGATTATTTGAAAAATTGCATTGAATGTGAAGAATTATCTGAAGACTTTATAGATCTAATTAAATATAATTTTCTAGCAAAATATGTATCTTTTAATAAGGAAGAGAAAGCAATAGAAATTGGGGTGGAAGATACAACTGCAACCGATTCTCATTATCCAGTAATAGAGATTTTCTCTTTTCCAATTAAGAAATCGAATAAATGGTTAGATAATTCTTTTAAATATGAAAATGATGATTTTGCTTTTTATGGACGATTGCTGAATAGAAGAAAATATAATTATAGGGATGCCGAAGTTGTGGTATTGTAAATAACAAAATTAAATATTAAAAAAAGAGAGGAACTTAAATTTAAGTTCCTCTCTTTTTTTAATGCCTCAAGGAGGGTCAAATTTCCCGTATTGAGAGTTATCGGGATGCATTGAAATTTTGAAGTTATTTTACTCCCGAACCATCGGAATATACCTCATTGTCCCGAGGTTCTTGATTTGTTTTCGCAATGTCGTCAAGAATCATTTTTGCATGAATTCTGGAATTCTCTATAAACCACTTGTGAGTTTCCATTCCTCCACAAATTACTCCCGCCAGATAAATTCCTGGAATATTGGTTTCCATTGTGTTTTCATTATAGGTTGGAATTCTCTTTTCATCTGGAGAAAGGGATATCCCGATAGATTTCAAAAATTCAAAATTTGGACGATATCCTGTGAGCAACACTACAAAATCATTTTCTATTCTTATTTGTCCGTCTGGAGTATCAATAAGAATATCCTTTTCCGTGATTTCTTTTATTGAGGAGGAAAAATATGCCTTGATACTACCTTCTTCTACACGATTAATTATATCTGGTCTCACCCAATATTTTACTCGCTCTCCTATAGCTTTTTCTCGCACTACCATAGTAACATCTCCACCTTTACGGTAGATCTCCAATGCGGCATCTACAGCAGAATTACTTGCACCTACTACAATAGTTTTTTGAGTTGCATAGTAATGCGGATCGTTATAATAATGACTCACTTTTGGAAGATCTTCTCCGGGAATATTCAAATAGTTTGGAATGTCATAAAAGCCTGTGGCAACAATTATGTTTTTGGAAGTGTAAGAAGCTTTTGTGGTTGTTACTTTATGAAGCTTATTTTCCAGGGTTTCTACAGAATTCACTTTTTCAAATAAATGAATATTCAATTCATTGGAAGTCGTGATCCTTCTATAATACTCTAAAGCTTCAGCTTTATGCGGCTTCGGATTGGTGCTTATAAAAGGTATGTTGTCTAATTCTAATTTTTCAGAAGTAGAAAAGAATGTCATATTAGTAGGGTAGTGGTAAATAGAATTTACCAAGCATCCTTTTTCTAAAATAACATAGCTTAATCCATGTTTTTTAGCTTCCAGTCCGCAGGCAATCCCAATTGGACCTCCCCCAATAATAACGATGTCTAATGTTTTATGAATTTGCAATTTCCTTAAGTCCTTTAATAGTTTCTATTTGATTGGAAGCTTTAAACACATAACTTCCGGCAACCAGAACATCTGCTCCTGCTTTAGCTAACGCTGCTGCATTTTTATCGGTTACTCCACCATCAACTTCAATTAGTGTTTTGGCACCAGCATTTTCAATAATCGTTTTTAATTGTTTCACTTTATTATAAGTGTTTTCAATAAAACTCTGACCACCAAATCCTGGATTAACGCTCATTATAAGAACTAGGTCGATATCTTTGATGGTATCTTTCAATAAATCTACATTAGTATGAGGATTTAGAGCAACACCCGCTTTCATGCCTTCAGCTTTAATAGCCTGAATGGTTCTATGAAGATGCGTACATGCTTCGTAATGTACCGTTAGAATATCAGATCCAAGCTCAGCAAATTCTTTGATGTATCTATCCGGATCTACGATCATTAAGTGAACATCAATAGTCTTTTTTGCGTGTTTTGCAATAGCCTTTAAAACCGGCATTCCGTAAGAAATATTTGGAACAAAAACACCATCCATAATATCAATATGAAACCAGTCGGCTTCACTATTATTTATCATTTCCAGGTCTCTTTGTAAATTCCCAAAGTCGGCTGCTAATACAGAAGGGGCAATTAATTTTGTGCTCATAAGTATTGTGTGTCGTTATAGTGCGCACAAAAATAGCAAGAAAAATAGGTTCCTTCTTTCTAAATAGGTAAAAAAACCTTCAATATATTTTCCACAGCTATTTGAGCACTCTTCTCTAAAACCTTTGTCTGATTTAAATAATGTTGAAATTTCTCTTGGTCATAATCGGCAGAATCTAAAACAAAATCACAAGCAAATCCATCATAAGCCTCTTTATGGATATCTTTCCCAAATATCTGAATAATATCATGATGGCGCTTATCTGATTTTATAGTATCGAATAGTTCAGAAATTTTCTTTTTTTCACCTTCTATAATTTGAAAAAAATTCCCATCAGAAAAAAGTAAAAGTCCGGTTATGTCATTTTGGTTATTCCATGTTTTACTTGAATTCAAAATATTTTCAATTTCTTTTTTTTCCAATTCATCGGAAGCTGTACTTACATATACTATAGCATATCTCATAGTATTAATTTTAATTGTTAATTTTTAAAATGATCTTCTATAACCTTTTTAGCCGCATTAAAACCGCACATTCCATGAACTCCACCACCTGGTGGTGTAGAGGAGGAACAAATATAAACCCTTGGATCGGGTGTTGAATAAGGGGATAAAGTGATAATTGGTCTAGTGAATAGTTGCGTTATATCCTGTTTTCCTCCGTTGATATCTCCCCCTATTAAATTGGGATTCCAGTGTTGTAATTGAACGGTGTTCATCTTTGAACGCTGCAGGATTATATCTTTAAAACCCGGTGCTGCACGTTCAATCTGATTTTCAATTATTTCTGAATAATCTTTTATACTTCCATTTGGAACATGAACATAGCCCCAGGCTGTATATTTTCCCTCCGGGGCTCTAGTTTTATCAAAATTACTATGTTGGGCGATCAGGACGTAAGGTGTATCTGTCATCTTTTTTTTATGTATTCCTTTTTCCGATTCCTCTATTTCTTGGGTAGAAAATCCAATATGTACAGTTCCGGATTTTCGGCAATTTTCATTAGTAAACGGAATAGGTTCGCTCAAGGCCCAATCTATTTTAAATATTCCAGCGCCGTAATTGTAAGCTGCCATTCTAGATTTGTATAGGTTATTGAAATCAAATCCTTTTATATTCAGAAGCTGTTTTGGAGTAAGATCAAACAAATAAGCTTTAGCATTTGGTAATTGTTCCAAGTGCTCAATTTTATTGTTGAGAAACAACTCTCCCCCAAGGGAACGGTAGTATGCCAGAAGCGAATTCGTGAAATTCTGAGCTCCGCCCTTAGGAAATGGCCAGCCAAATTTATGAGCTATTGTGGTTAATACAAGTCCAAATGAGGCAGAAGCGATATTGGTAAGAGGCAAAGTGGAATGAGCTGCAGAGCCATAAAAAAAAGCTTTGGTTTTTTCATTTTTAAAATAATGATCTGCCAATAGCTTGGCTGAGGGAAGGGCTTTTAAACCAAATTTTAAAAAATCAACTGGATGTTCTGGAATCCCTAAAGGTGCTAACAGGTCTTTATCCAGGTTATTCCAGTTTTTCACAATCGATTCAAAAATATTTAGATAGGCTTGCCTGTCCTCTCCAAGCTGATCTGCGGTTTTATTAAGGTCTTGATAACACGAGAGAGCAGTTCCATCTGTAAAAGGGTGGGAGTAAGGTATTTCTGGAAATATCCATTCTAAACCAAAATCCTCTAATGGCAAATTACGGAAGAAAGGAGATGCGTATCCAAGTGGAAGAATAGCAGAACCCACATCGTGTTTAAAACCCTCGAGCGTTAACTCCTCTGTTCTGGTGGCTCCTCCTGGAGTGGAGGCTTGTTCAAAAATCGCGGTTTTTAATCCGTTTTGCTGAAGATAAATAGCGGCAGCCAATCCATTTGATCCACTACCAGTAATAATCGCATCATAGTTTTCAGTCATTATGGTAATTTCTTTAAATCTAAGCTTTCCAGATATTCCTTAAATGTAATTGCCCCATGTTTTCTGCTATCATATCATGGGTAGTAATAAAATTAAAAGAATCAAGTTTATCGCCCAAATTATTACTAAAAAATTTTGGAATAGCAAATCCTATTTCAGGAACATTTTTTGGTACTTTAATGATCTGAGCTCCAATTTTTTCTTTAATCATTTCTGCCATTTCCATTCTCGTATGGATTAGGGGACCACCAACTTCAATTATATTTGGTTCTTCGTGCAAATGTTTTACTACTACTTCTGCAAGATCGGTTTGATGTATACTATTAGTTCGTGCATTCCCAGAACCCACAATAGGAATTACCTTTCGTTTTTCCATTATTGCGGGATCGTCTAAACATGAATATAAACCAACAGGTCTAAAAAATGTATAATTCAAGCCTGAAGCTATTAATTCTTCTTCAAAAAGTTTAAGTGCTTTCGGGATGGTATAGTCTTCTGAAATATCAGCTCCCTTGATTGAAATATAAATAAATTTTTTCACCTTGTTTTTTACTGCATCCTCAAGAATATTCTTATTTGCTTTAAAATCAGTTTCATAAAAAGAATTATAGGAAGAGGAAAAAAAACTGAGATTCTTACCCATTGCAGAAATCACAAATGAAATATCCTTGTTAATATTTTTTAGTTCTGCACTTTGAAAAGAAACATCTGCTTGCCAGATACCGTTAGGGTAGGGAGATAATTTTTTCTCTCCTTCTTCAGAACTCGTAATTACTCTAATAGGAATTTTTTTTTCTGAAAGAAGCTTAACTATTTCGAGTCCTAGGACTCCCGATGCCCCTGCAACAAATACTTTATCACTTTCCATAATTTTCCCTATATACTTAGTTGAATTTAGTTAAAAGGGCCAAAACATGAAAATATTTTCGATTGATTAACACAATTTTAAATGATGATATGAAATTATTCAAATCTGAATATTGAATATCCGTATTATGTGAATTGATCAATTATTCACTTAAAAATGGTCACTTCACCTGTACCGAAGCCTCGGGAGTTTCAGGGTCTAAAACCAGCTAAAATGTGTTGTTGAAAAAATTATGGTATGGCGGAAACAAGCAATATAATTGTTTGTATACTACTCAATAGAACAAATTTGGACTTTAAGTATAAAATATTAAGATTTGTAGCGCTAATATATTCCTTCGGAGAAATTATTCATGATCTTTTTAACAGAAGTTTGTATGGAAGGATTTAAAGTTTCAACCTGAGATAAATATCTGCCAAAATCCTCTTCCTGAATTTGAGAATTAAGGGTTATAAAGTCTGCGGAATACCCCTCAAAATTTGCTTCGTCAATTTCCTTTTCAAAAATTGCCATTACATTGTAATGGCGGAAATCATATTTTATCTTTTGAAAAAGAGCCTTTAAGGTCTCCATTTCACCTTCTAATACCTGAAAAAAATTGCCTTCTAAAAAAAGAAGGATCCCAGTTATGCCACGGTCAATGTTTCTTTTTTTACTAGAATCCAGAATTTTTTTAATTTCTGTTTCTGTAAGGTTTTCGTTGGCAGAACTTACATAACTAATGGCGTAATGCATGATTATGGGGTTAATAGGTTAACCCGCAAGCTAGTTATTTAAATAAACCAATTTGAAATTATTTGTTGTAATTTATTTAATATCACTAAAAATCATAAAATGAAACAACCCCAGAATTATTCCGATTTTACACTCACCAATCAAGAATCAAACAGAGATCTCAATTTTAGGGTGGACTAAACTGTTGTGACTTTACTGGAATTTTATTCCAGTTATGGAATTGAGATTTTACTTTTTAGTGTGTTTCAAACTTCAAATATATTACTACCAATAAAACGATAATTTTATCCGTAAACAGTCCTAAAAGTTAATTTCAATATATCTAAGCCAAATATTCCTTTAACCCAGTCCTCAAGGGAGGTCTTATTCTCATAATTTGGAATAACACTAAATTTTTTTGATGTATATAGGATGAGGGTAAACAAAAGTATTGCATTATTAATGTTTAGAATATTTAATAAGCGGCAAAGCGGATACACTAAAAATACGTAGAACTATTTTTGTACTTAATACTTAATATCGATTTACAATTGATCTGCTTCTATTATATAGATCATTTTTGCTCAGATTGAAAACCGATAAATCAGCAGACAAAACTGTGGCGGACAATATGTGTAATTTATAATTATCCTCTGAATTATTTTAAAAAAAAAGCTATAAGGATTAGATGCCCTCAGCAAAATTGTTTAAAATATAACGCACAGAACTCTGAATTTTAGGATTTAATTTCTCAATTTGAGAGAAGTAGAGCGCTAAATTTCTAGACTGAAAGCGAGAATCCAAGGAAATAAAATCCGATTGATAGTCATCAAATTTTGTTTCAGATACTTCTTTTTCGAAAATCACCATCACATTATAATGTCTTTCATCTTTTTCGATTCTTGACAATAGGGATTTCAGTAGGTCTTTTTCACCTTCGAGTACTTGAAAAAAATTTCCGTCAGAATAGAGAAGTATCCCGGTGATACCATTGTCATTATTCCAGTTTCTCGTGTATTTCAGTACTTTAAGAATATCATCTTCAGTAAGATTGGAATTTACAGAACTTACGTAGCTAATTGCATAACGCATGGAGATAAGATTATAGGTTACATTTTACTAAAATAACAATAATTATAAACTGTTTAATGGTATTTTCAATGTTATCAAATAAAATTTAGACATGAAAAAACCCCGGTCATCACTCCGAGGTCATTCATCAATCAAAAAACGAACAGTTATCCCAATAGATATCGGGAATATACTGTTGTCATCGTTATGGGAAATTTATCCCAAGTATGTTTTTAAGATTTTGCTTCTAGAAGTATGTTTCAATCTTCTAATCGCTTTTTCTTTGATCTGTCTAACTCTCTCACGAGTAAGATCAAAAGTTTCGCCTATTTCTTCTAATGTCATAGGGTGTTGGTCACCAAGACCAAAATACAATCTAATAACATCTGCTTCACGTGGAGTAAGCGTTTCTAAAGCGCGTTCTATTTCTGTTCTAAGAGATTCATGTAATAATTCTCTATCCGGATTAGGAGACTCCCCAGAACGTAAAACGTCATACAAGTTAGAGTCTTCACCTTCTACCAAAGGAGCATCCATAGATACGTGACGGCCAGAATTCTTCATAGATTCCTTTACGTCATTAATAGTCATATCCAGTTCTTTTGCAATTTCTTCAGCACTTGGTGGGCGCTCATGAGATTGTTCAAGAAAAGCGAATGTTTTATTGATCTTGTTTATAGAACCAATTTTATTCAATGGCAAACGTACAATACGAGATTGCTCTGCCAATGCTTGCAGGATAGATTGTCTAATCCACCATACTGCGTAGGATATAAATTTAAAACCACGAGTTTCATCAAAACGTTTCGCAGCTTTAATTAATCCTAAATTTCCTTCGTTAATAAGATCGGGAAGAGTTAATCCCTGATTTTGATATTGCTTTGCTACCGAAACGACAAAACGCAAGTTCGCTTTTGTTAATTTCTCTAGTGCACGGTCATCACCCGCTTTAATTTTTTGTGCTAATTCTACCTCTTCTTCAGCAGTAATTAGGTCTACTTTACCAATTTCTTGCAAATACTTATCTAGCGAAGCGGTTTCTCTGTTAGTTACCTGCTTCGTAATTTTAAGTTGTCTCATCTATCTTCTCCCTGGATTTTTAATTGTGAATAGCTCTTGTATTAAGTTATACGTAAGAATTCACGAAAATGTTACAAAAGTCCTACTAATTCTTTTTGGGCGCTCCCCCTCAATCCATAAAAATGGATTTCACGGTCGGGCTTTTCGCTTCAAGTCCTCACTCCCTGTGGTCGCTTCGGGCTTTTTGCTGCAATCCCTAACGCAAATAAATTTATTTAAAAACTCGCACAAAAAAAAGAGGCCGATTTTTCAATCGACCTCTTTAAACTAATTTTAATAGCTTAGTCTCTATTTTCTCTAGGCTTGCGATCTCTATCATCACGTCCTCTAGAATCTCTAGATCCTCTGTTATCACGACCTCTGTCGTTATTTTCTCTTGGCTTAGGTGCAACATAACCTTCTGGCTTGTCCATCAAGGCCTTACGAGAAACTTTATCTTTACGTGTACGTTTGTCTAGGCCAAAGTATTTTACATCAAACACATCGCCCATGTTTACAACATCGCTTACATTTTCTGTACGTTCCCAAGCTAACTCAGATACGTGTAATAATACTTCGTTTCCTGGTGCATCCAAATATTCTACAACAGCACCAAAATCTAACATCTTGATTACTTTTACTTCATATACAGATCCCACTTCTGGCTTAAAGGTGATAGAATCAATCTTCGCTAATACCGCGTCGATTCCTTCTCGTCCTGTTCCCAAAATTTCAACAATACCTTCTTCGGTTACTGGATCTTCGTTAATAACGATCGTACATCCAGTTTCTTTTTGAAGTTCTTGAATAACTTTTCCTCCTGGTCCAATTAATGCACCAATAAATTCATTTTTAATACGAACGGAAACCATTTTTGGAGCATATTCTTTCACATCTGCTCTAGGAGCAGCAATAGTGTCAGTTATTTTCTCAAGAATGTGTAAACGACCTTCTCTTGCTTGTTTTAATGCACTCACAAGAATCTCGTAACCTAATCCTTTAACCTTAATATCCATCTGGCAAGCGGTAATACCATCTGCCGTTCCAGTTACTTTAAAATCCATATCTCCCAAGTGATCTTCATCACCAAGAATATCAGATAATACTGCATATTTTCCAGATTCAGCATCAGAAATTAATCCCATTGCAATCCCAGAAACTGGCTTCTTCATCTGTATCCCTGCATCCATCATTGCCATTGTTCCAGCACAAACAGTTGCCATAGAAGAAGAACCGTTAGATTCTAAAACTTCAGAAACTACACGTACTGTGTAAGGACAATCATCTGGTACCATTCCTTTTAATCCACGTTGAGCCAAGTTACCGTGACCAACTTCTCTACGAGATGTTCCACGAATAGGTCTTGCTTCACCAGTACAGAAAGGAGGGAAGTTATAGTGAAGGTAGAAATTTTCTTCTCCTTCATAAGATGGCATATCTATTTTATTTGAGTCTCTAGAAGTACCTAAAGTTACTGTAGCTAATGCCTGAGTTTCTCCACGTGTAAAGATTGCAGATCCGTGTACAGAAGGTAAATAATCAATCTCACACCAGATGTCACGTACTTCGTCAGTCCTACGACCGTCTAAACGTAGACCTTCGTTAAGTGTAAGGTCACGAACTGCAGCTTTTTCAGCTTTGCGATAGTAGTCTGAGACTAAGCCACCATATTCTTCTAATTCTTCTTCAGAGAAAGATGCTTTCACCTCTTCTTTGATGTTAGCGAATGCGGTTGTACGTTCTTGCTTAGAAGAACCAGCTTTTGCAACAGCATAGACTTTATCATAAGCCATATCATGAACTTTCTTCGCTAAACTTTCATTTTCAACAGCGCGGTCATACTCACGTACTTCTTTTCTCCCGAAAGCATCAGCTAAACGGTGTTGTGCATCAATCTGAAGTTTAATAGCTTCATGAGCGAACTTAATGGCTTCTGTCATTTCTTCTTCAGAAATTTCATCCATTTCACCTTCCACCATCATTACAGAATCTGCAGAAGCTCCAATCATCATATCTATGTCAGATTCTAATAACTGTGCTCTAGTTGGGTTGATTACAAACTCACCATTTACACGTCCTACTCTGGCTTCAGAGATAGCACATTCAAAAGGGAAATCTGATAATTGAATTGCTGCAGAAGCGGCAAGACCTGCCATAGCATCTGGCATCACATCTTCATCATGAGACATTAACTGAATCATTACTTGTGTTTCAGCACTGTAATCTTTCGGGAATAATGGGCGTAGTACACGATCCACTAAACGCATTGTTAAAACTTCACCATCACTAGGGCGTGCTTCTCTTTTAAAGAAACCACCTGGGTAACGTCCTGCTGCTGCAAATTTTTCACGGTAATCTACCGTTAAAGGTAAGAATGGCAAATCCTTTTGTTCGTAGTTAGAAACTACAGTACAAAGCATCATGCATTTTCCAGACTGAACCACTACGGATCCGTGTGCCTGTTTTGCTAATTTTCCGGTTTCGATAGAAATTTCTCTACCATCCCCAAGATCGATAACCTCTTTAAAAACTTTTGGTATCATATTGTTTTTTTTCAATTCCAATTTGCATGAATGCAAATCGTGTGTTATACAATGGTCTTCGTCTTTCTGGACGAACAAGTTGTGTTGTTGTGTGGTTGTTGTGTGACCAATGAAAAACTACTCTTTGACTTTGCTAAGAGTAAAATTTTAAAATAATTCTAAAGACAGTGAGAAGTTATATTAATACGAATAAAAAAAAGGGAGCATATAGCTCCCCTGAAAATTATTTTCTTAATCCTAATTCTTTTACGATAGCACGGTATCTTAAGACATCTTTCTTCATTAAATAATCAAGTAGATTTCTTCTTTTACCTACTAATCTTACAAGAGATCGCTCAGTATTATAATCTTTACGATTTGTTTTTAAATGTCCAGAAAGGTGTGAAATACGTTGTGTGAACAATGCGATTTGACCTTCTGCGGATCCAGTGTTTTTGGCACTATTTCCGTGTTTTTTAAAAAGCTCTTGCTTTTCTTCCTTAGTTAAATACATTCCAATATTAATTTTAATGATTTTTATGTACAGACAGTATTTCTGTCAAGGCGCAAATATACTATATTTTTATTAAACCTTATAGAAGTGAAATCTTTTATTGATCAAGTAAAAGGAATTACTAAAACATCCTAATTTAACTTCTAACTGGCTGATTTAAAATTAAGTCCAAATATAAATTCACGTTATCTTTTAATTCAGATCTTGGGGTTATAAAGTCCAAAAACCCATGATCTTTTAAATACTCTGCAGTCTGAAAATCCTTTGGTAAATCTTGCCCTGTGGTATCTTTTACAATCCTTGGTCCTGCAAATCCAATAAGCGCTCCAGGTTCAGAAATATTAATATCTCCTAACATTGCGAAAGAGGCTGTAGTTCCTCCTGTAGTTGGATCTGTACATAATGAAATATAAGGAATATTGGCATCTGCCAATTGTGCTAATTTCACAGATGTTTTGGCCATTTGCATTAAAGATAATGCAGCTTCCATCATTCTTGCACCTCCAGATTTCGAGATGATCATGAATGGGATATTATTTATTAAGGCGTGATTTGCTGCTCGGGCAATTTTTTCACCTACAACAGAACCCATAGATCCTCCTATGAAACTAAAGTCCATACAGGCAATTACTAGTTCATTACCTTTAGACTTTCCAACTGCGGTTCTCACAGCATCTGTAAGTCCAGTTTTTTCTTGTGCAGCTTTTAATCTCTCGGTATATTTTTTAGTGTCCGTAAATTTTAATGGATCTTTAGATTCTATATTTTTATCAAGCTCTTTGAATTTGTTGTCGTCAAAAAGAATTTTAAAATATTCTTTGCTTCCAATTCTAACATGATATCCATCTTCTGGGCTTACATAGAAATTCTTCTCTAATTGGTCCGCATCTACTATCTTCCCTGTAGGTGATTTATACCATAATCCTTTTGGTACATCTTTCTTATCTTCAGTGGCAGTTTGAATTCCTTTTTGTGTTCTTTTAAACCAAGCCATAATTTATATTCTAATGAAAAAACTGAAATAATTAATAATTATTTCAGTTTTCGTTTTATTAAAGTGTATTTACGTTATTAAGGTCTTCAAATGCTTGTTTAAGTCTATTCTTAAAAGTGACTTCACCAGCACGTAACCAAACTCTTGGGTCGTAATATTTCTTATTAGGCACTTCTGCTCCGTCAGGATTTCCGATTTGGGCTTTTAAATATTCTTTTTTGTCTCCCATATAATCACGAATTCCTTCAGCAAAGGCATATTGAAGATCGGTATCTATATTCATTTTTATAACTCCATAACCAATAGCTTCTCTAATTTCTTCTACGGAAGATCCACTTCCA
The DNA here is from genome assembly GCF_000424645.1 of Gillisia sp. JM1. Classification (NCBI taxonomy): domain Bacteria; kingdom Pseudomonadati; phylum Bacteroidota; class Flavobacteriia; order Flavobacteriales; family Flavobacteriaceae; genus Gillisia; species Gillisia sp. JM1. The sequence continues at coordinate 926,618 of NZ_KE384218.1, forward strand.
CCGTGAAAAACAAAATCTATATGATTATCTCCTAATCCATGCTTCTTACTTAAATATTCTTGAGAATTCTTAAGAATTTTTGGAGTTAGTTTTACATTCCCTGGTTTGTAAACTCCATGCACATTTCCAAAGGCTGCAGCAATAGTAAATTGATCACTCACTTTGCTCAGCTCTTCAAAAGCATAAGCTACCTCTTCGGGTTGTGTGTATAATTTAGAATCATCTACATCGGTGTTGTCTACTCCATCTTCTTCACCTCCAGTTATTCCTAGTTCGATCTCTAAGGTCATTCCCATCTTGCTCATTCTTTCAAGATATTTTTTACATATCTCAATATTCTCTTCAATAGATTCTTCAGAAAGATCTATCATATGAGAACTGTACAATGGTTTGCCATGTTCTTTGTAGAACTTTTCTCCTGCATCCAAAAGTCCATCTATCCAAGGCAATAATTTTTTAGCGCAATGATCTGTATGTAAGATCACGGTTGCTCCATAAGCCTTTGCAAGCTCGTGGATGTGTAAAGCTCCTGCAACCCCACCAGCAATAGCTGCTTTTTGATTTTCATTAGAAAGTCCTTTCCCTGCATTAAACTGTGAACCTCCATTTGAGAACTGAATAATAACCGGAGAGTTTAGATCTGCTGCAGTTTCCATAACGGCGTTTACAGTGCTAGAACCAACCACATTTACTGCGGGAAGAGCAAATCCTTTTTCTTTTGCGTACTTAAAAATTTCTTGTACTTCTTTTCCAGTAGCAACCCCTGGTTTTATATTATGACTCATATTAGTTAGTTTAAATTAAGATTTACAAAAATAAGAAAATTAGTTTGTTTAGAACGGATAATTGATGCCTACGTTATAAACAGCATGGGATAGATTGTAATCTTTAAACCATCTAGCACCCAGAGCTCTTGACGGATCATAAGTTTTAAGACCAACATCGAATCGCAACACGAAAAAATTAAAATCGTATCTCAAGCCAGCTCCAGAACCAATAGCAATATCTTTAAGATCTGATAGTGAAGTGAAAGTAGCGGCAGGATCTTCCACGATATCCAGCACATTCCAAATGTTTCCAACATCAATAAAAAACGCACTATTTAAGGCTCCAAAAAGATTATATCTATACTCTGCATTAAACGCCAATTTCAAATTGGCTTCATTAAATTCGTTTTTTCCTCCAGTACTACCTGGACCCAGGTCATAGGCTTGCCAAGCTCTGTTGTCATTAGGTCCTCCTGCAAAAAAACTTCTAATAAATGGTATGCTATTAGCATTTCCATAAGGAATGGCAATACCTGAAAATGCTCTTATGGCAAAAATGTTTTTATTTCCCCAATCCCAATGTTTTATATAGTCTATTTCGGTTTTAACGTATTGAGAATAATTTACTCCTAAAAGATCGTATCTCCCCTGATTATCTTTTTTCGCCCCTGTCAGACTCGAAAAAGCAGCTAGAAAATTTCCTGCAGTTTCAATCTTAAACCGAAATCGGGAAAAATCATCATCATATAAATTATCTTTATTATTGCTCAAATAAGTAAAACTTGATCCAAAAATCAAATTATTTTCTGTTAGTCTATTTTTGCGCTCGCTTATATTATTAACTAATTGTCTTTGATCTGTTGAAACCCCAGAGGTATTAGGATCGTTTTGAATTACATCACTAATGAAATTTTCTGCACCAGTAGGAATAATTAATTCTCCGTTTTCATTAATATAGCTCGGGTTTGTGACTACATCTCCAGATTGAACAATTTCATTTAGGTTTTTATAAGAGTTTTGATATACATTAAAATAATTGTCTGTATTTAAATTTCGGACATATTGAATATTTAAAAGATCTAGTCTATGGGAAAGTATTTTTGAAGGATTCCATTTGTAATTTAGAATACCGTTCAAGTTCCGTTTATCTAATCCTATATTGTTCTGCGTGCTAATCCCTAAACTTAAGGTTGTAAACGGAGACATGTATTTCGGAATAAATTTCTGTGTATCAAAAGGCATGAAAATCCGAGGGAAAATAAGCTTGATATCTGCACCAATTTCAGAAATATTGAAGAATTGATCTTGCGAGCTTCCTCTTGCAGCATCTGAAGAGGAACCAACACTTCCTCTAGCTGAAACCTCAAAATTTTCGGCACCCTTAAAAACATTTCGAATTAAAAGCGAGCCCCCAAAGCCAACCCCAAAATCTTGGATATTACTTTGAGAAATATCAAAATCGAATCCTAATGAATATTTAGGCTGCGGACTTAAAAAAATATTTGCTATCAAATCGGTGTTTGTACTATCAGTAGGATCCAATGAGTACTCAATATTGGGGTATTTAAACACTCGCAAAGAACTCATTCTGTTGTAAGTTCGGGTTCTGTCTGTATCTTTAAAGATCTCTCCCGGTTTTATAAAAATGGCATCTGTAATAGCGCGAGGTTTATACTTAAGCTCATCGAAACTATAAATATTATATCCTTTATAGTTAGCGCTATCGGTTACTGGTTTATAACGATTATTAAAAGTGTAATCTGTAAACACATTCACTTTACTTATGGTGTGTATTTTAAAAGGGACTCTTGCTGTAGTATCCCCTTGGGTAACTTGTCTGTTATTAATTATAACTGTGGCATTTACCTTATATTTAGTTCCTACAGTATCAGCTTCAAAACTTATATATTCTTGATCGAAATAGTAAACACCATTATTTCTGAATAATCTGGACAATCGATCCCTTTCGGCATTAAAATCTAAAGTTTTGTATTGCACGCCCGAAGTAATTAAGGAACTGGCAGAATATGCATTGTATATGGAATCTATTACTACCGAACCGATTCTTTGGTTTATGGTATCTACAATATAGGGCTCATAGGAAGTGACAAAATAATCTATTTCACCTCTTTTATTTTCTTTAGGTTTTATCTCATAATCTATTTCAGCATCAAACCAACCATTATTAAAGTACCAGGCTTGAAGTCTGTTTTTAGATTTTTTGGTTAATTCTTCTTTTATAATTACAGGTGCTTCTCCTGTTTTTTTGATCCACTTATTTAGATCTATGTAAGATTCTTCAATTTTATCCACCTGTTTTTGAGAATAAATATTCTCTAATCGCTTAATTCTATTTGGTTTTTTCTGAAGCCAATTTTGGAAAACTGAATCTGGATTTTGTTTTGCTAGATTATAAAAATGAAGTCTAATTGGAGAGCCTAATAGCTTTGCATTAGGCTCCTGGTATACTTGGTTGTAAATTCTAGATTCCTTAATTTTTTCACCATTAAGAAAAATGGTGTTTTCCGTAAGTAGTAATTCGTCGTTATTGACTCTTTTTACAGCATCACAAGAAATGAAAAATGCCAAGGTTAAAAATAATAACGATATTTTTGCGGGATAGCGTTTCAATAAAGCTGAATTAAGGATTCAAAAATACATTAATTGCATGGTTAGCAAAAGCCAAATTAAGTTAATAACAAGTCTTGAGCAAAAAAAACATCGAACCAAAATGGGTCTGTTTGTTGTTGAGGGAAAAAAGGGAATTGAGGAGGTTTTAGAATCAAATTTTGAATTGTATTCTCTCTTTACCACCAAAGATATTTTTAACGCCGCTCAGGATAAAACTCATCTAATATCTGAAGTTGAACTAAAAAAAATAAGCAGCTTAAGCACTCCGCAAATAGTTTTGGCTATTTTTAAAATTCCAGTTCAAACTGAAATAAAATTAGACGGATTGGTTATTGCTTTAGACGGGGTAAGGGATCCTGGAAATTTGGGAACTATAATTAGACTTTGTGATTGGTTTGGGGTGCAAACCTTGTTGTGTTCTTTAGATACGGTAGATTGTTACAATTCTAAAGTGGTTCAGGCTAGCATGGGAAGTATTACAAGAGTAAAGATTGATTATGTAGACTTGCCATTATTTCTGAAGGAAAATAATTCTCATCTTAAAGCAGGAACTTTTCTTGAAGGTAAAAATTTATTTGTTTCAGAAATGCCTAAAGACTCTATACTTATTTTAGGAAATGAGGCCAATGGTATTTCTGAAGATATCAAAAAGTTAGTGGAAAAGAAAATTAACATTCCTCAATTCAGCAATGCAAAAAACACAGAGAGTTTAAATGTTGCAACAGCAACTGCTATTTTATTAAGTGAATTTAGACGGAAGGAAAATTATTGAAAAGTAAAATTTAAAAATATACCCCTAGTTCTCATTTGTTCCACATTGCCTGTATATATACTATTTGGATTTGCATCTCTAACTAATTCATCATTTATAGCGAATATTCCTCTTAATGAAGGTGAGAATTTGAAATATGGCAAATATAGATCTAACCCGACACCAACCTCGTAATAAAATGTATTGGTTTTCATTCTAAACTGGCCAACACTATTATCATCTGGATTATTTTCGTTACTAGATAAATTTATTGAAGTAGAAGCCCCTGCTAATACAAATGGCCTAAAATTGTTGAGCCTGTCTGCAGAAAATTTAATCAATAAAGGGATATGTACATAAGTAGAATTAATCTCCCGGATAGTATTTTGATCTGCTTTTGTGACTTGAAAATTTCGGGTATTAAAGGTGACACCAGGTTCTAAACGTAGATCGAAATTATGGTTTAGTTTTAAGCTTCCAACTAAACCCACATTGAAGCCTATCGATCTTTCAATATTAAAATCCTTTCCAAGGAGAGGACTCGGACTATACTGTTTATAATCAAAATCAAAATCATAGGTATTAAAGCCCAAGTAATATCCCCAAGACCATCTTTTGTTATCTATGTTTTCTTGATTAATAATGCTTTCTCCTGAAAATATCTGAGCATTTGCTTGAGAACAGAACAAACAAAGCCCTAAAATGGCAACAATTTTTTTCATATAGTTATTTAGAAGCTGTGTATATGGTTGCGACACCAAATGTTTGAGGCTTATCATCTATATCTATAAACCCAATTTTACTTAAAATATTGTTGAACTTTGCTCCATATGGAAAAACTGCTGCACTTTCACTCAAATAGGAGTAGGCTGCTTTGTCCTTCGAAAATAATTTTCCAATCACTGGTAACAGTTTCGAGGAATAAAATTTATAACCTTGTTTGTAGGGGAATTTGGTAGGAACAGAGGTTTCCAAAACTACAAAAATTCCATTAGGTTTTAAAACGCGATAAATCTCTGAAAGTCCTTTTTCTAAATTTTCAAAATTTCTAACCCCAAATGCTACAGTAATCGCATCAAAAGTTCCATCTTCGAAAGGAAGGGCTTCAGAATCTGCTTGAACCATTTTTATTTTTTCTGAGAGATGCTTAGCTCCAATCTTTTTTCTTCCTACTTCCAGCATTCCTTCAGAAATATCTAATCCAATTATATCTTTAGCGCCGGTTTCTACTAAGTTAATAGCCAAATCCCCTGTTCCAGTAGCAATGTCCAGAATATTTTCTGGATTTCTTTCCTTTACTAAATCAACAACTTTTTTACGCCATTTAATATCTATTCCAAATGAAATAACACGATTAAGTCCGTCGTAATTTTCAGAAATATTATCAAACATTTGAGTTACCTGCTCTTTTTTGTTAAGCGAAGAATCTTTGTAGGGCGTTACTTTTTTATCCATCAGAAAAATTTGATTCAAAGATAGGGGATATCCAATAAAAGAGTTGATAAGATTGTATAATTATTAAGAAACTACCTAAAAGCAGTTGTATAAAATAACTTATCTTTGATTTTTAGTATAACTGGAATACAAGTATGAAGATTATTATTGCCGGAGCTGGAGAAGTTGGATTTCATCTGGCAAAACTCCTATCCTACGAATCTCAAGATATTACTCTTATAGATAATAATAGGGATAATTTAGTATATGCAGATACTCACCTGGATATACGTACCTTAAAAGGAGATGCTACTTCAATTCAGATTCTTAAAGAAGCTCAAGTAAAAAATGTAGATCTTGTGATTGGCGTAACTTCTAGTGAAGCTACTAATATCACGGTTTGCGTTTTGGCAAAACAACTTGGTGCTAAACGCACAATTGCCCGTATTTCTAATACCGAGTTTTTAGATTATAAAGAGGAAATTGGATTTGATAAATTTGGAATAGATGAGCTTATTTCCCCAGAAGCTCTTGCAGCTACGGAAATAGAACTCCTACTTAACCAATCTGCTTTTAATGATAGTTACGAATTTGAAAATGGCGCTTTAACTATGATTGGGGTAAGTCTTTCTAGAACGGCAACTTTTGTAGGCAAAACCGTAAAGCAAGCAGCTAAAATTTTTCCAGAATTACATTTTGTACCAATAGCAATTCAGCGGTTTGGTACTCAATATACCCTTATACCTAGGGGAGACACCCAGTTTAAAGAAGGCGATCAAGTTTATTTTATTACTGTTGCTAGTGGTGTAGATGAGCTTTATAAGCTTACAGGGAAGGTAAAGCAAACAATTAAAAATGTAATGATTCTTGGTGGAAGCAAAATCGGAAAGAAAACAGCTTTAGATCTATCCCTAAACAATTTCAATGTGAAATTGATAGAAAATAATCGTGAAAAAGCCTTTGATCTTGCAGATGAGCTACCTAATACCTTAGTTATAAACAGCGATGGTAGAAATGTAGAGCTTTTAGAGGAAGAAAATATTCATGATATGGATGCATTTATAGCGGTAACAGGTAATTCTGAAACTAACATTATGTCTTGTCTTGTAGCCAAATCGAAAAGTGTTAAAAAGACTATTGCTTTGGTAGAAAATATGGATTATTTTCAATTAAGCCATTCTATTGGGATAGATACACTTATTAATAAAAAACTTTTAGCAGCAAATAATATTTTCAGATTTATAAGAAAAGGAGAAGTGGTAGCTATGACCAAGCTCAATAACATGAATGCTGAATTATTAGAATTTATTGTGAAGCAAACTTCTGAAGTTTGCGACAAAAAAATAAAAGATCTAGATTTTCCTAGATCAGCAATCATCGGAGGAATTATCCGTGATGGAGAAGGAATAATTGCTTTAGGAGATTTTATGATTCGCGCTGGCGATAGAATTGTAGTATGCTGCTTACCAAGATCTATAAATAAAGTCGAAAAACTTTTCCTATAATGCCTAAATTGAATTATAAAATCATCTCACACATTATGGGGTTACTCCTTTTATGTAATGGTGGTTTTATGCTATTGGCTGTAGTTGTAAGTTGGTATTATGAAGATGGAGTGGCCTTGCAAATTTCATCGGCTGCATTACTCACTATGTTTGTAGGAACTGTTCTCATGTTTTTTACGAGAGGGCATAGAAAAGAAATCAAAAAAAGAGAAGGATATATTGTTGTTACTTTTGGGTGGATTTTTATGGCTTTAAGTGGCTCACTACCATATATTTTTTCTGAAGCAATCCCAGATTTTACCAATGCTTTTTTCGAAACAATGTCGGGGTATACTACTACAGGTGCGACCATTATCAATGATATTGAATCTATTCCAAAAGGAATTTTATTTTGGAGAAGCCTTACGCATTGGATAGGGGGAATGGGGATTATTGTGTTAGCCATTGCGATCCTGCCATTATTAGGAATAGGAGGGATGCAGCTTTTTTCTGCGGAAGCACCAGGTCCTAGTGCCGATAAGTTAAAGCCGCGTATTACCGATACAGCAAAGAGATTATGGCTTATTTATTTCTTATATACAGTAGCCGAAACAATATTACTTAAGGTAGCAGGAATGAGCTTCTTCGATGCAATTAATCATTCTTTAAGCACGCTTTCTACCGGAGGTTTTTCAACTAAAAATGCTAGCCTTGCGTATTGGAATAATCAGCCCATTATTCAATATATAATTATAGTTTTTATGTTCTTGGCGGGTTCTAATTTCGTTTTGAGTTATTTCAGTTTCAAAGGGAAATTTCAGAAAGTGTTGCATGACGATGAGTTTAAATGGTATTGCATCTTTATCGCTTCATGTACTCTTGTTGCTTCATTGATTATTTATTATCAGGCAGATGTTTCTCTATCTTCTATAGCTCATCCAATGGTTTGGGGTGAGGGAGAAAGTGCTTTTAGACATTCCTTGTTTCAAGTACTTACGATTATTACTACTACAGGATTTATTAGTGCAGATTATACATTATGGACTCCATTTTTAACTGTAATGTTCTTTGGGTTAATGTTTTTAGGTGGCTCAGCTGGATCTACTGCTGGTGGGGTAAAGGTAATGCGTCACTTGATTTTAATAAGGAATGGAGTCACAGAATTTAAGCGTAGTCTGCACCCAAATGCTATATTACCGGTTCGTTATAATAAGAGATCTATAAAACAAGAAATTGTATTCAATATCCTTGGATTTTTTATTCTATATATGTTATCCTTTATAATTGGAGCTTTAGTATTTGCTTTTATGGGAATAGATTTTATGACGGCAATTGGAGGTGCGGCATCTTCTTTGGGTAATATTGGCCCTGCACTTGGAGGACTTGGACCTGTTAATAATTATGACATTTTACCAGCTGCGGGAAAGTGGTGGTCGGCTTTTTTGATGCTTATTGGTAGACTGGAATTGTTTACAGTCTTAATATTATTAACTCCATTTTTCTGGAGAAATAGATAAAAACAACAAAAATAAAACATAAAAAAATCTCCATATTTCTATGGAGATTTTTTGATTAATATACTTTTAGCTTTAAGAAACAGCTTCTTTAATTCTTTTTAAAGCTTCTGTTATCTGATCTTCACTTGCGGCATAGGATATTCGAATACAATTTGGATTTCCAAAAGCATCTCCTGTAACCGTTGCTACTAATGCTTCTTCTAGCAGAAACATAGAGAAATCTGTTGCGTTATTTATCTTATGACCTTTTAATGTTTTTCCGAAGAAATAAGAAATGTTTGGAAATACATAAAAAGCACCTTCAGGTTCTGGTGTTTTAAAACCTTTAATAGTGTCCATTAGTGATATAATTAATTTACGACGTTCCTTGAAGGTGTCTACCATAAATTTAATTTCACTCACAGGAGCAAGTAATGCTGTAATTACAGCTCGTTGAGCAATACAGTTCGCACCACTTGTAATTTGTCCTTGCATTTTATTGCAAGCTCTTGCAATCCATTCTGGTGCTCCAATGTAACCAATTCTCCATCCTGTCATGGCGAAGGCTTTAGAAACTCCATTCACAGTGACGGTACGATCATACATATCACCAAAATCTGCCATAGACGCATGCTCACCTACAAAATTTATATGTTCATAGATTTCATCACTTAAAATAATAATATTTGGATAATCTACAAGTACATCTGCCAAGGCTCTTAACTCTTGCTTGCTATATACCATTCCGCTTGGATTACAAGGAGAACTGTACCAGATCATTTTAGTTTTAGGAGTGATTGAATCTCTCAGTTGCTGAGGTGTAATTTTAAAATTACTCTCTACAGTAGTTGGAACTTCTACAGGGACACCTTCTGCAAGTTTCACTATTTCAGCATAGCTTACCCAGTAAGGGCATGGTAAAAGGACTTCATCTCCTGGATTCAGCAATACCATCGCAGCATTTGCTAAGGATTGTTTGGCACCGGTAGATACTACAATCTGTGCTCTATTATAAGTGAGATTGTTATCTCTTTTAAATTTAGTGATAATGGCGTCCTTTAACTCTACATAACCATCTACAGGAGTGTAGCTATTATAATTATCATTGATTGCCTGAATTGCGGCATCTTTAATGAAATCGGGTGTGTTAAAGTCGGGCTCACCGAGACTCAATCCAATTATATCCTTCCCTTCTTCTCTCAGTTCTCTGGTTTTAGCCGCCATAGCCAAGGTTTGAGATGTCGCCAAATTATTAATACGGTCAGATAAATGTTTTTGCATAAAACAGAAGATTAAATTTTTTAAGCGGAAATAGGTTTAGCGCCCATTTCTTTTAAGTATTTAAAGTGAGCAGCGATCGCTCCTCTAGTAGTCTTGAATTCATTATAAGGTAAATTACATTCCCTTGCAGTTTGTTTTACGATTTCAGCAATTTTTGTATAATGGATATGGCTTATATTAGGGAAGATATGATGTTCTACCTGATGATTAAGTCCGCCTGTAAACCAATTGACCAATCTATTCTTAGTAGCAAAATTTACCGTAGTGAATAATTGATGGATCGCCCATGTATTTTTCATAGAGCCAGTTTCGTCTGGTAAGGGCATTTGGGTTTCGTTTACAACATGTGCAAGTTGAAATACAATACTTAAGATTAGCCCTGCTGTATAATGCATTACAAAAAAGCCAATCAAGATCTTCCACCAAGCAATAGAAACAAAAAGCATAGGAATTACAATCCAAACAGATACGTATATTAATTTTGTGATAGCAATTATGCTCCACTGTTTTGTTGGTGAAGGCATTTTTCCATAGGAAAGTTTTCTTGCCAAATAATTCTTAGTTTGTTTAAAATCTGTAGTGAGAGCCCAATTAAATGTTAGTAAGCCATAAAGGAATACTGAATAATAATGCTGAAACTTATGGATTTTATGCCATTTGGAGTGTTTAGAAAAACGTATAACCCTTCCAGCATCTAGATCTTCATCATGCCCATGAATATTTGTATACGTATGGTGCAAAACATTGTGCTGTACCTGCCAGTTATAAACGTTTCCCGCTAGAACATAGATTGTTCCTCCCATAAAATTATTTATCCATTTTTTAGAAGAATAAGACCCATGGTTTCCATCATGCATAACATTCATTCCTACACCTGCCATTCCTGCTCCCATTATAATTGTAAGAACTAACATCCACCATTGTGAGATATCTAAACTTAAAATTAAAAAGTAAGGCGCAAGGAATAAAGAAAACATTACAATTGTTTTTAAATGTAGTTTCCAATTTCCAGTTTTAGAAATATTATTATCCTTAAAATAGGCGTTTACACGTTTATTTAGGGTTTTGAAAAATTTTACTGAATCTACTCGAGAAAATTTAATTTGATTTTTATCTACTGCCATTTTATATATCTCTAATTCCAAAGGTAAAACATTCTACAATGAGCATGCCTTAATTGGGGAAAATTAACGTGATAATTTTAATTACTTTAGCATCCTAAAATATAAAACCTTGGATTTAATAAAAAAATACTTTCCAGATCTAACACCTCATCAATTAGACCAATTCCAAGCGATGCAGGCATTATATAAGGATTGGAACCTTAAAATAAATGTTGTTTCAAGAAAGGATATAGAAGAATTGTACCTTAGACATGTACTTCATTCTCTTGGAATTGCCAAAGTTCAAAAATTTAATCCGGGCGCTAAAATTTTAGATGTGGGCACCGGTGGAGGGTTTCCAGGTATTCCTTTAGCAATTCTTTTTCCTGAATCTCAATTTCATTTAGTAGACTCTATTGGAAAAAAAATAAAAGTGGTTGATGAAGTCGTGGAAGGCTTGCAATTAAAGAATGTGAAAACCACTAATTCTCGAGTTGAAGAAATTGAAGGAGAGTACGATTTTATAATTAGTAGGGCAGTAGCTGTTATGCCTTCGTTTGTTTCTTGGGTAAAGGGTAAAACAGCTAAGAACAGCAACCATGATTTAAAGAATGGAATTTTATATTTGAAAGGTGGAGATCTGTCTGAAGAACTAAAAACCTATAAAACAGCAAGTATTTATGATTTAACAGATTATTTTGAAGAGGAATTTTTTGAAACTAAAAAAGTGGTTCATCTTCCATTAAAATATAAATAATGGAACTGTATGTCCGCTTTTGCTCCAGTAAATAGTTTTTTATTAATTAATTACAGGTTGTTACCGTCATGCTGAACTTGTTTCAGCATCTCAAATATGTGGTATAAGACCCTGAAACTCCCGATGGTTCTGGACAGGGTGACGCGACCATTTCAGATAGGATAATTTGGTCACTGGACTCTAAACAGATATACAATAATGGAATTGAAAAATGGTGCAATATGAAAAGGGTTGATTGTTAAATAAATCAACCCTTTTTTTTGTATAAAACCGCCCTTCACTATTACTTCATTAAAATAATGTTTTTAGACATTTCCCCTTTTTCTGAATACATTTTTACTAAGTAAACGGCCATAGGAAATTCTTTAACTCCTAATGTCATCATTTTTTTATTTTCTATATTCTCATATTCCTGAATTTTTTGTCCTAAGAGATTATAAATAACAACCTTTTGTATAGCTAGATTGTCAGGATTTATAATTGCCAATTCTCGGTTTGTAGTCATATAAACAATATCCAGACTTGTATCGAGGTCTTCCCCATCTTGTGGGTCTACAGAGCCTTCTTCTTCACCATCAGGATTTGATTCTTCTTCAGTTTCTTCTTCTTCGGCCTCTTCAGATTCGTCACCTATTTTTTCGAATACTATTTGAAAACGCTCATAGTAAGCTCCAGGTTCCAATTCTATTTTGAATTCAGATTCTCTTAAATCATGATATAATTTAGTTTCAAGATCCTTTAAATAGATTGTGGTATTGTCAGGGATATTCTCCAATTCGTTAATTTCTATAGTTGTTTCTCCTGCTTTAGAAATATAAACCCCTATCGGTAATACTTGGTCGGGATTAAAATTTTTAACCCCTTGGATAACATATTCATAATTATTAATTAACCAAAAGAAATCTTCTTCACTATAATCATTTAAAGCTGCGTCATATCCTAGGTCGAAGCCATTAGTTGCATATTCACTGGTACCAACCAAAATTTGTCTATGATAACCCATAGGAGATCTAAAATTTAATCTGATTTTAGATTCTGACATTTCTTCTTTTCCTTTCTTAGCAATATATTCTGGTCTCAAGAACTGCGAGGAATCAGTAGCTTCAGTTTTAAAAACTCTCTGACTATTCTTGAAAACTACATTTCCACCAAAAGCCTCATAATTTTCTGGTAGCTCTTCGTCTAATACTGTATTAATAAAAAAACCTTGACCTACAGGAATGTATCGTCCAGGTTTATTATCGTCAGAAGTAACTTCACCAGTGTTGCTGTTTATCCTGTCGTCTGTTGCAATAGCTTTGACTCCTCCTACTAAGTTGTATGTAGCATACCCACCTACATATTCCCTTAAAACATGATTATCATTTTTACCACCAAAATGATCCCAAAAGTATAATGCACCGTTGAATATGTTTTTAGTATTTGTTCCTCCGCTATCTTTTAAATTATCCAAGATGAATTTTTTTGCATCTATTGCAGAAGAATAAGGATTACCTAACATGTAATTTTGATTTTCACCTACTTTTAGAGTTATATCTCCATTGTTTGGTTTTCCTCTAAATACATAGTTCTGTTTATCTGAAATTTCAGCATTTCCAGAAGTTCCTTTCATAGTATATCCTTCTCCCACATTAAGTATCCCTGTACTCCCTATATGTTCGTAATCACTATATTCATCTGCGTTCCCTTTAAATTTATAGATCCAGCGATTGCTTATTTTTCTTGGATTTGCAGCAGCTCCATCAGCAAAAGTAACTCCATCTCCAAAATTTATGATTTTTGGTGATTCGGGATTTGTACCATCCATTAAAACAGATGCAACTGTATAAGTTGTATCTTTTTTTGCAGTATTAGATGTATTCTGCTCCACGACTGGTGAACTCCAATAATTGTAATTATAACTCCTCGCAGTCCCTTGTTGATCTCTTTCAATATAACCAGAACTGGAATTATCTAAGATACTTCCTTCGGTTTGTACTAATTGGGATTCTCCATTGAAATCTATATTACCATTTAAAAGTAGGTATCTAGAGATATTTAATCCTGATCCCTCACCATTATTAGATAGAAGGGTTGGTCCCGGGTTGGTCCCATCCATAGTTAAGCTACCTTCTACCAAAAGGCCTAATAATTTCAGTTCTTTATTATTGCTAACATGTGTTATATCATCATTAGATCTTATTTTCACAATATTCCAATTTATAGAATCATTTGTATTAGTATTGATTCCTTTACTATTTGGAATATCCCAATCATTTGGTTGTGCCCAAGTAGATAGAGTTTTCCAATCTCCACTTTTAGCAGTTACATATGGTAGGGGGGCAGTATTTTTTTGAGTGCTTAAAATGTTTATTAAACGTCCATTAATTTTATTTTGAGCTAAATCTTTTGTAAACCCGGAAGCTACATCTGTTGCAATTAACCGGTAATATCCTGTCAAATTCGTCCAGGGTAATCCATACGCATCCTGATTTGGAATGATTGTACCTTGAACAGGACTTACTCCTTCTTGAACTCTCTGATTCATTAAGAACTGAAGTTGTTTTTGGGTCAATGCGGTATCCCAAATTCTAACTTCTTCAATCCATCCTTTAAAGAAATTCTCAGGATTAATTAAATCGGTACTAGTATTTACTGCGCCAATTAAAAAACGATCATCTAAAATATCAGGAGATCCTGGTGCGGTAGAACTAACTTTAATACCATCCACATATAGCCCAGTATCATTACCACCTATTACTATGGCAATATGATACCATCTATCAGCTCTAATAATATAATCTGAAGCAATTGAGGAAGATGTATTCCATCTGAATTTAGGATATGAATTCTCAATAATAAGATCAAACCCACCTTTGCTCAAATCATTATTATCTCTCTTAGATAAGATAGTTTTCGTCCCCGTAAGATCCAATGGTCTTATCCATGCTTCCATTGTATAGGTAGAAGTTGGGTTATAGTTATTGCCTAAATCGATATGGTCATCTCCTCCATCAAAATCTAGGGTGCTGCAATTACTGAAAGTAATTTTTACTTCATCAGCACCACCGCAAGGCACGGTCCATTGTAAAGTATAAGTGCCAGAAGTTTGAATGGTAAATACACACTTCGGACTATTCTTATCAGAAAATGTTGCTTCTGAATTCCCATTTATTACAGACCACGCGCCAAATTCTTCATCTCCGGTGACGGGGTTAATGTAGGTAGGGAAAATGGCATCTAATACTACTTTATTTACTCCACAACTAAGAGTTACATCATTGCCTGCATTTGCAATAACTTCGGTAGGCGCCACAATGACTATTGGTAAAGTTTTATCACAACCATTATCATCTATTACCTTAACCCAAGTTGGTCCTGAAGTAAGGTTAGAGCCTGTTGCCGTAGTTTGTCCATTTTCCCAGGTATAAATATAAGGAGCTTTTCCGCCTGTAGCATTAACTGTTATCTTTGCATTATTTCCGTTATAACAAGACAAACCTACTCTAGATATTTCGGTAAGATTCAAAGGATTGCTAGGCGGAGTAACCTCAATATTTTGAACATTATATGATTTGCTATCGCGTAAATTTGTATTACCACCTTTATTATCAGTTACTGTAAGACTATACTCACCTACTGCTAAACTGTTGAAAGTATATTTGTTAGAAGTCTGAATAGGACTTTCAAATATTTTTGGTGGATCTGTTACTGGATATGTTTGAGTTAAAATGAATTGAATTGTTCCCTGGCTTCCTGCGGCTCTTGCAGTTATCTGGCCATTGGGGTTATTTATACAAAGTACCTGACTTCCTTTAGCAGACGCTGATAATGGGGAAGGTACGACTTGAGGTTCCTCTAATCCAATACATTTAGGGGAATCTGTATAAGAATTACATTCTGTTTTATTTGATTGTGTGCCAGCGCTAATAAATAGCTTTTCTAAAGTGATTATATCTCCACAATTGTAATCTATATCGGTAATTTTCTGAGGTTTATTTCTATCTATTTCTCCTAGCCTACAATCTGATGTTTCGATGTATTCAGTAATTGTTCCGTTTGGATGACTTACTATGATCACATATTCAGTATAGAAGTTATATCTTCTAGATTGTCCTGGTTCAAAAACATCTACCCAAACCCCTTCTCCAGTAATATCACCGCACTTAGTAGTGTCATATGGCACACCATCAGGGTCACCTAAATAAAAATCACTTACGTTCAAATCATTAGCGGTACATTTTCCGTAACATTCACCAACGAAAATAGTTAGGGATGTACTATAAGTAATGTCATTGCCATTAGAATCAATTCTTGGAACTTCATCTGTAATAGTTAAGTTTATAGTTCTTTGACCAGGTGAATTATATTCTATTATATACTCTCCATTGGCATCAGGACCAATTTTTGATGATGGGTTTTCAAAATCCCAGACGATAGTATAATCGCCTGTTCCTCCTCTTAAATTTTCAGTGTTAAAAAAAGAAGTTCTAAGTTCTTCAGTTCCACCATTGCCTATACATCTGGATGAAGCACTAATTTCTACAAATAAAGCATCATAAATTGTAAAGGGAGTAGGAATAGGATTAATGGGACACTCATTAGCATCAGTAACGCTAACTGTATATTTTCCTGCTATTAAGTCTTTTGCTGTCTGTCCTATTTGTTCGCCTAATAGTTCACCATTCTCATTGAACCAAGCGTAAGTGTATGGTTTAGTGCCCCCTTCTACTATAGCGGTTGCAGTTCCTGTTGCACTACCAAAGCTGGTTGTTTCTGTAGTTTTCACTTCGGTAATCGCTAAAGCTACTGGTTCAGTAATGGAAATGTTTTGTGTGGCAGAACACCCATTTTCATCTATAACTTCTACTAGATATTTTTTTTGAGTTAACGCCTCCGCAGTGTTATCGGCTAAAACATTTCCATCTAAATAATAATTCAGAGTACCCGTTCCTCCTTCAGCATTAATTGTAATACTTGCATTATTAACTCCATTACATCCTGTATTGATAGAAACATTATTTATTTTCACGAAGGATTCCGGTTCAATAATGGTAATGTTATCTGTTGCTGTACATCCATTTGAGTCGGTAACAATAACACTATAATTTTCAGGACCTAAGCCTGTTTTTTTTGGTCCCGCTCCTTGAGAGCCCCAGTCGTATGTGAAAGGTGCTACTCCTCCAGTCACTATTCCCTCTACTTCCCCTGTGGAAGCTCCACTACATAAAATATCTGTTTTGTCAATAAAAACTGAAATTTGATTAATGGTAATGGTTTGTTCTAGGCTTTGAGATGAGTTACCAGAATCATCTGTAAAAGTCCAAAATATAGTTCCAGATGTGGTAAATGTTGTAGACCTATTTGGTGTTACCGTAACATTAGAATCGCAGATATCATTTGTTGTAGGAGGAATAACTATGTATTCACAACCCCAAATTATATCCTGTAATACCGGTATATTTGGAGGAGTCACGTCTTCAACTGTAACTATAGCTGTTTCAGTTGAAACATTATCATTGTTATCTGTAACAGTAAGAGTTACAGTATTTGCCCCGATATTTGAACATGTAAATGAGCTCTGGCTCACACTAAAAGACTTTATTCCACAGGCATCATTAGACCCATTATCAACATCAGCGGCAGTGATAGTTGTATTTCCGCTTGCATCTAAGTGTACTGTGATGTTTTTAGTCAGTGCTGTTGGAGCTACATTATCTTTTACTGTAACTATAGCTGTTTCAGTTGAAACATTATCATTGTTATCTGTAACAGTAAGCGTTACAGTATTTGCCCCGATATTTGAACATGTAAATGAGCTCTGGCTCCCACTAAAAGACTTTATTCCACAGGCATCATTAGACCCATTATCAACATCAGCGGCAGTGATAGTTGTATTTCCGCTTGCATCCAATTGTGCTGTGATGTTTTTAGTCAGTGCTGTTGGAGCTACATTATCTTTTACTGTAACTATAGCTGTTTCAGTTGAAACATTATCATTGTTATCTATAACAGTAAGCGTTATAGTATTTGCCCCGATATTTGAACATGTAAATGAGCTCTGGCTCACACTAAAAGACTTTATTCCACAGGCATCATTAGACCCATTATCAACATCAGCGGCAGTGATAGTTGTATTTCCGCTTGTATCTAATTGTACTGTGATGTTTTTAGTCAGTGCTGTTGGAGCTACATTATCATTATCACAAGAATCTAAATTGAAAATTTTTTCAAAAGAAATGAAATAATGGAAATTGGTGGATTGATCTACGTGGTTTTGTATTTTCTCGTTTAAACTTGACTTTAACCGGTGAGTGACAGAAGGTGATTTTAACTTAGAGCTAACCTGTTTCGAAAATTCAAAGAATTGTTTCTCCTTAGCGAATAAAGAAAATTGTACTGAGAATGTTAAATAATACTTGTTTTTCCCCGCAGACTCATTCTCTAACTCAATGAGAAAGGATGGAGGGATGTTGGCGTAAGTAGTAAAATACGAACCTATTAACAATAAACTTAATAGGATGGTTCGAACCTTTGGGGTAATTTTAACCATGCAAAATTTGTTACAATTGTTTCCAAATGTACGTAGTTTACACGAAAATAGTTTTGATAAAGGGCAAAAAAATTAGGTAAAACGCATAAATACTGTGAATTAGCTAGTTTATATTGTCGGAAATCTAATATATGTACGAATTTTAATACTAATTTTTCATAATGATCTTTTGAGTGATTATCTCATTGGCAGTTTTTAATTTAACAATGTATACTCCAGATGGATAGTTTTTAATGCTAATCCGAGCTTCTTTCACATTCGGGATAGAGGAATGATCTTCTAACAATTTTCCGTTTAGATCATACAAATAAAGATGGGAAATCAAAATTTCATCCTTATTTAAGATCTGTATTTCATTATCTCTATAATTATGTTTTAAACTTAAAAGGAAATCTTTAGGTTCTTCCGTAACTATTTGAACTGTATCTGTTGGAGTCTCTTGCTCTTTAAAGAAGATCAATGCAAATCTATCTACTATATAACCTGGCTTCGTAGTAGTTTCATAAGCAACTTCTTTTATATCATGTATACTATCATTCAATTTATCATGAATATAAACTTCTTTATCTTCAGGTAGATTCTCCCAGGATTTTAAACTAATAGTTATAGGTCCTTCTTTATCTATCATCATTCCAATTGGAAGAACTTGTTCTTTATCAAAATTAGATACTCCTTGAATTACAAATTCATGTTCTTTTATTAGCCAGAACATATCTTCCACGTTATATTCATTAAGAGGAGCATCATAACCAAGATCAAAACCATTAGTTGCATATGGGCTTATTCCAACCAGAAGCTCTCTTCGATAACCTTTAGGAGAATGGAAATTTATTCTGATTTTTCCTAGTGGCGCAGCCTCCTTAGAAGTTTCTTCGGTTTTCTCTTGCGCTAAAAATTGAGAGCTGCCAACCGCTTCCCTTGCAAAAACTCTCTGGCTATTTTTAAATACCACATCTCCGCCTACAATCGTTTCAACTCCAGAAAGAGATGGATCGGGCATAGAATTCACAAAGAAGCCTTGCCCCACAGGAATATATTGCCCTGGTGTTTTGCTGGCAACAGCATCTGTGTTACTGTTAATTCTATCGTCCATTGCGATGGCTTTAACACCATCAATAAGATTATAGGTTGCATAACCTCCAACATATTCTCTTAGAATATGAGTCTTTCCTGCAAAATGATCCCAGAAATATACGGCTCCGGTAAATACATTTTTACTGTTTAAACCTCCGCTATCCTTAATATTATCTAAAATGAATTTTTTAGCATCAATTGCAGAAGGGTAAGGATTTCCAATTAGATAGTTTTGATCTTTTCCAATAGTAAGCTTGATAGTTCCGTTGTTAGGCCTTCCCTTGTAAACATAATTTTGTCTATCTGCAATAGCAGCATCTCCAGAGGTGCCTTTCATAGTATAGCCTTCTCCTTGCTTTAAAACTCCATTGCTTCCAATATGTTTCCATTCAGAGTATTCATCTGCGGTTCCTCTAAATTTCCAGATCCAATAATTGCTTATTTTTCTTGGATTAGAATAGTTTCCGTCGGCAAAGGTTACGCCATTTCCAAATAATATATTTTTAGTGTTATCAGTATCGGTTCCATCCAACATAACCTTGGAGATCATATAGTTGGTATCTAAGGTGCCTTGATCTACCACGGGTGATGACCAATAATTATAGTTGTAGCTACTCGCTGTTCCTTGTTGATCGCGTTTAACAAAACCTGAACTGGTAGTTTCTAAGATGCTTCCTTCCGTTTGAACCAACTGAGATTCACCTGTAAGATTTATGCTTCCATTTAGATCTAAATAATGTGTGATGGTAATACCTTGTCCAGAATTTTTTTCGTCTAAGCTTTGATTTGGATTTGCCATATTAAGCTCACCAATTTGAGAAAGTAGGCCAAGCATGTAGATATCTTTTCCTCCTGACGTAATATCATGTGCTATTTGCGCAATATTCCAATTAATAGGTTCTCCATTAATTCCTAAACTATTAGGAGCATCCCATACATCTGGGCGTTTCCAAGTGTTTTTATTTCTCCATTGACCAGTTGCTCTAGAAATGTAAGGAAGGGGAGCTGAATTTTCTTGAGTAGTTTCAATATTCTTTAATTGTCCATCTGCTTTTGCAGTAGCTTTATCTGGAGTAAATCCATTCACTAGTTCATTTCCTATAAGTTGATAATAACCTGATAGATTTGCATAAGCTAGATCCCCAGGAACAACCAATGGAAGTACAGTTCCTTTAACTGGGCTTACATTCACTTCTAAACGTTGATTCATCATGAATCTTAATTGTTCTTCTTGTAATGCATTTTGCCATATTCTAACTTCTTCTATCCAACCGTGAAAATAATTCACCGGATTTTCCGGTTTATTTCCTCTAAAAATAGCTCCAATAAGAAAGGGACTAGAGGTTGCTGTAGGATTGCTGGCACTTCCATTTCCTACTTTAATTCCGTCTACATATAATTTAGCTTGGCCATCAGTAAATATGACCGCAACATGATACCATCTTGAAGTGGTTAATTTATAGGAAGATGTTACTGTTGAATTTCCCCATTTAAATGTTGGAGATCCACTATTTATTGAAAGATCATAGCCTCCAGCAGAAATATTTTGAGAATCTCTTTTAGAAACTATTGTACGTTGTCCATTCACTGAATTTAATTTAACCCAAGCTTCAACAGTAAAATTACCTGAGTCCAAGTTATAATTATCTCCCATGCTAATATGATCATCTATTCCATCAAAATCTAACGTACTACAATCAGCAGTAAAGGAAATAATCATCTCATCACCAGTTGTACAGGTATTGGTTTCATTCGCAATAGTCCATTTTAGCGTATAGATTCCAGCCGTTCCTGTAAAATAAGATTGAGCATTATTTGGTTCATTAATTTGTCCTCCAGTTCCGGAAACAATGGTCCATGTTCCAGTTCCTTCCAAAGGAACATTTCCTGCAAGATTGGTTCCATTAAATCCGCAACTAAAATTTTGATCTTCACCGGCAGTTGCTAGTGTAATTTGAGCTGGTTCTACTATGGTCACAGTTTCAATAGCCTGACATCCATTTTTATCGATAATTGTAATGGTATATTCACCAGCTGTTAAATTATTCGCGGTAGCGGTTATTTGCTCACTTGCATCATTCCATAAGTAAGTATAATAACTATCTCCTGTTTCAGAAACAAAAGGAGTTCCACCAGTTGGTGTAACAGTAGCTTCTCCAGTTTGACCAAAACAAATAGGATTAGTTGAATTAACTGAAAGAGTAATTGGTGAAAGTGGCTGATTGATAGTTACAGGTGCTGCTTGAAACACAGTTCCCTCATTATCCTTAACCCAAACTGTATGACTTCCCGCGGTTAAATTATGAAATTCATTGCTACTTTGATATCCAGAGGTAGCATTAGTTATACTGTATTGATATGGGCCGTAACCACCATTTGCTTTTACGGTAACAATTCCAGTGTTAGATCCATTACATAATAATTCATTTGGAGTTGCTCTGGCATAAAGTGGTGTAATTACAACCTCATTATTATTTGTGGAATAACATTTAGGGTTAGGCCCTTGTCCACATTTCCATTTAATATTGTTAGAGAAGGTCATATATACATTCTCAATTGTTAATAGATCTCCACACTCCCAATCCAATTGAATTGTTTGCACTTTTTGGGGAATTGCTTGATTTTCATAGAAACATAAACCTTTGTTTATATGAGTAGAAGTACCGTCGGCATGTTCTACAGAAAATATATACTCGATGTACATGGAGTATCTATCAGATTGAGTAGGTAAATCAAAGTATAGGAATTTTGGTTGCCCATCTCCACAGGTTTCCGCAGTCACTTTATTTCCATTGGCATCTGCCATGTAAAACGTGTTGATTCCAAAATCGTTCGATCCACAATCATCTTTGAAACACTCCCCAACATATTGAACTATAGATTCTGTTTTGCTTATACCAGTAGCGTCTGTTACCGTTACCGTTATAGTTCTGTTTCCTGTAGAAGAATAATTTACAGTATGAGAACCCGGACCAGTTGAGGTTGCGGGAGTTGCTCCATCACCAAAATTCCATAAATAAGTATAAGGTCCAACTCCGCCAATAGCAGTGCGATCTTCAACTTCAAAATACGAAGTCCTAATCACGTCTATGTCCTCTGGGCAAATAGATGTTGGGATAATTGGAGCTTTTATAGCTTCTATTATAGTTAGTTCTGCGGTTTGAGAACATCCTTTCTGATCTGTTACAGTAACCACATAATTACCGGAAGCTAATCCGTTAGCAGTCTTTGTAGTTTGCAGAACATTTGTTTCATTTTGTTTTCTCCAAGCATATGTGAAACCTGGAGTCCCTCCGGAAGCGTTTGCAGTTGCCGTTCCTGTTGAGGTACCATAAGAAGTAGTTCTAGTTTTTGCAACCTGAATGCTTATTGCAGCAGTTGGTTGAGAAATAATTGTATTTGTACTAAGAGTAACCTCACAAGTTGGATAATCAAGATCTCTAATTCTAACAGTATATGTTCCTGCAATTAGGGAGGTAAATATCGAATCAGTTTGCCAGGTGGATCCATCTATACTATATTCAAAAGCTCCGTGTCCTCCAGTTGCATTATTTATGGACAAAGTCCCGTCAGATCCATTAAAACAATTTACATTGGTGATAACTATAGTAGCATCTAATGCTTCAGGAGCAGCTACTATAACATCAGACTGGGTTGCGCACCCTTTGCTGTCTTTTATGAAAATGGTATAAGAGCCTTCAGCAACATCCGTAAAAATCCCTGTATCATTAAAATTAGTATTGTCTATTGAGTATAAATATCCACCATTTCCACCAGATACTGTACCTGCAGTGATGGTTCCATCATTATTTCCAACACAAGAAGCTTCAGTAGAATTAGCGGGGGTGTAAGTTAGTGGGTCTGGTTCATATATTTCTACGACTCTTTCTATTTTACAGCCGTTTAGATCTCGTACCATTAGTGTGTATGTTCCTGCATATAGTACATGAAAAGTAGCTTCTGAACCAAAATTCACACCATCTATAGAATATTGATAACCTGTTGTACCTCCTCTAACCGCTCCTGCGGTTACGGTAGCATCAGACGCTCCATGACAGCTAATATCCGTTTTCGTTGCTGGATCCATTTCTAATATCTGAGGTCCAGTTAATGTAACAGTTTCTGTTGCAGTACAACCTTTAGCATCTCTTACTGTAATAGTATGATCACCTACATTAAGTTCATTAAACGTATTGCTAGAAATGAAGTTTATCCCGTCCAGAGAATATTCATATTCACCATTTCCACCATTAACAAGTCCTGCAATAATTTCTCCGTCTCCAGAATCGTAACATTTCACATTGAAAAGCTCTGCAGGTTCCATTATTAGGGTAGAAGGTTCAGTTATTTCAATATCTTCAGAAATTGAACAACCTTTAGAATCTTTCACTGTAAGCGTATAATTTCCTCCGCTTAATCCTGTGAAAGTGCCATTGCTTTGAAATGTGGTTCCATTAATAGAATACTCATAATTAGCATTTCCTCCAGAAACTGTTCCGGCGGTAATGCTACCATCAGCTGCTCCAGCACAACCTACAACCTCAAATGTCGCTGCCTGCATGCTGAGTGCAATAGGTTCAATTACTTCAACAGCTTCAGTAATAGTACAAGCTTTAGAATCTCTTGCAGTTATTGTATAAATCCCAGCAGCTAGATCTGTAAAGTTTTTATTTGATTGAAAGTCGGTTCCATTAATAGAATATTCATATCCATTATTCCCTCCAGAAACAGCTCCAGCTACTATTGCTCCATCTGTTTCACCAAAACAAGTTACAGCTGTTAGGGTGGCAGCTTGCATACTCAATACTGAAGGTTGGGTAATTGTAACACTTTCTATTATTAAACAAGCTTTTGAATCTTTAGCAGTTATTATGTAATTACCAGCAGCCAAACCAGTGAAGTTTTTACTGGTTTGAAAGTTACTCCCATCTATAGAATATTCATATCCAGAATTACCTCCAGAAACAGTTCCCGCTGTAATTGTTCCATCCGATGTTCCATTACAACTTGTTGGAGTAAGGGAAGCAGAAGTCATATTTAAAGCAGAAGGTTCGGTGACTGTAATAGTTTCTGTGGCCGTACACCCTTTGGAGTCTCTAACACTAATAGTATACGTGCCAGCACTTTGGCCTGAGAAAGAAGTGTTGGTTTGAAAGTTAGCGCCATTAATGGAATATTCATATCCAGAATTACCTCCAGAAACAGTTCCTGCCGTAATTGTTCCGTCTGCTCCACCATTACAAGAAACTGTAGTTGTGGAAGAACCATTCATTATTAATGGTGAGGGTTCAGAAATTGTGATATTGCCTGTTATTTTACAGTCCTTTGAATCTTTTACAGTTATAGTATAACTAGCTGCAGGGAGATTATTAAATGTTCTTGTAGATTTAAAATTAATTCCATCTATAGAATATAAGTGTGTGCCACTTCCACCAGCTGCAATTCCAACAGTTATAGATCCATCACTCTCTCCATTGCAGCTAACAGATGTAAAGCTAGAATTCTGCATTGTTAATTGGGTAGGTTGTGGTAAGGAAATGCTATTAGAAGTCCTACAGTTATTACCATCTTTAACTGTAATGGTGTAATTCCCTGCTGCTAGATTTGAAAATATATTACTACTCTGAAAATTTGTCCCATCAATAGAATATTCATAAACATTATTTCCACCCGAAACCGAACCTGCTGTAATTACGCCATCATTTCCGCTAAAGCAAGAGACATTAGTTTTAGAAGCAGGATTCATGGTAATTGGAGTAGGACTATTTATTACAAATGTTTTAGACGCAGTTACGGAAAGAGCATCGGTAACATTAATAGTATAGGTTCCAGCTGATAGATTAGTTCTGTTTTTAGAGGTATTAGAATCACTCCACAAATAAGAATAGGGAGCAGTTCCACCATCTACAGATATTGATATGGCTGCATTGTTAACACTATTACAATTTAATTCTGAAATAGTTCCAGTAATAGTAATAGCCTCACTAGTAGTGAATGCGTTCGAATTTATAAAAAGGGAAGAACCAAGAAAGAGTAAAATAAATAATGGAGTTCTTCCCATTAAAGTAATTTTTCCCATAAGTCAATTGTTTTAACAGAAGTTTTGTAAAACTACATTAAAATAATTGAAGAAGCGGGTTGAAATACCTTATTAATCGATGTAATACATTAAAATTTAACTTTGTACGAATAATTTTATCTCATGTGTAGGAAAAAACCTAAGAATTTTCAGTCAATTATATATATGCTTAACCAACTAATATTTTAATAATGTATAGTGCTGAATTATAATTATTTAGAAACATTTTTATTCATTTTGAGTTTTTTACTTTGAGTGCCTGATTTAACTTTCTCTAAATAAACAGAACTGGTGTTTTCTTTAAAACTTTTCCAAGACTGAAAAGTTTTAAACCCATTGCAAGTTTTATTTCCATTAAATTCTAATAAATAGAGTACGTTAAAGCATGCTTCAGGATTTTTCAAACCCTAAACAAAATTTCGATTGGCAATTTTAAGTTTGTTTTTAGCAGAAGGTAATCCAAGAAGCAATATGTTTTCTGTAAACCAGCAACTTCTATTTCTTAAATTTAAATAGGGAAGTAGTCTTGTATTTATAAGTAGGCCTTTAATAAAATTATTAGTTTTATTAAAGGCCTACTTATTTAAGGAGTTCTCATATTTTATTTTAAACAGCTTTCAGTTAAATTATCAAATGATCTATAACCAATGAGATATATTTAAATATGATGATGTGATTTTTATTTTTTTATAATTATTTTTCTAGTTATGATCTCTTCATCAGTATGCATTTTTAAAATATAAATCCCTTCACTATAATTAGAAACCTTAAGTCTAATCTCTGTTTCTGAAGGTACTTCATCAAATATTTCTATCAATTTCCCATTCAGGTCGAACAAATGAATCACAGAAATCTCAAGTTCTTTAGGATTTAATACCATCATCTCATTAGCTGAATAAGAGTGAAGAAGACTTATCTCTGAAAAATCGTCTATGATAGGTTCTTCCACCACAATAGGATCTGGAGTGGCTTGTGCTTTATAAAATATCAACTGGAATCTATCTGTAATTTCACCTGGTTCTGAAGTGGAAGTATAAGGCCCAGACCGTAGATCATGAATGGTATCTAAAACTTTATCTTTTAAATAAATCGTATGATCATCGCTCATATTTTCGAGCTCGTCAATTTTAATTTTAAATTCGCCTTCTTTTTCAATCCTAACACCAATAGGTAGAACTTGGTCTTTTCCAAAATCTGGCACTCCTTGAATTACCAAATAGTTGGAACCTTGTAACCAAAACATGTCCTCCACATTATATTCTATCATAGGGGCATCATATCCCAAATCGAAGCCATTTGTAGTATTAGGATTTGCACCAACTAACAATTGCCTTATATAACCTTTCGGTGATTTTAATGAAATTCTGATCCTAGAGGTAGTGCTTTTTGCTTCATCTTTTCCAGTTTTAATAACAGTTTCGGGTTTTAAAAACACAGAGTTTCCAGAAGATTCTCTAGAAAATACACGTTGGCTATTTTTAAACACTATATCCCCTTGAATTGTACCCGGAAATTGTGAACTGGAAACATCTACCACAGTACTCACGAAAAACCCTTGACCTACAGGTATAAAATCTCCCGGCTGTCCTCCAGTCAAATTAGGGTTGGAATTGTCTATTCTTTCATCTATAGAAGCAGCTCTAACTCCACCTATTAAGTTAAATACTCCATACCCTCCAACATATTCTCTTAGTATATGAGTTCCTCCGCTAAAATGGTCCCAAAAATATAGAGCTCCATTGAATACGTTTTGTGAATTTCGAGCTCCTCTGACTACATTTTTATCTAAATTGTCCATAAGAAATTCATTAGCGTCTAATGCAGACGGGTAAGGATTACCTATTAAATAATTTTCATTAATATTTATCCGTAGCGTAAAATCACCATTATGCGGTTTTCCTTTGTAAATGTAGTTTTGAGTATTAGTGTAATCTAAATTTCCGTTATAGTAAGTACCTTTCATGGTATGTCCTTCTCCCGTTTTTAACGTACCTGTTCTACCAATAAATGCCCAAGAATCATAATTATCTGCTGTTCCATGGAATTTCCACAACCAATAAGGACAAGTATTTATACTTGTATTATCTGCACCATAAGGGTTGGAGTCTGCAGTAAATTTCAATTTTTCAATTACAGAACCAGTGTTGTAACTCATTACATCTCCTGGGAGATAAGCTGCATTATTTGGGGTACTTCCCTGCGCACTAACAGGTGATGACCAATAGTTATAATTAAAGCTCATTTTTTTACCTTGCTGATCACGCTCTAACCAGCCTTTACTTGCTTCTGCTAAAATACTTCCTTGGTCTTGTAATAATTGGGATTCCTCAATTAGGTCGATATTTCCGTCCAGTAATAGATAATGCGAGATTCTAATAGGATGGTCGGCCTCTATATTTAACTTTTTATCTAGAGTCTCTGAAAGAAGTCCTAGCATTATAATATCTTTACTGCCGGATTGAATATCAGAGTTAATCCTGGCGATGTTCCATTCTATATTATCGCTGTTCGGTGGATCCCATACAGTTATACGCGCCCAAGTATCATCGGTTTCCCAGTTCTGACCGTTTTTATTATCATTCGAAAAATATGGAGTAGGCGAAGTATTTTCCTGATGAGTTGTCATATTATGTAATCTTCCCGGAATATTATTTAAAGAAAGATCAGGTGTATTTCCATTAACAGGCTTATATGTACTGGTAATAATTCCCAAATCAGGATCCGGAACTTCAGAAATCAACCTGTAGTAAGCAAAAAGATCATTGGCGGTTTGATTATAAAAAGCATCACCATCTTTGTCCAAATTATAACCATCTGCACTATAATAACTGCCTGCTATTGGTTTGTTAGGTACAATTTCACCTTCCAATGGATTTACAACCTTTGAACCACTGACTATTCCATCTAACTTCAGCCTCTGGTTCATCATAAATCTAATTTCTTTGAGGGTAGGTGAATTCTTCCAGATCCTCACTTCTTCTATCCAGCCTGAAAAATGATTTGAAGCTTCATCATCTGCAGATGTCCATTTCGCTCCTATAGATGTTCTGGTGCCTCCGCCGTTTCCGGTTGGTGCATTGTCAATTCGAATTCCATCAATATAAAGGCCATTATCATCACCTTCAAATATTACTGCTAAATGATACCATCTATCGTTGTACGTTAGTCCTGTTGGAGTGTTTATTTCAAATGAAGGACCCGATATTATAGTTCCTCCTACTACTTCTGGGCGTATCCATGCTTCAATAGCTTTGACTCCTGAAAAACTGTTATCCATAACTGCCACATCATTATCACCATCAAAATCCAAAGTAGTACATTGAGGAAGTTCAACCTCGTTAATGTTAATAATTGGAGGACAATTTGTATTTTCAACAGGCTGCCCTCTTAAACTTTCATTATAAAAATCATTAGGATAAACTGCATCTGAAGTCAGTTTCCATGAAAAAGAATAATCTCCTAATTCTGTTCCTTCAAATATAGCATTTGGATTATTTACAGGATCTAAGGAGCTTGAAGCATCCTGATTGGTCAAAGTGAAATTATCATTTGTACCGGTAATCACCCACGAACCTGTATATCCATCAATGGTTGGATAATCACTTATAAGTCCCTGGAAAGCTCCAGTAGTACTCGCGCTTAGCGTAACTCTTGTATTCCCACATTCTCCAGTTTCTGCTATAACATCTGTTGTGTATTGATCGAATACAAAAACCCTAATAGTTTCAGAATTATTAATGTCTTCGCAAGGATCTCCATTACTATCTAATAATAAAGCAGTTTTAACCTCGAAATTGTTCCAGCCAATTTTTCTTGGGATAAAAGTAACTTTCTCTTTATTATCAATGCCTATTTGTTCTAAGGTATTATCTGAATCAGTAGCATCTTCATCATAAAACCATTGCAATAAAACATCCTGGGGTCCTTCCGGCACTTTGATATTATCTACCGCCCAGACGTCCCCATCTATTGCGCCATTATAATTAAATCGAACTCGAAGGTTAGTTTGTCCTAAATAATCTCCAAGATCTATAACCATTTTATTTTTTGGTCTCGTTAAAGGAGTTCCATCCCCAAAGCTGGTGTAGTTGCCACTACTTCCTACTTTTGTGGTTCCGTCACCGGTAACAGAGAATAATACCTTTTCATAGGTTGAACCACCATTTGTGGAAATTTCTACAATAATGGTTGCACCTGCAGTAAGATTATAAGCTTGATCGAAGGTAAGAATAGCTTCATCTAGGCTTCCCATTGAAAATGGTGGAGTTTCCATGAAAGAATCATTGTTGCCGGTAACTAAAGCAAATCCTTTGTTTCCTTCACTAATAGTTTTTGATGCCCATGGTATGGTGTTACCAGAGCTTGGGTTAGGAATATTAGCCGTGTAAACTTTTCCATCATCTCCTCCACTTTCAACCATCCTCAACCAGTGATCGGCTCTACCATTACTAGCTTTGGTGCTAAAATCATTAGATCCTCCGCTTGGATTGGTGAATCGCCAATTCTGATTTTTTATACCAGCATTGTCAAAATCTCCACCCTCAAATTGACCAAAACTTTCTCCATAACCTGCGCTGGAGCTCAAAGAAATTTCAGTCCCATAACAAAGTACATCTGGACTAACTTCTACCGGCGCGGGTTTAATATCTGAAGGGATTACACTTAAGATTGCGGTTCGGGAATAGATTCCATTATTACAAGCTCCATTCGCTATTTTTGCCCTAAAAACAGTACTTTCTACATTACTGCCTAATAAGCTAGCAAAATCTGAAGATGTTAGTGTTGAGTTTTGACTAGTATAGGTAGACCAGGTTAGAGTTGATGCGGTACGATACTCCCATTCAATGATTTCACCAATTTGATCTTCTAATTTTAGAATCTCGTTCAAATTATTCGATTGCACTTCGCAGGTAAGGTAAACCCTCTCATTATTTGACCAGGACATATTACCGCCAACGGGTATTTGATCCACTATCACGGTAGCTTCTGAAGTAACTTCATCACAAACGCCATTCTTAACAGTAACCCTGTAAGAAGTTGTTTCGTTTAAACCTGTAAATGTGCGAGAATCACTAAGATCAACATTTGCTGTTGCTGTCCAAACATCCTCGGTATTTGAGTTTTTATATTCCCATTTGGTAATTACTCCTGTTCTACTTTCAAGGACAACTGTGGCTGATCCACTTGAAATACAGATTCTTTCCGGAGCATCGATAAGACCTGCAAGACTTTGTTCATCTACATTAACTGTTACCTCTGCGGTGCTTTTACAACCTTTATCGCTAGTTCCGGTAACCAAATATGTAGTTGTAGCTGTTGGACTCACTGTTAGTGAAGATTTAGTAGATTCTGTAGCAGGTTCTATTGCAGTACCATCTATTGTCCAAAGATATGTGGTTGCTCCTGTGGCAGTAAGAGTTGTGGAAGATCCTGAACAAATAGTTGCAACACTTGCTTCTGCAGTTATAATTGGTAAAGGATTTATAGTTATTGTAATTTGTACCCGCTCACTTTCGCATGTACCTTGAGTTTGACTTACCCAGAAATTAGTAACTACATCTGCACTAGTAACTGGTGTTGGAGCCTCGTTTAATGGAGAAGTGCTATCTACTGCGTTATACCAGTTAATAGTGTTACCAGAATCTCCAACTGCTTCTAATTGTGCAGCGACCTCATTTAAGCAAAAACTTAATGTCTCCGTTGTAGTTGGTACGGCTGGTTTTGTCTTCACTTCAACTACTAACTCTGCTCTAGGACTTTCGCATTCACTTGGAGTCTGGCTCACCCAATATGATGTAAATCCTACAGCATCTGTAAGAGGTGTTGGTGTTCCTGTGATTAAATCATCTCCGGTTTCAGTTTCATACCATCTTAGATTTGTTCCTGTAGCTGTTAATGCTGAAGCAACATCTTCCTGACAATAAGTGACATTTGTAATTACGGGTGCTTCTGGTTGGTCATTGATGCTAAGTGTAAATATCTTTGAAGTTGCTTCAGAACAAGTGAAGCTATCTGGTCCTTTAATTTTAACCGCATAATCCCCATTATCTGAAACTACTAAATTATTAATTGTTATAGTTCCTATATATTCTCCAGTTGTTCCTGTAGGACCTGTTCTGACAATGGTATATTTCGCTCCCTCGGAGATAGCGACGTTATCCTTGATCCACTCAAATGTTAAATCAGCTCCATTAGCATGTGCTATATATTCAAAAGTAATCTCTGTTACATCATTTTCACAAATAGTTATATCTTCTGCAGGCTTGATAATTACAATATCTTCATCCACATTTAAGGTAACAGTTTCTGAAGTCGCTATAGAAGGACATGCAGCATTTCCAGAAACTTCTACGAAATATTCTCCAGCGTTAGTTGAAGTTGCGTTGTTAAAAGATAATTGTGCAGTATTTAATCCGTTAGCGTTGGTAATTGCCGCTCCATCTGTTCTCTTCCATTGGTATGATAAATTATCACCTGAAGCTATCACTTCAAAGGAAGCTGCTTGAGTAGAACATATTCCTATATTAATAGGTTGTGTTGTTATGAGTACTTGATCAAAAATTTCAACATCAGCTGTAATTATAATTTCTTCACAACCTTCTGCTGCTTCAATTTTATAGGTTACTATATGTTCTCCGGAAGTACTTGATGAAGGATCTATATTTCCATCTGCATCTATTGAAAGTCCGTTTGTAGCCGAAAAGATTCCATTTTGATAATCTCCGGCAGTATTGGTAAAAGTAACAGCCTGTGGCGATGATTCCGAAGTACAGAATGGACCAGAATAGCTAATTATTGCATCAGGAGCAGGTGTAATTACAACCATTGTAGTTATATCTGAAGATTCGCAACCTCCCGATGCTTCAAAAGAATAGGTTATAGTATGCTCTCCAGATTGACTAGTGCTTGGTGTAATTGCCCCAGTGGAGGGATTTATTGATAATCCTGCAGTTCCAGAAAATTCTCCATCCTCATAAGCCCCAATTGTATTAATAAAAGTTACATTTTGTAAATCTGTATTTGATTGGCAAAATGGCCCCGCATAACTAATCTCTGCACTTGGAGTTTCTGTAATACTTACGGGTGTTTCTGTAAAAACAGCTTCACAACCATTTGCAGCAGCTAAAGTATATTTTATGGTATAATCTCCAACAGCACTCAAACTCGGATTAATTGCACCCGATGTAGTATTTATATTTAAGCCTGAAGGTAAAGAGGAATAGGTGCCTCCGGTTATTACCGCTGTACCAATTTGTGTTAAACTAACAGATTGTGTAGTGCTTAAAGATTTACAAAATTCTGCTGCAGAATAACTAATGCTTGGCTGAGGTTTTTCGGTAATTACTACCGAGGTAAGTTGAGTAACTGTAGAACATCCACCTGCTGGAGTTACCGAATAAGTTACATTATAAGATCCGGGAGTACTACCGGCAAAATTTATTGCTCCTGAAGAAGCATCTATTGACAAACCAGATTTATCTGAAGAATAGCTTCCTCCTTGGTATCCTCCTGTACCTCCTAAAGTTGGAAGTGGAGAAGACGTATTGTCTGAACAAAAAGGAGTGTCTGAATAACTCAGAGTAATTGTTGGAATATCTTCAATAACTACTTGGGTAGTGGTTGAAACCTTCTCGCATCCACCTGAAGCTAAGGTTTTGTATGTCACAGTATAAGTCCCGGCAGTACTATTGGAAGGAGTAATCTCACCAGTAGAATTTATACTTAATCCTGCGGGTGCAGAATAAACTCCATTGGTATATGCGCCTGTACCAGAAAGCGTTACTGGTTGTCCAGCAGTAAGACATTTATTATAAGGTGATGCACCATAACTTATAGAAGCCGTGGGTTTAGCGGTAATAGTAACCACGGCACTTCCTGTAGCTGTTTTAGGACAATCTGGAGCAGACGCATTTTTTACACTTACTAAAGAATAAGTGGTATTAGCAGTTAAAGCACCGGTGTTTAATATTGCAGTTCCATTAGCGCCAACTGCAATGGTTTGATTTGTTCCCCCATTTTTTTTATAAGTAACAACTGTATTCGGGGTGGCAGTAAAAGTAATATCGGGGGCATTACCTGTACATATTGTCGAAGTTCCTGAAATACTGGCAGTTGGATCTGGTCTAAAAGTTATTATTAATTCGTCTTTTCCAGGGCCGCAGGCTCCACTTGGAGCATCCGTAGTAAGAGTAAGAGTAACTTGACCTAAGCTCAAATCTGCCGAGCTTGGTAAATAGGTGGTAGTCTCTTTTGAATCACTTCCGAAAGAACCTGATCCACTACTCGACCATTTTGGTTTTAGATTGGCATTACTTGAACCAAATGAATATGTTCCAGCAATATTAATGGCACCCGAAATTTTACAGACTAATTGATCTGGACCTGCATTCACAGCAACATGACTGGCTACTGCGATTCCACTTATATTAGCGTTAGCGCTTTGTCCGCATATATTTTCAGCTTTCACACTTACTGAAGCATTATTAGTTGTGGCTGCAGAGGCGTTTACTCGAATCACTATAGCACTTGTACCTGCTCCAGAAGTTATCTCCCATCCAGAAGGTAAAGTCCAAATATAATTTGTTGCACCGGCTATTGTAGGAATATTAAATGTTATTCCCGTTGCAGGTGGACATATTGCATTTGCAGTAAGGTTTGTGGTAATAACACCTGGTGTTACAGGAGCTCCGGAAGTTGCAGAAACTGCAAAGTTTGCCGAAGTACTACTATCTTCACAACTATTTATAGCAACTACTGTAATATTACCACTAGACCCGGCTGTTGCTATTATTGAATTAGTTGTTGTGGTTAAACTGGGAGTATTCCATCCATTTGGCAAACTCCATTGGTATGAAGTTGCATTTGCTATTGCAGGTATTGTATATGTTAGGCCTGTATTACCAGAACAAACCGTTGCAGGACCCGAAATAATCCCACTCATAACTGGAGCTGGTGCTTTTACACTTACTGCGATAGTCGCTGCAGGGCTAGTCCCGCAATCATTTTTAGCTTTTACTGTAATGTTCCCCGATCCTGAAGTACCTGTGTTCACTGTTATAGAAGAGGTGGAACTTGTCCCTGTCCATCCATTTGGCAATGTCCAAATATATTCTGTGGCTGTTGCATCATTTGTAAGAGTATATGTTTCAGAAGTATTTGGGCACACAGTATTAGAACCAGATAAATTAACAGGTGCTGCGGGTGTGCCGGATTTAATGGCAACGGCTAAAGTTTGTTCTGTGCTTGTTCCGCAATCATTAATTGCCTTTACGGTGATATTACCACCAGAAGAGGTGCTTGTAGCATTGATAGATGTAGACGTACT
Source organism: Gillisia sp. JM1 (assembly GCF_000424645.1). Lineage (NCBI taxonomy): Bacteria > Pseudomonadati > Bacteroidota > Flavobacteriia > Flavobacteriales > Flavobacteriaceae > Gillisia > Gillisia sp. JM1. The sequence continues at coordinate 961,332 of NZ_KE384218.1, forward strand.
TGTTCCTGTCCAGCCAGAAGGTAAAATCCATTCATAGCTTGTTGCATTTACAACTGCGGCAATAGAGTAGGTATTGGTTGTTCCGGGACATATATTTGTAGTTCCAGATATTGTAACTGGTACTGCTGGTGTACCAGCTTTTACAGTAACGGCTAGAGTTTTAGCCGCACTTGTACCACAACTATTTTTCGCCCTAACACTTATATTTCCACTTCCTGATGCACCTGTAGTAATATCTATAGAATTGGTTGTGCTTGAACCATTCCACCCACTAGGTAGAGTCCATTCATAATCTGTTGCACCAGAAACTGCAGTAATACTATAAGTTTTAGATATTACTGGACATACTTGCGAATCTCCAGTAATTATTCCCGGCGTATTTGGAGTTCCATTTAATACAGTAACAGCAAAAGTTTCTGCAGTACTTGTACCACAATCATTTTTTGCTTTTACGCTTATAGTTCCGCTTCCTGTAGCTCCTGAAGTTGCAGATATCGTATTGGAAGTACTCGTTCCAGACCAGCCATTAGGTAAAGACCATTCATAAGAAGTTGCATTAGTTACAACAGCTACTGAATAGGATAGAGATGAAATTCCTGGACAAACATCTGTTGGACCAGTAATAGATCCAGGTTTTATCGGTGCGTCGGGTTTTACAGTAATATTAATTGGTGTACTAGAAACCGGAGCTGTAGAGGCGCATGTGGCATTAGAAGATAATTCTACGGTTACAGATTGTCCATTGGTAAGATTTGTACTTGAAAATGAATTTCCCGTTCCGGAATTGGTCCCATCGACTTTCCATATATAAGATGGGTTATTCCCTCCATTTACTGGAGTGGCGTTAAAAGTTGTATTTTCTCCGGGACAAATAGTTGTTTTTGATGCAGAAATTGACACCGATGGAGTCAAAATAGGATTCACAGTCATTGTAATAACACTGCTAGTAATGCTACAACTAGCTTCATTAGAAGAGGTTACTTTAACTTTTATTTTATCTGAATTGTTTAAGGTTGTGGAAGTGAATGTAGATGATGTACCAGATTGACTACTCGTACTGCCTATAAACCATTCATAACTTAAATTGGTTCCACCCGCTGGTGCTGCGGCAAATGTTACAGAAGTTCCGGAACAAATTGTTGTACCCGGGCTTGCAGAAATAGAAACAGACGTAGGGCATTGGGCCAAAACTGATGTAGGTAACAGGTAGGCAATTGTTAAAAAAACTAGAAAGAGTAATTTTTTTCCCATAGTAGTATACTTTTAAAACTAACGTAAATTACGTAGGGGGTAATCGAGTAATTATTTTTATAGTGAACAAAACTTTGGGGAAGTTTTGTGGGTATTAGTTTGGTCTTTAGTGAGTTAACAATCTAAATTACGTTATTACATCTAACTTTTGATAACTATTCGGTGAAAGGACGTTTAAATCGTTAAAATGTCAATTTATCGTTTACAATAAGTTTTAAAAGAAGCTTTTAACCTACAAAACTCAAAACATTATGATGTAAGTGGTTGGTTTTTAGGCATAAAAAAGCCGCAAATTTTAAAATTTGCGGCTTATCTAAATTTATTTGAGAATCAATTATTCTCCCATAAACGGATACCTGTAATCTGTTGCAGGAACAAAAGTTTCCTTGATCAATCTTGGAGAGATCCATCTTAACAAATTAAGTTTAGAACCGGCTTTATCGTTGGTTCCACTGGCTCTTGCTCCACCAAATGGTTGTTGCCCAACTACGGCTCCAGTACATTTGTCGTTAATATAGAAGTTACCAGCTGCATTTTGCAAGGCTTGTGTTGCTTGCGTAGCGGCATATCTATCTCCAGAAAGAACAGCGCCAGTTAATGCATAAATACTGGTTTCATCAACCAACTTTAAGGTTTCTTCCCATTTATTATCATCATATACATAAATAGTAACTACCGGTCCGAACAATTCTGTTTCCATAGTTGTGTATTTAGGGTCTGTTGTAAGGATAACAGTTGGTTCAATAAACCATCCTTCAGATTTATCATAATTTCCTCCAACAACTATTTCAGCATTTTTATCCTTTTTAGCTTGGTCTATATACTTCGCTAACTTGTCAAAAGAACCTTCGTGGATCACTGCAGTAATAAAATTGCTCATGTCTTCCGGAGAGCCCATTTTAAATGAATTCACATCTTCAACTAAAAATTCTTTTACCTCTGCCCATAGGCTTTTTGGAATATAAGCTCTGGATGCTGCACTACATTTCTGACCTTGGAATTCGAAAGCTCCTCTTGCAATAGCGGTTGCAACTTGTTTTGCATTTGCTGTTTTGTGCGCCAAGATAAAATCTTTACCACCAGTTTCTCCAACAATACGTGGATAGGTCTTATACTTATCTATATTAGCACCAATTTTTCCCCAGATTCCTTTAAAAACACTTGTACTTCCAGTAAAGTGAATTCCGGCGAAATCTGGACTAGCCAATACAGTGTCTGTAATCATAACAGGGTCTCCCATTACCATATTTATAACACCATCTGGCACTCCAGCTTCTTTAAAAACTTCCATGATTACCTGTGCAGAAAAAACCTGACTATCACTTGGTTTCCATACTACTGTATTCCCCATTAAAGCGGCACTTGCAGGAAGATTTCCGGCAATAGCTGTAAAGTTAAAAGGTGTAATTGCATATACGAATCCTTCTAATGGACGGTATTCCAATCTATTCCAAACTCCCGGAGAAGATTCTGGTTGATCTTCATAAATCTGAGCCATATATTCTACATTGAATGTCAAGAAATCTATCAATTCGCATGCAGAATCAATTTCAGCTTGAAAGATCGTTTTAGATTGTCCGATCATTGTTGCTGCATTTATTCTTGATCTGTATGGTCCAGCAATTAAGTCGGCAGCTTTTAAAAATACTGCAGCTCTTTGTTCCCAAGGCAAATCTGCCCAAGCAGTTCTTGCTTCAAGACAAGATTCAATTGCTTGTTCTATATGTTTTTTCTTAGCTAAATGAAATTTACCAAGATCATGTTTGTGATTATGTGGAGGATGCATACTCATAGTATCTCCAGTGCGTATCTCTTCAGAGCCTATATACAATGGAACGTCCATTTTTTTGTTGTACATGTCTTTATAAGTAAGTAACACTTCCTCTCTTTCAGGTGTTCCCGGAGCATAAGTCTTAATAGACTCATTTATAGCTGTTGGAACTTGAAAAAATCCTTTTCCCATAATTATTTTTTTGATGTTTTTATTCGGTTTTATGGTCGTAAATATAAAAAAAATTAACCGAGATACCTTGAGTTTCAACTAGAGAAGTTCAACTGAAGATTTGGAGGAGATGTTGTAAATTAGCATTTATATCATTAATCTATGTGTACGGTTACATTACTTCCTATTTCAGCTAAAAAAAACGGTTTTATACTTACATCCAACAGGGATGAAGCTGCAGAAAGGGAAGCGCTTCCTCCAGATTTCTATTCTGAAAATGGTATAAAAATGCTTTATCCAAAAGATAAACTGGCTGGTGGAACCTGGATTGGTTTAAGTGAGCAAAAAAGATTGATCTGTTTACTTAATGGAGAGTTTAAGCCACATGTTAGAGAAACTAGTTATAGATTAAGTAGAGGGGTGGTGGTGAAAGATCTTTTAGCGGCAGTATCTATTGATGAAGCTGTAGAGAACTACAATTTTAAAAATATTGAACCTTTTACTATTGTTGCAGTAGATTGGAATTCCGGTTTGCGTTTTTTGGAACTTGTTTGGGATGGTAAAATAAAGCACTTTAAAGATCTGGAACTGAAGTCTCATATTTGGTCTTCTTCTCCTTTGTATTCTTCTGAAATGAAAACAATTAGAGAGCAATGGTTTCTAGAATTTCAAAATGATAAATCCTTAAGTGCCGAAGCTTTATGGGAGTTTCATACTTCAGCCGGAATTGGAGATGCTAATATTGATGTAATTATGGATAGAGGATTTGTGAAAACTCAAAATATCTCTCAAATTGAGAAGACTTCAGAAGAGATAAAAATGAAATTTATGGATTTAAAGGATCGAGATATAATCGAAATAGAATTCTAAATCAAGAATTCCTCGACAAACCCGAGAGCTAAGTAACGTTGGTTCTGGAGGTAAATATTTTAAAAATAAGAGGTGTCCCGATGGCAATCTGGACTGCTAATTAAATCTTTAATTTAAAGCAAAGGGGGCGCTTAGTTTAAAACCGGGGATCGCAACTTTGAATTTTTTTGAGGTCGTAAAATTGACCATATTGTAATAGCCACTCATAGATCCAAATGGAGCAGAAAGTAGACATCCACTGCTATAAGTATGAGTTTCACCAGGCATTAAAACAGGTTTTTTACCTATTACCCCTTCTCCCTGTACAATTTCGGTATCCTTGAGAGCATCTTTGATGTTCCAGAATCTGGATGTTAATTGTACAGAATCTTTACTCTGGTTCTCAATAGTTACTCTGTATCCAAAAGCAAAGTGGATCTTATAATTTTTATAAAATGTGCCTTCGAAATTGGTCTCTACGGAAATTTTAATTCCACATGTAACTTTTTGAACCATATTTATCTAATTGCGAAAAATGTAAGAGCTGAAATAAATGCCGCTATTATAGCTAATGTAAGAAATATAAAATTTAGAGCCAGAAATTTAACAATTGTTACAAATCTTCTTTCATTATAAAAATTCCGAAGGGCTTTATAAAGGTAGAACAGAAAAATTAAAAGAGCAATTGTGGTGAACACCTCCGATTTAAAAATAAGGTCTACGATTAAACCAATTAATACAAACACGAAAAAAGTGCTTTGTACATGAAAAGTAAAAACTAGATGCTCCATATAATTAATTGGCTTATAGAAATAAAAAAGCCAAATAATTAGCGCAAAAACCGGTAAAAAGAAGAATATAATAAAGGGTGATTTACTAATTAGATAGTCAAAAAACACTTTCGGGTTGTTCCATATGATCTCAGTATCTACTGCTTTTCTATATAAATATCTATTCCAGAATTTATTGGAATGATCTAAACTATCTATTGCTTCTTCTGGATTTAGAATACTTGTTTGATTGTAAAACTCTGAATAAAGGCTAATTTGCTTAAAAGATGATTCTATTAAATTTAAAGTGTCCAGTTGCCTTTGTGTAAGATGACGATCCTTATAATTTTTAATTATTTCTACGGGTTTAATGCCCAAGATAGTGTCTAGATCTATCTCCTTTCCAAAAGGAACTTTCTGAAGCTCTTCTTTTAATTCTTCTTTTTCCTTTTCCGAAAATTGATCTAGTTCTGCAACTGTTTGGTTATCTGAAACCCCGCCGAAGTTATTAGACTGAAAAGTAAAGCTCCAAATAATAAAAAATATAATTGAAATACTTAAGAAGAATCGAAACGGATTGGCATATTTTGTTCTTATTCCATTTATATAATCTCTCGAGATCTTACCGGGATAAAAAATCAGAGTAGCTAAAGTTCTGTTCATTCTGGAATCATAAGAAAAGATCCCGCCGAAGAATTCTAAAAAAAAATCTTTGAAAGATAATTTTTTGGTGTTGTTTGTTTGCCCACAGTTTGAGCAAAATTTATCGCTTATGTCTAGTGGATGGCCGCAATTTAAGCAACATAAACCACGGTATTTAGTTAAGGAGCGTTCGCCCTTCATCAGCTAAATATATTAAGAGTTGATTAGTTCGAAATATTTAGGGAACTCGCATTTCCATAACCAATAATTTGATCGAATCTCGCTCCCAGATCTCTAAAGTACACTAAAACTTGATATTCATTCTCGGTCACTTCAAAATCTCCGCTAATAAATCCCTCATCTAAAAATCCGTCCTTATTTAAAAGCACATATTTGTAATTATAAAACCCTTGTTTAAAAAGGAGCGTATTTTCGTATAATCCAGATTCCTTGTTGTATTTCATCAAAGTAGAATCATCCAGTTCAAAATTATTGAATGCTCCATATAAATGTAGCTCTCCTCCTTCCAACGGGTCGTAATTCTGAAGTTTAAAATGTGTCCAAACATACTCAGCTTCAATAGAGGAATTTTCACCCTGTAAGGTGCGAATCACAAATTGACCGTTGATGTCCGGGTTGTATGTATATGGTTCAGTAGCTCTAGATCTGTCGGTAAAAAGAAAGTGGCTATAGAGTTCGTTCAATTCGATTCTTCCAATATCCAAAGTGGTTGAGCGAATATCTTTACTGTCAAATTGTAAATATTCGTTGCTTGCTTGAAAAGAAGTTTCCTGATCGTATTTATAGATCAGCTCATTTCCAATAGTATATTGTGGTTTTAAAACTTCTATACTAGACTTTAAATTATGGTTTTTAGTGATGAGTACTTTTACAGTGGACTCTGGATTCCTAATTAAAAAGTCTGGAGAAATAATACTGAAATTAACTACCTGCCTTGAATTAATATACTTTAGATCACGTGATCTTTTTATAGCAACTTTTACTTGAGCAATTGGCCTATATACCATAAATTTTCTAGAAAAAACTAACTCGTCATTCACATTAAGAATTTTAAGCATATAATTCCCGCTAACCTTCAAAGATTTGGTATCTTTATTTGGAATTGTGAGATTGTAATGGGTAAATCCTTGAAGCGTATTGTAGGAATTCATATAGTTGATAATCCTAAGGTTGTCAAAGCCAGTTAAATATTCAGTTTTTATTAAGTCTGATGGCGTCCAATCGTAATTAAAATGTTCCAAAGTGTAATAATAATCGGCTTCGTCACCAATTATATCATCGAATTCTAAAGTTAAGGATTGTCCTAATTGAATTACGGGATTGCCAGATATGTCTGAATTTCCTTTTAGAATAATGCTTTTTATATAATTGGGAGGTAAAACTTCTACTTGCACTTGGGCAATGGAAAGTGTTACCCACAGAAAACAAAATAAGCTAAGAATATTATTCATTTGATTAGTTATTAGAATAGAGGCAAATACAAATTTTATTCCCATTATTTTGCAGTATTACTTTAACAAGTGTTCCATTGAAAATTATCCAATTTCTTTGGGAATTATAGGGTTAAAATTAGTAAATTTGCACACTTTAAAAAACAAATTTAATATACACTTCATCCTATGTCAAAAGACATTCGAATAAAAAGAGGGCTTACCCTACGTTTAAAAGGGGAAGCGGAAAAACAAGTTCTTGAGGCTCCTAGGTCTAAGACTTACGCTATTAAGCCCCCAGATTTCCACTCTGTAGTACCAAAAGTAACTCTTAAAGAAGGAGCAACAGTTTTAGCAGGTGATGTGCTTTTCTTTTCTAAGTACGACGAGAAATTAACATTTACATCTCCAGTTAGTGGAACTCTAAAAGAAATTAAACGTGCAGAGAAGCGCCGAATAATTGAAGTTATCGTGGATGCAGATCCTACCGATAGTTTTAAGGATTTCGGAAAAATGGATGCTACAAGTTCTACTGCGGAAGCTGTGAAAAGCCGATTGTTTGAGAGCGGTTGTGGTGCGTTTTTAAATCAACGTCCTTACGATATTGTTGCTTCTCCAGAGGACACTCCAAAAGCGATCTTTATTTCAGCAGTAAGTACAGCTCCTTTGTCAGCAGATATTGGTTTTTTGCTGAAAGATAAAGTTGCAGCTTTTCAAGAAGGAGTCAATGCACTTCAGAAATTAACTTCAGGAAAAGTACATCTTTCAGTAGATGCTTCTTCCGAAGCAATTTTAAAAGGAATTACAGGAGTAGAGCTTCATAAAGTTACCGGGCCTCATCCAGCAGGAAATGTTGGTGTTCAGATCCATAAAATTGATCCTATTAATATTGGTGAAAGAGTTTGGGCTGTTGGGGCAGAGGATGTTTCTATTATTGGGAATGTGTTCTTAACAGGGCAATACCATCCAGATAGAACTATTGCTTTATCTGGTAGTGAAGCTAAAGAGAATAAATATTACAAGATCAAGATTGGAGCTAATGTTTCAGATCTAATTGGTCAGGTATCAGATGATGTTAGAATTATTTCTGGAGATGTTTTAACCGGGACTAAGCTTTCTAACAATCAATATATCGGATTTTATAACACTAGCCTTACATTAATTCCAGAAGGAAATAAATTTAGAATGTTAGGATGGTTGCCATTCACGTATAATAATATTCATTCCACTTCTAGAACTTCACTTTCTTGGTTATTTCCAAAAAAGAAGTACGATCTAAATACCAATTTAAATGGGGAAGAACGTGCATTGGTTGTTACGGGAGAAATGGAAGATGTGTTGCCTATGGATGTTTATCCTATGCAATTGCTAAAAGCTTGTATCGCAGGAGATATTGAGAAGATGGAAAATCTTGGAATTTACGAAGTAGTTCCAGAAGATTTCGCATTGATAGATTATGTAAACACCTCAAAAATAGAGGCTCAAGATATTATTCGTCTTGGCTTGGATTTAATGATTACAGAAGTAGGCTAAAAGTTGAACTATGGAATGGATTAGACAAAAATTAGATAAATTTAGAGAGCCTTTTAATAGAGGTAATAAGTTAGAAAAGTATGCTCCCGCAATTAATGCCTTGGATACTTTTTTATACACTCCAAATCATACTACTCAAAAAGGAGCCCATGTTAGGGATGCTGTAGATTTGAAGAGAACCATGATAACTGTGGTGCTCGCTTTAGTTCCTGCGCTTATATTTGGCATGTGGAATGGAGGATATCAATATCTACATCAACTACCTGAATATGCTGACGGTGTGCCTTTCTTGGAAGCTTTTATGCATGGAGCATGGAAAATTCTTCCAATGATCGCTGTTTCTTACGGAGTTGGTTTAGGAATAGAATTCGCTTTCGCGATCTTTAGAGGACACGAGGTAAATGAAGGATATTTGGTTACGGGACTTTTGATCCCTATGATTATGCCGATAGATATTCCATTATGGATGGTTGCTCTTTCTGTAATATTTGCAGTAGTAATAGGAAAAGAAGCTTTTGGAGGTACAGGAATGAATATTCTGAATCCTGCGCTAACGGCTCGTGCTTTTGCTTTTTTTGCTTATCCAACGTATATGTCTGGAAATCAGGTATGGGTAAGTGAAGCCACAACTGTAGACGGTGTTTCTGGAGAAACTATTTTAGGAACACTAGCCTCAGCAGGAAAAGGAGTGGCAGATGTGCCTTATAGTGTAATGGATATGTTCTCGGGTGTTATTCCCGGATCTATCGCAGAGACTTCTACAATATGTGTGCTTGCTGGTGCTTTAATTTTGGTACTTACCAAGGTAGGAAGTTGGAGAATTATTTTAAGTGGATTTGTAGGTGCAGCTGTAATGGCCTTAATCTTTAATGCACTTCCAAATATGGGGATAGAAGGAAATGCCTTAACAAACTTTCCCTGGTATCAGCATTTAATAATTGGTGGATTATCTTTTGGAATTGTGTTTATGGCAACAGACCCTGTTTCTGCAGCACAGACCTTAAGAGGAAAATGGATCTACGGGTTTTTAATTGGATTATTCGGGGTAATGATTCGTGTGTTCAATCCAGCGTACCCAGAAGGAATAATGTTGGCCATATTATTGATGAATGTTTTTGCTCCGGTAATAGATCATTATGTAATTGAAGCGAACATTAATAGACGAAAGAAAAGAGCGGTAAGCGTTTCAAGACAAATTAAAACAGCAGCTTAGTTATGGAAGAAAAACCAGTAAATAAAACGAACACCAACGGCTACACATTTATGTTTGCCATTATAATGGTGGTAGTGGTAGCAAGTGTGTTAGCTTTTACAGCTACAACACTTCAGCCAATTCAGAATGAAAATGTGCGTCAGGAAAAAATGCAAAATATCCTGGCAACGGTTGGAATTGAAACCGAAAGAAGCGAAGCAGAAGGATTATATAATGAATATATTACTGAAACTATTGCTTTAAACGAAGACGGTAGCGTTGCCGAAGGAACAGATGCTTTTACAGTGGATCTTGCAAAAGAATTGAAAAAGCCAGGTGCAAAGCAAGTATATCCTTTATATATAGCAAATGTTGAAGGAGCTAAATATTATATAATTCCGTTAAGAGGAAAAGGACTTTGGGATGCTATCTTTGGATATATAGCTCTAAAAGATGATGTGAATACTATTAAAGGTGCTGTTTTCGATCATAAAGGAGAAACACCTGGATTAGGAGGAGAAATTACTCAAATGTGGTTCAAACAGAGTTTTGCGGATGAAAAGATCTTTGATGGTAGTGGAAATTTAATTGGAGTTTCTGTAGTTAAAGGAAACATTGATCCATCTAATAAAGATGATAATAAAGTAGATGCTATTTCTGGAGCTACAATTACCGGGGATGGAGTTTCAGATATGATTTCTGAAAGATTACTACGTTATCTCCCATATTTTAAAAAGCAAACGGATATTAAAGTAGCAATTCAGTAATTATGTCTATAGATACTAAAATAGCTTCTGAAGCAAAGGAGGCAAAGAAACAAGAAATGATCTTATTTCTTTCTAATACTGAAGAAAGAGAACATTTCTTATCGAAGAACAATCGTAAGTTATTAAGCGACCCCTTAAATGATAACAACCCGATTACTGTACAAGTTTTAGGTATTTGTTCGGCATTGGCAATTACGGTTCAGTTAGAACCTGCAATTGTAATGGCATTAGCAGTTACTGCAGTAATGGCATTCTCTAACATGATAGTTTCTTTAATTAGAAACCTGATCCCAAATAGAATTAGAATTATCGTTCAATTGGTAATTGTTGCTTCTTTGGTGATCTTGGTAGATCAAATATTAAAGGCTTATGCCTACGATGTAAGTAAACAACTTTCTGTATTCGTTGGGCTTATTATTACCAACTGTATTGTAATGGGACGTTTAGAAGCATTTGCTTTAGGGAACGGAGTTTATAAATCTTTTCTTGATGGCATAGGTAACGCAGCAGGATACGGAATTATCTTGATTATTGTTGCTTTTTTTAGAGAGCTTCTAGGATCTGGAAAATTATTCGGATTCGAAGTTCTTGGAAACAATGCAGCTGTAGCCTCGGAAGCTACAGGATTATACGCTTATGGATATGAGGATAACGGATTAATGTTATTGTCTCCAATGGCACTTATCGTGGTGGGAATCATTATTTGGGTACAACGTGCAAGAAACCGTAAATTAATAGAACAAAACTAACAGCGTTAAAGCACTATAAAATGGATTATATAAATTTATTTGTTAGAAGTATTTTCATAGAAAATATGATTTTTGCCTACTTTTTAGGAATGTGTTCCTATTTAGCAGTATCAAAAACAGTAAAAACAGCAGTTGGTCTAGGTACAGCGGTTATTTTTGTACTTGCCATCACGGTACCAATTAACTTTTTGCTGGATCAATATTTGCTTGCGCCAGGGGCTTTAAGATGGATAAATCCAGAATATGCAAGTGTAGATCTTAGTTTCTTAAGTTTCATAATGTTCATTGCAGTAATAGCTTCAATGGTACAATTAGTGGAAATGATAGTAGAAAAATTTGCTCCAGCTTTATATGGTGCTTTAGGGATCTTTTTACCACTTATCGCAGTAAACTGTGCTATTTTGGGTGGATCCTTATTTATGCAGCAAAAAAGCTTTACTGCGGTATCTGAGGCTATAACCTATGGTTTAGGAAGTGGTATTGGATGGTTCTTAGCAATCATTGCTATTGCAGCTATTAGAGAAAAAATTGCTTATTCAAATGTTCCTGCTCCTTTAAAAGGACTAGGGATTACCTTTATTATTACAGGGTTAATGGCAATTGGGTTTATGAGTTTTATGGGAATTGAATTATAATAAAAAGACACAACAATGACAGTTATTATAGCAAGTGTAATTGTATTTTTAGTACTTATACTCTTATTAGTTTCCATATTACTGGGCGCTAAAGCAAAATTAGTACCTTCTGGTCCCGTTACTATTAAAGTAAATGGTGAGAAAGACATAGAAGTAGGATCTGGTGGAACTCTTTTATCCACTCTTGGTGAGCAAAAATTATTCTTACCGTCCGCATGTGGTGGAGGTGGAACATGTATTCAATGTAAATGTATAGTTACTGAAGGTGGTGGATCTATTCTACCAACAGAAGAACCTCATTTTACAAGAAAAGAGATCGCTCTAGGATGGAGACTTGGTTGCCAGGTAAAAGTTAAAGAAGACATGAAGATACAGATACCGGAAGAAATTTTTGGTATTAAGAAATGGGAAGCAACGGTAATGCGTAACTATAACGTAGCATCCTTTATCAAGGAATTCGTAGTAGAGATCCCTGAGGATATGGGTTATAAAGCAGGTGGATATATTCAGATAGAGATTCCTAAATGTGAGGTGAAATTTGAAGATATGGATATTACTGCCCATCCAGATGAACACCCTGGAGAACCAGATAAATTTAAAGAAGAATGGGATAAGTTTAAGCTTTGGCCTTTAGTGATGAAAAATCCTGAAACGGTAGAGCGTGCATATTCTATGGCTTCTTATCCTGCAGAAGGTCGTGAGATCATGTTGAATGTACGTGTTGCAGCACCGCCATTCGATAGAGCTAAGAACGGTTGGATGGATGTAAATCCAGGAGTAGCCTCTTCTTATATCTTTTCAAGAAAAGAAGGAGATAAAGTAGTAATTTCTGGTCCTTACGGAGAATTCTTCATAAATGAAAGTGAATCAGAAATGCTTTATGTAGGTGGTGGAGCTGGTATGGCACCAATGCGTTCTCACTTATATCATCTATTCAGAACCCTTCAAACAGGAAGAAAAGTAAGTTACTGGTATGGTGGACGTTCTAAAAGAGAATTATTCTATTCAGAACACTTTAGAGCTTTAGAAAGAGATTTTCCAAACTTTAAATTTTACTTAGCTTTATCTGAACCTATGGAAGAAGATAACTGGAAAGTAAAAGATGGAATTGATGGTGAAGGAGATGGGTTTATAGGATTTATTCACCAAGTGGTAATAGATAACTATTTACAATATCACGAAACTCCTGAAGATGTCGAGTATTATTTCTGTGGACCACCTTTAATGAACAAGGCGGTGGAAAAAATGACCGAAGATCTTGGAGTTCCTCCAGAAAATGTAAGATTTGATGATTTTGGTGGATAAGCCATAATCTGAAATTTCAATAATTGAAAATAGTCATCTTAATCGGATGGCTATTTTTTTGTGGTCAAATTCTTACAGTCTCTAGTCTAGTTTTTTAAAAATTTACTTTGCATCCTTAAAATTTTTTCGTTGGAACTTAGTATAAATTCAAATTTTAACTAAAATGTTATAGGTGATTTCCCTACTTTTTTGTCACTAGCTTGCTGAACGCAGGATTTCTCATATTTCTTTCTTATAACTTAATGTGATGTTTAATTTCTAAATCTATCATTATGGAAAGAACTTTACTTTCAACGATTTTTTTATTTGTATTATCCTTTAATACATTTTCATTTGATCTTAATTGTCCAATTGTTGCAAACAGTTCACAATCATTGTGCTCCTCTGAAGGAACGGGTAATAATTTTCATAAACCTAGGATTTCCGATCTAATTGCCTCAGATGGTGGTGCGGGTATTGCTTGGTTTGAATCCTCTTCTTCTCTAATTCCTTTAGAAAATAGTCATCTGTTAGAGTCAGGAAAACAATATTATGCAGATAATGCATCGGGATCATGTGGTTCGAGAATAGCTGTAAGCGTAACTATCAATGATGCACCTAACGCCGGATCTACTACCTTTGCCTCTTTATGTTCTAATTCTGCTCCTGTAGATCTACTAACATTGTATAAACCTTCTATTCTAGGTCCGCCAGATTCAGGTGGTGTTCTTTCTCCAGCCTTGGTAAGTGGTACTACGGTTTTTGATCCGGCTATAGATAAAGCAGGTCAATATCGATATATTGTTGAAAGTACTTCTGGATTATGTCCTACAGATTATTCTTTTATTTATGTATCTATAAAACCCGCAGCTAATGCAGGTGAAGATGCTAGTACAGCAATTTCAATATCAGATTCTCAAGTGGATCTTTTTACTATTTTAGGAGGCAGTCCCGATTCAGGCGGAACATGGAGTCCGTCGTTATTAAGTGGTAGTGGAATATTCGATCCAGCACAAGATAATTTTGGTGATTATACTTATACAGTTTTTTCTACAAACACCTGTAATGACTCCGCAGTGGTCACTATTAGTATGGTTTCGGATCCACTTCCAGCTACATGTCCAATTGTTGCAAACAGTTCACAATCATTGTGCTCCTCTGAAGGAACGGGTAATAATTTTCATAAACCTAGGATTTCCGATCTAGTTGCCTCAGATGGTGGTGCGGGTATTGCTTGGTTTGAATCCTCTTCTTCTCTAATTCCTTTAGAAAATAGTCATCTGTTAGAGTCAGGAAAACAATATTATGCAGATAATGCATCGGGATCATGTGGTTCAAGAATAGCTCTAAGCGTAACTATTAATGATGCACCTAACGCCGGAGCTACTACCTTTGCTTCTTTATGTTCTAATTCTGCTCCTGTAGATCTACTAACATTGTATAAACCTTCTATTCTAGGTCCGCCAGATTCAGGAGGTGTTTTTTCACCAGCCTTGGTAAGTGGTACTACGGTTTTTGATCCGGCTATAGATAAAGCAGGTCAATATCGTTATATTGTTGAAAGCACTTCTGGACTATGTCCTACAGATTATTCTTTTATTTATGTATCTATAAAACCTGCAGCTAATGCAGGTGAAGATGCTAGTACAGCAATTTCAATATCAGATTCTCAAGTGGATCTTTTTACTATTTTAGGAGGTAGTCTCGATTCAGGTGGAACATGGAGTCCGTCGTTATTAAGTGGTAGTGGAATATTCGATCCAGCACAAGATAAATTTGGTGATTATACTTATACAGTTTTTTCTACAAACACCTGTAATGACTCCGCAGTGGTCACTATTAGTATGGTTTCGGATCCACTTCCAGCTACATGTCCAATTGTTGCAAACAGTTCACAATCATTGTGCTCCTCTGAAGGAACGGGTAATAATTTTCATAAACCTAGGATTTCCGATCTAGTTGCCTCAGATGGTGGTGCGGGTATTGCTTGGTTTGAATCCTCTTCTTCTCTAATTCCTTTAGAAAATAGTCATCTGTTAGAGTCAGGAAAACAATATTATGCAGATAATGCATCGGGATCATGTGGTTCAAGAATAGCTCTAAGCGTAACTATTAATGATGCACCTAACGCCGGAGCTACTACCTTTGCTTCTTTATGTTCTAATTCTGCTCCTGTAGATCTACTAACATTGTATAAACCTTCTATTCTAGGTCCGCCAGATTCAGGAGGTGTTTTTTCACCAGCCTTGGTAAGTGGTACTACGGTTTTTGATCCGGCTATAGATAAAGCAGGTCAATATCGATATATTGTTGAAAGTACTTCTGGATTATGTCCTACAGATTATTCTTTTATTTATATAGACATTGAGAATTGTGTTACGAAATTTGCGGACAATAAAGAGGTTGCCATTTTTCCAAATCCTAGTTATGGAGTGTTTGAGGTAAAAAAATTGAGTGAGATAAAAGTTGATTTAATTCAAGTATATGATTTTACTGGAAAAAAAATAAAAGAATTTAAATTCAGTGAAGAACAAGAATTACCAATGATGGATCTCTCTAGTTTCAATTCTGGAATGTATTTTGCTGAAATAAAAACATCCAAAGGCACAATAATTAAGAAATTGATAAAAAAATAATTCTGATTATATCTAAATAAAAATAGCTCGAATTTTTCGAGCTATTTTTATTTAGATATCGCATATATCGTATTTTTGAATACTATGAAAGATAAATTAACAGATCAAGAACTTCATAACCTTGCAATGAATATTGTAGGCAAGGAATTGGAAGATGAGGGATATGAGTTTCTTGGAGTGAACAGCCAATTGAAACGAAATCCTCAATTTGTTGCGTTGAAAGATCAAAAATTAAATTTCGTGATCGTTAAGGCTATTCCATATCCTGTAGACCCTAAATATTATGATACTCAATTTATGAAGGGCATCAAGGATCACGCGTTAAAGTTCAATGCTAAAACTTTTTATGCAGGAGTCGGTATTGCAAATTCCGAGGATTATGATAAACCAGTTTTAAAAGATGATGCTTACACCGTTAATTATGAAGGATTACAAGAGATTTAAATTGAAGACAATACTACTCACAGTTATAAGTGCTATCCTGCTTTCTGGCTGTTCCAAAAATCAGGAGGCTCAAATATTCGTTGGGCAAGCTCTGGGAACAACCTATCAGGTGAAATTCTTTCATAAAACCGAATTGCCAATCCAAAAGGGATTAGACTCTATTTTTGAGGTGATTAATAGATCTATGAGTACCTATCAACCAGACTCGGATATATCTAAAATAAACGCCGGAGATACTTCAATTGTAGTAGATGATAATTTCAGGGAAGTATTAAAAGCTTCAAAAAAAATATATTCTGAGAGCAGAGGCTTTTTCGATCCAACTGTTGGAAATTTAGTGAACGCCTATGGGTTTGGTCCAGAAAAAAGGAATAACAGCTTAAATAGCCGCGTAATAGATTCTATGTTGCAGTATGTGGGCTTAAACAAGATCAAACTTTCCGCAGAGAATAGGATTATCAAGGATATCCCGGGAATCTATTTGGATTTTAATGCTATTGCTAAAGGATATACAGTTGATGTGATCGCTGAATATTTAAATTCTAAAAAAGTACAAAACTATTTGGTGGAAGTAGGAGGAGAGCTTGTGGCAAAAGGGACTAATATAAAATCTGAGGAGCCATGGATAGTGGCTATTGATGATCCATTACAAACTGAAGGGAATCGTGTTTTTGAAGCTACACTGTTCTTAAAAAATAGAGGCATGGCAACTTCAGGAAATTACAGAAAATTCAGATTGGATTCCTTAACCGGTCAGCGGTATGTTCACACCATCAATCCTAAAACGGGAAAGTCTGAAAAAAGCAATTTATTAAGCGCGTCCGTTCTTGCTAAGAACTGCACTTTGGCTGATGGTTATGCAACTGCATTTATGGCTTTAGGGCTTGAACGCTCTCAAGAAATGCTATCCAGAATTGAGGATGTGGATGTGTATTTTATTTATTCGGAAGAAAATGAAGAAGTGAAAGTTTTTAGTACTTCTGGATTTAAGGACGTTTTGAGGCCAGAGTAATAATCTTATTTAATACAAACAGGGATAATTTCTCCTTTTGCTAAACGATATTTATCTATTTCTGAAGGATCTAAAGAATCAGTGTAAGCTACTTCTTGGACTTTAAAACCAATGCTTCTTAGCTTATCAAAATAATCCCGCCCATAAACCCGAACGTGATCATATTGCCCAAAGATCTTAGCTCTTTCTTTTCTAGAGGTAATAGAATTATCTTCAAAAGTAATAGCTCTGTTTAGATCTTGAGGGATCTGTAAAATCGCGGTTCCACCAGGTGCCAAAACTCTGTAAAGTTCTTGCATCGCCTTCGTATCATCAGGAATATGCTCCAAAACGTGATTACAAAGAATAAAATTGAAAGAATTATCTTTAAAAGGGAGATTGCAAATATCGGCTTTTACATCTGCTAAAGGAGAATTTAGGTCTGTAGTAATGTACTCCAGATTTTCCATTTTCCTAAACCGCTTATGAAAAGCTTGTTCCGGGGCAAAATGCAACAATTTTATTTTTTCAGTAAACAGCCCGGTTTCATTTTTTAAATACAGCCATAATAACCGATGACGCTCTAGGGAGAGGGTAGAAGGAGAAAGTACATTTTCTCGTTGTTGCTCATAACCATAGGGTAAAAACTTGCGAAAGGATTTACCGTCTATTGGATCTGTGTATTTTGAGCCTCTTAAACCGAAAGCTATTACCGGTCTAATTAAATAACTAGCTCTAATTAATAGGGGACGAGGAATTTTATTCAGAAAAAATTTAAATGCCTTTTGGATCATACTTCAATATCACCCCAATTTTCGCCAGATTTTATTCTGTATAACTGCATTTCTGAAACACCGAATTGCTTAGCTAGTATTCGTATTCTGGTTTTTCTATTTGGATCTAATAATTTCTTTTTCAAAACTACTGCTTGTGCATAGCTCAATTTAGAATAGGATGTTACTTGTCTTAGCTTACGCTTCATTTTGTTCTCCTTAACGTTAGGATTGCCAAATTGATGTTTCGTCCATTCTTCTTTATTGGTCCAGGCTAAATTGGAAACATGATTTTCCTGTTTTATGTAATTTTTATGGATTACAAACAGATCGTCATCTTTCTTTTCAAGAAAACAAGCAGCGATAATTCTATGGAAATAGTGATTCTTCTTTTTTCCATTTTTCAAGTTCACTACAAAAGATAGATATCCTGCAGTTCTACCACCTTTAATAAGTTCTCCTTCTGGGTTTTTAACGAAACTTATTACTCTTCCATAATTGGAAATTTTATACACAAACCTTTCCTGCCATGATTCATCATGATAGGTTACCCATTGCTCTTGTCGGAAATTTTTAACCATAAACTTTAGATCTAAATTTGTCTTCTTCGTTACTTCTTATTCCTAATGCCTCGTAGATATAATTAAAAGTAGAAAGCAACTCTGGCTTTCCATCTACCAAAGCTACATTATGCTCAAAATGTGCGCTAGGTTTATTATCTGCAGTGAGAATTGTCCAGCCATCGTTAAGCTGATTTATATTTTTTGTTCCCAGATTGATCATAGGCTCAATAGCTACAACCATTCCTTCAATAAATTTTTTACCACGCCCTCTCTTGCCATAATTTGGCATTTCGGGATCTTCATGCATGGTTTTACCCAAACCATGACCTACTAGCTCTCTAACAACTCCATAGCCATGATCTTCGCAATATTTTTGAATAGCATAACCAACATCTCCCACTCTCTTGCCAGCTCTAAATTCATTGATGCCCACGTAAAGTGATTCCTTGGTTACTTGTAATAATTTTTTGGTTTCCTCTGCCACTTCTCCAATTGGAAATGTGTAGGCATGGTCTCCATAAAATCCATTTTTTACAGCTCCACAATCTATAGAGATAATATCACCTTCAACTAATGGATTGTTATTTGGGATCCCGTGAACTACTTGTGCATTTGGACTCATACATAATGTATTTGGAAAGTCATACAAGCCTAAAAAACCCGGAACTGCATTTTGCTCTCTAATATACTCTTCCGCTAGTTTGTCTAGTTTCAAAGTGGTTACCCCTGGTTTTATTTCTGAAGCTAACATTCCCAAAGTCCTTGAAACTACCAAAGCACTCTCTCGCATTAATTCAATTTCTTCTTTGGATTTGGATATAATCATAATTTCGATTTAATATAATTCAGGATACGCTTCCCTGATTTTTCTTTTTTCTTTTTATTTGTAAACTTTGCTTTCTCTGGGGAGGAGGATAAATCATGATAAATTTCACCCCAACCACGAAGTCCACCAATATTCCTATCGTCTATAAAAATATCTGCCTGAATTTTTCTGCTCAGGGATTCATCGTATAACTCTTCGGGGTAACTTTTATTTACAGCATAAAAAACAATTCTTTTTTGCTTACAGAATTCTACGGCTTCTTGTAATTCTCTACCAGACCTGTAGGTCCAAAGGATCAATAAATGCCCATCTTTCTGCAAATGGAGTAAGGTTTCTAAAGCAAAAAGTATAGGTTTGCCTATTTTAGGATACCTGTTTTCTACTATAGTTCCATCAAAATCTACAGCAATGGTTTTGTTATTATGCATGCTGTAAAATTACTAAGAAAAATACGTTAATAAAATTCACAATATTGTAGGGATATTCGTCTTAATTATTAGTCAACATAAGAGTTCTTGTAATCTTCTCCAGAAACGATTTTAGCAAAATCTTCTTCTATAGATTCTCTTGGATATTCTACAAAACGATTTACCTCTTTTCCATCTTTCAAAAAGATCACGGTTGGAACTCTGTTTAAATCAAATTCTTTTTCAATATTATCTGTTGTAGTCTTTTGTCTATTCACTCCATAAAAAGTAAGATTAGACATATCGTAACCAGCTTCATCTAAGATCTTGAATACTTTTGGGGTTTCTCTTCTGCTATCTGGACACCAAGTTCCCATAAAAGCAATTATTTCATAATCTGAAATGTTCTTTTTAATGGTAGCCATTGCTTCAGCAGATGGATTGAATTCATTATATCCTTCATTGAACCATTTAGAAAATGCTTCTTGTTCAAGATCTGCTTTATCAAATTCTCCTACTAACATTCCTTGTTGCATATTAGATTTAGTTTTAGTTTCTACAGCCATTTCCGAAGAACTGCTTATGGATGACGATGTTGTATTTGTGGCAGCAGTATTTGTTGTTTTATTACTGTTTCCACAACTTGCTAAAAATGCGAATGCTAAAAGGTATAAACTAATTTTCATATTCTTGTGTTTGTTTTAAATTAAAGGTTCTTGGGTCATTAGCTCTGGCTTGGTGATTCCCATTAACTTTAGGATAGTCGGTGCTATATCACCTAAATTACCATTTTTTATGGATTTTATATCATCGTCTACCAATATTACTGGCACTGGACTAATAGTATGAGATGTATTTGGCGACCCATCTGCATTCATCATTACTTCACAATTCCCGTGATCTGCAATTAACAAAATACTGTACTCATTTTCAATAGCGGTTTCTACTACCTTTTGTGCACATTCATCTACAACCTCACAAGCTTTTATTGCCGCTTCCATAATCCCGGTATGACCTACCATATCTGGATTAGCAAAATTTAGACATATAAAATCTGTTTTTTTAGATTTTAATTCAGGAATTATTTTATCCCGAATTTCATAAGCACTCATTTCTGGCTGTAGATCGTAGGTAGCAACCCTTGGAGAATTACACATGATGCGTGTTTCTCCCTTAAATGGTTTTTCTCTTCCGCCAGAAAAGAAAAAAGTAACATGAGGATATTTCTCTGTTTCGGCTATTCTAATTTGAGTTTTTCCCATGTATTCTAATACTTCACCTAATGTGGTTTTAATATTCTCTTTTTTAAAGACAATATTT
Organism: Gillisia sp. JM1; assembly: GCF_000424645.1. Taxonomy (NCBI): domain Bacteria; kingdom Pseudomonadati; phylum Bacteroidota; class Flavobacteriia; order Flavobacteriales; family Flavobacteriaceae; genus Gillisia; species Gillisia sp. JM1. Next base: position 982,357 of record NZ_KE384218.1, read on the forward strand.
ATATTGGTGAATTGATCATCGTATTTAGTAAGAGTTACATAATAAAAAGGCATTTTTTTCATAGAAAACTCAGGCATATCTTCTTGAGACAAAACCTTAGTTAATTGGCGACCTCTGTCTGTTCTAAAGTTGAAGAAAATTACAACTTCGTCACTTTTTAAGGTAGCAACTGGTTGTCCAGATTCATTTGTGAGCACAATTGGCTCAATAAATTCGTCTGTAACTCCGTTTTTATAACTTTCTGAAATTGTTTCAACTGCATTGGTGGTTTTGTGTCCTTTTCCAGATACAATAAGATCATACGCTTTCTTGACCCGTTCCCAGCGCTTATCTCTATCCATTGCGAAGTATCTTCCAATTACTGAAGCTAATTTGCTATTTGTTTTTTCTAAATGTTCCTCAATTTCAGCTATAAAATTCACTCCAGATTTAGGGTCTACATCCCGACCATCTGTAAATGCATGGACGTATTTTTCTTTCACCCCAAATTCTTCCGCAGCGCTTAGCAATCCTTTTAAATGATTGATATGAGAATGAACTCCACCATCACTTAATAAGCCCATAAAATGAATAGGCTTATTATGCTTTACAGCATAATCAAAGGCCTGCTCTAAAACGGGTTCACTAATAAGGCTATTGTTTTTAACGGCCAGATTGATCTTTGCCAGATCCTGATACACGATTCTACCTGCACCTAAGTTCATATGGCCAACCTCGCTATTCCCCATTTGCCCTTCTGGTAGACCTACATTCATTCCGTGGGTAAACAGTTGCGCATTAGGATAGTCTTTAAAGAGACTGTCTATAAATGGAGTGTTTGCTTTTGAAATAGCAGAGACTTTTGGATCTTGAGTTATTCCCCAACCATCCAAAATCATAAGAATTACTTTTTTGTTCATTATTTTCTATAAGAGAGTAAAGATATAAACTATATCTAGGCTTGTTAAAATAGTCTTATTAATATTTTATTAAAACTCAGCTTTTTTTTAACTCCCTAAAAAACTAATAACTCTATATCAATTTAATGAATAAGTACTGGTTTTGTTTGAGGCTTGAGTATATCTTATATTTTTAAAAATGTTAAAACCCCTAGTGGTATAGTCTTTAAGTTTCCTTAATTTTTATTTCAAGTTTTATAAAATAAAAATGAAATGATTTCGTTATCATATCTGTTGTGTTCTATAAAGTAAAATTTAATTATTTGAATATAAGCATATTATAAAATTTTATCGCCAAAAGGTGAATTAAATCTGATGTAAGGTATTGTATGATTTAATTTTTGTAAGTTGGCATAATATTTGGAAAATAATTAACATTCTTTTAAATCTAAATCTTTTTATGACGTACAAAATCCTAACCGTAATTACTTTCCTTACTTTTTCCTTTGCTTTTACAACTACCGAGAACCTTGAGGCGACCAACATCGCAGAAGAGCCGATTGCATTTGTGGAACCTATCGAAGTTAATTTAACTATAGAAGAAGAAATAAATAAGGCATACACAGATTTTGTTGAAAATAACAGCAGTGTACCAGACTTAGATAGTTTTAAGAACGGAGTGATGGGATATTATAAATTATCTGATCAAAATGCAATTGAAAAAAATATTCTTACAATTATAGACTTCACACTTTCATCTACTAAAAAAAGAATGTGGGTTTTAGATATGACTAATAATAAAGTGTTATTTAACACGGTTGTTGCGCATGGTAAAAATACGGGTAACGAGTTTGCAACCAAGTTTTCTAATAAGGTAAATTCTTTACAGAGTTCTTTAGGTTTTTACGTTACAGCAGAAACTTATTACGGTAAAAATGGATATTCCATGTTTATAGATGGAATGGAAAAGGAATTTAATTCTAAAGCTCGTGAGCGCTACGTTGTTGTTCACGGTGCCAGTTATGCAAATCCTTCTTTTGCAAGTAAATTAGGAAGACTAGGAAGAAGTTATGGCTGTCCTGCTTTGCCAACCGCTCTAAATAATGACATTATAGATGTTATAAAAAACAAGTCGGTTATCTATATTCACTCCGCAGACAAGACTTATTTAAAGAATTCTAGAATGATCAAGGCTTAGAAACCTTATTTAATTCTTCTATGATCTTTTCGTCGTAATTGTAGATGTCTTCTGTAAATCTAGGCTTAGCATTTTCTATCCAAGCAGTCCAATATAAATGATGAACTGTCACTCTTTGATCCATCTGAACCTGTTTTAGCTTACCTTTTTCGAGGATCTCATTAATTTTTTCTGAATTATAATTTGACTGATCGCTTAAAAGATATTCAACAAGTTCCATTACATTCTCTACTCTAATACAGCCAGAACTTTGCGCTCTGGAGTTACGTGCAAAAAGTGATTTTGAAGGCGTGTCGTGTAAATAGATCAAATGTTTGTTGGGATATATAATTTTTACTTTCCCTAGTGGATTAGAACTTCCCGGTTTTTGCCTATATGTATAGGATCTTACTTTGTTGCTATTCCAATCCACATCATTAAGATTCAATAATTCTTCATTGGAACTATAAACGTCAATATTTTTTCGTTTAAGATAACTCGAGTCTTTTCTCACTCCCGGAATTACGTCTTTATTTTTTATAGTAGGAGGGATCGTCCAATTGGGATTAAAAACTATATATTCTATCTCATCTGAAAAAATCGGTGTTTTTCTAAGGTCGGTACCCACCATTATTTTATGACTACTTATAATCTTATTATCCTTTAACACCTCTAAATGATAATTGGCAATATTCACAAGGATATACTGTTCTCCTAAATCCCTAGGATACCAGCGCCAACGTTCCAGATTTGCCAAAACCTGATTGTAACGGGCTTTATAATCTATATTCAGTAATTTTATGGTGCTGTTCCCCACGATCCCATCAGATAACAAACCATTTTCAAGCTGAATTTGCTTAATAGCATCTTGCACTGGTTGTGAATAATCATTAGTAAATGGGTCTATATCTTTTAAATAACCCAAAAACATTAATCTGAATTTGATCTTTTGTAATCGGGCATCTTGCATTCCAGGCTTTATCATTTCTCCACCATCAATCTCCTTAAATTCAACGGAGTCTTTCAGCTTCTCTTTATACTCTTTTAAAGAGACTATGAGCTGACTATAAACAGGATTATTTGGCCTTAGCTTATTAAACGCAATTTCTAGATCATTTTTAGCAAGCGCATCATTAAGAAGAACGCTAAGATTCGCTTGATTTTTTGGAAGATCAAAGATCTCATGAATTTTTTGTGGATTTGTTTTACCATTTAGCAAGTGACTACTAAATTTAAAAAAAGCGTCAGTAAGTAAAATGTCATACCTGCTCTTTTCATTATTGTTCTGGGAGTTCAGACTACCTTCTATCGCTTCAATTTCGTTACCATGATAATCTTTAAAATAAAGACCTTCAGCTTCAGCCTTTTTTAGTGTTTCAATAAAACCTTCCCGTAATTCATTATTACTCCATGTGGGTAGATATTCTTTTTCCTCATAGAATTTCTTTACAGAGTCACTTAAAAATAATTCATCTGATTTAGGACTAGATAGAATTTTTGAAATAGAATTTTTAGTCCCAAGAGTAGTTTTCTCAGAAGGCTCTTCGGATTGGTTCAGATCATTGGCGTCTTCGTACTTATTTTTACAACTAAAGATTCCAAGCATAAGTAGTACGCCTATAAGGAATACTTTTTTAGTAACCAGATCTAGGGTTTTTAGTGATCTCATACTTCTATTTATTCTTGCTTTCAAAATGTTTGAACATTACAACATGTTCGCAAACACCAGGTACTTCAAACTTTTGTCCAAAACTTTCGTAGCCATGTTTTTTATAGAAATCTTTGGCATTAACTCGGGCATTGAACCATAAAAATGGATCATGATCTTCCTGTTTTATTTTAGATTCTCCTTCTTTTAAAAGTAAGCTGCCTAAACCTTGTCCTTTATACTTGGGTAAAATTGCCATTCCTCTAAGTTGAAACTGGGCAATGGGATCAAAAAAAGGGTTGCTGTTTTTCATAAAACTAGCAACCCCAATTAAATTTTCATCCTTATATAGGCCTAAGTGAAATGTTCCTTTGGAATCATCTCCAGCGAAATAGCATTCTGTAACAGGTCTTCCCGGTCTCAAAACGTCATTTCTCACTGTATAGGTAGCGCTAGCAGAAATTAATCGGATAGTGTAAGTAGCGCTCATGTTAAAGAATTAACTTGCTAAGACGTCTCTGTATTCTTTATGTTCATCGAATTTAACTTCAGCAAAAGGACAAAGAGGATTAATTTTATAGTTGTTCTCTCTAGCATATTCTACGCTTCTTTTTAAAAGCATAGATGCCAATCCTTTTCCTTCCAATTCAGATCTAGTTTCAGTATGATCTATAACTAAAATACCATTTTCTTGCTTTGTGTAGGTGAGTTCAGAAGTTATTCCTTTATCATCTTCGAAATAGAACATACCACGGGTATCATTCTCTTTGTGTTTTATTTCCTGTTTCATAATTTAATTTTTAAAGACACCGTCTACAATTCCGTATGCAATAGATTCATCTGCATCCATCCAATAATCACGGTTGAAATCCTTAAGTACTTTTTCGATCTTCTGACCGCAATTTTCAGAAAGGATTTTCGCACTGATGTCTTTTATTTTTAATATTTCAGCAGCCTGAATTTCGATATTAGAAGCCTGTCCACGGGCTCCTCCGCTTGGTTGATGGATCATTACTTTAGCTAATGGCTGAATGAATCTTTTTCCTTTGGTTCCTCCAGAAAGTAAAATAGATCCCATAGATGCTGCTAATCCACTACAAATTGTAGAAATTGGACTCCTAAGCGATTTCATAGTATCATAAACAGCAAATCCATCGGTTACAAAACCTCCAGGACTATTTATAAAAAATTGTATTTCTTTATCTGAAATGGCATCTAAGTAAAGTAACCTATCTATCACGTGCTTAGCAGATTTACCATCTACTTGCCCCCACATAAATACCTTTCGTTGCTCTATGAATTTTTCGTCTATAAGGTCTTGGATTTTTCCAGGTTTATTTTTCATGAGTAATTGATTCTAATTTTTAATTAAAGCTAAAATTATGACTAATTTCGCAGAAAACGGTAGGATGGAATTATCAATTAACAAGATTTTAAAGAAAGATATGGATTTGGTTGTTCCACTAATTATGGAATTGTCTGAATATCAAACAGAAGAATCATTATTGAAATCCAGAATGGAAGAAATGTTCGAGCAAAATTATGAGTGCTTTGCCATTTATTTAAATGGAGAAGTTATAGGAACTTTTGGTCTTTGGCTCATGACTCGCCATTATGCCGGGAAATCTTGTGAAGCTGATCACGTTTTTATTAAGTCGGAATTCCAAAACAGAGGTTTTGGAAAAGAAATATTTGAATATATTTTTGATTACGCAAAAGGGAAAGGATGTGAAATGCAAGAGTTAAACGCTTATGTCCAGAACTTTAAGTCTCATAAATTTTATATGAATTTGGGCTACGTAATTAAGGGCTATCATTTTTTAAAAAAGCTGTAATTTTTTTTGGAAGTTGAAAAGTTTAAGGATTATATTTGCACTGTCTTGCGAAAGTAGCTCAGTTGGTAGAGCGTCAGCCTTCCAAGCTGAATGTCGCCGGTTCGAACCCGGTCTTTCGCTCTAAAACCTTCCTGATTCAGGGAGGTTTTTTTTATTTAAAACTATATTAAATTTAGAGTAGATATATAGGGTGAGAAGCCTGTCCTGAGGGCAGTCGAAGGGAACCCGGTCTTTCGCTCTAACCTTTCGTGATCATCCCCTCCTAAATCCTCCCGAAGGGAAGGACTTTCAACTTTGCTTTTTTGAACTTCTCCCTAAAAGTTATTATTTCGCGTTGAGTGATTTGATATCTGGAATTCCTTGGCTCCCTTCCCTTTGGGAAAAGCCGGTGTTGGGATGAGTGAGGACTTTCAACTTTGCTTTTTTGAACTTCTCCCTGAAAGTTATTATTTCGCGTTGAGTGATTTGATATCTGGAATTCCTTGGCTCCCTTCCCTTTGGGAAAGGTCGGTGTTGGGATGAGGGAGGACTTTTAACCCTAGTCCTTTATACTTTTCCCTAAATGCTATTATTTCACGTTGAGTGATTCTAATATCTAAATCTCATTTGCTCCCTTCCCTTTGGGAAGGGCTGGGGTTGGGATGAGGGAGGACTTTCAACTTACTTCTTTGAACTTTGCCCTAAGGTTTTTGTTTTTGCTTGAATAATTCTGCTATTTATAAAAAAAAATTGCTCCCTTCCCCTAGGGAAGGGATGGGGTTGGGATGAGGTAAGACTTTTAACTTTACTCCTTTTAACTATTTTAAAAAATAGAGAAACCTGTGAGTGTGGTCAACTTTTCTAAGGCTGCCATTCCCAATTCAGAATTGCCTTTCGGGTTTAAAATCGGGCTCCAGACAGCGACAGAAAACTGGGAAGGATGAATAGCGACAATACCACCACCAACACCACTTTTTCCGGGTAAGCCGACTTCAAAACTAAACTCGCCTGCTTCATCATAAAATCCGCAGGTTTGCATCAGAGCATTTATACGTTTAACCCTTTTTTTTGAAATAATTTTTTCTTCGGTCCCTAATAATTTTCCTTCGTTCGCAAATAACATAAAAGCCTTTGCCAGTTCCTCACAGGACATTGTTAAAGAGCATTGATGAAAATAGAAATCTAATATGGGTTCTACATCGTTTTTAATATTTCCTAAAGCCTTCATATAATTTACCAAACCATAATTTCTATAACCGGTGGATTTTTCAGATTCAGCAACCTTAAGGTTATAATTTATCTCATTGTTACCCGAAAGTTTCCTTACAAATTCCAAAAGATCGTTTTTGGGGTCATCTAAATTAGACACCAAAATATCGGCTATTACTAATGCTCCGGCATTTATAAAAGGATTTCTAGGCACACCTTGTTCATACTCTAATTGGGTCAAGGAATTAAAAGGGTCACCAGATGGTTCTACATCTACACGTTCCCACAATGATTCTCCCAGGATCTGCATTGCCATAGTTAAAGTAAAAACCTTGGAAATACTCTGTATAGAAAATTTTTCTTGGCTATCCCCAAAAGAATAGTGACCAGAATTTCTGCAATAGAGATGCATCCCAAATTTTTTAGGATCTACTTTTGCCAGTTCAGGAATAAATGATGCAACTTTACCAATAGCATTGTGATAGCTTGTATCTTCATGAATAGTATTGAGAATCTTTTGATAATCCATTTTATATAATTTCAGAGAGATTGCTATTGGAGACTAATTCTGATGGTTCTTTGCCAACTGTAAAGATCCTTGCAGAAAGACTGCCTCTTAGAGTAATATTTTCACCTTTAATTTCTAACCAACTTCCTTCTCTAATACCAACAACTGGTTGAGTATTTATAGTGTGAAATTCTTTGATTCTGGTTTCACGAGTTTCACCCTTGTGTTTCGAATTAAGATCTGGATCTAAATAATGTGGGTTTATATTAAAAGGAACAATTCCCAATGTTTTAAAACTTGGCGGGTATATTATAGGCATGTCATTGGTGGTTTGCATTGTAAGACCTCCAATATTGGTTCCTGCACTGCTGCCAAGATAAGGAGTTCCCGCTAAAATTTTTTCTCGCAAAGGCATCATTAAATTATTCCGATGTAATTTATCCACCAACAAAAAAGTGTTTCCTCCACCTGTAAATATGCCTTTAGCTTCTTTTAGAGCTTGCTCTTTATCTTCAAATTCGTGTAAGCCTTTTACATTTATAGAAATAGTTTCAAAAGCTTTTTTTGCTATAGATGTATATTCCTCATGTGTAATTCCTCCAGGTCTGGCGAAGGGAATAAAAAGTATTTCGCTACAATTCGTAAAGAGCTTAGCAATTTCTGGCAATAAGTAAGATAAATATTGTTGTCCGTGCAAAGTGGAAGTACTTGCTAGTATGGCATTTTTCATTCACTAATTTTTGTAAATTTAAGTATTGTGACGCTTTAACCAAAGTTTAAGTAAACCTTGTTATATTTATTTCGTCTTAAATTGTTTCTTTAAACAAATCATTTCTATGAAAAAACTTACCCTCCTATTTGTTGTCTTCTTTTTTGTGCAGTTTGCCTATGCACAATCTAATGATAGAATTAATATAAGTGGCTCTATTGAAGTTCCTGCAGGGGAAGACCCCCAAGGAATAAGTGTTTTTAATATCAATTCTAAGGAAGGAACAATTTCTAATTCTGAAGGTAAATTTGTTATTAATGTTGCAGAAAATGACAGTATTAAGTTTTTTGCTGTTCAGTTTCAGGAATTTTTGGTGGTAATAGATAAACGTGTTCTGGAAAGCAAAAAATTGAATATCTATGTTAGTGAGCTGGTAAATAGACTTCCCGAAGTGCTGGTTTCTCCATATGATCTCACTGGAGAATTGAATGTTGACATAGAAAAATTAGAAGTGATCCAGTTACCTGTTAATATTGATGTTGGTATCCCACAAGGTGAATTTGCCAATGTAGAGAATGTAGCGAATTTTGGGAAAGCACCAAAAAATCAAGCTTTGGCTTTTAATCAGACCAGATTAGTAAATGGTATCAATTTTGTTAATCTGTTTAAACTTTTGTTAATAACTAACAAGAAAAATGATATTTCTAATCCATATTCTAATTCTTATGAAGAAATAGATGTTGAATTAAGACAATTATATAACGACCAGTTCTTTAAAGATAATTTTAATATTGATTTAGAAAACATCTCAGATTTTATCTTATATGCAGATGGAAATGGTTTGGATGAAGAAATGTTGAGAAAAGGAAATGAATTAGATCTTATTGATTTTTTAATGGAGCAGAGCAAAAAATATAAAAAGCAGCTAAATAAAAATTAACCTTCATCTTAAAAAATAGTATGCGAAATGAAATTTATCTAAAAGTAATTGCCCTACTATTATTAACTATTTCTCCTCTAATAGCTCAAGAAAACACCCAACTTAGCGGAAGCGTCTTTGCACCTAATCTTGACGGAGCTTCCGTTCATATTATAAATTCTACACAAAAAACAGGAACTGTAAATTCAGATTCAGGATCGTTCCAGATCTTGGTGAGAGAAAATGATGAACTTTTGTTTTCTTCCGTTCAATATAAAAATGTTACAATACTCATTACTTCAGAAATAATTAAAAAGAGAATTTTAGATGTTTCCTTAGAAGAAGATCTAAATGTGCTTGATGAAGTAAATATTAGTAACATAAATCTTACCGGAAATATTAATACAGATATCGCTCAGATACCAATTGTTCGGGATTTGCCGGTAAATTTCTCTATTGGGGATATAAACAACATGAGATTTGAATCGGATATAAACGATCCTCAAAAGGCTCCTTTAAATCTAGCGTTAGGCCAGCGGCCGGGTCTTCCCGGTGCTGATGTTATAGGAATTATTGAATTAATACTTAGCCCAATACTTCCAGATCCGAAACCACCTGAGATAAAACTGAATTTTAATAAATACAAAAAAAATAGTGATATAATAGCGCATTTACGTGAAATTTTCGACGAGAAATTCTTTACTGAAACCTTGACGATTAAAAAGGATTTTATAGATGATTTTATATATTATGCAAATGATAATGGATTGGGAGTAATTTTGGTGAAACCGAAAAATCAGTTTGCATTGATCGAATTTTTGATAGAGCAAAGTGAAATTTATAACAAGAGCAAATTGGGGCTTAATTAGTTTTTATAGTTCTTGAAGATTCCTTCAAATTTAGTTTTTATTTATAGCTAAATTATTTATTTACAACCCCTTATATTCTTTCTTGAATAATTATTAAAAATTTATTCTCTCTTTTTGGAACATTTTTTGCTTTTAGTTTACTTATAGACTTATAAGGTGTCTTTATTATATTTCCTTAATTTTTTAATATTTTATGAAAATCAAATTTTTCTTACCCATTATTTGTGTTTTAATGTTAATGTCTTTCTCAGTAGCGCATAAATTCTACGTAAGCGTTACAGAAATTGAATACAACGAAAAAGCTGAAAGCCTTCAGATAATTTCCCGAGTTTTTATAGATGATATGGAAGATTTGCTTCAAACAAGATATGACAAAAACATCAGATTAGGGAAAACCAACGAAAGTTCTTCTGTTCCAAACCATTTAAAAAAATATCTCAACGAAAAAATTGAAGTTAAGATAGATGGAAGGTTAACCGAAGTCAATTATTTAGGAAAGGAATATGAGGACGATATGCTTTTGGTTTATCTTGAAATTCCAAAAATCACTTCCTTCAAAAAAATAATAATTAAAAATGCAATTTTAACAGATATGTTTAGCGAGCAAAAAAATCTGGTGCACGTTAACTATAAAGGTTCAACTAAAAGTTTGATCCTTAATAAAGCCAAGCAGGAAGATGTGTTAAATTTTAACAATTGAATTGTAAGGCTATAATTAATACTTATTTTTAGCAACATTAAAAAATCAACAAAGAACAAATGAGAAAATTTAAATCTGCCATGTTGGTATTTTTCTTAGTTCTTTCTACTGGAATGTATGCTCAGGAAACTGAAGCTCCAAAGGAAGAAGTTAAGGAAATGGGCCACACCAATCAAAACAAATTCAAACAACTTTATGAGGAGTTTTCAACTCCAAATCAATACAGAGCAGCTTCTGGCGCTCCTGGTTCTGCATACTACCAGAATCAAGCCGATTATAAAATGGACATTGAGTTAGATGATAAAACTCAAAAGCTTACCGGGGTAGAAACAATTACCTATCATAATAATTCCCCAGATGATTTAGAATATTTATGGGTTCAGTTAGATCAGAATATCCGTACCAAAAACTCTGTTGCATTAGAGAAGAACGGTAGTGGTATAGCTGCAGTTAATGAACCAGGGACTTTTGCAAATCAATTTTTGGACGAGCCTTTCGATGGTGGTTTCAATATAGAGTCTGTTACTAAAGATGGAAAAGCTCTTGCTCACAGTATTAATTTTACAATGATGCGTGTAGACTTGCCACAACCTTTAAAGGCTGGTGAGAGCACTTCATTTTCTATTAAATGGTGGTACAATGTAAATAATCATGTTACCGATAGAGCTAGATCTGGATACGAACATTTTCGTGAAGACGGGAACAATGTATATGTAATCGCTCAATTCTTTCCAAGAATGGCAGTTTATAATGATGTAGAAGGATGGCAGAATATGCAGTTTTGGGGTAATGGAGAGTTTGCGCTTCCATTTGGTAATTATGAAGTGAATATTACTGTTCCTGCAGATCATATCTTAGATGGAACTGGTGAAATTCAGAATAGAAAAGATGTTTATACCAAAGACATGATGAAAAGGTATGAGCAAGCTAAAAAATCTTACGACAAGCCTGTAATTATTGTTACTCAGGCTGAAGCAGAAGCTGCTGAGAAACAATTTTCAGACAAAAAGAAAACATGGAAGCTTAAGGCTACTATGGTGAGAGATTTTGCATTCTCTACTTCAAGAAGATTTGTGGTAGACATGATGAATGTAGATGTTATGGGGAAAGATGTAATGGCTGTTTCTATGTATCCAAAAGAAGGGAATCCTTTATGGGAAGAATATTCTACTAGAGCAGTAGCTACGACCTTAACTTCTTACTCTAAGCATACTTTTCAATATCCATATCATAAAGCAATTTCTGTACATGCAAAGAATCAAGGGATGGAATATCCAATGATCTGTTGGAATTATGGGCGTCCTGAAGAAGATGGTACTTATAGTGACCGTGTGAAATTTGGGATGATAAGTGTGATTATCCATGAAGTTGGACACAACTTTTTTCCAATGATCGTAAATTCTGATGAACGCCAGTGGGGTTGGATGGATGAAGGTTTAGATACTTTTATGCAATATTTAGCTGAACAGGATTTTGCGAAAGAATATCCTGCAGCAATTTCACCAGAAACTGCCTATCCATCAAGAAGAGGGATGCCTGCTAAAATTGTTCCTTATATGAAGGGAGATCAAAAGTATATTGCACCTATCATGTCTAATCCAGAGAATGTATTCCAATTAGGAAACAACGCTTATGGAAAGCCTGCAACAGCATTAAATATTTTAAGAGAAACAGTAATGGGGCATGAGCTTTTTGACTTTTCTTTTAAAACCTATGCACAACGTTGGAAGTTTAAACATCCAACCCCAGAAGATTTCTTTAGAACTATGGAAGACGCTTCTGGCGTAGATCTAGATTGGTTTTGGAGAGGTTGGTTCTATGGTACAGACTATGTAGATATAGGAGTTAAAAATGTGAAGAAATATTTCGTTACAGACAAAGCGACCAAAGAAGGCTTAGCGATGTTAGAAAGTTATGGAGTTACAGATCCAGAAAGTATGGATTTTGTATATGTAGTAGAAGAAGGAAGTGATGAATATTCTGCAGATATGAAATCTAAGAGCCTTCTAGAAAATGCTCCAAAATTACAGGAATATTTAATGGATAATTTTACTGCTGAAGAGCGTGCGAAAATGAAATCTCCTAAATATTTTTACGAGATCACTTTCGATAAGCCGGGTGGATTGGTAATGCCTTTGATAGTTGAATACACCTATGCAGATGGAACTACTAAAAATATAACCTATCCAGTGCAAGTTTGGAGAAAGAATGACTCTGAAGTCAGTAAGGCAATTGCAAGTGATAAGGAGATTACTAAAGTAGTAATAGATCCTAACATGGAAACTGCCGATGTGAATCTAGATAATAACAGCTGGCCTCAAGAAGCTAAAGACAGTAAATTTGAGCAGTTTAAGAAAGAAGATGGAGAGTAATTCTTCAGAAAAATAAATTAAGCCGACTTTAACGAGTCGGCTTCTTTTTTTAATAGATATTGTGATTATCTTTGTTCCTATGATAACAATTCCATTATTTATAAGTGGTGCCGAAATTGGTTTTATAATATTTATATTAATCATGGTTTTTGGTGCCGATAAAATACCAGACATCGCTAGAGGTCTAGGTAAAGGTATGCGTACTTTAAAAAATGCTTCTAACGACATTAAAAGTGAAATCACTAAAAGTGCCGATAAACAAGGTATTAATAAAGATGTCTCCAACGATGTTAAAAATGAAATTAGCAAAGTAAAAGAGGACTTAGACGAAATAACAGGATCTATAAAACGTAGGTTTTAATGTTAGACCAGTTAAATAAATGGGACAGGGAACTGTTTATTTATTTAAATAGTATTGGAATTGAAGAATACGATAGTTTTTGGATCTTCGCGACCAATATCAAACATTGGATACCACTATATATACTTTTTTTTATTCTATTTTTTATTGCTTTTCACAAGAAGAAAGCACTTTTCAATTCTGCGTTCTTATTATCCTCATTTCTTACCACCTTGGCGTTCACTAATTTCGTGAAAGGTTTTGCAGCAAGACTCAGGCCTAATAATGATCCCAAATTATTGGATATTATTAGAATTTTACAAACCCCAACTAATTATAGCTTCTTTTCAGGACACGCTTCCTCTTCTTTCGTGGTTACTACTTTTGTGGTGCTAAGTCTAAGAGAAAAATATAAGTGGATATATGTAGTTTATATCTGGCCAATTATATTTGTTTTAAGCCGAGTCTATGTGGGTGTTCATTATCCTTTAGATCTTTTAGTAGGTGGGATGGTAGGTTTGATCTTTGGCTATATATTCTATGAATTATATCTTTTAGCAGGAAAAAGATTCTATTAAGCTTTCTTTCGGCTTAAGCTCAATCCATCCCTTATAGGTAATAGCACGGTTTCTAATCTGGCATCTGTTGCTACCAGATTATTGTACTCTAAAAGCGCTTTCGTAGACACGTCATCTTTCTTTAAGGTTTCTACCACCTTGCCACTCCACAATACATTATCTGTAAGTAAAATACCCCCAGGATTTAATTTATCTATTATAAGGTCGAAATAAGCAGGATAATTAGGCTTGTCTGCATCCATAAATACAAGATCAAATTTCATATCTAAATTTGGTAGAATTTCTAAAGCTTTGCCTAAATGTTGATGAATTTTATCTCTATAACCAGAAAGCTCAAAATATTTATTCTGAATAGATTGCAACTCTTCATTGACATCTAAAGTGTGAATTTCTCCATTCTCCTTTAAACCTTCAGCTAAACAAATTGCCGAATATCCTGTATAAGTTCCTAATTCCAATATGGTTGTTGGATTAATTATTTTAGAGAGAATGCTAAGTAATCGCCCTTGGTAATGTCCGCTAAGCATTCGAGGCTGCAAGATTTTCTGATACGTTTCTCTGGTTAATTGCGCTAAAATATCAGGCTCTGCCTGGGTGTGAGAAACGGTATAATCATCTATTGCTTCAGGAAGAAAATGCATGGTTGTATATTTTACAGCAAATTTAAACATATCTCCTTTCGTAAAACCTCAAGAATTAAGAATTGTTAATTTTAGTAGCTGAATATTAATGGTATTTTTACATTAAATTAGTACCATGAGATTTGAAAACACCCTAGACTTTGCTAAGAAATTAGATAATGAAGATAAATTAGCTTCTTATAAGAATGAGTTCATTTTCCCGAAAGTAAACGGAAAAGAAGTGATTTATTTCACTGGAAATTCTTTAGGACTTCAGCCGAGATCTGCTAAAAAATATGTAGATGAGGTGATGGAAGATTGGGCAAGTTTGGCTGTTGAGGGTCACTTCTATGCGGAAAAACCTTGGTGGGATTATCATGAACTTTTTTCAGCTAAACTAGGAAAAGTGGTAGGAGGAAAGCCAAGTGAAATTACAGTGATGAATACTCTTACGGTAAATCTTCATTTATTGATGGCTACTTTTTATAAACCCGAAGGAAAAAGATTCAAAATCATTTGTGAAGAAAAAGCCTTCCCGAGCGATCAATATATGATAGCATCTCAGGTTAAATTTCATGGGTATACAGAAGATGAAGCCGTAGTAAAAGTAGAGAAGCGTGAGAATGAACATCATTTTAGAACGGAAGATATACTTGCGAAAATTGAAGAAGTAGGAGACGAGTGCGCTTTAGTACTTATAGGAGGGGTTAATTATTACTCTGGGCAAGTCTTGGACATGGAGACTATAACGAAGGCTGGACACTCCATTGGCGCAAAAGTAGGTTGGGACCTTGCTCATGCCGCTGGAAATATTGAATTAAAATTACACGATTGGGGAGTGGATTTTGCGGCCTGGTGTAGTTATAAATACATGAATTCTGGTCCAGGGAATGCGTCTGGTTGTTTTATCAATGAAAAATATCACGATAAAAAGGATATAACCAGATTAGAAGGTTGGTGGGGACATAATAAGAAACGTCGTTTTTTAATGGAACCGGAATTTCAGCCAGAACCTAATGCCCATGCTTGGCAAATTAGCAATGCTCCTATTTTGGCAATGGCTCCATATTTAGCCTCTCTGGAAATGTTTGATGAGGTAGGGATGCCTGCACTTATTGAAAAAAGAAACAGAATTGTTGCTTACCTTGAATTTATCTTACATGAAATTGATAAGGAAGTGGATGCAAGTTTCGAAATTATAACACCTTCTAAGCAAGAGGAGAGAGGAACTCAATTATCGGTTTTTCTTCACGGTGAAGGAAAAGAGCTTTTTAATTTCTTAATGGAGAATGGGGTGATCACAGATTGGCGAGAGCCAAACGTTATCCGTTTGGCTCCTGCACCATTTTACTGTTCTTTTCAAGATATGTACAATTTTGGACAGATCTTAAAGAAGGGTATTCTTAAAAATTAATAAATCCTGAGTTATTTCAAATTTATATCTGTAAAATACAGCTGAAAGCTTCTATCTGCAGATTTGTGCATTTTTGCAATAGGAATGCCTTTAAAAGTTTCGTAGTCTTCCCAAGTAGTAGTTAATTCTCTACCCGTTGAAGAAACATAGGTCCATTCCTTGATCATATTATCTTCTCCAAAAAAGAGGTGGTAAGAATCGTCTGGAGAATATCCGCCTTTACCTTTATAATTAACGGTAAGCATTTGCATTTCCTTATTACTTATTGGTGCTACGCCTTTTTCATTATAAGTAGATTCATAATCACTCCACATTAATTGATATGGAAAGAGTAACCAGTAAGAATCATTGACGAATTTTTGATCTGCAGCCAATGCTTTTTCGGTTAAACTATCTCCTTGGGTGTAAGCAATTGTTTCACCTTTTTCTGTGAGCTCCACTTTTTTTGTTTTTGGAAACCATTTCCAAGATCTTTCAGCACGTAATGTGTCATTTACTTTTACGTTGAATGTGAAGTTTAATTCCTCTAGTTCTTTAAATTTCTCCATACCATTGGCATTTACAATTTTTTCGACAATAGGAAGTTCTTCAGAAGATATTTCAAAACTGGATTCATCTAGTTTCTCTTTTTTTTGAGAATCGTTTTTACAGCTAACCAAAAAGATAGCAAGAAGACATAGGGTAAATATTTTTTTCATAATTCAAAATTTTAATTAAAAGTAGGTATTATTGAGGTATTTAAAAATAAACCATAAAAAAAAGCCCTTTGAATTTCAAAGGGCTTTCTAAGATGTATATATTTATTACAAACTTCTTCCAGTTAAAAGTTTGTACAGTATAAGTATTACTGCGATCACGATTAAAATGTGGATGATACTACCTAAATCTGGAAAGGCAAAATATCCTATTAACCATCCAATTATTAGTAGTACTACGATTAGCCAAATTAAATCTCTCATATTGTTAGTTGTTTTAGTGCAACACAATTGCTGCTTATTAATGGTTATAGATTAAATGGTTAAGGAATACAATACAATTAGATAAATCTAAAAAAACACATTCCTTAATTAATAATCGGATTAGATTTCAATACGAATTTATGAAAAGCACTAACTAATCTAAGCTATTTTAACGAGTGTTTAACTAACCTCTTAAAATATTCTGAATTTAAAATAAATTTTCTTCATCTTTTATAATCGAGAAATACCTGTCAAACAATCTTTAATGATTTATTAAAAAGAATGTTAGTAGAGTTTAGGCTAACTTTTCCAGTATTGTTGTTTCACTGGGTTTAAACATACAAAATCTTAGTTTTCGTTTTCAGCTTTATTAATTCTCATCTCAAGTTCTTCTAGAACTTCATTTACAGACTCTACGTTATCTGAGGATTTTTGATGAGCATCCTCCATAGCCTTTTCCAATTTTTTGTCGGGGTGTTGGAAAAGGTCCGTGATTACGTGGTTAATTTTATCTATAACACTTTCCTGACTGTGTTTAATGTCTTCTAATTTATTTAAGATGCTTTTTAATTGATCTATTTTTTCTTGTTTCATTGTTGAAGTTTTAGATTATTAATAGTTACTAATTATTTATTCACGGGTTCTTCTTTTAATTTTGGATAATCTGTATAACCTTTGGCTCCCGGTGTGTAGAAAGTATCTTCATTCCATTTAGCTAATTCGGCATTTTTTTTAAATCGGTTTGGTAAGTCTGGATTAGAGATAAATAATTTGGCATACGCAACAAGATCGGCATGGCCATCTTTAATCACATTGTTTCCTTTATAGTGGTCAAAACCTCCATTTATCATTAAAGTTCCTTTATAAATTGGACGATAGTGCTTAGCGATTTCAGAAACCAAGAAATCTACTTCGCTAACGTCGGTAAATGGTTCCGATAAATGCAGATAAGCTAATTTATAGGCATTCAATTTTTCTACAATATAATCGAATGTAGGAATCGTTTCCTCTGTGGCAGTAATTCCAAATGCTCCATGTAAAGAAGGATTTAATCTTAACCCGATTTTTGTTTCATCCCAAACCTCATTAATGGCATCTAGCACCTCAAAAAAGAACCTAGCTCTATTTTGAATGCTTCCTCCATATTCATCGGTTCTCGTATTTGAATTTTTATTGAAAAACTGGTGAATTAAATACCCATTGGAAGAATGTATCTCTACTCCATCAAATCCTGCTTCCTTTGCTTTTTGTGCTGCTTTTTTAAATTCTTGAACCGTTTCCTTGATTTCAACAATTGTCATGGCTTTTGGTTCTACTGTATCTTCAAAACCATCTGGAGTGTAAGATTTTTCGTTCGGATTTACAGCGCTGGGCGCTAGAGGTTTATCGCCATCATGAAATTTTGGATGGGACATGCTACCACAATGCCACAACTGTATAAAGATCTTTCCACCTTCTTCATGCACAGCTTTTGTAACTTTTTTCCACCCTTCAGTTTGAGCTTCTGTATAAATTCCTGGGGTATTAATGTATCCTACAGCTCTTTCAGAAATTTGAGAACCTTCTGTGATAATAAGACCTGCCCCACTGCGCTGCTTGTAATATTCAACATGAAGATCTGTTGGAGCATGATCTTTATTATCTGCTCTATTTCTTGTCATTGGTGCCATGATCACTCTATTTTTGAGAGTGAGATCTTCCAATTGATACGTTTCTAATATGGGTTGACTTTCTTTCATTGTTTAATGTTTAAAAATTAAAGTTACTTGTTGCATTCCCTAACAGGTGTTAAACAAATTATAATTGAAGTGATTTTTAACTTTATTTTAATGACTCTCGATCTAGAATGTGGTTTTAGGTAGTGAATGTCCGAATATTTTGATTGGCAAGAATATTAAATGAAACATGTATTAAAAAAATCAATTGAGAATTAATCTGTATTTTTGAATCATGAATTTTCTAATCTCAAATTAGATGACTTTTTGAAAAATAGAGGTTATCTATCTATAAGAATTAATGCAGAAAACTAAAGATATTGCCATTATTGGCTCCGGATTAGTAGGTTCTTTACTTGCCATTTATTTAAGAAAAAGAGGCCATGAGGTTACGGTGTTTGATCGTAGGAAAGACGTTAGGAAAGTAGAATTTTCTGGTAGATCTATAAATCTTGCTATGTCCAATAGGGGTTGGAGCGCTTTGCGAAAAGTGGGAATAGAAGAGGAGATACGCGAAATCGCCTTGCCCTTAGATAAGCGGGCATTACATGTAAATGACAAACCGGTATATTTTCAAAAATATGGAAAAGAAGGAGAAGCAATTTTTTCTATTTCCCGAGGAGTTCTCAATAGGAAGATGATTGATCTTGCTGAAGAAACAGGTGCTAAATTTAGATTTGAAGAAAAAGTTTGGGATGTAAACCTTGTTGAAGCCAAAATTTATACGGGAGAGTCTGAAAAAGCAGAATGGCAGGAATATCAATTTGATATGGTTTTTGGTGCCGATGGTGCTTTTTCTAGAGTTCGCCATAAAATGCAGCGGAGCAGTAGGTTTAACTACTCTCAAAATTTTATAGATGTTGGTTATAAGGAATTAACAATTCCTGCTAATGAAGATGGATCTCATAAGCTAGATAATGCTTCCTTTCATATTTGGCCCAGAGGCGAGTTTATGCTTATAGCAATGCCTAATTTGGACGGTAGTTTTACGTGTACGCTATTTATGCCTTTTGAGGGGGAAGTTTCTTTTGAGAAAATTGAGACCGAAACAGACGCAGAAAAATTCTTCAGTAAATATTTTCCTGATATTAAATCGGATATTTCCAATTTAACAAGAGATTTCTTTAAAAATCCAACGAGTGCAATGGTAACCATGAAATGTTATCCTTGGACTTATTGGGATAAAGTTGCATTAGTGGGCGATTCTGCTCATGCTATCGTCCCCTTTTATGGACAAGGTATGAATGCGGGATTTGAAGATATTTCTGTCTTAGATGATCTTATTGAAAAGCATGGCGACGATTGGGAAACGATCTTCGAAGAATATCAAAAAAGCAGAAAACCAAATGCAGATGCTATTGCAGAATTAAGTTATAGGAATTTTGTGGAGATGAGCAGTAAAACTGCAAACCCACAATTTATACTTAGGAAGAAAATAGAAAAGTACTTTGCTGAAAAACATCCTGAAAAATGGATTCCTTTGTATTCCAGAGTTACTTTTTCAAACAAACCATATGCCGATGCACTAGCAATTGGGGACGAGCAAAGGGAGATCATGGATGAGGTGATGCAAATTGAAAATATTGAGGAAAAATGGGAATCTCCTGAAGTTGAAAAAATGATCTTGAATCTTATCGAATCTCTTTTAGAAAAAACAAAGCATTGATTTTATAGCCTCATTGAGGGTTTAATGCCCGTCTCGATAGCTTTCTGGAATTTCAGCATGGTTTTTGGCTATTTCGCCAAAAAAATCCTTATAAAAAAGGCGTCTTTTTCTTTGCTTCGTTTCTTTTGGACGAGCAAAAGAAATGTAGGGCAGATAAAAAAAGATAATGGTTTTAAGATTTATGGACCAAAAATAAAAGACTTGTATTCTTGATTTACAGAGAATAAGCGTTTATTAATCCTGCTATTATATATTTATTCTACGATATGAAAAACTTAACCAAGAAAAAGAGGCTTAGTGCCTCTTTTTCTTGGTTAAGTTTTTTTTGAAATATTAATGAGCATTAGGCTTTAATAATTCAGGAAATTTCTTTTTAAACCTTTTATATCTTGGGATAGAGACATTCTGAATATATGAACTTTCAGGATTCAATCTTTCATAATTTTGATGATAATCCTCTGCTATCCAAAATTTTTGAAAAGGTAGAATTTCAGCAGCTAATGGTTTATCGTAATTTTTAGCAACTTCAGAAGAAACAGAATTGATTATTTCCTTTTGTTCATCATTTTGGAAAAAGAGAATAGATCTATATTGAGATCCCATATCTGGGCCTTGTCCATTTGCCTGAGTTGCATTTTGTGATCCATAATACACTGTTACAAGTGTTTCAAAAGTCACTACTTCTGGATCATAGATAACTTCTACGGCTTCAGCATGACCTGTATTCCCAGTATTGCTAGCTTCATAAGTAGGATTTTCTGTATGTCCCCCCGAATATCCTGAAATTACTTCCTTCACCCCTTTGACACTTTCATAAATAGCTTCTACACACCAGAAACATCCACTTGCGAAATAGGCTTTAGCCATATTGTCTTGAGTGGTTACTTCTACAGGTTCAGCATTTGCAATTTCAGAATTCGTTGTTGCAGATTTAGTGTTTCCATTTCCGCAAGATGATATAATCAGTGAAAATGTAAGTAATAAAATAGATTTCATATTATTTCTTTTTATAGTTTCCTTCTAATGTTTTTTTGCCAAGAATAGCATAATCTATAGCTAAGTCTCCATTCATCGTGAAACCTAACCAATCTAACTCTATTTCCCCATTTCCTTTAGAAGTAATGTTTGCTATGGGTGTGTTTGTGTCGAATTTAGGCCAAGGAATATCTTTTCCTTCAGTATTTTTAGAAGAAGGTGCCACTAAGAAGATGTTAGTTAGATTATTGCTCGCTTTTACCATTCTTGTATTAATAAAAATTTTAGATGGGGTTAAACACATTTCAGAATTGGCCGTATAATTAATATTTACACAGTAGCAGGTGCAAGAATTATCTATTTCTTCTCCCGTTTTTATATAAGTCCCGCTTAGATTAGAATTTTGAATATTCTGCTTAGTTTTGTCTTCGCTTGTAGTTGTTTTGGAAGTTTCAGAATTGTTATTTGAATTTGAAGCTTCGGTATCTTTAGATATTTCTTCAGTTTGAGAATACGTGTTAGAGTTTTCCTTTTTCTCCGTTTTCATTTCAGAATTTGTTTTCTCTTTGTCTTCAGAAACAGATTCTGTATTGGAGTCTTTACATGAAGCAACTAATAGAGTAATTCCTAAAAGGACAATAACGGAGACTTTCATATATAGGGGATATTGATATTATTAATAAAGTTATCTATTTATTTAGGAGTTTGTGTGAAATTGGTGTTAATCAATTTACTCCAAAAAAAATGGGTTTAAAATAATCGCATAATCTGCAATTATTTTAAACCCTAGAATTATTTAGAAAAAGTTATCTTAAAACTTAGAAAACATTTTCACCATTTTTTCTTGTTCTTCTTTGGCCAATTCCTCGTCTACAAGGATTCTACCACTATGCTCATCTGTAATGATCTTTCTTCTACTTGCAATCTCAACAATAACTTGTGGAGGAATAGTAAAATAAGATCCACCAGAAGCTCCTCTTTCTACAGGAACTACAGCTAAACCATTTTTTACATTATTTCTAATTCGTTTGTAAGCAGTAATAAGTCTGTCTTCAATTTGAGTTTCGAAATCATTAGATTTTTTTGTTAGCATATCTTCCTCTTTCTGAGTTTCGGCTAAAATTTCCTCTAATTCTCCTTTTTTATGCACTAGGTGCTTCTCGCGATCTTCCAACTTCTCTTTGGTTTGACCAATAACTTCCTTTTTATGCTCTATAGAAGCTCTATATTCTTTGATGTGCTTTTCTGCAAGTTCTATTTCAAGTTCTTGAAATTCTACTTCCTTACTAAGTGCATTAAATTCACGGTTATTACGAACGTTTTTCTGTTGCTCAGCATATTTTTTAATAGATGCTTTTGCGTCTTCAATAAGGATCTTTTTAGTTTTGATATCGTTCTCAATAACCTCTAGATCTGTATCATGCTTTTGTATACGTGTATTTAATCCGGCTACTTCATCTTCTAAATCTTCTACCTCTAAAGGAAGTTCACCACGTACATTTCTAATTTCATCTATTCTAGAGTCAATTAACTGAAGATCATACAATGCTCTTAACTTCTCTTCTACAGTAACCTCGGTTTTCTTTGCCATATTTAATAATACTTGATGGGATTCGTTTTTGTATTCGCTAAAATAATCGCAAAATTACTAATTTTTTTACTAAGATACGAATGTAATAGGTTTTTTGTGTATCGTTCACTTTCATAGTGACCAATGTCTGCAACCACTAGTTTTTGTTCGGCTCTGTAATAGTCGTGATACTTAAGATCTGCCGTTATAAAGAAGTCTACACCTGCACTTTTTGCAGCATCTATCGCAGAACTTCCACTTCCGCCAAGAACTGCTATTTTCTTTACCTTCTTTTCTAATAATTTGGAATGTCTTATCCCATCTGCTTTAAATGTTTTCTTCACTAAAGAAAGGAATTCAACTTCTTCAATTGCCTCAGGGAGTTCCCCAATCATTCCCATTCCCATTTGCTGATGTGAATTATCTAAAGTGATAAGTTCATAAGCTACCTCTTCATAAGGATGGTTTTTGAAAAGTGCTTTTAAGATCCTGCTTTCTAAATGCTTCGGAAAAATTACTCCTATCTGGATTTCTTCTTCAAAATGAATTTCATTCTTCTTTCCAATAGTGGGTTTAGAGTCCAAATTAGGTTTAAAACTTCCTGTGCCAGAAATATTGAAGCTACATTCGTCATAATTCCCAATAGCTCCAGCACCAGCTTCAAATAATTTCTTTCTTAACTCATCTGCTTGCTCTTTTGGAACATAGGTGGTAAGTTTTTTAATAACTCCGTTTTTGGGGATTAATATTTTGGTATTTTGAAGCCCAAGCTTGTCGCACATGATCTTATTTACTCCTAAATGATGATTATCTAGTGCAGTATGTATGGCATAGATAGCAATGTCATTCTTTATTGCTTTAATAACTGCGCGTTCTACATAGTTTTTCCCATTCAGCTTTTTAAGTCCGGAAAAAATTATAGGATGAAAACTTACTATTAAGTTACAATTCTTAGATATTGCTTCTTCTACCACTTCTTCTAGAGTGTCATGAGTTACCAATACACCTTTTAGAGCTGTTGTTGCATCTCCCACTAATAAGCCTACATTATCAAAATCCTCGGCGGTGGCAATGGGAGCAAAATCTTCTAAGTGTTTTATAACCTCTGCAATAATCATCTTCTACTATTTTAATTCAAATATAAATATTATACTTTCGCTAAGATGAGTATCCTAAGAAAATTCCTTTTTCCCTTCGCCTTAATATACGGTCTAATCATGTTGATTAGGAATTTGCTGTATGATCTAAAGGTAGTTGAAGCTGAGTCTTATTCTTTTCCTGTTGTTTGTGTGGGTAATTTAAGTGTTGGTGGAACAGGAAAAACTCCTATGATAGAATATTTATTAGAGCTTTTACTTCCAGATAATGAGGTGGCTACATTAAGTAGAGGCTATGGAAGAAAAACCAAAGGTTTTAAATTGGTTTCTATAGCTGACAGTGCTACTAATGTTGGAGATGAGCCTCTTCAGTTTAAAAACAAATTTAGGGATGCAATTGTTGCTGTAGATGAGAATAGAAGAAGGGGGATTGCTAAGCTCCGGGAGGGACACAATCCAGATCTTATATTATTAGATGATGCATTCCAGCATAGAAAAGTTAAAGCAGGTTTAAATATTTTGCTTAACAAATATGACGATCTATACCAAGACGATTTTATGTTACCAACGGGTAATTTAAGAGAGCCTGTTGTAGGTGCAGGAAGAGCAAAAATTATAATAGTCACAAAATGCCCATATAATATAAGCATAGCGAAGCAAGAGAGCATTAGAAGCCAATTAAAACTGAGAAACTATCAGCAGTTATTTTTTAGTTTTATAAGTTATAATGATTATGTTTTTAATGGAACTAAGAAAATAGGGCTTCAAGAATTAATTGATAAGGAAATAACCTTGGTAACGGGAATTGCGAATCCAGATTCTTTATGTGAATATTTAAATGCTTCTGAGATTTCTTTTCAGCATTTAAACTTTCCCGATCATCATAATTTTTCTTCAGAAGAAATAAAAAAAATTGCTCAATCCAAGCTAATTATTACTACAGAAAAGGATTTTATGAGATTAAAGGGGGACGTAGAGTTAGAGCGACTGTTCTATTTACCTATTAAAATGAAATTTATTCAGAATACTGATAGCTTTAATAAAGCGATAAAAAGCTTTATTTTAAATGCCTAAATGAAAAATGAGATGCACGATGCATCTCATTTTTTCTATTTGGCTAAAATTCAAACTATATATCTTTTATATACCTCTACTAAACCTATATATTCAAACTACATGCCAAGATTTATACAGTAACATTTCTTTTGGACAAGTGAAAATTGATTTTAGAGAAAAACTCCTCTATTTTATAAGGTTTCGGAATAATATCTGTAAATCCATTTAAATAAAATTCATCTAAATTTTCATCTAAGGTTACCGCTGTTAAAGCTACAATTGGAATTTTATCATCGAATTTACGAATTAAAACAGTCGCTTCTATTCCACTAATTCCAGGCATATGAATGTCCATAAGAATAAGATCAAAATAGTTGTTCGAGGCTTTTTCTACAGCAATAGTACCATTATCTGCTAAATCGCAAATAACGTTATGTTTTTCTAATATTTTTCGTGTAATCATTTGGTTGATCTTATTGTCCTCAACAATCAAGATCTTTTTATTGTGCATTATATCGTTGGTCAAGGGTGCTATTTTCGCTAATTGAGATACCGCTACACCTTCTGCTTGCTCGAATGCTTCAAATTTTAAGTCGAAGCTAAATGTAGAACCCTTTCCAAATTCGCTATCTAAATAGATCTCACTATTCATTAAGTTTAGTAAGTTCTTTACAATAGACAAACCTAATCCTGTTCCTCCAAATTTTCTGTTTATTTGAAGTGAACCTTGCGTGAAGTTTTCAAAAATAGAGGATTGTTTTTCCTTAGATATTCCTTCTCCAGTATCCTTTATTTCAAAATGTAGAAATACTGATTGGCCTACTTGGTTTACCCTATTTACATTTATCCAGATATCGCCTTCCTCTGTAAACTTTATGGAGTTACCAACTAGATTAATAAGGATCTGAGAGATTTTAAGTGGGTCTCCTTTTAGCTTTTTAGGAATGTCAGGATCAAAATAATAGTGAAGTTTTGTTTTCTTTTCATCAGCAGAATTTTTAAGAGCTACCAATACATCCGAAATTCGTTTTTCTAAATTGAAAGAAGTATCTAAAACTTCTACTTTTTTAGCTTCAAGCTTGTTAAGATCGAGAATATTATTAATAAGAGAAAGTAAGTATTCCCCTGAAAATTTCAGAGAATTTAAATGCTCCTTCTGATTTTCGGTTGGGCTTTCTTCCAATAATAAGTGGGTAAGTCCAGTAACTGCATATAAAGGAGTCCTTAACTCGTGAGTAATAGTTGAAAGGAATTGTGCCTTTGCTAATGATGCTTTTTCTGCATTTTCCTTTGCTAGAGTTAGTTCATCATTTTTATTTTGTAAAAGATCGTTAGCTCTAGCTCTTAAGTTATTGTTTTTATATAGAGATAAGGTGAGTAAAGATAATATGGTTATAAGAGCAACACTTAGAATAGTGGTTAGCTTATTTACCTTTAAAGATTTTTCTTGCTCTGCATTTTGTTCGGTCAGTTCTGCCATATTGGTTCGCATGGCATCTACCCCATATCTGGTATTGGCCTCTACTGCCAATGCTTCTTTGCTAATATTGAAAATAGAATCCCTTACATTATTACTCAGCTTAAGATAACTTAAGGATTGGCTGTATTTTCTTTGCTCTTCCTTTATCTGGCTCAACAAATCATAAGAATACATCACCATTCCTCCTAAATTGTTCTCCTTTGCAATTTTGATAGATTTTAAAGCTTCCAGTTCAGCTTGGGTGATTTCCTCTAATGATAAATAATTTCTTGCCCTATAATAGTACAATCTGGAAAGTTCATAATTATTGTCACTATCCTTTAAATATACTTTTGCATTATTCAAATAGGTTAATGCTAGGTTTAAGTTTTCTTTGGATTGGCTAATTCCTAGAGTAATCATAGCTCGATTGAGTTCAACGATACCTAGAAATTCAATTTGATTCTTTTCCTCATAATATTCCTGAGCCAAGTTCAAATATTTTATTGCTCTTTCTGGTGCGTTCGCAGAATTAAAAAGTTTAGCATAGGTTAAGTAACTATAAGCAAGGCCTTCTTTATCGTCCATTTCTAATTGTATAGAAATTGCTCTTTCTAGTTCTGTAATCGCTTTTGGAATATCATGGCGAATATATAGTAGTTGGGAAAGTATGCTACTGGATAGTGCAATAGATTTCTTATTGTCTATTTGGTTAGAAAGTTCTAAGGCAGTGTCTAATTGCTGATGAGCTTTCTCAAAATTTAGAACATTAACAGAGATTTCAGCTTCACCTAATAATTCAACAATTTTGGTATTTATTTCAGCTATTTCTAACTCACTTTTTTCTTGAAAAGCAAACGTTGAATTAAAACAAAAAAGGCTAACAATTAAAAATAATAATTTCCTCATTGGGGCAATGGCTGGTGCATAATGATGTTAAATATAGTTATTTCTTTGCGACGAATGAAATTAAATCTTTCAACCGGCTAGAGTACCCAATTTCATTGTCGTACCAACCAATTAATTTAATTAATCCCCCTCCAATTACAGAGGTCATTCCTGAATCAAAAACACATGAATGTGAATCGCCAATTATATCTATAGAAACTATAGGCTCATCAGTATAGCTCAGTATTCCTTTTAAATAGGTTTCTGATGCTTTTTTGAAGACAGAATTTATTTCTTCTATAGTTGTATTTGTGGAAATATTAATGGTCATGTCTGTTAATGAACCATTTGGTACTGGTACTCTTATACCGCATCCACCAATCACATCTTTAAGTTCTGGAAATATCTTAGTAAGTGCTTTGGCAGCACCAGTGGTTGTGGGAATAATAGACTGAGTAGCAGCTCTAGCTCTTCTTAGATCGCGATGAGGCTTATCATGTAAATTTTGATCTGAAGTGTAGGAGTGTATGGTTGAAATATATGCTTGTTCTATCCCGAAATTCTTCCGAATAACATCTAACATAGGAGCAGCATTATTAGTAGTGCATGAGGCGTTGGAAATTATTTGCTCAGTTCCGTCTAAAATATCCTCATTTACTCCTAATACCACCATCTTAATAGTATCGTCATCTGGCGGAACCGAAAGAATTACTTTTTCTACACCTTTTTGTAAATGAAATTGTAAATCTTCCTGCTTTTTGAATTTCCCTGATGCTTCAATTACAATATTTACTTGGTATTTGCTCCAGTTAATATCTTTTGGATGAAGATGCTTCAGTACAGGAATTTCCTTATTATTTATTAAAATTTTGGAATCTTCGTGCTCAATTTCAGCCTTGATCCGGCCATGAATACTATCGTATTTTAGTAAATGGGCTAGAGTGGCAGCATCTGCAATATCATTAATTGCAACAACTTCAATTCTGGGGTGATCAATTAAAAGTCTAAATAAATTACGACCTATACGGCCAAAGCCATTAATTCCAATTTTAATTTTTTCTGACATTCTATTTTAAGAAATGAGATTAAGTTAAGTGTTTTTGAGCTTTGTAAGAAGATCTCACTAATGCTCCACTTTCAACATGGCGGAAACCTAATTCCAAACCTATAGTTTCATATTTCTTAAATTGATCTGGAGTAATAAATTGCTTAACAGGTAAGTGTTTTTTGCTAGGCTGTAAATATTGACCGATGGTTACGATATCTAAATTTACACTTCTAAGATCTTTAAGTGTCTGTATTACTTCATCTTCTTGTTCCCCTAATCCTAACATAATCCCAGATTTGGTTCTGGCAATACCTTGATCTTTTAAATATTTTAAAACCTGTAAGCTGCGTTCATATTTTGCCTGAATTCTAACTTCTCTTGAAAGTCTCTTTACCGTTTCCATGTTATGGGAAACCACTTCAGGTTTCACAGCAATAATCCTATCTATATTTCTCTCATTTCCTTGAAAATCTGGAATAAGGGTTTCCAAAGTTGTTTCAGGATTCATTCGTCTTATTGCTTTAACAGTTTCTGCCCAAACAATAGACCCCATATCTTTAATATCGTCTCTATCTACACTTGTAATTACAGCATGCTTAATTTTCATAAGCTTTATAGATCTTGCAACTTTTTCAGGTTCATCCCAGTCTATAGTATCTGGTCTCCCTGTTTTTACTCCACAAAATCCGCATGATCTTGTACATACATTTCCTAAGATCATAAATGTAGCAGTTCCTTCACTCCAACATTCACCCATATTGGGACAACTACCAGAAGTACAAATAGTATGCAGGTCGTATTTTTCTACAAGCCCTCTAAGTTCTGTGTATTTTTTTCCGGTTGGAAGTTTTACGCGTAACCATTTTGGTTTAGGAGTGCGTTTTGGGGTAGCTAAAGTTTCTGTTATCATATCAAAAATCTATGGTTCAAAGATACAATAATATGATGAATTGGGTAACTTGAATAGAATAGTCTTAAAAGTAGAATTAAGCTTTATGCGATTCTATTATTTGAGCGAGCAATTTTTTAGCACGTAAGAGTTTTACTTTTATATTACTCATAGGTTCTTCAAGGTGGGACGCGATCTCTTTATAAGATTTTTCCTGAAAATATCTAAGGTTGATAACTTCTTGATACGTTGGTTTTAACTTTTTTATATCACTTAATAGTTGAGCTAAATGTTGTTCGTTTATTAAAATGTCTTCCATGGATGGTGTTTCGTCCATAATTTCATGAACATATTCCATATTGGTGTCTGAAGTATTAGCTCTAATAGAAGCCTTCTCTTTTCTTAAAAGATCTATATGGATATTCTTGGAAATAGTGATAAGCCAGGTTTTAAAAACATAATTGTCATTAAAACTATTTAGTTTGTCAAAAGCCTTAGAAAAGGTTTGGATGGTAATATCCTCTGCATCTGCTTCGTTTCTTATTCTTTTTAACTGAAAACTATAAACTTCCCCCCAAAATTTATCCAGCAAATATTTATAAGCTGCCTGATCTCCTTTTTTAGCTTTTTCAATTTCTAAAAGAACTTCGCTATTTATTTCCAATTGGTTGGTTTTGAAAAAACATTCATGCTAAAGATACTTAATTGTGTGAAGATTAAAAATACTTCCAAAAATGGTATTAACCATAAAAGGTCCATCTCATCCAATTTTTTAGCAGACTTGTAATAAACGATATATTGTATGAGCAGTCTTAATATGAGAATCCCTAGCACAATAGGCCAATGTATTTTTAATAATAACAAGGATATTAGCAAGATCCAAAATCCAATTTGAGATACAAAAAAAGAGACCAATAAGAATTTATGCTTCTTTTTATAAAATTGTGCTGTGGAGATATGTCTTCTTTTCTGAAGTATCCATGTAGAGAAGTCTGTTTTGGGAATACTTCTAGTTATAGAAGCTCTGTTAAAAGTAATAACAGTATTTTCTTTTGTTCCTGCTTGATTTACAAATAGATCATCGTCCCCAGATCTAATGTGCAAATGTGTTGCAAAACCATTCTGAGCATAAAATTCCTGAGAGGTATATGCGAGATTTCTTCCTACTCCCATATAGGGAATACCCCATTTGGCAAATGAAAAATATTGGATTGCTGTTAATAAAGTTTCATATCGAATAAGTTTATTCAGAAAAGACCCTTTATTTTTTAAATATCCTCCGTAACCAAGAACAATTGTTTTGTTTTGTTGAAAATTTGAGGCCATTTCAGAGATCCACATATTGGATTCCGGTCTACAATCTGCATCTGTAAATAATAAAGTTGAGTTTTTTGCTTTTTTGATCCCTAAGGTTAAGGCATATTTCTTTTTACCCCAAAAAGCTTCATTGTTTTGAACATTTACCAAATGAACACGAGGATCCAATTCTTCAAAATATTCCATCACTTCCAAAGTGTCATCAACAGAGGCGTCATTCACCAGAATAACTTCGAAATTAAGGTAGTTTTGTTCAAGGATAAGGGGAATGAAGTCTTTTAAATTTTCTGCTTCATTCTTTGCACATACAATTACTGAGACTGGAGGGGTAGCATTGGAAGTTGATTCTTTTGCGGAGGCAAAACTAAAATATCCTATAAAGAATAGGATATTAATAAGGGTAATCAGAAGAAATAATCCGAATAAAAATATTGCCATATCTTAAAATTCCTAATTTTTGGAATCTGAGCAATCTTTTATTTCGTCTGGTAGTTTTCCGCAAAAACTACATGCTTCTCCATCTTTATTTAAAAATGGGCTTTGGCTAGCACAAGTTCCTGCAAACTCCCCATCTTTTTTCGCCCAGATTTTTATTGCTATTCCAGCAAAAGCAAGGCCTAATAATACTATTGTAATTAGAAGTAATTCCATAATGTTTATTAATGATACAAAAATACGGATAAAAAAAGGTCAAAAAAAATCCAATCAATACATTAGTATAACCTTTGCAAATTTTAACTAAACTTTAATTGCTAAATGTGCAATAATTGTGGAATCCGAGCTAAATTGCATCAATTAATTAACACAAAAACTAAATTATGAAAATTAAACATTTATTAATAGTTGCCATTTTATCGGCATTTGCTTTTACATCTTGTGAAGATAATAAGAAAAAAGAGCAGGAAGAGAAGATGGAAATGGAAAGAATGGAAGCTGAAGAAGGGGCTACAAGAGAAGCTGACATGAAAATGGAACAAGAAAAAATGGAAATGCAATCTAATAGTATTGCCGCAAAAGCTATGGCTACGCCAGGTTTAAGCACTCTAGTAAGTGCTCTACAATCTGCAGAACTTGCAACAATGATGAACGAGGATGAAGGACCATTTACTGTTTTTGCTCCTTCGAACGATGCATTTGCTAAAGTGCCAAAAGCTACTTTGGATAATTTAATGATGAAAGAAAATCAGTCTGATTTGCAAACTGTTTTGAAGTATCATGTAGTTTCAGGTGAAATTACATCTGCAGATTTAGCTCAAGCTATTAAGGACAATAACGGTACTTACACATTTAAAACTGTTGAAGGTGCTGAATTAAATGCAATGATGAGCGGAGATAAGATCATGCTAAAGGATGGTAACGGTAAAACCGCTACAGTAATTCAAGCAGATGTTGATGCTTCTAACGGAGTTGTACATGTTATTGACGCTGTTGTGATGAAGAAATCATAACTAGTAAGAAAATCTAGTTTAGAAAAAGTCCCGCAAGTGCGGGACTTTTTTATTTTAAATAATATTTACTTCCGGTTCTAGATAAATGTTGAATTTGGTAAGTATCTCTTCTTGAACTTTACGTGATAACTTCAGTATTTCTTCCCCTGTCGCTTCTCCGTAATTGACCAATACTAAAGCCTGGTTTTTATGTACACCAGTATTTCCTTCCCGGTATCCTTTTAACCCAGCTTTATCTATTAGCCATCCTGCAGGTATTTTAATACTGTCTTCTCCCACATTATAACTTGGTATTTCTGGGAATTGTTCCTTTAATACTTCAAACTCTTTATTGCTTATCACTGGATTTTTGAAAAAACTTCCACTGTTTCCTAATTCCTTAGGATCTGGTAATTTTTGTTGCCTAATTTTAATTACAGCATTAGAAATATCCCGAATTCCTACATTATTTACCCCCATTTCTACTAATGCTTCATTAATTGCACCATAGCTAGTGAGCAGTTTATGATTGGCTTTCGTTAATTTGAAAACCACGTTGGTGATAATATATTTCCCCTTAACCTTATTTTTGAAAATAGAATTTCTATAATCAAATTCACATTCTTCTGCGGTGAAATTTATAACTTCTAAAGTTTGAATGTCAAGGGCGTCACAGGATACAAAGTGATCTTTTAGCTCTACGCCATAAGCCCCAATATTCTGGATAGGGGAGGTGCCTACATTTCCTGGGATAAGTGATAGATTTTCTAGTCCGCCCCAATTATTTTCAAGAGTATACAAAACAAATTCGTGCCAGTTTTCACCAGCATAAGATTTCACAAAAACAAATTCTTCAGTTTCCCTAACAACTTCAAAACCCTTAATATCTATATGAATTACCGTGGTATCTATATTTTGGGTAAGCAACATGTTGCTGCCTCCTCCTAATATAAAAAGATCCTCAGTATCGTTTTTTTTAAGTACAGAGATCAACTCATCTACACTTTCAACAGAGATTAGGGTTTTTGCCTTAACATCTATTCCGAAAGTGTTATAAGATTTTAAAGAAGCATTTTGGGAAACCCTCATTAGTCTTTGTAAACTGTTAAAGCATTTTTCAATATTTCAATTGCTCTTTCAAGATTTTCTTTTTTAAGAACATAAGCAATCCTAACTTGATTTAAACCTGTATTTGGAGTAGAGTAAAACCCGGCTGCAGGTGCAACCATTATTGTTTCATTATCTAATTGATATTCCTCCAATAACCATTTCGCAAAATTATCGGCATTTTTAATTGGCAATTCTGCAATACAATAAAAGGCTCCTTTTGGAGTGGCAACTTTTACTCCATCAATCGATTTTAGTCCTGCAATAAGTAAATTTCTTCTGGAAGTATATTCTTTTATAACATCATCAAAGTAGCTCTGAGGAGTTTCTAATGCTGCTTCACTAGCAATTTGCTCAAATGTTGGAGGACTTAATCTGGCTTGTGCAAACTTCATTGCAGTATGAATAACTTCTTTATTCTTAGAAACTAAGCATCCAATTCTAGCGCCACACATACTATATCTTTTAGAGACTGAATCGATCATGATCGCGTGATCTTTCAATTTGTCAATACTCATTACTGAGTGATGTTTTGCACCATCATAAGCAAATTCTCTGTAAACCTCATCTGCTACTAAAAAGATATCGTGTTTAATTGCCATTTCGGCTAATTGATCTATTTCCTCTTTAGTATATAAGTATCCTGTAGGATTCCCCGGATTACATATTAATATCGCCTTGGTCTTAGCAGTGATCAATTTTTCGAAATCAGCAATAGGAGGGAGGGCAAAATTTGTTTCAATTTTAGACTCAACAGGAACAATATTTATTCCTGAAGCAGTAGCAAAACCATTATAATTTGCGTAAAATGGTTCTGGAATAATAATTTCATCCCCAATATCGGCAATACTACCCATTGCAAAAAGCAATGCTTCAGAACCGCCTGTGGTAATTATTATTTGTTCACCATTAACAGGAATGTCATGATTCTTATAATAATTGGCTAATTTATTTCTGTATCCTTCAAAACCGGCTGAGTGGCTATAAGAAAGAACTTCTATATTGTGATTTCTAACAGCATCTAGTGCTACCGATGGGGTTTTTATGTCTGGTTGTCCAATGTTTAGTTGATATATCTTTCGGCCTTTTCTAATGGCTGCTTCTGCAAAGGGAACTAATTTTCTAATTGGTGATTCTGGCATAGAATTACCTTTAACTGAAATTTTAGGCATAACTTTTTTATTTTTTCATTGCAAAAATGCGAAATATAATGCAGAATTCAATTTTTTGGGATTGTCATTTACGCTCATATTTTCGTAAATTAAATAAAAACATGTTATGCCCTATTTACATATTGTTAGTTTTTCTATGTTTTTTCAATATTTCTACAGCTCAAGGTGTTTTTAAAATAGATGAAGGGAAAAATAAATTTGATCTTTCATTTCAATCTGTAAACGATCTTGTTGTTATTCCCTTAGAAATAAATGGGGTGGAACTTACATTTTTACTCGATACTGGTGTAGAATCTTCTATCATATTTAGCTTAGAAGAAAAAGATTCTTTGAACGTAAAAAATGCAACCGATATTTTACTTCGGGGCTGAGGAGAAGGAGAGGCGATCACTGCTATTAAATCTACGGGAAACACTGTGCGTATAGGGAGTGCATCACATTCTGATTTCACCGTTTATATAGTTTATGATCATGACATCAGCCTCTCCAATAGGCTAGGCTTGCCTATTAATGGAATTATTGGATATGATTTTTTAAGGATTTTGTCGTTGAATTCATTTACACAAAAGAACGACTTATAGCTTATAATATAGATTCTTATGTTTATAAGAGATGTAGGCGTTGTGATGATTTTGATTTGGTGTTTCATAAAAACAAACCCTATATAAAGGCATTGGTGAGTATAGAGAATAAAGGTTTCCTTCCGATGGATCTTTTGATAGATAGTGGATCTGGGGATGCTCTTTGGATCTTTGAAGCCCCCGATTTAGGGATTGAGATCCCTGATGAAAATTTTGAAGATTTTCTGGGATTTGGAATGGGGGGGTAGTGTCTATGGAAAACGAGCTAGGGTTGATAACTTAAAACTAGGGAAATTCCAATTAGACGGGGTGACTGCAAGTTTTCCAGACACTTTTTATTTTGAGGGGTTTCAAAATATAAGTCCCGTAATGGAAGCTTGGGCTCTCAGGTTTTAAAACGATTCACTTCTACTTTCGATTATAAGAATAAGCGATTAAGGTTAAAATCTAACAAAAATTTTAGAGAGCCGTTTGAATATGATATGAGTGGTCAGGGCAAACGCATTAAACTTTCATTAGATTCAGCACTTCTATCAGATAGTGGTTGTCCCATCCCGCTTTGAGCCTTCTGCTTTTAACGCCTATTTTGGATGATTTTTCATTTTTCAACAAATTCAATGCGATTTTATTGAGTATCGAGAAATTTTGAGTGGAGTTGCCTGTTCTTTTTCTAGAAGCATCTTCTGAAAAAGCAACATCTAAAGTCCAGTGCAACTTGTTTTCTATGGACCAATGGGAACGAATGGCCTTTTGGAAATCTTGGGAGCTGGCCTTTATACTTGAAATATAATATCTTATTGCATGTTGTGCAGGCTTTTCTGAGTTTTTAAACTCACGTTTGCTTTCTATTTTTATAACACTTGTCAGGTTTTCCCAGTTATTGGTCTTTTCAATAAACTGAAAGTTGTCGATCACACTGCATGTCCTGGTTTCTATCCTGCCATGGTCCAGTTCTTGGACAAGGTTTGATTCCATGGTTTTCCCAAATCTAAATTCATCTTCAATATGCTCCAGCAACTGAGGTTGATTGTCTTTTACGGCCAAGATATAGTCTGCATTTTTATTGACGATGGCCTTGGCTATTTCTGTCTGACATCCCATGGCATCAATGGTTACAATGGTGTTTTCTATGGACAAGGCCTTTAATAATTCTGGAATGGCAGTAATCTCATTTGACTTCTCAGAAACCTTGACTTGTCCCAAGACCAAATTATTGTCGTTTGCCCAAGCACTGACCATGTGCACCGGGGATTTTTTACCGCCAGCTTTGGCACCCCTGATTGTTTTGCCATCTATGGCAATGATTTCCCTGGGCTGGAGTTGTGCAAGATCACTGACCCATTGTATAAAGCACTTTTCAAATTGATCACTGTCAATATTGGAAAAAACGCGATTAAATGTGTCGTGCGAAGGGATGCCATTGGGCAGATCAAGGAAGCTGCTAAGGAATTCTTCTTTTGAGTTGGCATAGTTTTCCATTTCGTTCCATGAATCTGCCCCACAGATTACTGAAATGATCCCGATGAGAAGGATGCTTTCCAAATCATAAAGTTGCTTGTGGGAACGTCTAAAGTCGGGTATTTGACCAAATATGGTCTTTAGTTTTTGGGCGGTTTTCAAATGTGTAAAATATTTATTATCAGTATAATATACAATATTTTAAACTGAAAACAGCAAATATTCTGCTGGTTTTTTAAGTGATTGGCACTCTTTTTTACCCAATTAACTTAAACTTTTTTTAATGCGTTTGCCCTGTATGAGTGGTATTGTGCTTGCTCATGAAGGATATACTATTGTGAAGGATTTTGAAAATAACAACTCTCCAGTATTTAGTGAATCTGAAGATGCATTTAAAGGGGTGGTTGTTTATAAGAGTTATTCTAAGGTTAAATTTAAGTTGGACCCACAATATATTATTGCTGAAGTAAGGCCTAATTCGCCTGCAGCTCTGGCAGGATTAAAGGTTGGAGATTTAGTTGAAACCATCAATAAGAAAGCTGCTTACAATTATAAACTCTCCCAAATAAGTAAAATGTTTAGTTCTGGCGAGGGGAAAACTATCAAATTGAAGATAACAAGGAATGGCGTGTCGTTAGATATCCGTTTCGAACTGAAACGAGTATTATAAAAAAAACTCCCGATTTCTCGAGAGTTTTTTTGAAATTAAGATTTTTCGTCAGGATCTAGAACTCTTCCTTTTATTTTTACCGCTTTTGTTGGCTCATCTGCATTAGAATAAATTGTTATTGTTCTTCTAATTGGTCCAACTCGATTAGTGTCATATTTTACCTGAATTTCTCCAGATTTCCCTGCTGCAATTGCAGCCTTAGTCCATGTAGGTACGGTACAACCACAACTGGAATAAACGTTTTCAATAATTAAGGGCTCGGAGCCTATATTTTTAAAATGAAAAACTTTTATGCCATCACTCCCTTTTTCTATATCTCCGTAGTCTATAAGTTCAGACTTGAATTCAAATTTAGCAGTATTTTGGGCATTGATAGTAGAAAAACCAGTTACTATCAGTATTAATATTGAAATGATTTTTTTCATAATTTCTAATTTTCAATTAAGTAAAGGTAACTTGTTTTGAATAAACTTAAAAACATATAAGCAAAACTACTTCTTTTATAGTCTTCAACTTATAAGTACTTTTGCAGATATTTTCAAAAACTAGACCAATTATGTCAACATCCCAAAAATACGATTCCCAAAAGGTAGAAGATAAATGGTATAACTACTGGATGGAGCAAGGTTATTTTCATTCTGAGGTAGATGACAGGACTCCATATACCATTGTTATTCCTCCCCCTAATGTTACGGGGGTGTTGCACATGGGCCATATGCTGAATAATACTATCCAAGATGTTCTTATAAGACGAGCAAGACTAAAAGGCTTTAACGCATGTTGGGTGCCTGGAACAGATCATGCATCTATCGCTACAGAAGCAAAAGTTGTAGCTAAATTAAAGGAAGAGGGTATAAACAAAAACGATCTTTCTAGAGAAGAGTTTTTGGAGCATGCTTGGGATTGGACCCACAAACACGGTGGAATTATCCTTGAACAGCTAAAAAAATTAGGAGCTTCTTGCGATTGGGAACGCACAAAGTTTACCATGGACGAGAATATGTCTGCTTCAGTTATAAAAGTATTTGTAGATCTGTATGAAAAAGGCCTAATTTATAGAGGCTACAGGATGGTGAATTGGGATCCAGAAGCGAAAACAACTCTTTCCGACGAAGAAGTTGTTTATCAGGAAAAGCAAGGAAACCTTTACTATCTAACATATAAAATAGAAAATAGTGAGGAGACAGTAACTATAGCTACAACCCGCCCAGAGACAATCTTGGGAGATACTGCTATTTGTATAAACACAAACGATGATCGTTTTAGTCATCTTAAGGGTAAAAAAGCGATAGTTCCATTAGCCAATAGAGCTATTCCAATTATAGAAGACGATTATGTAGATGTAGAATTTGGTACAGGATGTCTAAAAGTTACTCCAGCTCATGACATCAATGATAAAGAAATAGGAGAGCGCCACAATCTGGAAGTGATAGATATCTTTAATGACGATGCAACCTTAAATGAATTTGGATTACACTACCAAGGGAAAGACAGGTTCGAGGCTAGAAAAGAGATTGTTAAAGAATTAGAGAGTTTAGGAGTTTTAATCAAGACCGAAACTCATATCAATAAAGTAGGAACTAGCGAACGTACTGGTGCAGTTATAGAGCCAAAGTTAAGCGATCAGTGGTTTTTGAAGATGAAAGAACTGGCACAGCCTGCTTTAGATGCTGTGCTTAATAAAGAGGTCAATCTTGTTCCAGATAAGTTTGTAAATACATACAGACATTGGATGGAAAACGTGCGGGATTGGAACATTTCAAGACAATTATGGTGGGGGCAACAAATCCCAGCATATTATTACGGAAGCGGTAAAAATGATTTTGTAATTGCAGAAACTGTTGAAGAGGCTCTAGAGAAAGCAAAAGTACAAACAAATAATGCTGAGCTTAAACTTCTAGATCTCAAACAAGATTCTGATGCTTTAGATACTTGGTTCTCTTCCTGGTTATGGCCAATGAGTGTGTTTAATGGGGTTCTAGAACCAGACAACAAAGAAATAAATTATTATTATCCAACAAATGATTTAGTTACTGCCCCAGAAATTTTATTCTTTTGGGTTGCCAGAATGATGATAGCTGGTTATGAATATAGAGGTGAAAAACCCTTTACAAATGTCTATTTAACAGGGATCGTTAGAGATAAACAAAGACGAAAAATGTCTAAATCTCTTGGTAATTCTCCAGACCCTATAAAGCTTATAAATGAATATGGTGCAGATGGAGTTCGAGTTGGAATGTTGCTTAGTTCTCCTGCTGGGAACGATTTAATGTTTGAAATAGATCTTTGTAAGCAAGGAAGCGGATTTATAAATAAGATCTGGAACTCTTTTAAATTACTAAAAAGTTGGGAGATCGATAGCGCCATAGAGCAACCTAAATCTTCGGCGATTGCAATAGAGTGGTATAAGGCTAAGTTTCAACAGACTTTATTAGAAATAGAAGATCATTTCTCTAAATATAGAATGAGTGATGCCCTAATGTCTACTTATAAGCTTATTTGGGACGATTACTGTTCTTGGTTCCTGGAAATGGTTAAACCAAATTTTGGAGAGGCTATAGATGAGAAAACCTATAAAGAAGTGATTGCAATTTTGGAAGATAATTTAAAGATATTGCATCCTTTTGTACCATTTATTTCAGAAGAAATTTGGCAACAATTAGACACTCGAACTAAAGAAGAAGCATTAATTATATCTAAATGGCCTGAAGCCTTAACAGTTGATACTACTATTATTTCGGAATTTGCTTTTGCTTCGGAAGTGATCTCGGGAATAAGAAATATCAGAAAATCTAAAAACATATCTTTTAAGGATCAAATATCGCTTCAGATATTGAACAATGAGAACACCTCTACTACTTTTAATGAGGTGATCACGAAGCTTGGAAATGTATCTAATCTGGAATATGTAGATCAGCAAGTGGAAGGTTCTCTTTCTTATAGAGTGAAGTCCAACGAATATTTTATCCCAATTGAAGGTGCTATAGATGTGGAAGCTGAAAAGGGGAAAATTCAGGAAGAATTGAAATATACTGAAGGATTTTTGAAATCTGTTCAAAAGAAGCTGTCAAATGAACGTTTTGTAGGGAATGCTCCAGAAGCTGTTGTTGCGGTTGAAAAAGCCAAGCAGGCAGATGCTGAAGCGAAAATCCAAATGTTAAAGGCTAGTTTGGCTGGATTAGAATAGTGGCAGAAAGAAATTAAGAACCTCCGGGCAAGCCTACGAGGTATGATTTGGAAAATACTTTTAAAAATTCGAGACAAGCCCGCCTGAATGTTTCGGGCAGGCCTCGGGGAATTGAACCCTCAATGAGGGATTAAAGAAAAATAATCATTGGGCAAGTAGTTATATTTGCCCAATATGTTTTTCTACCATTTCTATGTATTTCTGTTTGGCTTCCAATTGTGAGAGTTGTTTTACTTGTATAAGGGCATTCGCTTTAAAGCCATTTCTTATATCCTCGTCATCTTTAGTAGTGTAAAATCCATTCAAGGTTGTTGCTCGCTTATAGTAAGCATAAAAATGAAGCATGATATCTGGCGGAAATTTCAAACTGGTATTGCTCGCCATTTCATAAGCTTTTAAAAATTTTGGATCTGAAGAACTTAACATTTTAATATAATTAATCTAGATTGGCAATTACGCTTACTCCACCCTTAAGTTTCTCGTTCAATTTTACATTGATCTTAGTTCCAATAGGTAAAAATACATCTACGCGAGATCCAAACTTTATAAATCCACTGTCGCTTCCTTGAATCACTTCTTGACCTTCCACAGCATAATTCACTATTCGCTTTGCTAAAGCTCCTGCAATTTGCCTGTAAAGCACTTCTCCGGCAACGTTATTTTCTACAACTACCGTAGTTCGCTCATTTTCTTCACTAGATTTTGGATGCCATGCAACCAAGAATTTTCCTGGATGATATTTGCTGAATTTCACTAAGCCACCAATTGGGTGCCTAGTTACGTGAACATTTATTGGAGACATAAATATAGAAACCTGTAAACGTTTTTCTTTGAAATATTCATTCTCCATTACTTCCTCTATCACAACAACTTTCCCATCTACAGGTGAAACCACAGTAGCATTATTCAACTGAGTAGGTCTTTTAGGGTTTCTAAAGAACTGTAAAATTAATAAAAAGAGTAATATGCTAACCGCCAGTATAGAGAATTTTACCCAGTAAACGTTGACGTTTAAATAGGATATTACGTTTACTACAATTAATAAAATTGCAGTAAAAATCATGATCTTATAACCTTCTTTATGAAACATAGTTTATTATCAATAAATAAGCATAAACAAAAGGACTGGAAAATATGATACTATCCAATCTGTCAAATAATCCACCGTGACCCGGCATTAATTTTCCACTATCTTTTACTCCAGCCTGACGTTTAAATTTAGACTGAATAAGATCTCCTAGCGTACCAAAAATACTCAATAAAATGGCTAATCCCAACCAGAATTCAATATTGAGATAACGGGTGAAATAGAATAAGAAGTATCCGGCAACACAATTAAATACCATTCCACCCAAAAAACCTTCAATGGTTTTGTTAGGAGAGATCTTTTCATATAATTTATTCTTTCCAAAATTCTTACCAACCAGGTATGCAAAAGTATCATTTGTCCAAATAAGTACAAAGACGCCAACTATTAAGTCCGGGTTAAATTTACCTGAATAGGTAGGTATCAAGGTGAGAAATATGATAGAAGAGATTAAATAGAATATGAGAATAATGTATTTTTTCTTTTCAAATACAGGTATTGTTCTAATAAAAAGTAAATCTTTAACTAAAAATAAATTTACGAAGATGGTGATGACTAGTAAGAGTAAGGTTGCGTTTGAATTGAATTTCAGGTAACTGAAAAGGAAAAATAAAATGATATGTACTCCATATAAAGCATAACTTTTTAACCTTAAAAGTTTCTCTAGTTCCAATAAGCAAACAAATCCAATAAGAAAGAAAAGGCCAATAAAGATTAATTCTGAAGATAGAATTGATGCTACTAAAATGGATACGTATAGTAATCCAGAAATTGCCCTAATAATAGTTTCCCTCATATTTTATAAATCTTCCAGAAGCATCAAATATAGGTTTTTTGTGCTACTTCCATAACTCATAAAATTACCTTCTTTTTGAGTTTCAAAACTTTTTATGGTGGTAATGTTGGAAGGGATCCTTTCTTTGTTATTAAATTTAATTCCTCTTAAGCCTTCTCCTATGTTGTCAACTAACTGACTTGTAGAGGCTAATATTATAAAATTCTGGGGTAGTTCATTAAATCTCTTCTCTTTTATTTGATTGGATGAAATCAAAATAGAACCATCATTTGCGATTAAATATTCGCAAGTGGAGAGAAAAAATGCTGAATCTCCTGATTTGTTGAATTCTAAATTGAATTTATCGAACCTCTTTTTTAGGTTAGAGTCAAAACAGCAAGTTGGTTGTTCGTACCAATCATTTTCCAACAGAATATTGTCAAAGGCAGCTGTAACTTCTTCTTCATTTTCACAATAAAGGAATTTACCACCGTTATTTTTGAAGTTGAGCATGAATCGCTCATCGGTTGGTAATTTAACATCTGGCATATATTTGCCACGGTCAGAATTTTCTGGCTTGTCCTGACCTTTGTCTGATTTAGATTTAGGATTAAAAAATTTTCTAAATAGACTCATATTGAGAATTCGGGGTTTTATATCACCTTTAAACCAAAGGTAAAAAATCTTAATTTAACACTAAGGTAAATTAAGATTTTTTACGAAGGATTATATAATTATTTATTTATTGGAGATTCTTCTTCTATTTCACTGTCTTCAGAAGTTTCATCTTTGGGGTCAGATTTTTTAGCGATCAATGGAATTTCTTCCTTTTCAGGGAATGGTCTATTTCCAAATATCTTTTGAAGATCGTCTTTAAAGATCACTTCTTTTTCCAGCAAAATATCTGCTAATTGAGACAGTTTATCTTTATTAGCCTCTAATAATGCAATTGCTCTTTGATACTGAGTTTCAATTAAATTTGAGACTTCTCTATCAATAAGTTCAGCAGTTTTCTCACTATAAGGTTTAGTGAAGTTATATTCACTTTGGCCTGAAGAATCATAAAAAGTAAGGTTTCCTACCTTATCATTTAATCCATAAATGGTAACCATTGCTCTAGCTTGCTTAGTAACTTTTTCTAAATCACTTAATGCACCTGTAGAAATTCTATTGAAGATCACTTTTTCAGCAGCTCTACCACCTAGAGCAGCACACATTTCATCTAACATTTGCTCTGGGTGTACGAT
This sequence comes from Gillisia sp. JM1, assembly GCF_000424645.1. Lineage (NCBI taxonomy): Bacteria > Pseudomonadati > Bacteroidota > Flavobacteriia > Flavobacteriales > Flavobacteriaceae > Gillisia > Gillisia sp. JM1. The sequence continues at coordinate 1,025,462 of NZ_KE384218.1, forward strand.
TAACCTTTCCTCTGGTAAGTACCATGCTGCCCCTAAGGATTGCCCTCTTGGAACTATGGTTACTTTTACTAAAGGTGCGGCATGTTCTAACATCCAACTTGCAGTGGCGTGTCCAGCTTCGTGATAAGCGATTGCTTTTTTCTCATCTGGAGTAATAATCTTATTTTTCTTTTCAAGACCACCAACAATTCTATCTACAGCATCAAGAAAATCTTGTTTTCCTACTGCTTTATTTCCTTTTCTAGCAGCAATTAAAGCCGCTTCGTTACAAACGTTTGCTATGTCTGCCCCAGAGAATCCTGGAGTTTGCTTAGCAAGAAATTCTATATCTAGCTCGTCTGCTACTTTTTTGATAGGGCGAAGGTGAACTTCAAATATTTCTCTTCGTTCTCTTACATCTGGTAGATCAACATAGATTTGGCGGTCAAAACGTCCAGCTCTCATTAATGCCTTGTCTAATACATCTGCACGGTTGGTTGCAGCAATAACAATAACATTAGTATTGGTTCCAAAACCATCCATCTCAGTTAGTAACTGATTTAAAGTGTTTTCACGTTCGTCATTAGATCCAGACATATTGCTCTTTCCTCTGGCTCTACCAATTGCATCAATCTCATCTATAAATATAATAGAAGGAGATTTTTCCTTTGCTTGTTTAAAAAGATCACGTACTCTAGAAGCACCTACACCTACAAACATTTCTACAAAATCTGATCCAGATAGAGAGAAAAACGGCACTTTTGCCTCACCGGCTACCGCCTTTGCTAATAAAGTTTTACCGGTTCCCGGAGGGCCTACTAAAATAGCACCTTTTGGAATCTTACCACCTAGAGAGGTGTATTTTTCAGGAGTCTTTAAAAAGTCTACTATTTCTTGAATTTCTTCTTTTGCACCTTCTAATCCTGCAACATCCTTAAATGAAGTTTTAACATCGGTATTCTGATCAAATAATTTTGCTTTGGATTTTCCAATGTTGAAGATTTGTCCTCCTGGACCACCTCCACCACCAGAGCTCATTTTTTTCATTATGAATATCCAAATCCCGATGATTAGAACGAATGGTAACAAAGTTAGAATGATCTCACCAAACACATTAGATTCTGTGTTATAAGTAACAAAAGTATTTAAGTTGTTCTCAGACTTTACTTCTTGAATTTGATTTTCGAAATTTTGTAAATCTCCAAATTCAAAGCTATAATCTGGGGAATCACCAGTAGCAAATAATTCGCCTTCCTCTGATTTTTTATGTATAGCCTTAGCTTTTGCATCTTCCGTTAAATAAACCTTTGCCTGATTTCTATTTACTATTACAATTTTTTTAACATCCCCATCCTTCAAATAAGATTCGAACTCTGCAGGATTGGTCTTTGTTGGTTCATTGAACCCTGATCCACCAAAAATATTGATACCAATGAATATAATGATAATAGCCCCGTAAATCCAGTAAGCACTGAATTTTGGTTTTTTAGGTTCTATTTTTTTATTTGGTTGTTTCTTCGACATTCTTCTTTAATTAGATTTTAATACTTTGTTTCGATCGAGGTCACTTTTGCATCTCCCCATAAACTCTCAATATCATAATATTCCCTGATATGTTTCTGGAATACATGAACTACTACATTCACATAATCCATTAAGATCCACTCGGCATTATCACTTCCTTCTATATGCCAAGGTTTATCTTTTAGAGATTTGCTTACGGTTTTTTGTACGGAGCTTACAATGGCATTTACCTGTGTATTTGAAGTACCATTACAGATAATGAAATAATCACAAACAGTATTTTCAATTTCCCTTAAGTCAAGAATATCAATATCATTTCCTTTAACTTCTTCTATTCCTTTTATGATATGAGCAATAAGTTGATCGTTGTTCGTTTCTTTTTTTGCCATTAAATTTATTTCTTTACGCAAAGTTATTACTTTTTAGTCTTTTAAGTGGTCTGTTACAATAAACATTTAACACCATTCTTAACTACATTTATATATGCATATTATCAAAGTTAATGCCACCGAGTCTACTAATTCCTTGGCAAGAGAATGGTTTAATACCAATAAAAATAATTCCCCAATTTGTATTGTTGCTAACAATCAAACTTCTGGGCGAGGACAGCGTGGAGCAACATGGGTTTCTAATGCGGGAGAAAACCTCACATTTAGTGTTATTTACCCAAAACCATGTGTAGAGATTAACGACCAATTCTTGATTAGTGCTGCAGTTGGATTGCAAATAATTAAGGCACTAAAGCAATTAAAAATTAACAATTTAAAGTTGAAATGGCCTAACGACATTATGGCAGACAGTTACAAAATAGGTGGAGTACTCATTGAGAATATTTTGCAAAACAATGTTATAGGTGCTAGTATTATTGGGATTGGGCTTAATATCAATCAAGTTCACTTCCCAGATCTTCCTAAAGCAGCTTCTTTAAAGAATCTTACTGGAACCATTTATTCTACGGAGGAAGTTCTTTCTATTATTTTAGAGCAGCTTGAAAAAATGATACTCTCCAACGATAAATCGTTTTTTGAAAATGTTCATGAAGATTATGAAGTCAATTTATTCCGAAATAATAAAGCTTCCACCTTTCAATTAAAAGATGGAAGCTTTATTGTTGGTATCATCTTAGGGGTCACCCCATCTGGTCTTCTTAGATTAAAGGTTGAAGATGAAGAAATTCGTATTTTCGATCTTAAGGAGCTTAAATTGCTCTTCTAAAGAGTAGATATGTTTTCGCTAAGTGTAGTGATAAATTTCTTTAGTGGGCTCTTTGCCATCATTGCCACCATTGCATTGAATTTCCCGTCGAACAATAATTGTGCATCACTATTGTCTCCATTTTGTTCTATAATAATATTTAATGAAAAATTGAATTTATCTGATGTAGATCCTAAAACAACTAATTCTGGTTCTACAGTTTCTTTTATGGCCAATTCTATTTCAGGCATTCCTTTCAAACCAAAAAGGAAGGTGTTTGGCTTGGTAACTTCAAATTTTTCTATACTTTCTGGCATTAATTGTTTGTAATTGTCTACTTCAGTAAGAAAATTATATAATTCTTGCTGACTTTTTTTTGTGGTAACTTTTGGACTTTCTAAGTTCATATTATTGGTTCCATTTACTGGGATCTTGTCTCCAGGTTTTTAATGTTTCTGCCTCTTCGGCATTGATATAATTTGTTTTTAAAGCAGTTTCTATTAAATGCTCGTAATTCCCCAAGGTATGTAAATCGACCTTTGCTTCTTTAAAATTTTCTTCAGCAATATCAAAACCATAAGTAAAGATGGCAAGTAAACCTTTTATGTTCACATTGGCTTCTTTTAAGGCTTTTACCGCATTAATACTGCTTCCGCCGGTACTAATTAGGTCTTCAATTACCACTACATTTTGTCCGCTCTCCAAATGTCCTTCTATTTGGTTTTTTCTTCCATGTCCTTTAGCTTCTGGTCTTACATAAACAAAAGGAAGGCTCATATACTCTGCCACCAACATACCAATACCTATGGCTCCGGTAGCAACTCCGGCTATCACATCTGGCTTCCCATAAAGATCCTCAATCTGTTTAGCAAATTGTTCTCTTATGTAATTCCTTATAGTAGGGTAGGAAAGGATTATTCTATTATCGCAATAGATTGGCGATTTCCAACCACTGGCCCAAGTGAAAGGTTGTTGCGGTTCTAATTTAATTGCTTTAATTTGCAACAGCAATTCAGCTGTTTTAATTGCTGTCTCTTTATTTAAAATCATAATGCAAATGTATAAAGTTTTTGTAAATGATATCCCTATTATTCTTTCAACTAAGAAAGAAATAGGTGAAAAGTACAGTGCCTTTCCTATTAAAACGGTTAAGCTGAAGCAAATTATTCAGAAAATAAATGATGGAGAATTATTATATGTAAATCTTTATCATAAAAATGAAGAAAAGCTTTTTAAGCATCTTCTAAAAAAACTTCCTGTTGTTACTGCTGCTGGCGGAATGGTTTTTAATGAAAATAGAGAGATCTTATTTATTTACCGTAATAAGCGATGGGACTTACCAAAAGGGAAGACCGAAAAATCTGAAAGTTTAGAAGAATCTGCTATAAGAGAAGTGGAGGAGGAAACCGGTGTTCAGGATCTTGAAATTGTGAGATTCATTAGAAAAACCTATCATATTTTCAAACGTAAAGAAAAATATAGGTTAAAGGTGACCCATTGGTATGAGATGAAAACTTCATTTACTGGCGTATTAGTCCCCCAGCATTCTGAAGGGATCAAAAAAGCAAAATGGAAGAATTTTGCTAAGACTCAAAAAGCACTGACAAAATCTTATGCAAACATTAAATTATTATTCCCTAAAGAATATTTAACGACTCACCCTAAAGACAGGGTAGCGTAAATAGGCTTTTTCCTTATGCTCTGATTTTTCGTGCAACCAGTCCAATTGGGCATAAGAATCTTTTGAAAACTTCGAGTCAGATCTCTTTTTTTTCTGAAATTGATCATTTAAAGCAGGGTCTTTATCTAGTAGTTCTTTCGCGAGATCTTCGAAAACATATGGTGAAAATCCTTCTTTTTGCTCAAGAATGGTATCGAAAAAGTTCCAATTAAAAAACGAATCTGGAGTAGTTGGCTCCAGTGTTTCCAGTAAATAGCGAACAGAGGGCTGAAAGCTTTTTATATAGAAATCCCCTTTTCTGAAATTAATACTGTCTTTTGTGGATGTTATCTTAGTATCATAATGAGGATAATGTCCTTCATAAGGATTTGAAGATGTTTTATAATCTTCAATATTATAGACCTCCACCAAGATAGTAGTGTCTTTTTTAAATGCGGTCATTTCCACATTATTGGTTTTCAAAATATCTATAACATTCCACCAGCCTTGGGGAATAACATATGCCCTTGGAATTTCAATCTGGTCTTGAGAAACGAAATTATTATAATAGTCTATTTCTTTTTTGAAAGGCTTTGTTCTATCATATTTCAACCTAGGACTTCCGGTAACCTCACTGGTAATTTCTTCTCCTTCGTATCCTTTAAATTGAAGCTTGCTAATATTTGTGCTATCAACTTTAAAGTTTACAGGATAGAAACGCTCTGTTAAATATTTTCTCTGTGCTCTGGCTCTAAGATCTTTGATTTTTTCCCTATCTCTTTCAGCAATATCTATAATAGATCTTAAGGTTCTATAAGTACCCATAACTCTCTTTTTGTATGGCTTAAGCATGTGAGTTTCTATCATTAGTCCTAGAGTGTTCCATAAGGCTGCGTAGCCAGTAGAATATCTTGGAGTATCCATAAACTGCACAAATCCTTTTTCCGGCACATCGTTATGAACATTTACATAAGGCGTAATATCCCATTCATTTTCCCATAAGGCGGCCTGCAAAGAAGGCATCATTTTGTCATTAAGATAATCTCCTAATTCTCCGCCAAGTTTATTATGTTGTGTAAAAAGATGGGAGAGGGTATATTGATAATCTGCACCATTACTTACATGAGTATCTACAAAAACATCTGGTTTCACATTATGAAAGATCTCAGAAAAACTTCTGGTATTTTTTGTGTCGGCTTTTATAAAGTCACGATTAAGATCGAAATTACGGGCATTCCCTCTAAAGCCATATTCTTCAGGTCCATTTTGATTTACTCTCGTTTTGGAATTTCTATTGAGTGCACCGCCAATATTATAAACAGGAATAGTTGCAATTATGGTGTTTTTAGGTACCGGAATAGAATCTTGTGCCAGGTCTCTAAATAGCATCATAGTGGCATCTATGCCGTCGCTCTCCCCGGGATGGATTCCATTATTGATAAGAATTATGGTATATTTTTCTCTAACTTCATCTAGATTGAAATTTTCAGAAGGGTTAAAAATTGCTAAGTGCAAAGGTTCACCACTATCGGTTTTTCCGAATTCCATCAACTGGATAGATATATAGGCATCATCTAATTCCTTATAATAGTTTATAATTTCTGGATAAGTAGGGGTTTGTGTTCCATCTGATTTTTCGAAAACTGTTTCAAAATCATACTCCTTGACTAGCTTATATTTAGAAAGATCACACGAAATAAAAACACATGCTAATAGAGAGGCTATAAAAATTTTCTTCATAAGAAATAATCCATTTTACGCTATAAACTTAGTTAAAACTGCAACGGTAGCCAAAACTAATATATTGGAGCTTATTTTTTTGAAAGTAGTTAAAGTAAACCTAATGCTCACATAATATTTTAATGCATTTAAATTATAGCCTATTTTTAATTTTTAATTAAAAAGCTATGAGAAATATTACGTTTAGTTTGCTACTTACTGGGGTTGCTTTAACTTCCTGTGCACAAACGAAAGGAGTAGGAGTAAAGGAATTTAATGAGGAAGAGAAACAGGAGTTGTCACAGCGTCCTGCAAATATAGTTGAAACTGCCGTTGGGAAGTTAGAGATCCCGGCACCATTTCATTCTAAGTCTATCCAAAAAGTAAGTAAAGTTGTTGGATGGAAAGAAGGAGAAATGCCAAAAGCGCCAGAAGGTTTTAAAGTAGAAATATTTGCAGATGGATTTGAACATCCACGTTGGACTTATGTAGCACCAAATAAGGATGTTTTTGTTGTAGAGTCTAATACAAGAAATAGTGCTAATAGGGTTACTATTTTAAGAGATCAAGATGAAGATGGCATTTTTGAACATCGCGGTGCTTTTAAAGAGGGATTAAATCAGCCTTTTGGGATGTTGGCTTTAGGTGACTATTTTTATATTGCCAATACCGATGGGCTATATCGATTTCCCTACAAAGAAGGAGATCTAAAGCTAGAATCTGAAGGTGAGAAAATTGTAGATCTTCCGGCTGGAGGGTATAATAATCACTGGACAAGAAACTTGCTAGCAAATGAAGATGGCAGTAAAATTTATATCTCTGTAGGTTCTGCGAGTAATGTTGGAGAATATGGAATGGATAAAGAATTACGAAGAGCAGGGATATTAGAAATTAATCCTGACGGTTCTGGAGAGCAGGTTTATGCCAGCGGAATTAGAAATCCAGTAGGGATGGATTGGAATCCAGTTACCGGAGAACTGTGGACTGCGGTTAATGAAAGAGATAAATTAGGTAACAACTTAGTGCCAGATTATATTACAAGTGTAAAAAAAGGAGGATGGTATGGATGGCCATATTCTTATTATGGACAAATTAAAGATCCTCGATGGGAAGATAATCCGCATAATGATTTAGTAGAAAAATCTATTATGCCAGATGTTTCTGTAGGTCCACATACTGCATCTCTAGGGTTTACATTCTATACGCAGGATGCTTTTCCTGAAAAATTTAAGAATGGAGCTTTTGTAGGTCAACATGGTTCATGGAACCGCGATCCCTTATCTGGATATAAAGTTGTTTTTGTACCATTTGTAGACGGGCAGCCACAAGCACCAGAGGATTTCTTAACAGGATTTATAGCGAATGAAGAAACGGGAGAAGTACATGGAAGACCTGTTGGCGTAACTACGCTGCCTGATGGTTCTTTATTGGTAAATGATGATGACTCTAATGTGATCTGGAAAGTTTCTGCAGAATAAAACACCTACTATTGAAGAAATTTATTTTTGTTGTAATCTTACTATTTAGTATTGCTGATGCTTCAGCACAAGTGGTAAAAGGTAAAATAGTTGACGCCACAACGTCAGAACCAATCGAAAACGCAAAGATTTTTGAAAGTGTTTCTGAAGTTGCTGTTTTTTCTGATTCGAATGGGAACTTTGAAATAGAAATTCAAAATATTAGTATCTCGTTGAAGATTTCAGCGTTGGGATATCTTTCTGCTAAATATGAAGGAGTGTCTGATTCGGTATTGACAATTTCATTAATTCCGGCAAGAGAAAATCTTTCCGAAGTAATTGTAAATGGAGCTCTTATTTCAAAAACATTACAGAGTACGCCAGCTGCAATAAGTATTTTAACTAGTGGGGATCTTCAGAAAAAAGATGATTTCAACTTCGCTCAAGTCTTCAATACCGTTCCCGGAGTTTATGTAAATCAAGGAGCATTGAATACAACCAAATTAAATATTCGGGGAATTGGTGCACGCTCGCAATATAGCACCAATAGAATTCAGGCTTATTTTAATGGGATTCCTTTAACTACTGGAGAAGGAGCGTTAACAATAGATGATTTTGATGCTGAAGCTATTTCTAAGATTGAAATTATTAAAGGTCCTACCTCGAGTATATATGGAGCTGGATTGGGCGGAGTAATTAATATGTATGCTGGTAATGCTGAAATAAATAAAACCCAAATTGGAATTTCTTCACAAGTAGGTAGTTTTGATACTAATAAAAAAACGATCTCCGCATCTCATGGAACAGAGAATACTTCCTTATTTGCCAGTTTCAGTGATCTGGAAAGTGATGGTTACAGGGAAAATGGCTCTTATAAAAGACAATCAGGATTAATTAATGCCAACGTTTTTACTGAAAATGGAAACAAGCTTTCCTTTCTCGGGAATTTTACAAAACTAAAAGCATTTATACCGAGTTCCATAAATGAAAATGATTATTTGAATGACCCTGAAAAAGCTGCTTTTACATGGGGAAGTTCAAAAGGATTTGAGTCTTATGAGAGAGGATTGCTTGGGATCTCCTATTTGCACCACTTATCTAACAGTCTTACAAATCTAACCAACCTCTTTGTGAATTTTCGAGATGCATATGAGCCGAGACCTTTCAATATTTTAAAAGAAGAACGAGTGGCCACCGGAGCTAGAACCAGATTTAATCTAAAAGTGGATATTTTTGAGCTAGCTTCAGAATTAAGCTTTGGTGCCGAGTATTACAAAGAGTGGTATAATATGCAAACCTTTGAGAATTTATATCAGGATTTTGAAGATCGTGGCAGCGTGTTAGGAAATATTTTGAGTAATAATGAGCAAGACAGGAGTTATGCTAATTTCTTTGGCCAGCTAAATTTGGAACTTTCTAAGAAGTTAAATCTGGAAACGGGTTTCAATGTGAATACTACTATTTATAGCTTAAAAGATCTTTTTGTTCAAGATGAAATAGATCAGTCGGGAGATTATAGATTTAAAACGGTATTCTCACCAAGAATAGGCTTGTCTTATGAAATTGAAAAAGGAAAAAATTTATATACTTCTATTAGTCATGGGTTTTCAACTCCAACAGTTGAAGAAACCTTAACCCCAGAAGGACAAATAAATACCGATTTAAAACCGGAGACTGGAATAAACTATGAAGTAGGTTTTAAAGGCAATTGGTTTAATAATAAATTATATACAGAAGTTGCTTTGTATTCTATTCAGATAGAAAATTTGTTGGTGGCTCAAAGAATCTCGGAAGATCAATATGTAGGGATCAATGCAGGGAAGACAAATCATAACGGAATTGAAACTACTATTAGATATAATTTTGATTTGTCCTCTAAAATTGGAATTCAATCTTACTTCAATACTGCTTTAAATTATTTTGAATTTGAAGAATTTACGAATCGAGATATAGATTTTAGCGGAAACACTTTGCCTGGAGTTCCAAAAAGCACTTTAAATACAGGCTTTGAATTAAATTATGGAAGGAACTTTTCGTTTTACACCAATCTTTTAGCTGTCGGAGAAATACTATTGAATGATGCAAATTCATTAAGCACAGAAAATTATCAGGTATTGGATATAAAAGCTAGGTATGATTTTAAAATATTTAAAAATTTAGAATCAAATATTTCTGCTGGGATCAATAATGTATTAGATGAAAAATATGCTTCTAGTGTATTGCCAAATGCAGTCGGGTTTGGAAATTCAGCTCCGCGATATTATTATCCGGGAAATCCAAGGAATTACTTTGTAGGTGTTGGATTGAACTATGTGTTCTAATGAATATTGTATAACTGAGATCCTTCGACAGGCTCAGGATGACAGTAATTTGTCATTCCGACGACAGGAGGAATCTCTGTTTAAGAATTCTCAATTGCCACGAATTCACGAATGGTTTCTGATTTGTCATTCCGACGACAGGAGGAATCTCTGTTTAAGAATTCTCAATTGCCACGAATTCATGAATGGTTTCTGTTTTGTCATTCCGACGGCAGGAGGAATCTCATATAAACTCATCCCATCCCCAGCCCTTCCCTAAGGGAAGGGAGCGACTATTCTCATTATCATAACTACCCAGAATAGAAGTCTTCGTGATAATGAGATTCTTCGATGTTGACCTAATAATATCACATAGAATAGACTCTTCAATCCGTTTCCCTTCTTTCAGAATGACAATGTTCTACCCTAGAGACTTTTCTATTTAACCACCTCAGGCACCATAAAAGAAAAATCACCACCGTTCTTTCGAACATCTCGTACTACACTAGAAGAAATATGCCCTTTCCCGGAAGAAGAGATCAAGAAAACGGTTTCTATCCCAGACATTTTATAATTGGTTTGACCTATGGTTTTTTCGAATTCTAGGTCAATAGAGTTTCTTAATCCTCTAAGAATAAACGCCGCATTTTCCTTTTTACAGAAATCCACAGTAAGACCTTTATAGGTCATCACTTTTATTTTAGGTTCATTTTTAAAAGTTTCTTCTAAAAACCGAACTCTATCTTCTAAAGAGAACATATATTTTTTATCGGAATTGGTTCCAATTGCAAGAATAATTTCATCAAAAAGTGGTAGTGACCGTTCCAAGATATCTACATGACCTAAAGTTATGGGATCAAAAGACCCTGGGAAAACTGCTCTTTTCATGAAGTTTTGTTTGTGATGTAGAACAAATATAGCTAATTACGCTAAGTTCAGAATTAATGAACCTTTAAGGCAGCTTCTATAGCGCTTCCAAAAAGCTGTGGTAAACTGATCTCCGCTTTTTCGGCTTGTTGAGGTAAAATACTAGCTTCGCTGAGCCCCGGTGTAGTATTCATCTCTATAAAATGAGGTTCGTCGTTATGAAAGATAAATTCTGAACGCGTAAATCCTTTCATTTTTAATTTAGAGTATATCAATTTAGCCAGATTTTGCACTTTTTTAGTTTGTTCTTTAGAAATCCTAGCAGGGGTTATCTCTTCAGACTTACCTAAATATTTAGCTTCATAATCGAAAAATTCATTTTCAGAAACAATCTCGGTGACTGGCAATGCTAAAATCTTTCCTTTATACATGATTACACCCACAGAAACTTCAGTTCCATCTAAAAACGATTCAATAATCACTTCGTCATCCTCCTTAAGCGCAATTTTAACGGCTTGTTCGAGGTCTTCAGCAGCTTTTACCTTCGTGATTCCAAAACTACTACCTGCCTTATTAGCTTTTACAAAGCATGGTAATCCAACTTTGTTTATGATCTCTTCAACTTCAACTTCGTCTCCCTGATTCAGGAAATAATTCAATGCAGTTTTAATTCCGTAAGGTTTTAAAACACTTATAAGATCTCTTTTATTAAATGTAAGCGCTGCCTGATAAAATCCGCAGGAGGTTTGTGGAATTCCTACGAGATCCAGATAAGCTTGCAAGAGTCCGTTTTCACCTGGCGTTCCATGAATGGTGTTAAAAACACAATCGAATTGGATTTTCTTGTCTTTAATCTTTACCGTAAAATCGCTTTTGTTTATTGGGTATGGAGTATCATCATCTGCCACTACAAACCACTCATTTTGCATGATATGAACTCTATAAGGCTCATAAATAGAACGGTCTAAGTTTTTATAAACTACGTTTCCGCTATTAATGGAAATCCTGTATTCACTGGAATACCCTCCCATGGCGATGGCAATTCTTTTCTTCATATTAAATAAACAGCTTTAATTTACGTTAACAAAAATATGACTAATAGTGGGTGCTACCAAAACCCCTACGTTTTTATATCTTTGCCTATTATAAATAATTTATGAGCCTACTTAAATTTATCTTCAGCAAAACCTTTTTAATTCAAATAGGTTTAGCAATTGTAGCACTTGTAGTGCTAGCTTTTCTAACCATGCAATGGTTAGATCATTCCACAAATCAGGATGAACGTATTAAAGTTCCAGATTTGGCAAAACTGTCTTTGGGTAGGGTAGAGATCACTTTGGATGAGTTGGATCTTCGATATGAAATTTTAGATTCAGCCAATTTTAATCCAGAGTATCCTAAATACTCTGTGATAGACCAAGTGCCACAACCTGGAAGATTCGTGAAAGAAAACAGGAAAATATACCTAACCTTAAACCCTTCTGGCTATGGAAAAGTTATGGTTCCAGATCTTATACGAAGAACAAGAAGGCAAGTAGAGCCTACTTTGAGATCTCTAGGCTTCGAGATTGGTTCTATAACTTACAAACCAGATATCGCCCCAGATGCGGTTTTGGAATTGAGACACAAAGGAAAACTAGTGGAAGCAGGGGACGAACTTATGAAAACTGCCAAAATAGATTTGGTTTTAGGAGATGGTTCTGGTAGATACAATGGAGACTTAAATGAAGATGATAGCATCGATGAAGATGGTATCGATAATGATAATGAAAACAATGACGAATTCTAAATTAATAGGTCCAGAACTGGAAGATACTCAAGACGACGATCTTTACGAACACCATAAATTCACTGCAGATAAAGGGCAGCAGCCACTTAGGGTAGATAAGTACCTTATGAACTATATTGAAAATGCTACTAGGAGTAAAATTCAGAAAGCAGCCAAAGATGGTAATATATATGTAAATACTACACCAGTAAAATCTAATTACAAGGTGAAACCTGGAGATGTGGTGCAGGTAATGTTCGAACATCCACCTTATGAGTTTTTACTTACTCCAGAGGATATTCCGCTAAACATAGTTTATGAGGATGATTCTCTAATGGTGATCAATAAACCGGCAGGAATGGTAGTGCATCCTGGGCATGGAAATTATAGTGGTACACTTATTAACGCCCTTATTTTTCATATAGATAATTTACTAAATAACAGCAGCGAACGGCCGGGTTTGGTGCATAGGATAGATAAGGACACCAGTGGATTGTTAGTGATTGCTAAGACCGAAACTGCTATGACCCACCTTTCCAAACAGTTTTTTAAAAAGACCAGTTCTCGGGAATATATCGCTTTAGTTTGGGGAAATGTTGAGGAAGATGAAGGAAAAATTGAAGGAAATATAGGAAGACATCCAAAAAATAGATTGCAGAATACCGTATATATGAACGATGATGAGGAGCAAGGGAAACCTGCGGTAACTCACTTTAAGGTTTTGGAGCGTTTTGGATATGTAACTTTAGTTTCCTGTAAGTTGGAAACCGGAAGAACTCACCAGATAAGAGTACATATGAAACATATTGGACACACCTTGTTCAACGATGAGCGTTATGGCGGAGAAAAGATCCTAAAAGGGACCACTTTTACTAAATACAAACAATTTGTAGACAATTGTTTTAAAGTGCTTCCACGACAGGCATTACATGCTAAAACTCTTGGGTTTACTCACCCCGAGACTAAGGAATGGATGAGTTTCGATTCAGAAGTTCCACAAGACATACAGGAATGTATCGAGAAATGGCGTAAATATTCTATAAATCAGAAGGATTATATGGATTCTTAGGGCGTGCCCCCATAAAAATGGGGTCGGGCTTTCGGCGGTCGCTTCCCGATAAAAATCGGGAGAGCTCCAACAACGCCTCAATCCCTCAAGCAAAAAAACCCTTCATTTAACCCTTCAAAGAACCCTTAAAGGGTTAAAATCAACAATGATGATTTATATCCCTATATTTATTATGTAGCGCCAATAACCATTAAACGATAGGGCTAAAGTATTAAACATATACTTATGGAAAAGAAATTGTTATTGCCAGGGTCTTACTACCATATTTTTAATCGAGGCAATAACAGGGATGCAATATTTTATGAGCCTGAAAATTATCGTTACTTTTTAAGTTTATATTATAAGTATATACATCCCATAGCTAAAACCTATGCCTGATGTTTATTCAAAACCATTTCCATTTCCTTATTTATTTAAAAGAACCGGGGGAAATAAATATTTCCGATTTGAGTTATCAAACAGTTGAAAAATCAAAAAAATTGTCTGCTTCCCTATAGTTTTCACATTTTCTTAATGCTTATGCCCAGGCTATCAACAAACGGTATACACATTCAGGAAGTCTTTTTGAAAAAAAACCTGAAAAGAAAAAAGATTGAATCTGAAGAATATTTTAGGAAGTTGATTTTTTATATTCACAACAATTCGGAACATCATAAAGTACAGGAAGATTTCCGAGATTATCCTTGGAGTTCCTATAAAAGCATACTTTCTTTGAATAATACCAGGATTTGCAGGGATGAGGTTTTGGATCTTTTTGATGGACGTGATAATTTTAAGCATTATCATAACAGAAAACAAAATTTAGAGGAAATAAACAGTTTTTTGTTGGAGTGACTTCTTTAACCCTAGAAGGGTTCCAAACCCTTCTAGGGTTAAAAATATAAAAGTGTTATTTAGAATTAATTATCTTTGAAATAAAAAAATCAACTCTTTATGAAAATTGTTCTATCCCCGGCTAAAAGTCTAGATTTTGAAACCAAATTACCTACCACAAGAGGTACACAGCCTCAGTTTTTAGATACCGCAATCAAGATCAACCGCAAAATGTCTCGCATGTCTAAAGATGAAGTTTCTAAACTCATGGATATTAGCGACAAGCTGGCAGAGCTCAATTACGGGAGATACAAAGATTTTCAGGAGGTACATACTAAAGAAAATTCAAGACCCGCCATGTATGCTTTTAATGGTGATGTCTACACAGGTTTAGACGCGTATTCTTTACCTGTTGAGAAAATAGATTTTATTCAGGATAGATTAAGGATACTTTCTGGGATGTATGGAGTTTTAAAACCATTAGATCTTATCCAGCCTTACAGACTGGAAATGGGAACCGATCTTGGCCTTTATTCCAAAAAGAACCTTTATGAAGTTTGGCAAAAGAAAGTGACAGATTCGTTAAATAAGGAGATGGAAAAAGAAGAACTTTTCATCAATTTAGCAAGCAACGAATATTATAAAGCGGTAGACAGTAAAAAATTAAAAGGCAAATTGATCACTCCAGTGTTTAAAGATTTCAGCAAGGGGAAACTTAAAATTGTAAGCTTCTTTGCTAAAAAGGCTAGAGGTTCTATGGTGCGATATATTGTGGATAAAGAAGTAGCTTCAGTAGAAGAATTGAAAGGATTTGACTATGATGGCTATAAATTCAGCGAAGCGGAAACAAAGAACGATACAGAATTGGTATTTACAAGGTAAGAACTCTCTAGTTATCCATGTGAATCATAAACAGTCTATCTACTTCTCTTTTCAGATCTAAGAAAACCCTAAAATGTCATCCCGAATACAATGAGGTATCCCTATTATAGAGCAATCTTGCTTAGCTGAGATCCTTCGCTATGCTACCATTGACTTATTTTCAAAGTTACTCCGAATAAGAGACCCTGAACTCCCGAAGTTTCGGGACAGGGTGACGATACTGTTTTAACTGCCGTCATGCTGAACTCGTTTCAGCATCTTTCATACATCAATTTCCTACGCTAGATAATTTTTTTTATCATGGGTCTCAGGATGACAATTTGTTTCAGATCGAGCGAAGTCGAGTTGTTAAACAGCTATATTTTTCAGAATATTTAAAAAGCTACCACCTGGGTAGCTTTTTTTGTTAAGAATTCCTTGTAATTCTGTAATCTGTTTGCAGCGAACCTATATTATTTAATAACTTTCAGAACTGAGATATTATTTAATTTTTAATCCAGAATTATAAAATGAAGATCAAAAAGGTTTTAGTAGCGAATAGAGGAGAGATAGCCATTCGTATTTTTCGTGCATGTACGGAAATAGGATTAAAAACGGTGGGAATATACACTTTTGAGGATAGATACTCATTACATCGTTACAAAGCCGATGAATCTTACCAAATAGGAGAAGATAACGATCCATTAAAGCCTTATTTGGATATTCAGAAGATCATTCAGGTTGCTAAAAAAAATAATGTAGATGCTATCCATCCCGGCTACGGATTCCTTTCTGAAAATGCTGAATTCGCAAAACAATGCGAAGAGAACGATATCATTTTTATAGGGCCCAAGGTTTCAGTATTAAAATCTTTGGGAGATAAAGTAAGGGCAAAAGAAGTTGCCGTTGCTAATAATGTGCCTATTATAAAAAGTAACGAAAAGGAACTTAATTCTGTAGAAATTGCATTGGAAGAAGCAAAAATAATTGGTTATCCTATTATGCTGAAGGCTGCTTCTGGAGGTGGAGGACGTGGAATGCGTGTAATTAGAGAAGAAGATGAATTAAAAAAGGCATTTCCAGAATCTAAGCGAGAGGCGGGTAATGCATTTGGAGATGATACGGTTTTTATAGAAAAATTCGTTGAGAATCCAAAGCATATCGAGATTCAGATTGTAGCAGATAACCATGGAAATATGGTGCACCTGTTTGAGAGAGATTGTTCTGTACAGCGTAGGTATCAAAAAGTGATTGAATTTGCTCCCTCCTTGGGTTTAAATTCAGAAACAAAAAATAAATTATATGACTATGCCATCGCAATTTGTAAGGCGGTAAACTATAATAATATTGGAACCGTAGAGTTTCTGGTGGAAGATGGAGAGATCTATTTTATAGAAGTAAATCCAAGAATTCAGGTAGAGCATACTGTAACCGAAATTATTACAGGTATAGATCTAGTAAAAGCCCAAATATTTATTGCTGGCGATTATAAATTATCTGATGAACAAATTAAAATTGAGAATCAGGAAAGTTTGAAAATCAATGGCTTTGCTCTGCAATGTAGAATTACTACCGAGGATCCAGAAAACGATTTTAAGCCAGATTATGGTACGATCACTACTTACAGAAGTGCCGCAGGTTTTGGAATACGCTTAGATGCTGGAAGTGTTTATCAAGGGGTTACTATTTCTCCATTTTTCGATTCTATGTTAGTGAAAGTTTCTGCCAGTAGTAGAACCTTAGATGGTGCTTGTAGAAAAATGAGACGTGCTTTGGCAGAGTTTAGGATTCGTGGGGTGAAGACAAACATGGCGTTTTTAGATAATATCCTTGCACATTCTACTTTTAGAGAAGGGAATGTTACGGTTAATTTCATCAATAAGAATCCAGATCTGTTCATAATAAAGGAGCCACGAAACAGAGCGAATAAAATTGTTAGCTTTTTAGGAGATATGACCCTTAATGGGAATCCCGATGTAAAAGTGAAGGATCCTTCAGCTAAGTTCTTAATTCCTAAAGTGCCTAAGTTTGATGAATTTGGAGAGTATCCAAAAGGAACTAAAGATATACTTACAGAACTGGGCCCTGATAAATTCTCGCGTTGGCTAAGACATCAAGGAAAGGTTCAGTTTACAGATACTACAATGCGCGATGCGCATCAAAGTTTACTTGCAACCAGAATGCGAACCTATGACATGATGAAGGTTGCCGAAGGTTTTGCAAAAAACCATTCCAATGTTTTTTCAATGGAAGTATGGGGAGGCGCAACCTTCGATGTTTGTCTTCGGTATTTAAAAGAAAATCCTTGGGAACGTTTACAATTGCTTAGAAAAGCAATGCCAAATGTTTTGTTGCAAATGTTATTGAGAGGTTCCAATGGAGTTGGATATACGGCTTATCCTGACAATCTAATCGAAAAATTCGTTACAGAATCTTGGGAAAATGGTGTAGATGTTTTTAGAATATTCGATTCTTTAAACTGGATGAAATCTATTGAACCTTGTATAAAATATGTTAGAAAGAATACCGGTGGACTTGCAGAAGCCTCTATTTGTTATACAGGAGATATTCTAGATCCTAACAGAACCAAATACACCTTGGAGTATTATGTGCAATTGGCAAAGCAAATGGAAGATGCCGGAGCACATATCTTAGGAATTAAAGATATGGCAGGACTTTTAAAGCCTTATGCTGCAGAGGAACTAATTTCGGCATTAAAATCTAGGATTAATATTCCTATTCATTTGCATACGCATGACACTTCTTCTATTCAGGCAGCAACCTATTTAAAAGCGATAGAAGCAGGGGTAGATGTTGTGGATGTAGCCTTAGGTGGATTATCAGGTTTAACTTCACAACCTAATTTCAACTCTATAGTAGAGATGATGAAATTTCAAAATCGGGCGAACGATTTTGATATGGATAAACTGAACGAATACTCAAATTATTGGGAAGCAGTTCGCAGTTATTATTATCCATTTGAAAGCGGACTAAAATCTGGTTCGGCAGCTGTTTATAAGCACGAAATTCCTGGCGGGCAATATTCCAATCTAAAACCACAAGCAGAATCTTTAGGACTTAGCAATAGATTTCATGAGATCACTCAAATGTATGCTGAAGTTAATGAGCTTTTTGGTGATATCGTGAAAGTAACTCCTAGCTCCAAGGTTGTTGGAGACATGGCTCAGTATCTCGTAAGCAATAATCTTACTATAGATGATGTGTTGGAGAACGGAGAAAATATATCTTTTCCAGAGTCTGTAAAGAGTTTCTTCAGAGGAAGTCTCGGTCAGCCTGTGGGTGGCTTTCCTGATAAAATTCAGAAGATCGTTTTAAAAGATGAAGAGGCTTTTACAGAAAGGCCAAATGCTCATTTGGAACCTATAGATTTTGATAAGGAATTGGCAGAATTTAAAGAAACCTTCAAGGATGGGATGGGCCGAGAGCTTAACATGACAGATTTCTTATCTTATAAATTATATCCAAAAGTCTTTACAGATGCATATAATCATCACAAAGATCATGGAAATGTAATAGACATACCTACCAAGAACTTCTTTTACGGAATGGAAATTTACGAAGAGATTATAGTAGAGATGGATAAAGGAAAAACTCTTTTAATTCAACTCTTATCTATAGGTGAAGCAGATAGCGATGGAATGGTTCAAATATTCTTTAAAGTAAATGGACAAACCAGAGCAGTTCAAATTCTGGATAAATCTATTAAAGTAGAAAAGGTTGTTCATCAGAAAAAAGATAAAGGCGACGACCATGAAATTGGAGCTCCACTTCAAGGATCCCTTGCATCTGTATTGGTGAAGGCGGGTCAAAAAGTAAAAAAGAACGAGCCTTTATTCATTATTGAAGCTATGAAAATGGAAACAACCATCACTGCGAATTCCGATGGAGAAATAGATAAAGTGATCTTGCCAGAAGGCAGAATGGTTTTTGCCGATGATCTGGTAGTGATTATGAAGTAAATCTTTAACAACAATGTTTCATCATACGCATCCATATAAACCCTTTATCCCAGAAAATGCAACCAAACTTATAGTTGGTACGCTGCCACCACCTAGATTCACCCATGGTGATCTAAAGCCCGATGATGTGAATTTTTGCTACGGAAGCAGGGATGGATTTTTATGGCCAATACTAGATAGATTATTCGATCTCAATTTAAAGTATGAGAACACCGAAGCTGCAATAGATCAGCGAAAAGAGTTTTTACTAAAGAGGGGAATTGGTATTTGTGATGTGGTGGAGAGTAGCAGAAGAAGTAAGATTGATGCTTCAGATCTGGGAATGAAAGATGTAGAATTGAGGAATCTTATTAGTATACTTAGAAATAATCCACTTATTAAAACCTTGCTTTTCACTGGAGGAAATTCTAAGAATGGCCCGGAGTATTTTTTTAGAAGACATTTGAGAGAACTTGGAGAAGGGATTAAACTTAAAGTTATTTCCAATGAAGTACCCAGAGTTCATCAATTTTTACTGGATGGAAGATTAATTAATACAGTATCCTTAACCGCGCCCTCAGGTTCTGCCAACAGGGCGATTGGGAGTACGGACTTATATAAAAGTCTAAAAACAAAAGATCCTAAATTCAATACTATTGATTTTAGGATCCTTCAATATAATGGGTATTTCTAGATAGGTTTTAACAGAGGTTATTTTAGCTCTTTTTTATCTTGATCTGCAAGAATGGTTGGTTTAATTTTAAACTTTCCTCTTATAGGTCTCAATCGTCCTCTTGTTCCCAGAGCTATTTTTCCACGTTTAGTTTTCTTATCTCCTCTCCCCATAGTTATTTTTTATTTTGCTGTTTTTTAATTGTCTTTTCATCTATGTCAACCTTATTGGTTTTTTGATTTCTATCACCAGTAGGATTGGTAGGAGTTGTTTGTTCGGTTTTTCTTTCAAACTTTTTTTCCATGATATTTGTTCTTAAATTTATTTAAATATAAAGCTAATCAATCACAAAAAGTATTAATGCCATGTTACAGTAAGGTTAAAGCTATTTAATGGTTTTAACAAATTCTGAAATTGTACCAACCCCATATTTTGTAAGATGCTTAATAAAAGCACTTCCAATGATTGCTCCGCTCGAATATTCGGTAGCTTCCTTAAAACTTTGCTTATCACTAATTCCAAAACCTACAATCTGTGGATTCTTTAAATTCATTCCTGAAATTCTTTTGAAATAATCCTTAGTGTCATTCCCGAAACTAGATGTTGTTCCAGTTACGCTAGCGCTACTAACCATATAAATAAATCCATTAGAAACCGAATCTATAAAACCAATTCGCTGTGCTGAAGTTTGCGGAGTTATTAGAAAAACATTGATGAGGTTATACTTTTCAAAAACAGCTTGATATTTTTCTGAATATACATCCACAGGAAGATCTGGAATTATCAAACCATCTATCCCGATTTCTTCACATTTTTTACAGAATTCTTCAACCCCGTACTGAAGCATCGGATTAAAATATCCCATAATAATCAAGGGAATATTCACTGTTTTTCTAATATCTTTTAATTGTTGAAATAATTTTTCTGAAGTCATTCCATTTCTTAAAGCCAGGGTGCTGCTTTCTTGAATAGTCGGGCCATCTGCTAAAGGATCACTAAAGGGCAATCCGATTTCTATCATATCCACACCGTTCTTTTCAAGATCTTCAATAATAGTGACGGTATCATTAAATTTGGGATAACCCGCTGTAAAATATATAGAAAGAAGCTTTTTGTCTTCTTGTAATTTTTCTTGAATTCTATTCATTTTTCAATTTTTATATTTTTCTATCTTCACGCTGTTCCGATAGCTATCGGAATTATTTCAGTATCTAGTAAAATAGTTTCTGAAATGTCCTTATTACTATGCCAACAAAATGATCTAGTTTATTAAATTATAAATTAAAATAATCGATATATGTACTAAGATCTTTATCACCACGTCCAGAAAGATTAAGCACAACAATATCATCTTTTTTAAATTTTCGGTCTTCAAAAATCGCTAAAGCATGGGACGTTTCAATAGCCGGAATAATACCTTCTAATCTGGCTAATTCTTGTCCGGCTTTCATTGCATCTTCATCTGTAATTGATATAAATTCAGCTCTTCCAGTTCTATAAAGATTGGCGTGCATCGGCCCGATCCCTGGATAATCTAAACCTGCCGAAATTGAATATGGCTCGGTGATCTGTCCATCTGGAGTTTGCATTAGCAGGGTTTTGCTTCCGTGAATTATTCCTTCTTTTCCTAATGCGGAAGTTGCAGCACTTTCCCCAGAAAGAACTCCTTTTCCTGCAGCTTCTACCGCGATGATTCCTACTTTAGGATTGTCTAAATAATGATAATAAATTCCAGCAGCATTGCTTCCACCGCCCACGCAGGCAACCACATAGTCTGGATCTTCTCTGCCTTCCTTTTCAAGAAGTTGAGATTTAATTTCCTCGGAAATTACACTCTGAAAGCGTGCTACCATATCTGGATAAGGATGAGGTCCTACTACAGATCCAATAATATAATGTGTATCTACCGGATGGTTAATCCAATCTCGAATGGCCTCGTTGGTTGCGTCTTTTAAGGTTCTACTTCCAGATTTTGCTGGAATTACAGTAGCACCCAACAGTTTCATTCTGGCAACATTTGGAGCTTGGCGGTCAATGTCTATTTCGCCCATATACACAATACACTCAATTCCCATCAAGGCACAAACCGTAGCTGTAGCAACTCCATGTTGTCCTGCACCGGTCTCTGCAATGATTCTGTTCTTGCCTAAGCGTTTAGCCATTAAGATCTGCCCAATTGTATTGTTCACTTTATGAGCTCCTGTATGGCAAAGATCTTCACGTTTTAAATAGATCTTGGTATTGTACTTCTCACTTAATCTGGAAGCAAAATACAATGGAGTAGGTCTACCTACATAATCTTTCAGAAGATCTTTAAACTCTTTCTGAAAAGATTCCTCCTGCATGATCTGTATATATTGCTGCCTTAATTCTTCTACATTAGGGTATAGCATTTCCGGGATATAAGCTCCGCCAAATTCGCCATAATAGCCTTTTTCGTCTGCCTGATAGGTCATAATTTATATTTTATATATGGGTTTCTAAACCTAATTTATCTTTAAATATTTTTAATGTATTCGCGTCTTTTAAGCCTGCTTCCAATTCAAATTTACTATTCACATCTACTCCATAAAGCAAATGCGACTTGTTGCTTTTTTCGAAATAAGTATAAAGTTCCGCTATTTTTTGAAGTTCATCTTCCCCAATTCCTCCACTAAGAAAGAATGGAGTAGCCGAGGGATAAGCTTTTAATAGATCCCAATTGAATGTAATTCCATTTCCACCTTTATTTTTCCCTTGAGTATCGAATAAGAAAAAATCTACAATGCCTTCATAAGCTTTAAATTCTTCAAAATTGAAGGTTTCCTTTACAGAAAACACTTTTATTAATTCTACTGAACTCTTGTTGCTCAATTCTGATCTTAATTTTTTACAGTATTCAGCTGATTCCTTTCCGTGAAGTTGAATAGCTCTGAACTTGTGTTTTATAACTTTCTCTAAAACAAAATCGATCTCTTCATCTACAAAAACGCCAGTTTTTTTGATGGTTGGATCTATATCAGGGATTTCTCCTGAAAAATTTCTAGGAGATCTTTCATAAAAGATGAATCCAAGATAATCAGGTTTTAAAGCAGCAACATCCAGAATATTTTCTGATTGCTTCATTCCGCAAATTTTCAATTTGAGAGCGCTCATTTTAATTGCTTGTTAATTCTTGAATAAATTGTGATGCACTTTTTCCAGGATCATCGGTTTTCATAAAATTCTCACCAATTAAAAATCCTTGATATCCGTAATTTTTTAGATCCTTGATAGCTTCCACACTGCTAATCCCACTTTCAGAAACTTTTACAAAATCACTTGGGATCTTTTCTGAAAGTTGCTTACTAATATCTGTGCTGACTTCAAAGGTCTTTAAATTCCTATTGTTCACACCTAACATATCCAAGCTAGGCATGATAGATTTCTCTAATTCCTCCAAGTTATGAACCTCCAGAAGCACCTCTAAGTTTAAACTTTTAGCTAACTTAGAAAATGTTTTTATTTCATCTCTGGTCAATACCGCAGCAATTAGTAGAATTACATCGGCTCCGTGAGCCTTAGCTTCAATAATCTGATATTCATCTATAATAAATTCTTTTCTTAATAACGGCATTTTTACCGATGCTCTGGCTAAAATAAGATCGTCTAAGGCGCCACCAAAGTATTTTCCGTCTGTTAGTACCGACATGCCGCAAACACCTGCATTTTCGTATCCTAAGGCCACATCTTGCACATTTAAATCCTGATTGATCACAGATTTAGATGGCGATCTACGTTTATGTTCCGCAATAATTCCGCTAGAACTGTTTTTTAATGCTGTTGCCAGCGAATTGGTTATATGAACGAAAAGCGGATAATGTTCTAAGTTTTCAGCAGATATCAACTGTTTTTTAAGAGCAACCTCATTTCTTTTATCGGCAATAATTTTATCTAGAATATTCATTTTATAAATTTCAATATAATTATACAGCACTAAGTTCTTGTAATTTCTTCAAGGATTTCAGCGCCATTCCAGAATTCAACGATTCTTGAGCTTTGGTAAATCCTTGCTTAGGAGAACATCCTGTGGAAGTGGCAATTGCCATTCCGGCATTTGCGCAAACTACATTGTTTTGGGCTGTAGATCCCTTTCCGTTCAAGATGCTTAAAAATATTTCGGCTGAACTCTCAATTGAATCTCCACCAGAAATTTCAGAAGCATTTAAAGTTTCTACTCCAAAATCTGAGGGTTCTAAAATTCCTTCGGTAGCATTGGAAATTGTTTTTGTAGCTCCAGTTAAAGAGATCTCATCATAACCATCTAAAGCATGTAAAATAGTGAAATTCTTATCGGTGTTCTGATAAAGATAACCATACATTCTGGCCAATTCCAAACTAAAAACGCCAACCAACTGGTTTTTTGGAAATGCAGGATTTACCATAGGTCCCAACATATTGAAAAAGGTTTTTACAGCAAGTGATTTTCTTATAGGAGCAACATGTTTCATAGCTGGATGAAAAAGAGGCGCATGCAGTACACATATCCCAGCCTTATCTATACAACGTTCTAAAAAATCGACTTTATTGGTGAATTTAACACCCAAAGCTTCCATTACATTTGAACTTCCACTTACGGAAGAAACTCCATAATTACCATGCTTGGAAACTTTTATTCCTGCTCCGGCTGTTACAAAAGAGGATAGCGTAGAAATATTAAAAGTGTCTTTTCCATCTCCTCCGGTTCCACAAAGGTCAATTGCATTATAAGCACTGAGGTCTACAGAAAGGCACAGTTCCAAAAGCCCGTCTCGAAATCCTTCCAACTCATCAATGGTAATGCTTCGCATCATGTACACCGTAAGAAATGCAGCGATCTGACTCTCATTATATTCTCCTTTCGAAATATTCACCAGAACTTCTCTGGCTTCTTGTTTCGAAATGGTTTCGTGATTTATTAATCTGTTGAGTATATGTTTCATCTGTCTATTTTCCGCTTTCTATTATCCAATTCTTCATAATTTGTTTTCCCATAGGAGTTAAAACCGATTCCGGGTGAAACTGAACCCCTTTAACATCATATTCTCTATGACGCAGGGACATTACCTGCCCATTCTCATCGAAAGATGTTGCTTCCAATGATCCGGGTAAATTTGGATCTACTACCCAGGAATGATAGCGCCCTACTATAAGTTCTTTGTCTAAATGATAAAATAAGCTTTCGTCATCTACTGTAATATTAATCTTTGAAGAAACACCGTGAAAAACCGAATCTAAATTGATCAATTTTCCTCCGAAAACTTCTCCAATTGCTTGTTGACCTAAACAAACTCCTAAAATGCTTTTTGTTGGAGCATATTTAATGAGGACCTCCTTTAGTAAACCAGCTTCATCTGGTATACCGGGGCCGGGAGAAAGCAAGATCTTATCGTATTTAGCGATCATGTCCAGATCAACTTCATTGTTTCTAATTACAGTTACATCACAATCCAGTTCTTCCAGATAATGCACCAAATTGTATACAAAAGAATCGTAGTTATCTATAACTAAAACAGAGGTTCTCTTGCTAGTTTGAAACTCGATCTTTGCGTCTATTTTCTTATTTTCGTTCACTTTCATTTTAAATTTCTTCAGCAATTTCCATTGCCTGAGTTAATGCGCCTAGCTTGTTAAACACTTCTTGCAATTCATTTTCTTCATTAGATTCAGAAACAATTCCGGCTCCTGCCTGATAATGTAATTGATGATTCTTACTTACAAAGGACCTAATGATAATGGCTTGATTATAATTTCCATTGAAATCCATGAAACCAATTGCACCGCCATAAGCACTTCTATTTACATTCTCATATTTTTCAATTAAGGTCATCGCGCTATGTTTTGGTGCTCCACTAAGCGTTCCTGCAGGAAAAGTATCGGCCACAATTTGCATGGTACTAACATCTTTGTTTTTTGTTCCAGTTACTTTACTTACTAAATGAATAACATGGGAGAAGAATTGAACCTCTCTATATTTCTCCACTTTTACATTAGTGCTATGTCGGCTAAGGTCATTTCTGGCGAGATCTACTAACATCACATGCTCAGCATTTTCTTTATCATCTTCAGACAATTCTTTAGCTAAAGCGGCATCCTGCTCATCATTTCCAGTCCTTTTAAAAGTTCCGGCGATAGGATGTATCTCCGCTTTTCCATTAGAAACAACTAATTGGGCTTCTGGAGAACTTCCGAAGATCTTAAAATCACCATAATCGAAGTAGAATAAATAAGGAGAAGGGTTAATACTTCTTAAGGCTCTGTATACATTGAATTCATCTCCCTTAAAGTTTTGAGTAAATCTACGTGAAAGCACCAACTGAAAAACATCTCCTCTTTGGCAGTGTTTCTTTCCTAATTTCACATTTTCTTTAAACTCTGCATCGGTAAGATTCGAGATAGGAGCAAGGTCTCTTCGGAAATTATAACTCGCAAAATTCTTCACTTTTATGAGTTGAGCAATTTCCTCTAATTTGCTTTCTGAGTTAAAGTTATGATCGAAAATGTAAGCCTCATTGTTGAAATGGTTGATGGCAATGATGTTCTGATAAACGGCATAATAAACTTCAGGAATTTCAAGATCTCCTTTCTTTTTCTCGATCTTAATATTTTCAAAATATTGTACCCCATCATATCCAGTATATCCAAACAGTCCGTTATTGATGAACTTGAAATTTGAATTTTCTGTTTGAAATAAAGAGGAGAAATTTTGTATTGCCTCTGAAACCTTAATTTCAGGAGTTATCTCCGTTAGTTTTTTAGAGCCATCTGGATAGAGTTCTTGGATCTGTCCGTTTTTTACCCTTATGGAAGCTATTGGATTGCAACATATATATGAAAAACTATTATCGTTTGCATGATAATCACTACTCTCCAAAAGTAAGCTGTTGGGGTATTTATCCCGAATTTTGAGATACACACTCACCGGAGTAAGGGTATCTGCAAGAAGTTTTTTAAAAGTGGTCTTTAATTTATACATATTATTGTTTCAAAAAAAATTAAACAAAAAAAGGCTTGTCGTGAGACAAGCCTTGTATATAAAAATACTATAGCAGTGTTACTTCACGACGTTTTGACGTAAGCTACTCCACCACCAAGTATGTACTGTATTATTTTTCATTGTTCAAATATAAGTATCATAGTTGAATTAACAAAGGTTTTTTCTAAAATGATGCTTCAGTTGAAATTAATTAATGCTTAGAACTTTAAATTTACTTCAAGATCAAAATTATCGTAGATAGTTTTGTCTCCTAAATTGTCAAAAAAGCTACCTGAACCATATCTTACATCATACTTAGTTCTATCTATAGATAATTTTGCGTTGGCAACTTTATCATTAATCTCAAGATCGAAAGTTACAGGTTTTGTGATGTTTTTGATAGTTAAGTTACCAACAACTCCATAAGAACCATTTCCTTTTGAAGCAACACTTGTGATCACTAATTTTGCGGTTGGATGCTTTTCTACACCAAAGAAATCTTCAGATTTTAAATGCCCTTCCAGTTTTTGCTTATTCTCTCCGGAAAGATCTGTAGTAGAAATACTCGTCATATCCATTACAAATTCACCACCAACCAATTTCTCATCTTCCATATTGAAGAATCCACTTTTTAATTGGATAGTTCCTGTATGCGATCCTGTAACTTTTTTACCTATCCAGGTTACGCTGCTTTCTTTTATATTTATCTCTTTTTTTAAAGTTGTAAATGCTAATGTTGTTAAAACAATTACTGTAGCCGCAGCTCCTTTTAATAAGTTCTTTTTCATAACAATTCTCTTTATTGGTTTATAATTTATTTATTAAGTCTTCTTTACTTTTTCTAACCTTAGCTGCAAATTGTGTTTGATCGTCTTCACTTCTGTATCCAACAGTAACAATTACAGCAGTAGTAAGACCCTTTTCTTTTAAGTTTAAAAGTTCATCATATTTAGCAACATCAAAGCCTTCCATTGGGCAAGTGTCTATTCTCAAATTTGCTGCAGCAGATAACAAATTACCTAACGCGATATAAGCTTGTTTTGCTGCCCAAGTGCTCTGGTCTTCTGTATTAAGTTTCATGATGGTAGATTCCACCATTCCTTTTAAACCTTGTAAATCTTCAATCTTAAGGCCTCTAGTTTGTGCAATATCTTGTAAATAAGAATCTACATAACTACTTGTGATATTGGTCTTGTTAGCAAAAACAATCACTTCAGAAGAATCTGTGATCTGGGTTTGATTCCAAGAATGTGCCTTTAATTTTTCTCTTAAAGCTGCGTCTTTTAGAACGATTATCTCATAAGGTTGCAATCCGTAAGAAGATGCCGTAAGCTGAATAGCTTCTAATAAAGTTTCAATATCTTTTGAAGAAACTTCTCTGTTCGCATCAAATTTCTTGGTGGCATATCGCCAGTTTAAATCATCTATATAAGTACTCATAGTTTTTATTTTAATAATTTTTGTAAATTATGTGTGAGCGTTTCTATTTCTGACGCGCTTAGATTTTCTGTAATCTTTGCTTCAGTAGAATCTATTATTGGGTCTATAGTTTTTAGAAATTGAAGGCCTTCTGGCGTTATTGAGATCTCTACTTTTCTTCTGTTTTTCTCACAAGTAACTCTTTCTACATATTCTTTCACAATAAGCTTATCTACTATTCTCGTTGTATTGCTCATTTTACTTATCATTCTCTCCTGTATGGTAGATAAATTAGCAGGTGTCCCTTTCTGTCCTCTTAAAATTCTAAGAACATTAAATTGTGAAATGCTAATATCAAAAGGTTTTAAGGCCTCAGAAATCTTATCATTTATCAAATTGGTAGTATATAAAACGCTAAGAAGTAGCTTCCGGGATGGTGGAAGTGCCTGTTCTGTTTTAAGAAGATCTTCTATTTTCATTTGTCTATACAATATTTGTATGTACAAATGTAAATCATATCTTACTGCCTACTGTAACTTTTGTTAAAAATTTATTTCTCTAAAACAGGCTATGAATTATTTAAACCAATAAACTTTAAAACTGCACGTTTAAATAAGAGATGATATTTTTTTAACTGTATATCCGTTTAATGTCCACTCGCTGTAATGCTTGCTATTACTAACCTATCGAACAACTTATCTCCAAAATACCTCCGATTAAGCTTGTATACAAACTCATTGAGGTATAATTGCAGATATTTTTTCTTAATCTTATGATAGGTGCCCACAAAATTCCTTTTGGCATTGCTTATAGCTATATGTACCCATTTTAGGGTTTCTTTGGTGGTCTTTTCACTTGATTTTTCAGTAATATGTAGCTCTACGTAATCTGCTATATCAACGTAGGATGTGCTTTGGTCGGAAAAGATGATAATGTGTTCATCACCAATTGCGCTTTTTAGAGTATTGTTGATTTCATCGGCCTCGTGGTTAACAAGGACTTTTGCCTTAAAATACCTGCAATGACGCTCCACTTTCCCTGTTTTTATATCTTCCAAGACAGTGCTCTCGGCCAGAACCATAACGTTGGATTTGGTCTTGCTGCCACGACCGGCCTTTTGGGTTTGGTGATCGTTTTGGCTCGCCTCAATGGTGAAATAACCTTCATCCATCTCGATCATTCCCTCCAACGTATAGCGGTCATCTCGCTGCCCCATGGCTTTGCGTAGTTTGTGCACCATTGCCCAAACCGGCTCATAGCGCTTTAGGCCCAGCTGCCGCTGTATTTCCTTGCTGGAAAAACCTTTCTTTGTCGTGCTCAAAAGAAAGATGGTCTTATACCAACTCATAAAAGATAATTTGGAGCTTTCCATAATTGTTCCACTTCGCAAGGACATCCTCGCCTTACAGGATTTGCACTGGTAACTCCATTTGTTTTTGAGCCAATAATGATCTATTGATCCACAGCTATGACAGACAACTCCTTCCTTATCACGTTGCTCTTTGAAATGTAGGCGGCAGCACTCCTCATCGGTAAAATGAACTCCGAAAGAAAATATATCCATATCCAATCAATTTAAATTCAATCAAATATAGGAATATTTCCACTAATTAGGAATGTTTACGGACATACAGTTTTTTTTATTTTTTCAATTCTGAAATACTAAATAATTTCCTTTACATTATATTTACATTTCAATTTACTTTTAGATAAGCATAAAAACCATAAATATGAAAAACCTTACACAAGATCAGTGGTCCAAAGAAGTTGGCGAAGATGAAAATGCCGTAATTCTAGATGTGCGTACGGAAGAAGAATTTATTGAAGGCTACATTCCAACTGCAACTAATATAGATATTTACAAAGGACAAGGATTTTTAGATGAGATCGAGAAATTGGATAAATCTAAGAATTATTATGTGTATTGCAGATCTGGAGCTAGAAGTGCGCAGGCTTGTGCTTTAATGAAACAACAAGGTTTTGATAGTGCTTACAACTTGATGGGTGGTATTACCGATTGGGATGGCGAGATAGAAAAATAATATTCTACTTATGATCAAAGTTTTTTTTAGCTTATTGATTATTGTTATTTTTTCGCAAGGCTGTGTAAAGTCTAAAGGGAAGGAAATACAAGTAGTTACCGGGGACGAAGTAAATACTCATATCCGGTATAATCCTGTGGAGGAAAGTGAGATTCAATCCAAAGAAGATTTCAAAAAATCACATTTGGTAAATGCAGAGAATATTATTGATAATGAGGGCTTAAGAGAAGATTTAAATAAGCTGGATAAGAATTCTCCTATTGCCATATATTATACTTCTGAAGATAAATCTGATGAAGCTGCCTTAATTCTAGAAAACTTTGGATTTCAACAAATTTATATTTTAGATGGTGGAATTACAAAGTGGAAGTCTAAAAATGGAATGTCTAATTAGGAAAAAATAAAATTTAACATATTTCCGACGCGTACTATTAATCCTAAGTTTTTGATTTTATTTCTTTAAATAACAATATGAATCTCTAGTATCAGCTAGAGATTTTTTTTGTTTAACGATTTAAAAGTCTAGATTTGAATCAATTATTAACTAATTTTTAACCAAAAATAATTAAAAAATGTTAAAATCTAAACTTAAAATAGGGGTAGCTGTATTAGCTGCTTCTGCTCTTTTTTATTCCTGTACTCAGGATCAAAACACCTCAACCGACTCTGAAGCTTTTACTGAGATAGATGCTGATTTCGACGCTCTAAATATTGAAGGACAGTATATTGTTGTTTTTCAGAATGGAGCTGTAGAGAATGTTAGTTCAAAATATCCAAACAACTACAAGAAAGCACAGGAAGCTATGTTTTCAGAAACTAAAAAATTCTTATCTGAAGCTTCTGTTTCTGCAGAAATTGTAAATGTTTATAGTAACGCGATTAGCGGAGCAACTTTAAAATTAGACAAAGCTCAATTAGAAGTTTTAAAAAATAAAAAAGGTGTTAAATATATAGAACAAGATAGAATCGTAACATTTGCACCACCATGTGGATCACCAAACGGAGGTCCTTGTGGAGAACCAGATCCAGGAACTGGAGGAGGTACACAAGAAACGCCTTATGGTATCTTAAGAGTAAATGGAGTTACCGGCTATACAGGAACTAATGTTGCTTTTGTAGTGGATTCTGGAGTAGACTTAGATCACCCAGATCTAAACGTTGATGCTTCTCGAGCATTTAATGCTTTTACTTCTGGAAAAGATGGTAAATCTGCAGATGATGGGAATGGTCATGGAACACACGTAGCTGGAACTATTGCAGCTTTAAACAATGGTTTTGGAGTTGTAGGTGTAGCTCCTGGAGCTACCATAATTCCAGTGAAAGTTTTAGATAGTCGTGGTAGTGGATCTTACTCTGGTGTTATTGCAGGTGTAGACTATGTAGGCGCAAATGGACAGAGCGGAGATGTTGCAAACCTAAGTTTAGGTGGGCCAGTTTCACAAGCTTTAGATGATGCAATTTTGGCTGCCTCTCAAAACGGAATCAAATTCGCTTTGGCTGCAGGTAATGAAAGTAGTGATGCTAATAATAGCTCACCGGCTAGAGTTAATGGAGCAAATATTGTAACTATTTCTGCCATGGATGTAAACGATAGATGGGCTAGTTTTTCTAACTTCGGAAACCCTCCAGTAGATTTTGCTGCACCAGGTGTAGCTGTTAAATCTACTTGGAAAGATGGTGGATATAATACAATAAGTGGAACCTCTATGGCTTCTCCTCACGCTGCAGGAGTACTTCTTTTAGGTGCTGCAAGTACAGATGGCACAGTTGCAAATGATCCTGATGGAAATCCAGATGCAATTATAGTTCACTAGAAAAAAAATAGTTCTTTTAAAAAGGTTGTTTTAAATATTGAAAATAGTTTTCGATATTTGAAACAACCTTTTTATTTTTACATAACTTTAAGATTTATATAATTTTTTTATTTTTGAAACGTTAATCAAAAGAAACAACTTTGTAATAGCTATTAAAGCAATATATTTACCAACAATAGACACCTTTTAGACTAACCTCTTTCCTATGAATAAATTAGTTATCGCCCTCCTAATAAGCTTAACTAGCTTTTCTTTTTCACAAATGAATGCTCAACAATTTAAGGTAGGATTGAAAGGAGGAATCAATAAAACATATGGTGGAGAAATTACAGGTATAAATTCTGGTGTACCTGCAGATTATACAAGTGATACTTTTGAAGCCGATGGAGAGATTGGTTATCATGGTGGTGGTTGGGTGCAGGTTAATTTTGGTAAATTTTTCATACGTCCCGAAGTTGTATATTCTAAATTAGAATCGAGATTTGATTTTCCTCAGGGGCCTACCTTATTTGAAGTAGAAGAATTCAGCGTTCCTCTTTTAATTGGGTATAATATTTATGGTCCATTAGATATTTATGCTGGAGTAGCTTACAAAAATATAATTTCATCAACTATAGAGAGAATCGAACCTACCAATGATCCGCCTCAAGTGGTAATACAGAACACTCCATTTTCTGCTCAAATAGGTGTGAAGGTTGAATTCGGTAGTTTTGGATTAGATGTTAGATATGATTATTCTTTGTCCTCTGCTGATCCTTATGATGTTGATTTTCAATCAGACAATGCAGATTTTGTTATTCCTACAGTAAATAGAGCCATATTAAATGATCTTCGCTTAAATCAAATTATAGTTAGCCTTACTTTAAAACTATGGGATTCAGAAAATAAAAGTAGACGCAGAAAAGGTGGAAGCTGCTATTTCTAAGGATAAAATTATCAAACAATATAAAAAGGAGCAAATTAAATTTGCTCCTTTTTATATTGTTTGATAATTTTCCATTTAATATTTAAGCCAACTCCAACTAAGATCATTGTCACTATTTTTTAGTTCTTCTCTACTTTGCTGCTTCACTTTTACTTCAGTAATGTAGAATGAGTATTCTTTCTGTTTCCTTGGGCTAAGTAAATTGAATGCTTTGTTTAGCTCTGAGTTATTTTTCAATTTTTGTTTTGACTCTGTTTAAATTTCAGCTTAGCCATTCCAGAAATTATTTATGTTTTTCTGAAGTCAATTCTGCGATTTTAATGATTACTTCTGTTGCTCTTTGCATACTTTCTACAGGGACATATTCATATCTTCCATGAAAATTGTGCCCTCCGGCGAAGATATTTGGGCAAGGTAAGCCCATGAAACTTAACTGCGACCCATCTGTTCCTCCTCTAATTGGTTTTATATGCGGAGTGATATTAAGCTGTTTCATAGCTTCCTCGGCAATATCTACAATATGCATTACAGGCTCTATTTTTTCCCGCATATTGAAATATTGATCTTTGATTTCGATATTAATAACTTCTCTTTCATGCTGAGAATTTATTTCCTGCGCGAGATTGCTTATCATTTCTTTCCTAGCTTCAAAATGATTCTTATCATGATCCCGAATTATATATTTTAAAATGGTTTCTTCTACATCTCCTTTTATATCAGTTAAATGGAAAAAACCTTGTCTGTCTTCGGTATGTTCTGGAGTTTCTAATCTTGGTAATGAATTAATAAAATCCTGAGCGATATACATACTATTTATAAGCTTATCCTTGGCATATCCAGGATGCACGATCTTCCCTTTAATTTTAACAACAGCTTCTGCAGCGTTAAAATTCTCATATTCTAATTCGCCAATTTGGCTACCATCCATAGTATAGGCCCAAGCCGCGCCAAATTTCTTAACATCAAATTTATGAGCACCTCTCCCAATTTCTTCATCTGGAGTAAATCCTACCCGGATCTTCCCATGAAGAATTTGAGGGTTATTAATTAAATATTCCATAGCAGTTACTATTTCGGTAATTCCTGCTTTATCATCTGCGCCTAATAGCGTGGTTCCATCTGTTGTGATCAAAGTTTGACCTTTATACTGTAAAAGATCATCAAAATAATCTGGAGATAGAATGATATCCTGCTCCTTATTTAATATGATGTCTTTCCCATCATAGTTTTCTATTATTTGAGGTTTTACATTTGTTCCAGTGAAATCTGGAGAAGTATCAAAATGAGAGACAAAGCCAATTACAGGAACCTCATGTGAAACATTTGCTGATAAAGTTGCCATGATATAGGCGTTTTCATCAATTTCAACTTCTTCCATTCCAATTTTTTTAAGCTCTACGGCAAGTTTATTAGCGAGATCCCATTGCTTTTCTGTGCTCGGAGTTTTATTGCTGTCCGAATCACTTTGGGTGTCTATAGTTACATAGCTGATGAACCTATTGATAATATTATTTTTTGAAATCATTTTAAATGTTTGATAATTTATATGTAGTAATGTTAATAAACATGTGATAAGTTAGCACCTGATAATGATAGTATCATAAATATGAAGCTAAATTTTATCTATCTTTAATTAAACCAAAAATATAAACTTATGAAGAATTTTTACGTAATGTTTTGTTTGTTTTTTGTCGGTTGGGTAGCTCAAGCTCAAGCACAGGAAATTTCAGGAACAATAGTAGACGATCAGAAACAGCCATTAGGTGGGGTTTCGGTCGCGATAGAAGGTACTAATAGAGGTACTATCACAGATTTTGACGGAAAATATAATATTGAAGCAGCCATGGGAGAAACTTTGGTTTTTTCTTTTGTGGGTTTTGATACTAAAAAAGTAGAAATCCAATCTGATGTAATAAATGTAACCATGGTATCGGGACTTGCTCTAGGCGAAGTAATGCTGGTAGGGTCTCGTAATCCAAATAGAACTGTTGTTGAATCAACAGTACCAATAGATGTTTTGAACATCAAAGAATTATCTTCAGCAGTGCCACAGGTTAATTTAAATCAGATGCTTAATTATGTAGCACCTTCATTTACTTCCAATACCCAAACAATATCAGATGGAACAGATCATATAGATCCTGCCTCTCTGAGAGGTTTAGGACCAGACCAGGTCTTGGTGTTAATAAACGGGAAACGAAGACATAACTCATCTTTAATAAACGTAAACGGAACCTTTGGTAGAGGAAGTGTGGGAACAGATCTAAATGCAATTCCAGCTGTAGCTATCCAAAGAATAGAGGTTTTAAGGGATGGTGCTTCAGCTCAATATGGATCTGATGCTATTGCAGGAGTGATAAATATTGTATTGAATAAAAGCATAAACGAACTGGATCTTTCTGTAACTACAGGTGCTAATTTTACTGAAAATGCAAACGATCAAACCGGTGGCGTAGATGGTGAAACAGTTAATGTTGCTGCTAGTTATGGAATAGGTTTAGGGGAGAATGGCGGTTACATAACATTCTCTGGAGATTTCGACTATCGTGAGGACTACAGCAGAATGAAAGAATGGGAAGGCAAAATCTTTAAGGGATACAATGCTATAGAGAATGTTGCATTTAGTTCTGGAGCAGATATTACCAATTTAACTAATGGGCAAATCCAGCAATTTGCACAAGGAGTCTCCTATTTCAGCCAGCAATTGAAAGACGATATTAATGCAGCTCCAGATAGAGAAACTCTTCAAGACCTATTAGATTTTGATGTTACTGAAGACGAATTGAATAGTCGTGGACAAGAAAGAAGTGATTATAACATGAGAGTAGGACAATCTGCTCTTAGAGGTGGTAGATTTTTTGCCAACTTCTCTTTGCCATTAGATGATGAAGGAACCGAATTATATTCCTTTGCTGGAATAAGTTCTCGAAGAGGGAATTCTGCCGGTTTCTATAGATTGCCAAACCAGAGTAGAACTTATACACCCATATATATCAATGGATTCTTACCAGAGATTAACTCTAAGATCAATGATAAATCTATTGCTGCCGGAATTCGTGGAAAAATTGGAGATTGGGAAGTAGATTTCAGTAACACTTGGGGTAGAAATGAGTTTTTATATTTGATATCTAACACTTCTAATGCATCTTTAAAGCAATCGAGTCCAACTACTTTCGATGCTGGAGGATTCTCTTTTGCTCAAAACACAACCAACTTAGATATTTCCAATTTTTATGAAGATTTCTTTTCAGGTGTGAATGTGGCCTTTGGAGCAGAGTATAGATTGGAGAATTATGAGATAGTTTCAGGGGAAAGAGGATCTTATGAACAGTATACCGAGAATGGGGCTCCTATAACGCTAGCCTCACAATCTCCTGGCACAGATTTTTTTGGAAATCCAAGACCGGGCGGATCTCAAGTTTTTCCAGGATTCAGTCCCAAAAATGAATTGTCTCGTGAGCGAAGCAGTATTGCGGGATATTTTGATATTGAAGCAGATCTTACAGAACAATTCTTGTTAACCTTTGCAACCCGATTTGAAGACTATTCAGATTTTGGTTCAACTATTAATTTTAAAGTATCGTCAAGATATAAATTAACAGATAACATTAATATGAGAGGTGCTGTAAATACTGGTTTTAGAGC
This sequence comes from Gillisia sp. JM1, assembly GCF_000424645.1. Taxonomy (NCBI): domain Bacteria; kingdom Pseudomonadati; phylum Bacteroidota; class Flavobacteriia; order Flavobacteriales; family Flavobacteriaceae; genus Gillisia; species Gillisia sp. JM1. The sequence goes on from NZ_KE384218.1 coordinate 1,062,123, forward strand.
CCCCTCTTTACATCAGTTAAATTTTAATTCGACTTCCACAATTTTTGATAATGACGGAAACCCACAAGAAGTAGGAACATTTACAAACGATAGTCGCGCAGCCAAATTATTAGGGATCCCTCAGCTAAAAGAAGAAACTTCACAAAGTTTAAGTGTTGGATTTACCGCACAAATTCCAGATGCTAATTTATCTTTAACTGTAGATGGTTATTTTGTAGCAATAGATGATCGAGTGGTTTATACGGGGCAGTTTGCTGGACCGGGAACTGGAACCGAATTAGATAATTTACTTGCTCAAGCAAATGCAACTGCTGCGTCTTTCTTTGCAAATGCAATAGATACCGAATCTAAAGGTGTGGATCTAGTATTAACCCATGATGCAACTTTTAATAATGGATTTAAACTAAAATCTGATCTTGCTGCGACACTTTCCAAAACAAAGCAAGTTGGAGATATTAATGCCTCTCCACAATTGGAAAGAGCTGGTCTTGTAGGAACATATTTCCCGGAAGATAGTAGAGTATATTTAGAAGAAGCAGTTCCAAGAACAAAAGTGAACCTTACCAATAGCTTAACTGCTGGAAAATTTAATGTATTCTTAAGGAATGTTTTCTTTGGGGAGGTTACAGAAGCATCTACAACCGTAGCTAACCAACAAGTGTTTAGTTCCAAGATAGTGACAGATCTATCTCTTGGTTATAAAGCTTCTGAAGCATTGACTCTAACAATTGGAGCAAATAATTTATTAGATGTGTATCCAGATAGAGCAAAAGCCGAGTTTAATAACCGAAGTGATGGACGTTTCGACTGGTCTAGGAGAGCTCAACAATTTGGGATTGGTGGTAGATTTTTATTTGCCAGAGTAGCCTTTACACTGAAATAAAAACAAATGTTTAAATTAGTAAAGCAGTCTTCGGGCTGCTTTTTTTATTCATATTTTTTAGAAGTTCATTTGGCAAGTATTTCAAAGTCCTTCAATATAATAGCTTCAATTTTACCAAATAAGCTATTTTTGCACAAACTGTCCAGCTATGTATAAATCCCTGATAAGGCCTCTTTTATTCAATTTTGACCCTGAAAAGGTTCATTATTTCACCTTTGATGCACTTAAGTTCCTTTTTAAGGTACCAGGGGTTTCAATGTTGTTGAAAAACAAGTTTCAGATGAATGATCCAAGATTGGAGAGAAAGGTGTTTGGATTAACCTTTAAAAATCCGGTTGGATTGGCTGCAGGTTTCGATAAAAATGCAGTTCTATACAAGGAATTAGAACAGTTAGGTTTTGGATTTGTGGAGATAGGAACTGTTACTCCAAAAAGACAACCGGGAAATGATAAGACAAGATTGTTCAGGCTCAAGGAAGATTCGGCTATTATTAATAGAATGGGATTTAACAATGAAGGAGTAGAGGCAGCAGTGAAACGATTGAAAACCAATAAGAATGTTCTAATTGGTGGCAATATAGGGAAGAACAAGATCACTCCAAATGAAGAGGCTGTAACAGATTATACCATTTGTTTTGAAGCTTTATTTGACTACGTAGATTATTTTGTGGTAAATGTAAGTTCTCCTAACACACCAAATCTAAGAGCTCTTCAGGATAAAGAACCTTTAACAGCGTTATTAAATACACTTCAGCAATTAAATTTAGCGAAACCCAAACCAAAACCTATTCTTTTAAAGATTGCTCCAGACCTTACAGATGATCAGCTTCTGGATATTATAGAAATTGTTTCAGTTACCGGGATTGAAGGAGTAATTGCTACTAACACTACTATTTCCAGAGATAAGCTTCAGTCTAAGAATAAAATTGAAATGGGTGGTTTAAGTGGGAAACCATTAAAACATAGATCTACAGAAGTGATCCGATTTCTTTCAGAGAAAAGCAATAAAGCATTCCCTATTATAGGAGTTGGAGGAATTCATTCTGCCGAAGATGCGCTGGAAAAACTAGAAGCTGGAGCTAGTTTAATTCAGCTTTATACAGGGTTTATTTATGAAGGTCCGGGATTAATTAAAGAGATCAATAAAGCTATATTATCGGCTTCTAACAAAACCTAGCAAACCCATTTTTTAGTGCTACTACAACTTATTCCATTTTTAATAGCTTCCATTTTGCTAACCTTATCTCCGGGGCCAGATATAATTTATGTATTGGTACAAAGTATTTCTAATGGGAAAAAGGCTGGGATTGCAACCACATTAGGTCTTGTTTCTGGAATTCTTATCCATACCAGTCTTGTAGCATTCGGAGCTTCTGCAGTTATAAAAGCTAGTCCAATTTTATTTAGCTTAATAAAGATATTTGGTGCTTTGTACTTGTTTTATCTAGCCTATAAGGTGCTTAAGAGTGATAGTTCTATTGCGATTGATGGGGTGCCTCAAAAAAGCTCTAAAAATTTATTTAGTCAAGGATTTATAATGAATGTCTTAAATCCTAAGGTTACTATTTTCTTTCTAGCCTTTTTTCCAGGATTTCTATGGGAACCTGAGGGTAATACTATTCTTCAATTTTATATACTAGGTTTCCTATTCCTTTTGCAGGCTTTATTGATTTTTGGAGCAGTAGCATTGCTTGCCGGTAAAATTTCTGAATATTTAATGCAGCACAGAAGATCGGGTGTGTTTTTGAAATGGATCCAGGTGGTGGTTTTTGTTGGAATTGGAATATTAATCCTGTTATAGATCTCAAATTAATTGCAATATCTTAATTTTCAGGACTTAATTCCCTTTGGATTTCCATTATTGACATATTTCTTCTTTATTTTTATATAATTGCTAAAATAGTATCTTTGAGCATGGATAAAATTAAACTCATTGAATGTCCCAGGGATGCAATGCAAGGCATTAAATCTTTTATCCCTACAAAAGAGAAAGTTCAATATATCCAGTCGCTTCTTCGGTGTGGTTTTGATACTATAGATTTTGGCAGTTTTGTTTCGCCAAAGGCTATTCCACAGATGATAGATACTGCTGAGGTCTTATCTAAATTAGATCTCTCCGCAACTCAAAGTAAATTACTTGCGATTATCGCAAATGTCCGAGGCGCTCAAGATGCCTCTAAACATCCCGAGATCAAATATCTTGGTTACCCGTTCTCTATTTCTGAAAACTTTCAGATGCGTAATACCCATAAGACCATCGATGAGTCTGTAGAGACATTAAAACAGATCTTGGAAATTGCGAATGCTTCAGATAAGGAAGTGGTTGCTTATTTATCTATGGGATTTGGAAATCCTTATGGTGATCCATGGAATTTGGAAATAGTGGGAGAGTGGACAGAAAAATTATCTAAGATGGGAGTAAGTATACTTTCATTATCGGATACTATTGGAAGTAGCACCCCAGAAATAATTTCTTATTTGTTTTCTAATTTAATTCCAAGATATCCACATATTGAATTTGGTGCACATTTACATACTACTCCAAGTAAGTGGCACGAAAAGATAGATGCAGCTTATACTGCTGGTTGCAGAAGGTTTGATGGGGCCATCCAAGGTTTTGGCGGCTGTCCTATGGCAAAAGACGATTTAACAGGGAATATGCCTACAGAAAAAATGCTTTCCTACTTCAATGCTAAGAAAGCAGATTCCAATATTAAAATGACCAGCTTCGAATCTTCATATAATGAGGCAACTAAAATATTCTCTGCTTACCATTAATATTATCGATACTTCTCCTGACTATTATTGCTAAATATTATTTAAAATTAATCTAAATAAGTTTTGTGAAATTGGATTTCGTGTATATATTTGCACTCGAAATTAATCACTATTTTAAATCAGTCTAAATAAAAGAAGATGAGAAAAATATTTTTATCAGCAATCATAGGAAGCCTAACATTGCTTTCATGTACATCTGATGATACCCCTAAGCCCGGAGATAATAATATTGAAACTCCTGTAAATTACACCTTCGAAAGAGATAATAGTTCTACAGTAGACTATAATGGTCAGACTACAAGATTACAAATGTCCGCGGAGTTATTCTCTAACTTTACAGACTTTGATAATGCTTCAGAAGAATTATTATTGAACATGTTTTCCAATGAAAACTCTCCGTTTGAAAATGCTAGCCTAAATGAATCTTCAAAAAGTGTAAAATCTAAAGTAGCTGCTTCAAGTCTATATTTTTCTGCAAATACTGTAGAAAGTTCAGAGATTAAAAATGATTTTGATTCTTATATTTCTGGGCAGTTCACTACTGTAAAGGAAAATAAAGATGTTTTGGCGGAAGCCGGTGTTTCCGGGCAAATTGCTCAGGGTTCAAGTGTACGTTACGTTAATGAGAAAGGACTTGAGTTGAATCAGGCATTTGCTAAAGGTTTAATAGGTGGATTCCTTGCAGATCAGATCCTTAATAATTATCTGTCTAAACTTGTATTGGATGAAGCAGATAACCGTTCAAATAACGATGCAAAGGTTCTAGAAGAAGGAGAGCTTTATACTACCATGGAGCATAAATGGGATGAGGCTTATGGATACCTTTATGGTGACCCTTCTATCCCAACTGCTAATCCTAATTCGAAATTAAATGAAAGTGACGATCGTTTACTTTTCAATTATTTAGGTCAGGTTGATGCTAATGAGAACTTTGCCGGATTAGCGGAAAGTACTTTTGAAGCTTTTAAAACAGGTCGAGCGGCAATTGTAGCAGGAGATTATCAAACCCGTGATGAGCAAGTTGCTATTATTCAAGAGAATATTTCAACGGTGATCGCAGTAAGAGCGGTACATTATCTTCAAGGAGGTAAATCTGCTTTAGCTGAGGATAATAAAGGAGCTGCTTTTCATGAGCTTTCAGAAGGCTTCGGTTTCATATACAGTCTTAGATTTACTAATAATCCAGGTACTGACATGCCATACATATCAAAGGAAAAGGTAGCTATGTACAAGGAGCAATTATTAGAAGGAAATGGTTTTTGGGATGTAACTCCAGAAACATTGGATAGCATCTCTGAAGAGATCGCAGGGGCCTTTGGATTTAGTGTTGCTGATGCAGCAGAATAAAACAATTAGCCGGAGCATTATTTTTATAAGCTCCAGTTTTTAATATTTTTAATTATGAAAAAATTTTCTAGAATTTTAATTTTTGCGTCTTTGATTTTTACTGCATGCTCTTCAGAAGATGAAGGTAGTGGAAACAATGAGGTCAATACTTTTGATCGCGGAGCGATGTTGGAGAATTGGGCCGATAATATAATTGTTCCGTCTTTTGATAATTTCAAAAGTTCAACTCAGCAATTAGAAGATCTTACAATTGCTTTTACTTCAAACCCTTCTGAAGAAAACCTAGTTGCCTTAAGAAGTCAATTCGAAAGTTCTTACCTCGATTTTCAAACAGTTGCAATGTTTGATATTGGTAGAGCAGAGGAGCTAAGTTACAGAAGGTTTCTAAATACTTATCCACTGTCGACTTCAGAAGTTGAAAGTAAGATAGCTAGTGGTTCGCATAATTTAGAATTGCCTTCCAGCTTTACAAAGCAGGGTTTTCCTGCACTGGATTATCTTTTGAATGGGATAGGTGCGGTAGATGCAGAAATAGTTGCCAAATATTCTTCTGAAAACTATAGAAACTATCTTTTAGATGTATCTAAAAGAATAAACTCACTAACTACAGAAGTGAATTCTTCTTGGCAAGGTGATTATAGAGATACATTTGTTAGTAGTACAAGTTCTTCAAGTACTGGTTCTGTAGATAAGTTTACCAATAAATTCATCATGTATTATGAGACTTTTCTTCGATCAGGGAAGATAGGTTATCCAGCGGGTGCATTTACTGGAACACCTTCTCCAATTAATGTGGAGGCATACTATTCAGCAGATCTTTCTAAAAAACTTTATCTGCAAGCTTTAAAAACTACTCAGAATTTTTTCAACGGAAAACATTACAATGCCAGTCAGACCGGTAAGAGCTATAAGCAGTATTTAGAATTTCTGGACAGAGGTGATCTCGCAAATGATATTCTTAGCCAGTTTGGCACAATCAATTCTCAGGCTAATAATCTCGATACTAGTTTTAAAAGTCAGGTACAAACAAATAATACATTGATGCTGGTTGCGTTTGATGAACTTCAGAAAGGGGTGGTTCTATTAAAATTAGATATGGTTCAGGCGCTTTCAATCAGCATAAACTACGTAGACTCAGACGGAGATTAGTAGGTAGCAGATGAGGCGGTCCATAACAAAATATCTTAATTCTTATACCGATGCCGCTCCATTAGCAGTTTTTCGCATAGGTTTTGGAATAATGATGTTGGCCAGTATTATACGTTTTTATCTGAATGGATGGATTGAAAAACTTTATATAACTCCAAAATTTCATTTTAGTTATTATGGATTTGAATGGGTGAAACCGCTTGGCGATTTCACCTATTTGCTTTTTATAGTATGTGGAGCCGCAGCCTTTTTTGTTGCGATAGGTTATAAATATAGAATTGCTATCATCACTTTTTTCCTTAGTTTCACCTATATCGAACTAATGGACAAGACCACTTATTTAAACCATTATTATTTTATAAGTATTCTTAGCTTCTTACTAATTTTTTTACCGGCGAGTTCCTACTTCTCTTTAGATGCGTGGAAGAATTCAGGAAAAGCTTTTCAAAAAATTCCACGCTGGTGCATAGATTCAATTAAGCTTTTGCTTGCAATGGTCTATTTTTATGCCGGTCTCGCTAAACTTAATTCAGATTGGTTAATTAATGCTATGCCATTAAAGATCTGGCTCCCTTCAAAATATGATCTGCCTTTTTTTGGAGATCTTATGCAACAGGAATGGGTTCCTTATGTATTCAGTTGGAGCGGTATGCTCTATGATCTTTTAATACCTTTTTTACTATTATACAAAAGAACGCGATTTGTTGCATTTTTGGCAGTGATCGTTTTTCACGTAATCACACGGGTTTTATTTCCTATTGGGATGTTTCCTTACATCATGATAATTAGTGCACTAATATTCTTCAGCCCACAGGTACATCACCAAATTTTGAATAAAATTTCTTCATGGTTGAATATAAGTAAAGTGAAATTTGATAATAATAAGTTACTCTTTAGTAAACCAGGAAATAGAAAATTTAAAATTTCGGTTGTTGCTATATTTTTCCTTGTTCAATTATTATTTCCTTGGCGATATTTACTGTATCCCAACGAACTATTCTGGACAGAAGAAGGCTTTAGATTCTCATGGCGAGTAATGCTAATGGAGAAAGCGGGATATGCCGAATTTAAAGTTGTAGATGCAGATTCCGGCAAAAGATTCTATGTGAATAATTCAGATTTTCTAACTCCATTTCAAGAAAAGCAGATGTCTTTTCAACCCGATTTTATTTTACAATACGCTCATTTTCTTGCAGATCATTTCAGAAAAGAGGGTCATAGCAATATTGAAGTCTATGTAGAAAGTTATGTAGGTCTTAACGGTAGAAAAAGTAAGCCCTTTATAGGTGCCGATGTTAATTTGCTTAATTTTGCCGACTCTTTTAAACACAAAACATTCATTTTACCATTTTATGATGAAATTAAAGGTCTTTAGTATATTTTTCTTTTTTAGCCTGTTTATGAATGCTCAATATTCATTAAGTGGAAAAGTGACTTCTTCAGAAACCGGTCAGCCTGTTCCAAATGCCGAAATTTGGAATAAGACCACCGGAAAACCAACTGTAGCTAATGAAAATGGAGAATTTGAATTTAATTCCATAAAAGAGGGAACTTATGTATTTGCGGTATTTAGTTACGAATATGAGATCATAGAACGGGAGTTATCTATAACTGGGAATACTAAAATCAATTTTGAACTTTCTCCACTGGCAGAAAGTCTTAATGAAGTAATGATCACCAATAGAAGAGAGCAGATATTCGCTTTAAGAAAATTGCGAAAAGTAGAGGGTACTGCTATCTATGCGGGAAAGAAAAGTGAGGTGGTGGTAATGGATAAAGTATCTGCAAATCTGGCGGCAAATAATGCAAGACAGATCTATAGCCAGGTTGTGGGATTGAATATTTACGATAACGGAGATGCCGGTTTACAATTGAATATTGGTGGTAGGGGATTGGATCCCAATAGAACGCAGAATTTTAATACCCGTCAAAATGGCTATGACATTTCTGCTGATGTGTTGGGGTATCCTGAAAGTTATTATACTCCGCCGCCAGAAGCTTTGAAAGAAATACAGGTGGTACGTGGTGCAGCCTCTTTACAATATGGTACTCAGTTTGGGGGTCTAATAAATTTCAGATTTAAAGACCCTGTGCCAGATAAAGAGATAGAGCTCATTTCCCGTCAATCTGTAGGCTCTTATGATCTTTTAACCAGCTTTAACAGCCTTAGCGGAACGGTAGGAAAGTTTAGCTATTATACTTATTATAATTATAAGGGCGGTAAAGGTTTCAGGCCAAATTCAGAATATGAATCTCATAATGCCTTCGCACATTTAGGCTGGAAATTTAATGAAAATACCAACATTAGCTTTGAATATACCTACTTAGACTATTTAGCTCAGCAACCAGGAGGATTAACAGACTCTCAATTTTATAATGATCCTGATTTCAGCAATCGTTCCCGCAATTGGTTTGATGTAAACTGGAATCTTTTTGCACTGAAGCTGGAACACAAATTTTCTGAGAAGACAGATTTTAGTTTGAACGTTTTTGGTCTCGATGCCACACGTAAGGCTTTAGGATTTAGACAAAACAGAGTAGCACAGGCTGATGATCCTGAAGAGCCGAGGGAGTTGTTGGTAGATGATTTTTCCAACTGGGGAGCTGAAGCCAGAGTGTTGACCAGATATGATTTGTTTGAAGATGAATCAGTCCTCTTATTGGGAAGTAAATATTATCAGGCTTCCAACCAACAGCAGCAAGGAGCAGGTAGTGCTACAGCAGGGCCAGATTTTGATTTTGCAACAGCAGAATATCCAGACTACGAAAGACAATCAGTATTTGAATTTCCAAATAGAAACCTTGCGTTTTTTGGTGAGAATATTTTTAATATCACAAATAATTTTTCAGTAACTCCAGGTTTCAGATTTGAGTATATCAATACCGAGTCCGATGGTTTTTATAAAAACATAATAAAGGATAACGCAGAAAATACTTTGTTGAATGAGACTATTGAAGATGATCGAAAATTTGAACGAAATTTTATTCTGCTTGGAGTTGGAAGCAGCTATAATTTAAATGCTTCAAATGAGCTTTACGCTAATTTTTCACAAAACTACAGGTCGGTTACATTTAGTGATATTAGAGTTGTAAATCCAAGCTTACAGGTAGATGAAAACATTAATGATGAAGAAGGATTTACTTCAGATATTGGAATTCGCGGGCAGTTAAAAGACTTCTTATCCTATGATGCGAGTGTTTTCGCATTGAAATATAATGGCAGGATTGGGGAAGTACTCAGACCTGAAGAGCGAGTTAACGCCCAAGGGGAACTTGCGGAGACCGGCAGACTTGTTAGGTTTAGAGGAAATATAGGGGACGCATTTATTTATGGTCTTGAAACATTTGCCGAATGGAATATAAGAAATAGCTTTTTTCAATCGGCAGAAAATTATCAGTTGAGTGCTTTTGTAAATGCAGCATTTACAAATTCTGAGTATAGCAGTTCTGAGGAGATCAACGTGAAAGGCAATGAAGTTGAATTCATTCCAAAAGTTAATTTGAAAACAGGTTTAAACTTTGGGTATAAAAATTTCCTTGCAGGTTTACAGTACACCTATTTATCTAGTCAGTTTACAGATGCTACGAATGCTCCGCAGGTAAAATCAGAAAATAATCGAGGGATAGAAGGAGCAGTACCTGCTTATGGAATAATGGATCTTTCAGCATCTTATAGTTTAGGTAAATTTAAATTGGAGACAGGAATAAACAACCTATTGGATAATTCTTATTTTGCTCGAAGAGCTACAGGTTATCCTGGTCCTGGAATTATTCCGGCTCAGCCTATAACTTGCTATGCCACATTACAAATAAAGTTATAGTTTAGGCTGAAATTTGCTGAGCCCATTGATTGTATAAAATTCCCGTAGCTGCTTCTTGAGACTTGACAGAGATTAGTGAGTTATATTTGTATTGGGCTTCATTTAATCATTAATTGAAGGTTTAATTCCCCGTCCTGATAGATTCGGGATGCTTTGAATTTTTGAAAGTATTTTCCTCTCGAAATCTCAGGCAATATCTTTTGGACTGACCCCGAGGTTTTTGATTTTTTTACAGCTGGAATTTACGTCTAATTGAGTGTTATTTGAATTAAGGTATCCTATTCCTTTTATATCTCACATTTAAATAAGCCCGGTATATATTAAAGTTTATCCCTCATTATTTGGTGTTTTTTATTTAAACCGATTCTAAATAGTTACATTTGCCTTCCTAAAATATCAAGAAAATGAAGAAGTTTATATTTTTAATTGCACTTGTAACATTTAGTGCATGTAAAAATGACACAAATAAAGACGGATCATCTTCAGAAAACGTTGTGAATGTATATACCCACAGGCATTATGCTGCAGATCAGCTTTTATTCAAGCAATTTGAGGAAACAACAGGTATAAAGGTTAATGTGATTAATGCAAGTGCAGATGAGTTGATTCAAAAAATGTCTATTGAAGGACCTCAATCCCCTGCAGATGTATTAATAACTGTTGACGCAGGCAGGTTGACCCGGGCAAAGGATCAAGATTTATTGCAACCTATTGAGTCCGATGTTTTAAACCGAACAATTGCACCGCACCTAAAAGATTCCGAAAATTATTGGTTTGGCTTAACGAAAAGAGCGCGAGTAATAGCATATTCAAAGGATAGGGTAGACAGTACCGATCTTACAACCTATGAGGATCTTGCAAACGATAAATGGAAAGGAAAGATACTTATTCGTTCTTCAGAAAATATTTACAATCAATCTCTACTGGCTTCGCTTATCGTTCATAACGGTGAGGATAAGGCTAGGAAATGGACAGAGGCGATGGTTAAAAATATGGCTCGAAGACCAAAAGGAAACGATCGTGATCAGATAAAAGCCTTAGTGGGAGGGGAAGGAGATATTGCCATAGTAAATACTTACTATATAGGCAATATGCTAAATTCAGATAATCCCGAAGAAGTTAAAGCCGCAGAAGCTGTTGGAATATTTTTCCCAAATCAGGACGGTCGAGGGGCCCATATCAATGTGAGCGGAGCGGGAGTTGCACGTTATGCACCGCATAAAGAAAATGCTGTTAAATTTATAGAATTTCTTATTTCCAAGGAAGCACAAGAGGTGTTTGCCAATTCAAATTATGAATATTCTATAAATTCTAGTGTTCAACCTGCACCGCTTTTGCAGCAATGGGGTGATTTTAAAGCAGATTCTTTAACGCTTTCCAAGCTTGGGGAGTTCAACAAAAAAGCGGTATTGATTTTTGATGAAGCAGGCTGGAAGTAAAAATATTTTTTCTTTTAAATATAGATTAAAACGATTAAAACGGGATAGTAATAAGTGGGCAATCTTCACTTTACTTATTCTGTTTTTAATTGTTTTGCCTATAGTTTCCATAGGCGTTAAACTTTTCTCGGGTCCTGGAGAGACCTGGAACCATATCGTGGACAACCTACTTCTGGATTATCTGGGAAATACTCTGTTTCTTATTTTTGCCTGTGGGGCAATTGTCTTGCTATTTGGAGTTTCCACAGCTTGGCTTGTGGCTAGATATGAGTTTCCTTTAAGAAAACAAATGGAGTGGTTGCTTATTTTGCCGCTTGCTATTCCTGGATATATTGTGGCCTATGCTTATGCCGGTATCTTTGATTATGGTGGGACACTTCAGTTGATTCTGGAAGCTGCGGGATTGGAATTTGTGCGGTTTGACATTATGAATAAAAGCGGTTTGGCCTTTGTCCTTGGGATATCCCTTTTTCCTTATGTATATGTTAGTTCTAGAGCTTTCTTTTTAAACCAAGCCAACAGTCTTATGGAAGCATCAGAAATGCTTGGCGTTGGGCCGATAAAAACATTCTTCAAATTAATGCTCCCAATGGCTAGACCCGCAATTGTAGCAGGGCTCATTTTAGTATTGATGGAAGTTTTGAATGATTATGGTGCTGCAAAATATTTTGGGGTAAATACTTTCACCACTGGGATTTTTAGATCTTGGTTTTCACTCGAAGAACCAGAAGCCGCCGTTTATCTCTCAGCGCTTTTAATAGTGATAGTTTTTAGTTTGATCCTTCTGGAAAAATTTCAGCGCAGAAAATTGCGCTTTAACAGCAATGGGAATAACAATATGCGTATTAACAGGAAAAAGATAAGTCCAAAAAATCAAGTTATCATTTTTTTTGTGGTTCTTCTGCCAGTTGTACTGGGATTTTTACTTCCCGTTGCCCAATTGATCTACTGGACAACCCTTACCTATGAAAATGTGTTTAATCTTTCTTTTCTCAGGATATCGGTTCAAAGTTTTGGGATTGCCCTTATAACCGCAATTGTATCTGTTATAATTGCTGTGATTTTGATATTTTTCTCCAAATGGAGCCGATTAGGTTTCATTAAAAATATAGCCAAACTGGGGGTTCTGGGATATGCCATTCCAGGAGCTGTGGTTGCAATTGGAATAATGATCCCAACTATTTTTTTAGATAGATGGCTTATTGATGTAATGGATTATCTATTTAATGTAGATTTGGGGCTCATCCTTACTGGTACGCTTGTTACCTTGATCTACGCGTATGTTGTGCGGTTTCTTGCGGTGGCTTACAACCCAATAGAATCCACAGCGCTTAAGGTGAGCAATGCCATTCCCGATTCCTCCAATATGTTGGGAGTAGGAAATCTTCGCACTTTTTTTAGAATAGAATTTCCGCTTATAAGAACGGGAATTGCAAGTGCTTTTATTTTAGTTTTTATCGATGTTTTAAAAGAATTACCTTTAACATTAATACTTAAACCTTTTCATGTGAATACGCTTGCGGTGAAAGCATATGAGTACGCCAGCGACGAAATGGTTATGGAAGCTGCTATCCCATCCTTATTCATTATAGTTACCGTGATGCTTCCTGTAATATTTTTGAACAGATTACTTATAAAATAATAATTGGTTATGCTTGAGATCGAATCGCTTTCAAAAAGCTTTGACAAAGGAAAAAGTTTCGCCCTGAAGAATGTTTCTTTTCATCTTAAGAAAGGAGACGTTTGTGCTTTGGTTGGAGAAAGCGGTAGCGGTAAAACCACCTTGGTTCGGCTTATTGCAGGTTTGGAGACACCAGATGAGGGAGGTATTTGGCTTAATGGGAAAGTGGTCTCTTCCCTGAATAACTTCGTGTCTCCAGAAAAGCGCAAAGTAGGTCTTGTATTTCAGGATTATGCGCTCTTTCCTCATATGACGTTGTTTAAAAATGTCCTTTACGGGATTTCAAAAGATAAAAATAAAAACCAAAGGGCCACCGAAGTCTTAAATCTTGTCGGTTTGGGAGGAATGGAGGATCGCTATCCGCATCAGCTTTCCGGAGGGCAACAGCAAAGAGTTGCATTGGCAAGAGCGCTGGCCCCAAATCCCTCTTTACTTATATTGGACGAACCTTTTAGTAATTTGGATGCGATGTTAAGGATGCAGCTTCGGAATGAGATCTTTGAGATTGTTAAAGCAACGGGGGTTACTGCTATTTTTGTCACTCATGACACCCAGGATGCATTGGCAGTTGCAGATGAGATTTTAATCCTCCAGCATGGTCAATTAATTCAGAAGGATGAGGCGGCAAATTTATATACAAAACCAAAATCGATCTATGTGGCTTCGTTGTTCGGAAATACAATTCAGTTGAGTAATGAACTTCAGTCAGCATTTCAATGTCCGCTTAATCCTGAATGTTCTCATGCCATACGAAACGAGAATTTTGCCATTAATGAAGAATGTGAACATGTTACCCATGCCCAGGTAATAAGGAGAACATTTTTAGGCCATGACACTCAATTATTGTTGCGGTTGGACAGCGGGCAAAAAATTTCAGTACTTACAAAGGACAGGCATGTAGCCGATTTAATTAAGATAGGTTTTAATTCAAAGGATGTTTTGGAGTTTAATAGCTAATTAGATTAATTAAAAAGTAACTTTCATATTTACATTAAAAATTGTACATTTGCACGCAATTAAATCTTTAATTGCTATGACTGCACACAATTCCAAAATCATTGGGGAAGGCCTTACATACGATGACGTATTATTGGTTCCTGCATATTCCGAAATCCTACCAAGAGACGTAAGTATTCGCTCAAAATTCACAAAAAACATCACTATTAATGTGCCAATAATATCCGCTGCCATGGATACGGTTACAGAGAGTAAAATGGCTATTGCCATGGCTCGAGAAGGCGGTATAGGTGTTTTACATAAGAACATGAGCATAGAGGAGCAAGCTTTGAAGGTTCGTAAGGTGAAGCGTGCGGAGAGTGGAATGATCATAGATCCGGTTACCTTACCTCTATCTGCTAAGGTTATCGATGCCAAGAACAACATGAGGGAGCACAGTATTGGAGGAATTCCAATTATTGATAAAGACGGAAAGTTGCTAGGTATTGTAACTAACAGAGATCTAAGATTCGAAAAAAACAATAACAGGCCAATTGCTGAGGTAATGACTTCAGAAAATTTAGTAACTGTTTCTGAAGGGACTTCGCTAGAAGAAGCTGAGGTGATCTTACAAAAAAATAAAATTGAAAAGTTACCAGTTGTAAACGATCAGGATAAATTGATTGGACTTATTACTTTTCGTGATATTACAAAACTTACCCTAAAACCAAATGCAAATAAAGATAGCTACGGAAGACTTCGCGTTGCAGCAGCTATTGGTGTTACTGCAGATTCTGTAGAACGTGCTAGCGCGTTGGTAAAAGCAGGGGTAGATGCAATTATAATAGATACTGCTCATGGACATACCAAAGGAGTAGTAGAGGTATTAAAAAATATAAAGGCAAAATTTCCTGATTTAGAGGTAGTTGTGGGAAATATTGCAACTGCTGAAGCTGCTAAATATTTAGTTGATGCTGGTGCCGATGCTGTAAAAGTTGGAATTGGACCTGGATCCATTTGTACCACAAGAGTTGTAGCGGGAGTAGGATTCCCTCAATTCTCTGCAGTATTGGAAGTTGCAGCCGCACTTAAAGGAACTGGAATTCCTGTTATTGCAGATGGTGGAATACGCTATACGGGAGATATTCCTAAAGCAATTGCAGCTGGAGCAGATTGTGTAATGTTAGGATCTTTACTTGCAGGAACTAAGGAATCTCCTGGAGAGACTATTATTTATGAAGGTAGAAAATTTAAGTCTTACAGAGGAATGGGTTCTGTTGAAGCTATGAAACAAGGTTCCAAAGACCGGTATTTCCAAGATGTAGAAGACGATATTAAGAAATTAGTTCCTGAAGGAATTGTTGGTAGAGTGCCTTACAAAGGAGAGCTGGAGGAAAGCATCCATCAATTTGTTGGAGGTATAAGAGCAGGAATGGGTTACTGCGGAGCAAAAGATATTGAAACTTTAAAAGAGACCGGTAGGTTTGTAAAGATCACTTCTTCTGGAATTAATGAAAGTCATCCTCATGATGTTGCAATCACTAATGAATCTCCAAATTACAGTAGATAGATTTTTGTCATATTGAGCTTGTCGAAATATAAATTTGGTTTCTATACGTTCAAACTGAGACTATTTCAATAAAAAAGAGTGCTCTATTTGGAGCACTCTTTTTTATTGAATCCAATTAAAACTATTCTTTTGGAGCTTCTATACCTAACTTTCTCATCACCGCATCGGTAATATCATACTTTTCGTCTGAATAGGCCAAGCCATTCACACTTGTATTGAAGATTTGAGTGTATTTTTCATTTGTAATAATAACTTTCATAGCCTCGTCAATTTTCAAATAAAGAGGTTGTGTTAATTCGTTGCGTCTTACTTGCATAAGGACGGTAGCTTTCTGTCTAAAATTTTTGATATCATTTTCAATTGAAATAATTTCAGACTCTTTGGTTGACTTTTCTTCCTCAGTAAATGTGGAATTATTAGTTTGATAACTTGCTACTAATTCTTCGTATTTCACAATGTTTGCCTGCACGTCTTCCTGAAGTTTGGTGTTATAGGCTTTTAAGCCTTCATCAACCGCTGCAACCTCAGGCATTTGTGAAAGAATATATTCTGCATCTATAGTTCCTACTTTAGTTTGCGCTTGAAGACTAATGCTTGTAATAAAAATGGCTAGGGCCAGTAAAACGTTTTTCATGATTTTTTTATTTTTTCAAATATAATAGAGACAATCAAATAATTATAAGTTTAATCCTAAAAAGATCACTTTTCATAAACTGTTGCTCTATTGGGTTTTAATACATCCCGATATTTTTTGATCTCAGACTCCATAATAACCCAATATGCAATAGCATGTAAATCATTTACTTCTTCATATCCTGTTAGATCTCGATCAGTAATTTTTTCAGCTTTAATAAAATCCTTTAAATGGATCTCATGGTGTTTAGCTATATGTAGTGCTTCGGGACCTCTAAAATCCCAGATAAGTTTAATTTGTCTCTCCATTATTTTTATTGATTTAGGACACTTTTACCATTTTCGGCAAAGGCTTTAAAATCTTTCATATACATATAGGTTTGTTTTTTGAAAGACCCCGGCGTCAAAATTGCAATTATTTTCATGAAACCCGAACATTCAAACTCATTATCTGATATCCATTTGGTCGAATTGTTTCCAACTTCTTCAAAATAATTCTTCTGTTTGTTACATACTCCCTTTGCATCGTAAGACATAAACAGCTTTTTAGGCAGGTTATTTTTTTCTATAGTCTCTACCATTTCTATATCACGTTTTCCCATCTTATATTTCAATTTAGAACGGGCATCTACATGGCCTGGATTTCCGCTAAGATGTTTGTAGGAAATAAAGCCTTTTTGCCAATGCTTAAAATTTTCAGGATTTTCCATTTTGGCAATTACTTCTTCCCTAGGTAGATCGATGATAATTTCTTTTGAATATTTCATATTGGTATCATTTTAGCTTAGTTTCTAAGATACTTCAGAAAAATTAATTTTGAAGGGCATAATTTCCCGTATTTTGAATCGTTTACACATTATAGCTTGTATAAGCTTAAGGAATTATTATTTTTGCGGCTGTATTTTTATAATACTCAGGTCATACTGCTTTAATTGAAAATGCATTTTATTATTAAAGTTATTTGCCTACAATGGAGAATCATATTTCGAAATTTATAGTATCCCTTGGTTGCGTAATCCTATTGCAAAGTTGTAATTATTTTCAAACTGCAGAAGAACAAGAAGTAGTGGCTCGGGTTAATGAGAACTATTTGTATATAGAAGACATTCAATCCTTGGTTGGGGAAGGGGTTTCTAAAGAAGACAGTACTTTGATGGTCAATGATTTTATTAAAAGATGGGCCACTCAGCAATTACTAATAGATAAGGCAAAATTTAATTTAAGTATTGAGCAACAAAAGGAATTTGATGAATTGGTAAGTAACTATAAAAACGAACTTTACAGTAAAGCCTATGCAGATGCTATGGTTTCCAAGAGACTGGACACCACTTTCAATCAGAACGAAATTGAAGAATATTACAATGAGCATCTGGAGAATTTTAGACTGAATGAAGATCTTGTGAAATTGAGATTTATTAATCTGAATACTAATCTAGATTTCGATGATGTGAAAAGGAAGTTCATTAGGTTTAATGAAGAGGACAGAGCTGAGCTGGATAAGATTTCCCTTCAGTTTAAATCCTACTCCTTTAATGATTCGGTTTGGGTAAGTACTAAATCTGTATATAATAGAATAGTTCCTTTAAATGATGGCAATAAGTCTCAACTTTTAAAAAAGTCAAATTTTCTTCAGCTTGAAGATTCATTAGAGGTATATTTGGTGTATGTAAATGACGTGTTATTAAGGAACGACCAAGCCCCGCTAGAATATGCGGTTTCCACAATAAAACAGATTCTGCTTAATAAGCGGAAAGCCAATTTGGTAAAAGAATTAGAAAAAGATATAACAAGAGATGCGATTGAAAACAAACAATTTGAAATTTATAATTAAAGGTATAGCTATAGGAACCCTCTTAATAGGGTTTAATAGCAACGTTAAAGCACAGGAAGTAATTGTAACAGATAGCACCGCGATTCAACCTGCAACAGAAGTAGTAGAAGTTGAGGAGGTGTCGGCAGAATTTCAGCGATATAAAGTTGATGGTATTGCAGCGGTTGTTGGAGCCTATGTGGTTTTAGAGAGCGATGTAGACCTAATGTACAAAGACCTTAAAAGTCAAGGTGTTTCTACTGAAGATATTACAGATTGCCAGTTAGCAGGGAGTTTATTAGAAAATAAATTATATGCTCACCACGCAATTCAGGATAGTATTTTGGTTTCTGATGCTGAAGTTAGAAATTATGTAGATCAACAAATTACCCAAATGGTGGGACAAGTTGGTTCTATGCAAAAGGTGTTGAATTTCTACAAAAGAGATTCTGAAGATGATTTTAGAAATGAATTATTTGAGCTTAACAAGCAGCAGGAACTTTCTAAAAGAATGCAACAGAGTATTATAGAGAAAGTGGAAATTACTCCTGAAGAAATTCGCTCATTTTTTGATAATATGGCAGCGGAAGAAAGACCATATTTCGGGGATGAAGTAGAAATCGCTCAAATTATTATTAAGCCTGAAGTTCCTGAAACTGAAAAGCAAAAGGTAATAGATAGACTGAAGCAATTTAGAGAGGATATCGTAGATAATGGAGCAAGTTTTGGAACTAAAGCTGTGCTTTACTCACAGGATCCAGGTTCTAGTAGCGATGGTGGTAGAATGGTGATTACTCGAAAGGATGGTCTTGATAAAGATTTTAAAGACACTGCTTTTAGTTTACAAGAAGGGGAAGTTAGTGAGCCATTTGCTTCACAATTTGGATACCATATTATTAAAGTTGAAAAAGTGATTGGACAAAATCTTGAGATCAGACATATATTGTTGATTCCAGATGTTACCAACGCAACTGTAGAAAGTGCGAAGGCTGAAGTAGATAGTTTAAGAGCTAAAATCTTAAATAAAGAGATCACCTTTGGAGCTGCTGCAAAACAATTTTCAGATGAAGAGCAAACCGCGGCAAATAACGGGAAGTTAATAAACCCGACAAACGGGGATACTAGATTTGAACTTACCAAAATAGATCCAGAACTTTACGAGCAAGTCGTGAATTTAAATGAAGGTGATGTTTCATTAGTTTTGAGAGACCAAGAACGTACAGGAAAGATTTTCTATAAAATTATCACCGTTAACAAAAGGTATAAGGCGCATGATGCAGATTTTGTGCAAGATTATATGAAGATCAAGGGATTGGCGCTTCAAGATAAACAACTTGATGCAATAGGGGAATGGCAAAACGAAAAAATAGCTAATACCTATATTAAGATTAATGGTGAATTCCGTAATTGTACTTTTGATCGTGATTGGTTAAAAAAATAAAACACAAAAATGTCTGATGTCACCGCTGTAGAAAATTTAGTTGATAAACATCAACTTCTTAAAAAAGAAATAGCGAAGGTAATCGTTGGTCAAGAGGAAGTTATAGATCAAATCCTCTTATCAATTTTTTCCGGAGGTCATGCATTATTAATAGGAGTTCCCGGCTTGGCAAAAACTCTTATGGTAAATACCATAGCTAAGGCTTTGGGGCTGGATTTTAAAAGAATCCAGTTTACTCCAGATCTTATGCCAAGTGATATTTTAGGCTCGGAAATCTTAGATGAGAACAGGCATTTTAAATTTATTAAGGGTCCTATTTTTTCTAACATTATTCTTGCCGATGAGATAAATAGAACACCGCCTAAAACTCAGGCAGCTTTGTTGGAGGCTATGCAGGAACGTTCTGTGACTGTTGCAGGGAATCATTACAAACTTAGTTTCCCTTATTTTGTTCTGGCAACACAAAACCCAATAGAGCAGGAGGGAACCTATCCATTACCAGAAGCTCAATTGGATAGATTTATGTTTGCTATTAATTTAGATTACCCCTCTTTTCAAGAAGAAGTAGATGTAGTAAAAGCAACTACTTCTAATATAGAGCAGGTTGTAAATCCTTTATTTTCAGCTTCAGAAATTACAGAGATTCAGCAATTGGTTAGAAGAGTGCCGGTGCCAGATAATGTAATTGAATATGCGGTAAGAATGGTAGGTAAGAGTAGACCAAATGGCGAAGCTACCCCAGAGATTATAAAGAATTATGTAGATTGGGGAGCCGGACCTAGAGCATCACAAAATTTGGTGCTTGCAGCAAAAGCACATGCTATTTTGAATGGAAAATTCTCTCCCGATATAGAAAATATACAAGCAGTTGCATCTGGAATTCTTAGGCATAGAATTATAAGAAATTATAAAGCTGAAGCAGAAGGGATCACAGAAGATCAAATTATTAAATCTTTATTTTAACTTGATTCAGTTTTTAATAAAAAAATAGAATTGTTGTAAGCATAGTTTTTTTATGTGATATATTTTTTCTGCGCAATTTACTATTACCAACATGCTACAAATGCTGAGTCTTTATTTTGGCTTGGATTATTTCTCTTGGTTTTCTTTTGGGCCGTTATATTGGCAGACATGATTCAAAAACCAATTTTGGATAAAACATTTTGGATCTTGTCTATGTTTTTTCTCATCGCTTTTGCACCTACTGTTTATTTATTCAAGAGAATGTTAAAACCATCATTTTCGAATTAAACAGCAATCGTTAATTGTTGATTTAACAATTTAATCATTCAAAATTGCCAATTTAATAAATTTCTATTCTTAAATGGTTGGTTAATTATGTAATGCGCAATAATACTTCAAATTTAGTTCTAATTTTTAAAATTCGATTGGATTTCGTAAATTTGCAAGACTTTTTAGAACATAAAATCAAATAAAATATGGCATACGATATAGATATGATCAAAAAGGTTTATAGCCAAATGGCAGATCGTGTAAATAAAGCGCGAGAAGTTGTTGGAAAACCTTTAACACTTTCAGAAAAAATACTTTATTCTCATTTATGGGATGCAGATTCTAACCAAGCGTTCAAACGTGGTAAAGATTATGTAGATTTTGCTCCAGATAGAATTGCCTGTCAGGATGCTACTGCACAAATGGCTTTGCTTCAGTTTATGCAAGCTGGAAAAAAGAATGTTGCAGTACCTACAACTGTTCACTGTGATCACTTGATCCAAGCGAAAATGGGGGCAGCAATAGATTTAGTTTCAGCAAATAAATCGAGTCATGAAGTTTTTGAATTTTTAGAATCTGTTTCCAACAAATATGGAATTGGATTTTGGAAACCTGGTGCGGGAATCATACATCAAGTAGTGCTAGAAAATTATGCTTTTCCTGGAGGAATGATGATTGGAACAGATTCACATACAGTAAATGCAGGTGGATTAGGAATGGTTGCCATTGGAGTTGGTGGTGCAGATGCTGTAGATGTTATGGCAGGTATGGCATGGGAGCTAAAATTCCCAAAATTGATTGGAGTTAAGTTAACTGGTAAGCTTTCTGGATGGACCTCTGCTAAAGATGTTATTTTGAAAGTAGCTGGTATTCTAACGGTTAAAGGTGGTACTGGTGCAATTATTGAATATTTTGGTGAAGGTGCTCGATCTATGTCTTGTACAGGAAAAGGAACTATTTGTAACATGGGTGCTGAAGTAGGAGCTACAACTTCTACATTTGGCTATGACGATTCTATGGAACGTTATTTAAATGCTACGAATAGAGAAGATGTTGCTGCTGCAGCTAATGAAATTAGAGAGCATTTAACTGGGGATGATGAGGTTTATGCAAATCCAGAACAATATTTTGATGAAGTGATCGAAATTAATTTATCTGAATTAAAACCTCACTTGAACGGTCCATTTACACCAGATCTTGCAACTCCTATTTCTGAAATGAGAGCGAAAGCTAAAGAGAATGACTGGCCTTTAAAGGTGGATTGGGGTCTTATTGGTTCTTGTACAAATTCATCTTATGAAGATCTTACAAGAGCAGCATCAATAGCCAAGCAAGCCGTAGATAAAAAAATAAAAGCAAAATCAGATTTCGGTATCAACCCAGGTTCAGAAACTATTCGATTTACGGCAGAGAGAGATGGATTGCTTCAGATCTTTGAGGATTTGGATGCTACCATTTTCACGAATGCTTGTGGTCCTTGTATAGGACAATGGGATAGAAGTGATAGAAAAGGAGATGAAAGAAATACCATTGTTCATTCTTTTAACCGAAACTTTTCTAAGAGAGCAGATGGGAATCCAAATACCCATGCATTTGTGGGTTCTCCAGAAATGGTTGCTGCGATAGCAATTTCTGGAAGATTGGATTTTGATCCAACCAGAGATAAATTATTAAATGAAGATGGGGAAGAAGTGATGTTGGATGAACCAACTGGAATAGAACTTCCTCCAAAAGGATTTGATGTTAAAGATCCTGGATATGTTGCGCCATCAGATGATGGAAGTGCTGTAGTGATTAAGATTGCTGAAGATAGTGAGCGCTTGCAATTATTGGAGCCTTTTGAAGCTTGGGATGGTAAGAATCTTACAGGAGTAAAATTACTTATTAAAGCCTTTGGAAAATGTACTACAGATCATATTTCTATGGCTGGACCATGGTTAAGATTTAGAGGGCATTTAGATAATATTTCTAATAACATGCTTATTGGAGCAATAAACGCTTTTAATAAAAAGACAAACTTCGTAAAAAGCCAGATTACTGGTGAGTACGATGGGGTACCTGCAGTGGCTAGAAAATACAAAGCTGCCGGAATTTCAACTATAGTAGTGGGAGATCACAACTATGGAGAAGGGTCTTCTAGAGAGCATGCAGCCATGGAGCCTAGACATCTTGGGGTTATGGTTGTATTAGTGAAGTCTTTTGCCAGAATTCACGAGACGAACCTTAAAAAGCAAGGAATGTTAGGAATCACTTTTGTAAATGAAAAGGATTACGATCTTATTCAAGAAGATGATACTTTCAACTTAGTAGATCTAGCTCAATTTGCACCAGATAAACCTTTGTCTATAGAGGTTGTTCATGCAGATGGGAGTAAGGATACTTTTAAAGCAAACCATACGTATAACGACTCTCAAATAGAGTGGTTTAAACGAGGTTCTGCATTGAACTTGATAAAGATCCAGAACAATGCATAAATAGTAAGTAATACTCTTACATTTTATAAAAAGCGAACCCCGGAAAATTAATTTTCCGGGGTTCTTTAGTTATGAAAGTCAATACCCTACTATTAACTAACCAACCAATTATCAATGTCAGAAAAGCTGCGTATCAATTATATTAAACACACAAAAAATTGTATACACGAATTACTTTGTATACACCAATATATAAAATAATATAATTATGTTTAATCTCGAATAGTGTTTAATTCGAAATAAACCGATTTTAGAAGGTAGGGGTTGAAAAATCCGTTAAAATCGCTGTGCAAATAAAAAATAAATTTAGGGATTTAATAAGCTATCAAAGAGCCATGCTGGGCTTTAACAAACAATTAACATATAGGTAGTGCAAGCTACAATAATCGGTAAATATTTAAAGTAATCACAACTAATTATATATTTGGATATCATATTGATAATCAAACAAATAAAAAACTCGGAAAAATTTCTCCGAGCTTCTTATACTAATCGAGCAACACCCTACAATCGCTCAATCAATTTTCTTAAATGAATTCTACAGTTTTTAAAAATCAGCTTTAAAAAATATTGTAAATTAAAGCATTAAATTCTAAAATAAAATTAACAGTTCATTAAGAATCTAAGTATATTTTAGCATTATTCTAATGTACAACTTAATTGACTGATATGTAATTATTTACGGGTATTTAAATAACAAATCATTAAATAGTGTTGATTTAAATTTAAAATAAATCGATAATCTTTCTTATTTGAGACATTTTTTAACAAAAAATTAACGCGGCAAGTCCTACTCTCAGAGCATTATATTATTATTCATTATAAACATAATCCCCTACGTTTTATTAGTCGACCTTCGTCCTAAACCACCAACAATTAACCTCACTTATTAGAAAAGAAAATTTATGATGAATAAGAGATTATCTATTGGTGAAAGACTCAAAACTTTACGTAGGCAAAATGGTTTTTCTCAATCTCTAGTGGCTGAAAAATTATACATTTCCCAAGCTGCATATTCTTTAATTGAAAACTCTCAAAACGGGATAGCAGTAGACCATATTATTAATTTAAGCAAACTCTATAAAGTAACGACAGATTTTATTTTAAAAGGAGAAAAGTTTTTGATTAGGATAGATCCAACAAACGGATTTATACCGCTTATAAAAGCATCCGCGCATGCAGGTTTTATTAAAAATTTTCATGAAGAGAATAGTTTTGAAGTTGCAGATTGGTATCGAATTCCTGGGTTTAATCCAGCTTTTGAACAAAAATTATTTGAAGTATCTGGTGATAGCATGACACCCACCCTTCTTTCCGGAGACGTTTTAATTTGTCAAGATCAACCTAAAATAGATAATATTTTAGATGGGTCTTTGATTTTATTAGTAACCGAAAGCGGTATTTTAATTAAACGTATTAGACTTGATAACAACACAGATTATCTTCTTTTAGAAAGCGATAACGAACTCGAAACAGAACAACTAAAGAAAATACGTAAATCTGAGATATACCAAGCAATGGTTGTGCGAGGTAAAATTAGCAGCGTAATGCTACCTCACCACCAGATAGCTTCTAAGGGGAAGATTCAGAATATGGAGGAAGCAATAGATTTTTTGAAAAAGGAATTGTGTAAATTGAACAAAAAATTAATCAATCTAGATAAATAGATAGTAACTTTGGGACTAATTTTTGAGTCCAATAGTTACAAGAATATTTGAAGATGAAGCTTTTTAAAAATCAATGGTCTAACATAATTATTGCTGTAATAATTCTTGCGATGATCATTCCCGGTACCCGTAAACCCATACAAATCTTTGTAAATAAATTATTGGCTTTTAGTCCTTCTGTAACGTCAGAGGAGGAAAGAGAGTCTCTTGTAGACTATAAGTGGGTTCTGGAAAAAAACAATAAGGATAGATTAGAGTTTGTAGATTTAAAGAACAAAGTTGTTCTTGTTAATTTTTGGGCTACCTGGTGTCCTCCTTGTATCGCCGAAATGCCAAGTTTTGAGTTGCTATATCGAGATTATAAGGATAAAGTGGAATTCTTATTTGTTTCTTCTGAAGATCATGAAACCGTTAGAGGTTTTTTAAACCGAAAGAACTATTCATTCCCGGCTTATAGACCCTTAAGTGAGGCTCCAGATCCTTTAAATGGGAATACACTGCCAACAACATTTTTAATAAATAAAGATGGCGCTATTGTTATTAAAAAGATTGGCGCAGCAGATTGGAACAGTGAAAGTCTTAGAAAAACAATAGATAAACTTCTACTAGAATAGTTTTCTGAAAAATGAACGAACAAACTGAGAATCATAAAGACTAAACATTATTTTTAGCTCTTCTACTATATTTGTTTCTTCATCTAGGTATTTGAATATTTCTTGAGGAGTATTTTTTGAATAGAATTTAGTGAAAAGTTGTTCCCCAAGCTCATTATTTCTGTTTAAAACATCTAGAAAAATAGCATCATACCATCTAGACCGAGCATTCGTTAGGCCGTTCTTAGGATCTTTCCCAGTTTTGATGTTTTGAATTAATAGAGCTATTTTTTTTTCGGTATGTTTAAATGAATAGCCAGTAGATCCTTTTACCCAAGATCCAGCAGTTCCTATTTTGGTCACTTTTGGACTACTAGCTTCATGAAAATCATAATCGGTCATAGGAATTACTCCTTTTTCGGTTCCAATAATTTCATATTCTTCAACATTAAGAATATCCTTAATATAGGTTTTTAGGTAGGTGTCATAAATAGATTCCTCGGTAAGGAAAGGGGTAAAAAACGTATATTCTAATAGTGCTTCACAATCATTTAAAGGTAAAACGTATGTAAAACTCGTACTATCCGGGAATTTTAATCTGAAATCCATCATTGTAAAAGTTGATGTATCAAAAACAGGAGTATTTGTTTTGATGTGCAAGCCTTTAAAATGCTGAAAAATTTTGGTGCTACTTGAATCCTCTAAATAGCCCGAATTAATTCGACTATCAAAAAAGTGGGTTGCAGTATAGTTTTCTTTTTTGCCTAATGCGATAGTATTTTTTTCATCGATCACCTCGATCTCGTCTAAAATAAAATGAAAGTTGTATTTGTCTTTTAATGCCGCTTTTACAAATTTATAGAAATCTAAAGATCTCAGCATTTTATAAGAATAGGGATCTAGATTTAGGTTTAAATTAGCTTCTTTAGAAATAAATTTACCTTGTTTCCAGGACCTTGTAATAATTTCATCCCATTTCCCAGCACCCTTTTCCCAATAACACCATGTTTTATCGTTGGTTTCTTTTTTAGAAGGGTCTATGATCGCAATTTTTGATTTCTTGAAGAAAGGATCTTGACCAAATGCATACGCTAACTGAAGTCCTGCTAAGCCACTTCCAATAATAATATAATCGAATTTTTGTGGCACTAATTAATGGGTGTTTGTATACGAATTTATTTATTGAAATATTTGAAAGGTACCCAAAGCATTCCAAAACACTCTCCTTCATCTTTACCTAGATGTTTATGATGCATTTTGTGTGCTCTCCTAACTCCCTTTGCATATTTATTATTAGCGTTTCTAAATATTTTAAATCGTTGGTGTATGAAAATATCATGCACCATAAAATATGCAATTCCGTAGGCGAGGATCCCTAATCCAATTGGTAAACCTATCCAGAGACCTTCGAGTCTCCATAAAAGAATAAATGTGATACTAACTATGGCGTAGAAAACGAAAAAGAGATCGTTTCTTTCCCACCAGTGGCTGTGGTCTTTTTTATGATGATCTTGATGCAATTTCCACAAAAAACCATGCATTATATATTTATGAGTGAACCATGCCATACCTTCCATCATTAAAAAGGTAGCGATAAAAATTACGATCCAAAGTATGAGTTCCATTATATTAAATTTAACCTATATGAGATATAAGATTTTGCAAGCAATCCAGCTTTCTGGTAATTAGGAACGCTTATGCGTTTATTCTTAATTTCCAGAGATGGTACTTTTTTTAATTTATGTAGTAGTTTGCTGTAATAAATATAGGCCGTATAAACTCCAAATTTTGCTTCTACAGGTAATTTAACAATGCCTTTTAATCCTGCGCTAAAATCTTCTTCAATTTCAAAAATAATCTTTTGTTTGCTAACTTCGTCTAGTGCGGCCAAATTTGTGCCTGGAAAATAACTTCTGCTTAGATCTTCAAAATCTGCTTTTAGATCTCTCAGAAAATTAACTTTTTGAAAGGCCGATCCCAAACTCATTGCAGAATCTTTTAATTCTTCATACTTTTTATTATCCCCCTTCACAAAAATTTTTAAACACATTAAGCCAACAACATCTGCACTACCATAAATATATTCTTTGTAATCTTCTTGAGTTAGATAGGTAGATTTATGTAAATCTAATTTCATGCTTTTTAAAAATGCATTATAAAGCTCAGGTTCTATTTTATACTTGTGTACCGTTTCCTGGAAAGAATTTAAAATAGGGTTCAGACTTATTTTACGGTCTATTGCTTTATAAAGATCCTGAGTGAAATCTTCTAGTAATTGTTCTTTATTGTAGTCATGGAAGGAATCTACAATTTCATCTGCAAACCTTACAAATCCATAAATATTGTAAATATCCTGCCTAATTGAAGGAGCTAGCATTTTTGTAGCCATCGAGAACGAAGTGCTATACGAATTAGTTACTGTCTGGCTACAAGCGCGAGAAACTGTGTCGAAAATCGATTTCATATTGTAAATTCTTTTTGAATGAGACCAGATACTAATTTTCCTGAAATAAGTGCAGGAGGAACTCCTGGACCAGGAACGGTAAGTTGTCCGGTAAAAAACAAACCTTTTACTTTGCTGCTCATTAATTTGGGTCTCAAAAAGGCAGTTTGTAAAAGGGTATTTGCCATTCCGTATGCATTTCCCTTATAACTATTGTACTCTTTAATAAAGTCATTTACGCAAAACGATTCTTTAAATATAACGAATTTTTTTACCTTTTGGTTTGAGAGTTTTTCGAATCTAGTAATAATCTTTTCAAAATATTCTTCTCTCAATTCTGCAGTATCTTCTATGCCTGGAGCTAATGGAATAAGAAAAAAGCCATTTTCACAATTTTCTGGCGCAGTGTTAGCATCTGTTACAGAGGTGAAATTTGCATAAAAAAGTGGATCTTTCGGCCATTTAGGAACATCGTAAATGTCTTTCGCGTGAGCTTCAAAATCTACATCGAAGAACAAGTTATGATGCTCGATATTTTTTAGTTTTTTACTGAAACCAACATAGAAAAGTAAAGAGGAAGGAGCGAAGGTCTTTTTCTCCCAGTACTTTTCAGAATATTGACGGTATTTAGATTCCAATAAAGTTTCACTGTGATGATAATCTGCACCTGTTAAAATAATATCTGATGCTATTTCTTTTCCATCTATAGTAATACTTTTTGCTTTTCCTTCAGAAACATTTATTTTTTCTGCTGAAGCATTAGTGTGGAACTTAACTCCTAAAGATTCTGCTAAAGAGATCATGCCTTGGATTACTAAATTCATTCCTCCTTTAGGATGCCATGTACCTAGACCAAAGTCGGCATAATTCATAAAGCTATAGAAAGATGGGGTATCGCTAGGTTTAGCGCCTAGAAATAAGACTGGAAATTCTAATATCTGAATAAGGTTCTTATTTTTAAACTCACTACGTACATCTGCAGCAATAGTTCCAAAAAATTGTCCAAGCTTTTTAATTGTGGCTGGAGTAATAAGCTCTAATGGTGATACGCCTGGTCTATAGACAAGATCTTTAATGGCAATATTATAATTGCTCTGCGCCTGATTTATAAATTTTTTAAGTTTTTTAGAACTTCCTTTTTCCTCTTTTTCAAAAGCCACATAAATTTTTTCTAGAGTATCTTCTATAGTGATGCTCTTTCCACCTTCAAAAAAAACTTTATAAGCTGGATCCAATTTGTTTAATGTGTAATAATCTGATGGCGTTTTACCGAAATCGGCAAAAAAACGCTCGAACACATCTGGCATCCAATACCAAGAAGGTCCCATATCAAAAGTAAATCCATCCTTTTCGAATTGTCTTGCTCGTCCTCCTAAGTCCGTATTTTTCTCGTAAATAGAGACATCGTATCCATCTTTTGCTAAGTAAGAAGCCGCAGCAAGAGATGCGAAACCAGAACCTATTATACTTACCGTTTTACTCATTAACTTGAAAATTGATTAGCAAACTCAGGAATAGATTTGTATATTTTGATATTTGGTGATAGACTATTGGGATCTACAGATTGTATCTTACTTCCAAAAAGATTGAGTTCCATTTTTTTGTCTTTACCTAAAAAAACATCAAACTCCTTTATGAAATCAGAAAGTTCTCGAGGCTCAGTGGTAAGATAACTTATAAAAGTTGGGTTTGGATGAATTTCTAAAAGATATCTCATATCTTTTAAAGGCATACTTGGTCCAAGATAAATGGTCTTTTTATGATGAAAATTAAGCTCATAATTTAAATATAATATTCCTAGATCATGAATCTCATTTTCTGGTAAAAAAAGAACATAAAGTTCCTCGCCATTATAGTCTCCAGATGTTTCTAGTTGAGCGATATTTAAATATAGTTTTTGCTTTATTAAACCCACTAAAAAGTGTTCATGAACAGGATTAATAGTATCTGTTTGCCATAAAAGACCTATTTCATTTAATAGAGGTATAAAGATCTGTAAAAATATTTCTCTAAAACTCTTAGATTCTAGGAGATTGAGATAAGTTTTATGGAATAAATTAGAATCAAAATTAACCATAGAGATCTTAAAAGAATTAATGGCTCTATTTTCTTCGCTTGCAGTAGAGGCCACTTCCTTTACCATCTTTCCAATTTCGGGATCAGTTAATTTTGCGATTCGGGAAATTTTGTAACCATGGTCATTCAGGAAAGTCACATTTAAAATCTTCTGTAGACCTTCCAGATCGTAAGTTCTAATATTAGTTTCAGTTCTATTGGGAGTAAGAATGTTGTATCTCTTTTCCCAAATCCTAATAGTATGGGCTTTAATACCACTAAGGTGTTCTAAATCTTTTATGCTGAAATTCTGTTTAACCTGTTCCATGGGGTAGCTTGAAATAATAATAGCAAATCTACATAAAATTTTGAGTGATAATTTTGAAGTAATGTTAAAATGTTTAACTATTGCGTTAAATAATTAAACAAAAGAATTAATGAGATATTAAGACTGTTTTTTTGGGATCAGAATATTGAATTTAACAGCTGTTTAAATTTAAATAGGGGTATTGGTTTATAAATGATATTTTCGCACTCAATTTAGCTTAAATTATAATTTAGCAATCATGGAGCAAACTCCCGAATATCAATATAAAATAGCATCTAAAGGAAAGCGACTTTTAGCACATTTGTTAGAAGGAATTATATATCTCATAATTGCCTTAATATATTATAATATACTTGGAAATTCGGTAGATGATTACTTGAACAGGGAAGTTTCGGTGGCAAACATGCTTTATTCAGCATTAGCTTCAATTGTTACCGGATTTATTTTTTATCCAATATTTTCTGGAAACTTAGGACATAAATTGTTGGGGCTAAAAGTTATTTCTTCTAAGTCTGGTAAAGATTATAATTATGCTTCAGATGGGGCTATTCGTGAATTATTAAAATACTTAGGTGGATTTTTAATAATTCCTGTGGTGTGGTTGTTGTGGGATAAAGAGAATCAGAATCTATATGATAAAGTTACAGAAACCTTTGTTGTAGAAAATCATATTGAAGAAAAAGAATAGGAAAAATTAAAAGTTGGTGATAACTGGGAATGGAATTTAAATAGTACCCGGAGCGGGACTTGAACCCGCACGCCCTAATGGACACATGGCCCTCAACCATGCCTGTCTACCAATTCCAGCACCCGGGCAAAATACGCACTTCGAAATTAAATTTCTAAAGGGCCGTGGAAATAATTTTAGTTAGAACTAAAATCTAGTGATCTGGCTGGGGCTCGAACCCAGGACCCTCTCCTTAAAAGGGAGATGCTCTACCAACTGAGCTACCAAATCTAAATTGTAAAGAACATTGTGGAAATTAATCCAAAAAATTAAGTGATCTGGCTGGGGCTCGAACCCAGGACCCTCTCCTTAAAAGGGAGATGCTCTACCAACTGAGCTACCAAATCATTGTATGCGTTGTTTTGCAATTGCGGGTGCAAATATACTATCATTAATTTATTTTTCAAGAGGAATTTAATATAAATTTGTAAATGTTTTAAATTAATTTCTAAACACCTCTTTTTCAGTATGAAAATATTTCTTTCAGGATATATGGGTTCCGGTAAATCTGTTGTTTCACAAAAATTGTCCACAAAATTAGCTTATCCTCTAATAGATATAGACGACCAAATTTCTTTAATTGAAGAATTGACGATTCCCGAAATTTTTAAATTAAAAGGGGAATTATATTTTAGAAAAATGGAGACCAGGATACTGGAAGATGTACTAGAAGACCCCAATAACCTTACAGTGGCTTTAGGTGGCGGAACACCTTGTTATGGTACCAACTTAGATCTTATTAAGAACTTCCCAGAGTCTAAAATGGTATATCTAAAAGCTTCGGTAGAATTTTTGGTAAAACGATTGTATAAAGAAAAAGCACAAAGACCAATGATTAGTCATTTGGAGACAGAAGACGATCTTGAAGATTTTGTTAGAAAGCATTTATTTGAGCGTGGTTATTACTATAACCAATCAGATCTAGTGGTTAATGTAGAAAACCGAACTCCTAATGAAATAGCTAATGAAATAGCTGATAAGCTAAAATAATTCTACTTTATCTCTTCCTTCGGAAAAAGTCACTTTTACGGTTTCATTCAATGAAGTAGAAAGAGAAATTCCTTTGAAATCTGCTTTTACAGGATATTTTTTATGGCTTCTATCTACAAGGACAGCTGTTTTAAACTGCTTTAAGGGCACTTCTAGGAAATGCTTGATTCCATAGATCAATGTAGTTCCGGAGTTAAGTACATCATCTATTAAGACGATGGATTTATTTTGGTACTCAGTTGAAGCTAAGGAGGTTTTTACGCCACTTAAAGGATTTTTCTTATCTAATTTCACCTCACATAAGATGACATTTAAGTCTGAAATTCCCTCCAAAACAGTTTTAAGCCTTTTTGCAAAAACGAATCCGCTATTTGCAATTCCAGCTAAAATAAGCTCTGTTTCGTCTAAATTACTCTCGTATATCTGATAGGCGATGCGTTTAATTTTATGCTGAATTTGCTCGTTGTTGAGAATCTTGTTTGAGGTTGGCATAGATTATTTATTTTTTTTAAAGATAAAAAACAATTCATTCCCAGATCTTGGAGTAATGGAATTATAACAATTTTCTAGTTTTAGTATTTCAAAATATGGCTGAAATAAATCTTTATATTCTTCTTGACTACCTCCAAATGGAGGACCAGATTTAGTAAGCTCAAAATTGAAAAATAAGCCTACCAATTTGCCATTGGTTTTTAATAGCTCTTTCATTTTTTCTGCATATTTCGGCCGAAGATCAATATTTAAAGCGCAAAAGAAAGTTTGCTCTAAAATTAGATCGAATTGCAGATTTAAATCGAAAAAATCTTTTTGTAACAAATGTTCTTCTGGAAAGCTATGTATTCTATTTTTTAAGTTCTCCAGAGGCTCTTTAAAAATGTCTACAACAAAGACATTTTTAAAACCTTGGTGATATAAATATTCCGCTTCATAAGAATTTCCTGAACCGGGAATTAATATTTTCAGGGATTTATCTTCCAACTGATTTATATATTCCTTGATAGGGGTGGAGACCTTTCCAATATCCCATTTTATTTTATTTTCCTTGTAGCGTTTCGCCCAGTAATTCTCGTCTAGAATCATTCTTTTAGATCTTCCTCTTTATTCTCTACTTTTGTATCCTTTTCCTCCCCTTTCTCTTCAAACCAATCATCTATATCTCTTCTGTCTTTTTTAGTTGGTCTTCCAAGCCCTTTTTTTCTATAATAGTCTTTGGAGTATTTTAGCAGTTCCATTTTTTCAAAAGCTTCCTTAGGAGTAACATCATTAATATAAAGCCCTATTAATTTTGCCCCTAGTCTACTTGTAGGAACATCGAGAATCTCTATTTCATAGTTAATCTGATTCTTTCTTATGGTAATTTTATCTTGCGGAAACACCTCTCTGGACGGTTTAACATTAGCTCCTTTAATTTTTACTTTCCCCGTTTTGCATGCGTTAGTAGCTAAACTTCTTGTTTTGAAATATCGCACGCACCATAAAAACTTATCAACTCTCATATTAGCTTCTTAAAACTGTCTAATTCTTAAGCAAAAATACAAGATTATTGTATCTTGCCGCCTTAAATTTACCTAATGATGAGATTGACAAAGTTGTTTATTCTAATGGTGCTTACAAGCATTTCTATAATATCCTGTAAAAAAGACGATGATAATGAGCCAGAACCAGTTCCTATTAGAGATCTGGGAGAACAAGCCATAGAAGATGATGAAGCATTAATATCCTATTTGCAAACACATTTTTATAATGAAGAAGATTTTCAGAACCCTGCGGAAGGGTTCGATTATAGAATAAAATTTGATTCTATTGCTGGATCAAATATAGATAAAACACCGCTTATAGATTCAGATTTATTAGCAACAAAGGTTGTAACTCGTAATGAGGTAGATTATAATATCTATATTCTAAAAATTAGAGAAGGATTTGGAGAGCATCCTACTTTTGCAGATTCCACTTTTCAAAATTATAAGGGAGAGTTATTGAATCAAATTTCTTTTGATAATACAGCAAACCCTGTTTGGTTCGATCATCCTGGAACAAGAACACAAGGGAATCCTGGAATCGCAGTTGTGGCTTTAACAGAAACACTTGTGGAATTTGGAGGAGCTTCAAATTTTAGTGTTAATGATGATAATACAGTTCAGTTTACCGATGACTTTGGAGTAGGAGCAGTCTTCTTGCCATCTGGTTTGGGATATTTTAGTGGTTCGCAAGGTAGTATCCCTGCTTATAGTCCATTGATCTTTAGCTTTCAATTATACAAAGTTAACCAGGCAGATCACGATCAAGATGGAATTCCTTCTTATTTAGAAGATTTGGATAATGACAGGATCGTTGCTAATGATGATTCCGATGAAAATAGATTACCAAACTATTTGGATGCAGACGATGATGGTGATGGAACTTTAACAAAGGATGAAATAATTATTAATGCAGATGGATCAATAGTGTTTCCTGATAAGAATGGGAACGGAATTCCAAACTACCTTGATCCGGAAGAGTTTGAAAACGTAAATGAGATTTAACAAAAAAAGCCGCGAATCACTTCGCGGCTTTTTTTATTGTATTAAATTTTACGCTTAATTTAGAGTGTAAGAAACACTTAAGATCCACTGGGAAGGTCTGGAGTCTATTTTAAAATTTTGATCCAAAGCGGCTTCACCATAGGCATTGTTTTCTTCAAAAGCACCTTCATAGCGAGCATCGAAACCTAAGTTTCCTAATGTTACTCCCACTCCAATTTGATAACCAACACTAATCTCATTTTCTACATCAGAAATTTTAATATTGGCGTTGTCTAACTCATTATTCAAAATATATTGAAAAGAAGGTCCAGCTTTTATGTTCAAGGGACCTAAGACGTTTATACCTACTAAGACAGGAGCGTCAATCTTGTCAATATTATAATCGAATTCATCATATTCAGTATTTAGCCTGGTATATACCAATTCTGGCTGTAGGAATATTCCAAGGAATTCGAATTTTGCAAAACCTCCTAAATGATATCCTGTTTTTTCTTTTCCTTCTACTACAGTGGAGGCATCTTCAATCACCTGAGAATAATTTTCGTAATCTCCTGTTGCACCATAATTAAGTCCTCCTTTAAGGCCATAAGTGGCCTGAGCCATAGCAGTCCCGCCAATTAAAATAAGCGTAAGTACCATTAATTTTTTCATAAGTTGAGTTTTATAATTTGATTATAGATAACGCAGAAAATATGCCGTTTATTTTCTACTAAAAAGATTAAACCCCTCAAACGCTAGGTTTGAAGGGTTTAAACTATAAAGTAATCAATTTCTATTTACGTTTTAATACTTTTTCTGAAGCTTTTACAATTGCTTCGGCATTCAATCCGTATTTTTCCATTAACTGTTCTGGAGTTCCACTTTCACCAAAGGTATCTTTAGTTGCAACAAATTCTTGTGGCGCAGGGAAATTTTCTACCAATGTTCTGGAAACACTTTCTCCTAAACCTCCTAAGAAGTTATGTTCTTCAGCAGTAACAACACATCCAGTCTTTTTTACTGAAGCTAAAATAGCTTCCTCATCTAAAGGTTTAATAGTATGAATGTTTATTACTTCAGCACTTATTCCTTTTTCGATCAATTGTTCAGCAGCTTGTAAAGCTTCCCAAACTAAGTGTCCGGTTGCGATAATCGTTACATCGGTTCCTTCAATTAAATTCACCGCTTTCCCAATCTCGAATTTTCCGTTTTCAGGAGTGAAGTTTGCTACTTTCGGACGTCCGAACCTTAAATATACCGGGCCTTCAAATTCTGCAATTGCTAAAGTAGCAGCTTTGGTCTGGTTAAAATCACATGTATTAATAACCGTCATTCCAGGAAGCATTTTCATTAAGCCAATATCTTCCAAAATTTGATGGGTAGCTCCATCTTCACCTAGAGTTACACCGGCGTGAGATGCACATATCTTCACATTCTTATTAGAATAAGCTACACTTTGTCTTATCTGGTCGTAAACTCTTCCTGTAGAAAAATTAGCAAATGTACCTGTAAACGGTATTTTTCCTCCAATGGTCATACCAGCTGCAATACCAATCATATTGGCTTCAGCAATTCCTATTTGAAAGAATCGTTCTGGATGATTCTTTTTAAACTCATCCATTTTTAATGAACCAGTTAGATCTGCGCAAAGGGCAACAACATTTTCGTTGTTTTTACCAAGCTCAGCTAAACCTGCACCAAAACCAGATCTTGTATCTTTATTTCCTGTATTTGTGTATTTTTTCATTTTGTCTGAATAATATTTCTAAAAGAAATAGCAATTAAAATTAATAGTCTCCAAGAGTTTCAGGGTTTTGAGCCAATGCATTCTCTAATTGTTCATCATTAGGAGCTACTCCATGCCACTTATGAGTATGCATCATAAAGTCTACCCCATGACCCATTACCGTAGTCAATAGAATACATACCGGTTTTCCTTTTCCGGTTCTGCTTTTCGCTTCATTTAATCCTTCAATAACTTTAGAAATATCATTTCCTTCTTTCACCTCTAGAACATCCCACCCAAAAGCTTCAAATTTAGCTTTAAGATTCCCCATTGGTAAAACCTGCTCTGTAGCTCCATCGATCTGCTGTCCGTTAACATCTACAGTAGAAATTAGGTTGTCTATTTTATTACCAGCAGCATACATAATAGCTTCCCAATTCTGGCCTTCTTGTAATTCTCCATCTCCATGTAAAGTATACACTATATGAGAATCTTTATTCAGTTTTTTTGCTTCCGCAGTACCAATTGCTACAGATAAACCTTGACCTAAAGAACCAGATGCAATCCGAATTCCAGGTAATCCTTCATGCGTTGTAGGATGTCCTTGCAATCTTGAATTTATTAATCTGAAAGTATTTAGTTCTTCCACTGGGAAAAAACCGCTTCTAGCTAAAACGCTATAAAAAACTGGAGATATATGACCGTTAGATAAAAAGAAAAGATCTTCTCCTATTCCGTTCATATCAAAATCACTTTTATAATCCATCACCTCTTGATATAGAGCTGTGAAAAACTCGGCGCAGCCTAAAGATCCTCCAGGGTGACCTGAATTTACTTTATGAACTTGCCTTAAAATGTCCCGGCGAACCTGGGTAACAAAATTTTCTAATTCTTTAGTGTGTGGCATTGTGTGTTGTGTTGTTTTTTATGAATGCTGCAAAAATAAGTTTTTAAATACGTATCACAAAGTTAGAAGTTGCCAGTTATCAACGATTTGTGTGTAATAGCTAACAATTTTTAAAATCATGGGTCTTTTATATGAGTTTTACTTAAGTATCTTTGCAGCTATTTAAAATATACTATGAAGTTTGACCTTTTAGCTAAAGATCCCCAGAGCAACGCACGTGCGGGAGAAATCACAACAGATCACGGCGTTATTGAAACCCCGATTTTTATGCCCGTAGGAACCGTTGGTTCAGTAAAAGGAGTGCATCAACGAGAATTAAAAGAAGATATTAATCCAGATATAATTTTAGGGAATACTTACCACTTGTACCTAAGGCCTCAAACCGAGATCTTAAAAAAAGCTGGTGGGCTTCATAAATTTATGAATTGGGATAGAAGTATACTTACAGATAGTGGTGGGTACCAGGTTTACTCGCTTTCAGAAAGAAGAAAAATTAAAGAGAATGGAGTAAAATTCAAATCTCATATAGATGGTTCTTATCATGTTTTCACTCCAGAAAATGTAATGGAAATTCAGCGTGTCATTGGAGCCGACATTATTATGGCTTTTGATGAATGTACACCATATCCTTGCGATTATAAATATGCAAAACGTTCAATGCACATGACGCATAGATGGTTGGATAGATGCATTAGCCATTTGGAGAAAACTCCATTTGAGTATGATTACAGTCAAGCATTTTTTCCAATTGTTCAAGGAAGTACTTATAAAGATCTTAGAAAACAATCTGCAGAATATATCGCATCTGTAGGAGCAGAGGGAAATGCAATTGGGGGATTATCTGTAGGGGAACCTGCAGAAGAAATGTATGCGATGACGGAAGTTGTTACAGAAGTATTGCCTGAAGATAAACCAAGGTACCTGATGGGAGTAGGAACTCCAATTAATATTTTGGAAAACATTGCACTGGGAATAGATATGTTTGATTGTGTGATGCCTACCAGAAATGCAAGAAATGGGATGTTATTTACGGCACATGGAACCATTAATATAAAGAATAAAAAATGGCATGACGATTTCTCTCCAATAGATGATATGGCCATAACATTTGTTGATACCGATTACTCTAAAGCATATCTAAGACATCTTTTTACAGTAAATGAATTATTGGGCAAGCAAATTGCTACAATTCATAATCTAGGTTTCTACCTTTGGTTAACGCGTGAGGCTAGAAAACATATCTTAGCGGGAGATTTTGCCAGCTGGAAAAATAGAATGGTACAACAAATGAATAAGCGCCTGTAAATTGAAGATATTAGATTGGTACATATTAAAACGCTATTTGGGGACTTTTATCCTAATGCTACTGCTGTTTGTTCCTATTGGTATTATTGTAAATCTTGCTGAAAAGATCGATAAGATCTTGGAAAATGAGGTTCCTTTTATAGAAGTTGCTGCTTATTATTTAGATTTTACTATTTACTTTGCAAATCTGCTTTTTCCTTTATTCTTATTTCTATCGGTTATTTGGTTCACTTCAAAACTTGCAAATAATACAGAGATCATTGCTTTTTTAAGTAGTGGGGTCTCGTTTTGGCGATTTTTAAGACCTTACATGATTGGGGCAACCATAGTTTGTATCGGCGCCTTGGTAATGAGTATGTATTTGGCTCCAAATGCTAGTAAAGGTTTTAATGAGTTTAAATACCAATATCTCAAAAAGGGGGCAGAGGTCAAGGAAACCAGTGATGTTTATAGGCAGATAAATGACGATGAATATATCTACGCAAGTAACTTTCAGCCGAAATCGAAATCTGCTAGAAATTTTACTTTAGAACATTTTGAAGGGAATAAATTGACATTCAAATTAAGCGCTTCAAGATTACAGTATAACGAAGCAGACAGCACCTACACTTTAAGCAATTTTGATAAGAGAATTATAGGGGAAGAAGGGGATCAAATTTTTCATGAACGAACTTTAGATACTATCCTACCATTTGAATTTGACGAATTAACACCTGTTACCTATATCGCCGAAACCCTCAATTATAATGAACTTAATGATTTTATAGATCAAGAAGCTAGGCGAGGTTCTGGAAATATGAATAGGTATCTGGTGGTAGCTTACAAAAGATGGAGTTTACCTGTTTCAGCTTTTATACTTACTATTATTGCCGTTGCCGTTTCTTCAATAAAACGAAGAGGAGGAATGGGAGTAAATTTAGCTTTAGGGATCTCCTTGGCTTTTATTTTTATATTCTTCGACAAGGTTTTTGGGACATTGGCAGAGCAATCTACTTTTTCACCGCTAATTGCAGTGTGGTTTCCTAATGTGTCTTTTGGGATTTTAGCTATCTATCTTTTGTTCAATGCCAAACGATAAACTTAGAAGCTACCTCCATTTTCACGTAATTGTTTTTATTTGGGGATTTACCGCAGTTTTAGGGGCATTAATATCTTTAGATGCAGTTCCCTTAGTTTGGTACAGAATGTTGCTTGCTAGTGGTTTTGTTTTCTTGTACATCAAATTGAGAAAACGAAATCTAAAGCTTACAAAAAGAAAATTAGGGGTTCTAATAATTGCCGGCATTGTGATCGCGTTGCATTGGCTAACATTTTTTGCTGCAATAAAAGTATCTAATGTCTCTATTACATTAGCTTTACTTTCTACAGGAGCTTTTTTTACTTCTATCCTAGAGCCTATTTTTTATAAACGAAAGTTTGTGGGTTATGAAATCAAGACTGTTGCAAAATTCAATAAATTACTGCAATCCATTTTTTAGATGGATTTCCGATTGTTTTTTATCAAGAACTGTGGTTTTTACTTCGTTTTTTTGTCTTTAGAATTCATTTTCTTACTGTTTTTCTCTTAGTTTTTACAATTGGACGCAATTATCCCTGGACTTCGATACAAATTATAGCACATGGCCTCCATCAGGTTTTGGGTATGCATTTTTTCCATTCCCCGGTATCTTGCCAATCCTCCGCTGAACCATCTTTTTATCCCGCCAAATGTCCGCTCTACCTTGAACCTTGTTTTACCGATCAATTTATTGAACTTCTTCTCCCAATAGGTCAATGGTTTATTCTTTTTTGCCTTTTTTAGAATATGATTTTTCAGATTCCTTTTTTTCAACAGCTCCATGTTTTTCTTCGATTGATAGCCTTTGTCGGCTTTTAATGGAATATCTTTTGGCAAATCTACGTTCACTGTTTCCAGCACTTCTTCTAAATTG
Source organism: Gillisia sp. JM1 (assembly GCF_000424645.1). Classification (NCBI taxonomy): domain Bacteria; kingdom Pseudomonadati; phylum Bacteroidota; class Flavobacteriia; order Flavobacteriales; family Flavobacteriaceae; genus Gillisia; species Gillisia sp. JM1. Next base: position 1,102,491 of record NZ_KE384218.1, read on the forward strand.
GCTATCTCGTTTTTACTTGCCGTGGTGGTCAATACTCCCAAGACAAGTCCTTCTTGATCTGTAACGTGATGTTTTTTAAACCCAAAATGATATTTCCCTCTTTTCTTTAGCCAGGTACCATCTTTATCTACACTCTCGGCATACTCTTTTTGTACTGCTACCTCTTGGTCCGAGCGATCTTCGGTTACCTTGTGATTGGTCTTTCCTTTTGGTCGAAGTGGCGTGTCTATGACACTGGCATCCACTATAATTCCTTTTTTGACAATGATCTTGTGAGCCTCAAGCTGGTCATTGATCGAACCGAAGAGCTTCTCAAAGGTCTTGGTTTTGGTTAGTGCGGTTCTAAATCTGCTTAAGGTACTATGGTCGGGTGCAACTTCATCTATGTGCATTCCACAAAAATAACTGAATGAGATACTATCGTTCAATCGATCTTCTACTTCATAATCGCTCAATCCGTACCAACTTTGCAAAAGACACATTTTAAATAACAACAGGCCGTTATAGGAAGGTTTGCCTACAGCACTTTTTCCTTTGGAATAATCGGCATCTATTAGTTTTTCGATTGTGTCCCAATCGATCAGCGCATTTATTTGATTAAAAAATGTTGTTTTTATCTTTCTTGCTCTCAAATCGCAAACTGTGTCTGCCAATGTGGGTTGTTTCTGTAATTTCATACATTAAAAATAAGACTTAACCAATTAAATATCAATTGATTAAATTGTTTTTATACTCCGATTTTCAACAATTTATTCCTTGCAACGGTCTTAAATCCTGTTTGGGTTGTTAGTAATTATAGGCTTGTATATTATTTTTCAGGTAGAAACAAAATATACTCTGGGGATAATTTTAGGATTAATTTCAGCTTTCTTGTCTGCTATTTTCACTTTAATGAATGGTAAATTGATAAGAGACACTGCTCCTTCAGTGATTTCATTCTATGAGCTTTTAACTGGGGTAGTCGCAATAAGTATTTATTTAGCTATAATGTCCTTCAGTAGTGGTGGAGATGAGGGATTTAATCTTTCTTTTTTTACTATTTCTTCTGAAGATTGGTGGTATTTATTAATTCTCTCCTCTATATGTACAGCTTACGCCTTTATTGCAGCAGTTGCTGTAATGAAACATCTAAGCCCGTATACTATAATGCTCACAATCAACTTGGAGCCTATATATGGAATATTTTTGGCATTTTTAATATTTGGTAGTAAAGAGCAAATGAATCCCCAATTCTATTATGGAGCCTTGCTAATTCTGTCTACTGTTATCCTGAATGGCTTTCTTAAAACAAAACGAAAAATTAATAAGATATCTTAGGAATTCTTCCTTTCAAAGTTTGTTATATTTGTAGGCTAATTAAAAAACACAATAACTTAACATGGAATATTTAGATTTTGAATTACCCATTAAAGAGTTAGAGGAACAATACCAAAAGGCTTGTAATATAGGGGCAGAAAGTGAAGTAGATGTTACTGCTACCTGTAAACAGATCGAGAAGAAATTAATAGAGACCAAAAAAGGGATCTATAAGAATCTTACAGCTTGGCAACGTGTTCAACTTTCAAGACATCCTAATAGACCTTACACCCTAGATTATATAAAAGCAATTTGCGGTGATACTTTTCTTGAACTTCATGGGGATAGAAATGTAAAAGATGATAAAGCAATGATTGGTGGTCTTGGGAAAATTGGAGACCAGAGCTTTATGTTTGTGGGTCAACAAAAAGGATTTAATACCAAAACAAGACAGTATCGTAATTTTGGAATGGCAAACCCCGAAGGATATCGTAAAGCATTACGCTTAATGAAATCTGCAGAGAAGTTTGGAGTTCCGGTTGTGACCTTTGTAGATACTCCAGGAGCATATCCAGGATTGGAAGCAGAAGAAAGAGGACAGGGAGAGGCTATTGCTAGAAACATATTAGAAATGACTCGCCTAAAAGTGCCAATTATAGTGGTGATTATAGGGGAAGGAGCTAGTGGTGGTGCCTTAGGAATTGGAGTAGGAGATAAAGTTCTTATGTTGGAAAACACTTGGTACTCTGTGATTTCTCCGGAATCTTGTTCTTCTATTTTATGGAGAAGTTGGGAATATAAAGAAATAGCAGCAGATGCCTTAAAACTTACTGCTATAGACATGAAAAAGCAAAAGTTAATAGACGAAATCGTAAAAGAACCACTTGGAGGTGCTCATACTAATAGAGAGGAAACTTTTGATACGGTAAAAAATTCAATTTTGTCTTCTTATAATGAGTTCCGAAACTTATCACCAAAGGAATTGGTAAATAAAAGAATGGATAAGTATTCTAATATGGGTGTCTTTAAAGATTAGTTCTTTCTTAGTCATACATTCAAAAAAATCCGAAGATTTTCTTCGGATTTTTTTGGCCTTATCAACAAAAATATTAAGTTATCAACAGGGAAATTGTTTATTACCTGTGAACTAAGTTGTATCCTTTTAATTAAGGATATCTTAACAAATTATTTACATTCGTAATATGGAAAAAGTTACAATCCCACAAAAACTAAACTATGGCCAAGGCAATGTTGTAAGTCTTGAGAAAGGCAAAATCCCCCCACAAGCTGTTGATTTAGAAGAGGTTGTGCTTGGAGCCATGATGATCGATAAAAAAGGAGTAGATGAAATTATAGATATTTTACACTCCGATGTGTTTTATAAAACTGGGCATAAATTGATCTATGAGGCTATCTATAAACTCTTTGAGAACACAGAGGCGATTGACTTATTAACCGTTTCTAATCAATTGCGTAAGGATGGAAATTTAGATAAAGTAGGTGGCGAATGGTATTTGATCCAACTAACCCAAAAAGTATCCTCTTCTGCGCATATTGAATTTCATGCCCGGATCATTCTTCAAAAATATATTCAGCGAAGTCTAATTAAAATTTCTAACGAAATTATTGAACAGTCTTACGATGAAGCAACCGACGTTTTTGATCTTTTAGATACTGCGGAATCCAAATTGTATGAAGTTACTCAGGGGAACATTAAACGTTCTTCAGAGACGGCACATAGTTTGGTTATTCAGGCAAAAAACAGAATTCAGGAAATTTCCAATAAAGATGGATTAAGTGGAGTGCCATCAGGCTTTGATAAATTAGATAAGCTTACTTCTGGTTGGCAGCCTAGTGATTTAATTATTATCGCTGCTCGTCCGGGTATGGGTAAAACGGCATTAACATTATCCATGGCTCGAAATATTGCCGTGGGACATAATATTCCTGTTGCATTCTTCTCCTTGGAGATGTCTGCGGTACAATTGATCACTCGACTAATATCTTCGGAAACAGGATTATCTTCAGAAAAACTTAGAACTGGGAATTTAGAAACCCATGAGTGGGAGCAATTAAATGTTAAGGTAAAAGATCTGGAGAAGGCTCCGTTATTTATAGATGATACTCCATCATTATCCATTTTTGATCTTAGAGCAAAAGCTAGGAGATTGGCATCACAGCATGGTATAAAAATGATAATGGTAGATTACTTGCAGTTAATGACGGCTGGGAGCTCAGTTAAAGGAGGGAATAGGGAACAGGAAATATCTACAATCTCTAGAAACTTAAAAGCCTTAGCTAAGGAATTAGCAATACCTGTTATTGCGCTCTCTCAACTATCTCGTGCTGTAGAAACTCGTGGAGGAAGTAAAAGACCTTTATTAAGTGATTTGAGGGAATCTGGAGCGATAGAGCAGGATGCCGATATTGTTTCATTTATTTACCGCCCAGAGTATTATAAAATTGATGAATGGGATGATGAAGAACGCTCTCCAACAGCTGGGCAGGGTGAATTCATTGTTGCTAAACACCGTAATGGTGGTCTGGAGAGTGTCCGCTTGAAATTTGTTGGGCATCTTGGTAAATTTGATAACTTAGATGACTTTGATTCTCCATTTGGAGAGTTTCATTCTAAAATGAATGAGGGTGAAAGCGAAGATCCTTTTGGTGGTAGTAAATTGCCTAGTCCTTCGGCAGATGAAGCCTTCGGAAGCTCGATGAACGATGATTTTAATGATGATGATAACGACGTGCCGTTTTAAAAATTTATTTTATAACTACTTTAAAGTAGTTCCCAAATCTTATAGTGAAAACAAACCTACATGTTGTGTTGATAGTGTATTCTATTCCAACCAATATAGTTGCCAATTACCACCCGGTATAAAAAATTTAATTTTTGTACTGGGTTTATTTTTTATTTCTTTTCAAATACAAGCCTCTCAGATATTGATTCCTATGGATGCTCAAACCCAAGAGAATCATTTAAAAGCATACGGGATTACATATTTTGCTCTTCAGAATAATTTAAATGTACAGTGGTTGCTTAACTATAGAGGAGGTTCTTTTCTTATTTCAGATACTGAAGCTTTAAGAAGGGAATGTAAAATTCGAGGTGTTTCTTTTGAAGTTTTGAGTGATGAAAAGTCACAATCAATACTGGAAGAAATTCAGAGTCCTTCCAGAAATATGGAAGCAGTTATTTTAGAAAAAGCTCCTAAAATAGCAGTTTATGCCCCAACAGGGAATAAACCTTGGGACGATGCCGTAACGATGGTGTTAACTTATGCCGAAATTCCCTACGAAACTATTTATGATGAAGCGGTACTGGGAGATGCTCTTTTATTATATGATTGGCTTCATTTGCATCATGAAGATTTTACAGGACAGTATGGTAAGTTTTATAGAAATTATAGAACCACTCCTTGGTATATAAAAGAAAAAGCAGATGCTGAAGCATTAGCTACTAAATTAGGATATTCAAAAGTTTCTGAAGAAAAATTGGCTGTAGCCTTAAAGATTAGAGATTATGTTATAGGTGGTGGGTTTATGTTTGCAATGTGCAGCGCTACCGATAGTTTTGATATTGCGCTTGCCGCTGCAGGAATAGACATAGCTGAGCCTATGTTCGATGGAGATCCTAGCGATCCAGGCTATCAAGGTAAAATAGATTTTGAAAATACTTTTGCATTTAAAGATTTCATTTTAGAACGAAACCCGATGATCTACGAATTCTCCTCTATAGACATGACAGATAAGAGACAAATAGCTACAAATACAGATTATTTCACTTTAATGGAGTTTTCTGCAAAATGGGATCCTATTCCTACCATGTTAAACCAAAATCATACTATGTTAGTTAAGGGCTTTATGGGGCAGACAACTGCATTTAATAGAGCGACGCTAAAATCTAATATACTGGTTCTAGCTGAAAGTAAATTGAATGAAGAAGCTCGCTATATTCACGGTATAAAAGGTCGTGGTTTTTTTACTTTTTATGGGGGCCATGATCCAGAAGATTATCAACACAGGGTAGGAGATCCTAAAACCGAATTGGAATTACATCCAACTTCTCCAGGTTATAGATTAATTTTAAATAATGTATTGTTTCCAGCCGCAAAGAAAAAGAAACAAAAAACTTAAACCGATGTGATTCTTAACATAGCTACGATCTGAAAGTATCTAAATACATCTTAGCAGAGATTCCTCATTTCATTCGAATGAAAACTTAAAATAATCCGAATGTCAGGCTGAGACCTGTGATAATAAAATTTATCTAGCGTAGGAAATTGACGTATGAAAGATGCTGAAACGAGTTCAGCATGACGGCAGTTAAAACAGTATCGTCACCCTGAACTAGTTTCAGGGTCTCTTATTGGGAGTAACTTTGAAAATACGTCAAGGTAGCTTGTCAAATCCTCTTTTTGACTTAAAAATAAAGTTAGATGTCACTCTCTCTCTCTCTCTCTCCTTCTATAACTTTCAAAATTGTTTCAGGTTCTAAAACCAGACAACATGAATTTTCCGAAGCTCTAAAAATACTACAAACAAAAAAACCCACTCTACTAGAGTGGGTTTTTAAATATAAGAACGTTAATCGTGAAAAATATTATTTTACTTTGTTAACTATAGCTCCAAACGCTTCTGGATGGTTCATTGCTAGATCGGCTAAAACCTTACGGTTTAAATCGATTTTTGCAGATTTTAAACCTCCCATAAACTGAGAATAAGACATCCCGTGTATTCTAGCTCCCGCGTTAATACGCACAATCCAAAGAGAACGGAAATTTCTTTTGTTGTTTTTACGGTCTCTATAAGCATATAACATTGCTTTGTCAACCGCGTTTTTTGCTACTGTCCAAACGTTTTTACGACGTCCAAAGTAACCTTTTGCTTGCTTAAGAACCTTTTTTCTTCTGGCTCTCTTGGCAACTGAATTTACTGATCTTGGCATAATTTTAATTGTTTTTGAAGAAGGCGATTCATAAATTATTAATTCTGAATACTTTCATTGCACTACTCCAGGGTTTTTAAATAGTTTAAACCATCAAAAACTTCAATCTACTTTAAACGTAGTTGAGTTTTGATATTTTTCTCATCTGCACTATGTACTAAAGTACTGTGCGTTAGAGCAAGCTTACGTTTTTTAGACTTCTTTGTTAAGATGTGACTTTTAAACGCGTGCTTTCTTTTAATTTTACCTGTACCTGTAAGCTTAAAACGCTTTTTGGCACTGGATTTAGTTTTCATTTTAGGCATGCTCGTGTAATTTTATAATTAACGTTCTTATTTCGTTTTTCTAGGAGAGAGAAACATTGTCATACGTTTTCCTTCCAGTTTAGGCATTTGTTCCACTTTACCTACTTCTTCTAAATCTGTTGCAAGACGAAGAAGTAATATCTGACCCTGATCTTTAAAAACAATAGACCTTCCTTTAAAGAATACAAAAGCCTTAAGCTTGGCTCCATCTTTTAGGAATTTCTCAGCATTACGCTTTTTGAATTCATAATCATGGTCATCGGTTTGTGGACCAAATCGAATTTCTTTAACCACTACTTTACTTGCTTTCGCCTTTAAGACTTTTTCTCGTTTCTTTTGCTCATAAAGAAACTTCTTATAGTCCATCACCTTTGCAACTGGTGGTTTCGCATTAGGAGAAATTTCCACAAGATCTAGACCTTGCTCTTCAGCAAATTCCATTGCTTTTGTAGTGGGATATACTCCCATTTCGATGTTGTCGCCAACAAGTCGTAACTCTTCTGCCCGGATTTTTCCGTTAATGCGGTGTTGGTCTTCTTTAATTTCTCTTAGCGGTCGCTTCGATCTTTTTCTACGTATTGCTATGGCTGTCTAATTTTAATTATACTTCAAACGCTTTATGCGTTTTTTTGATTTCGTTATTTACTAATTTGGTAAAGTCTTCAATTAGCATTGTGCCAATATCGCCTTCCCCATGTCTACGTACAGAAACTGTACCATCCTTCTCTTCTTGCTCTCCAATAATCAGCATATAAGGTACTTTACTCATTTCAGCATCCCTTATTTTCTTGCCAATGGTCTCGCTTCGGTCGTCGGACACTGCGCGAATTTCGTCATTTTCAAGCAAATCTAAAACTTTTTGTGAGTATTTTTCATATTTCTCGCTGAGAGAGAGTACAATAGCTTGTTCCGGTGTTAACCAAAGAGGGAAATTTCCTCCAGTGTTTTCTAAAAGCACAGCAACAAAGCGTTCCATGCTACCAAATGGCGCTCTATGGATCATTACTGGTCTATGCATTTCATTGTCGCTTCCTTTGTATGTCAGTTCAAAACGTTCTGGCAGATTATAATCTACTTGAATTGTGCCAAGTTGCCAGCTTCTGCCTAAAGCGTCCTTCACCATAAAGTCTAATTTTGGACCATAAAATGCTGCTTCTCCAGTTTCAACTACATAATTAAGACCCTTTTCTTTTGCTGCTGAAAGAATAGCATTTTCAGCCTTTTCCCATACATCATCATTCCCAATATATTTTTCCTTGTTTTCAGGATCTCTTAAAGAAACCTGAGCTGTAAATTCGTCGAAACCTAAAGATTCGAAAACATATAAGGTAAGGTCTATTACTTTTTTAAATTCAGAATCTAATTGATTTGGAGTACAAAAGATATGTGCATCATCTTGAGTAAAACCTCTAACACGAGTTAAACCATGTAATTCACCACTTTGTTCATATCTATAAACCGTTCCAAATTCAGCAAATCGTTTCGGAAGGTCTTTGTAACTCCATGGAGCCGAATTATAAATTTCACAGTGATGTGGGCAGTTCATAGGTTTCAATAAAAATTCTTCTCCTTCATTAGGAGTCAGGATAGGCTGAAAACTATCTGCACCATATTTTTCATAATGACCAGAGGTCACATAAAGTTCTTTTTGACCAATATGTGGAGTGATCACCATTTCGTAACCAGCTTTTTTCTGAGCTGCTTTCAAAAAATTCTCCAAACGCTCTCTTAAGGCTGCACCTTTAGGAAGCCATAATGGCAAACCTTGTCCCACTTTTTGAGAAAACGTGAAAAGTTGCAATTCTTTTCCTAGTTTTCTATGATCACGTTTTTTTGCTTCCTCTAATAATTCTAAATATTCCTTAAGGTCTTTTTGTTTTGGAAATGAAACTCCATAAACTCTTGTAAGTTGAGGGTTTTTTTCGTCTCCTCTCCAGTAAGCTCCGGCAACACTCATTAATTTTACGGCTTTAATAATTCCGGTATTCGGAATATGTCCGCCACGGCATAGATCTGTAAAGGTGTCATGGTCGCAAAAAGTGATAGTTCCATCTTCCAGATTTTCAATAAGCTCAACTTTAAAAAGATTGTTTTGTTCTTTATAATAAGATAAGGCTTCAGCCTTGGTAGAAGACCTCATGCTAAATTCATGTTTTTCACGAGCTATTTCTAGCATTTTATCCTCTATCTCCTTAAAATCGTTTTCAGAAATCTTTTGTTCCCCAAAATCTACATCATAATAAAAGCCATTTTCAATAGCTGGTCCAATGGTTAATTTGGATCCTGGATATAACTGCTCAATGGCCTGCGCCATAACGTGAGAAGTAGAATGCCAAAATGCTTTTTTCCCTTCCTTATCTTTCCACGTATATAATATAAGACTACCATCTGTATTAAGTGGAGTGGAAGCTTCTACCACAGTATCATTAAATTTTGCAGAAACCACATTCCGTGCAAATCCCTCACTTATACTTTTAGCTACATCCATTGGGGTAGCACCACTTTCAAATTCCTTAATAGTGCCATCAGGCAAACTTATTTTTATCATATTCCTATCTTAAGTGGGCAAAGATAATAGGTTAAATGTGGTTGCACAATATACAAGGTCTATATATTCATGAATATTATTTGGGTGTTCCCCCGATTTAAAAAATCGGGGTCGGGCTATTCACGCTATCTTTTGTCTATTCACTAATGTCTTATTTATATTTAGACTAATAGATCATCTACTATTATATAGAGAAACATATATTCCATACCGCCAAAAGGATGTTGTTGCTATCCCTAACACAATACAAGAGTTTGGAGAAGAGTTTGTCATTATATATTATAAGAGGTAAGGATTGTTTTATTGCTCTATTATATAGAGAGAGCATAATGAGTGTTTTTCGCTATTTTATTATAATAGGAGGAGAGGTTAAGTTAAAACGGAATAGTGGTAACTATAGGAAAGTGGGATCACTTTCAATATTTTTAAGTTAACATTTAAAAAACTTTTCTTTATTTAAAATGACTAAAAATTTATATCGATCTGATTTGGAATTGATTAGAAAATTATTGTATTTTAGTTCCCCGCTTTTTTGAGAAGAGGTTGAAAATAAATTGATATTTTATTTTTAAAACTTGCGGGGGAACATAAAAGAACTGTATATTTGCACCCGCTAAGCGATCAGCGAGTAGTTGATTTGGAGGCTAAGTTCATTGTATACTGGTAGATTCAAGCGTTTTTAGGGTTAGAAATTAACTTAAAAAAAGTTTAGAATAAGTTTGCCGGAATGAATTTAAAGTTGGTATATTTGCAGCCGCGTTTAGCGGCACAAAAAGTTCCTTGATTAGTGAGAATATGATGTACGTTTTAAGAGACGAAGTTCTTAAAAAATTTATCTAAAAAAAACTTCAAATAGTTTTGGAAGATAAAGAAAAAGCATTGTATATTTGCAGCCGCTTTGAGCGGTAGTAAAGTTCACGATTAGTTATTGAAAAGAGATCCCGAGGTTGGGTAGTTAAGAAAGAGGTTCAACTCCTTTTATTTCCACAATAAGTCCATTTAATTCTTCCCTTTGGGAAGACGGCTCGAAAGAGCAGATGGGATATGTTCATTGATATATTGAATTGACAGCGCGTTTCAATGTTGTTCGCAAGAACGGCAGAAGAAACCAAAAGATAAGAATTAAGACTAGAAGAATATTTTGAGTAGGTATTGGATCGTAAGATTTGATACTTGAAACAGACCTTGTAATTGTTACAATATTTAAAAATTAACGATGAAGAGTTTGATCCTGGCTCAGGATGAACGCTAGCGGCAGGCTTAACACATGCAAGTCGAGGGGTAACGGGGTGCTTGCACCGCCGACGACCGGCGCACGGGTGCGTAACGCGTATACAATCTACCTTGTAGA